>CAZNEN010000001.1:0-201172 GCA_964572355.1 uncultured Muribaculaceae bacterium
TCATTAAAAACAATAACAAAAGGAAGAGATTTCACTGTAAAAGACGGTCAAATATTATATATAAAACTATTTAGACCTTTAAGAGTTAATATTGTTACCGGAGAAGTATTTGATTAATTTATACTTTCTTATAAACACCCATATCTTCAAGAGCTTTTAAAAAACTCTGCGCTGTTGCTTTCTGAACATCAGGCGGGACAACTCTTAAAAGTTCAACTGTTCTGGATATAACAGGGTCCTTATCATACCAGCGGTTACATACTTTTGGTCTTACCATTTCGTAGAATTTATCGATTGCTTCTTTTGAAACCTTTTTTTCTATTTCTTGAAGAAATATTTCAGCTTGAGCCTTTAATTCATTCTGATAATTTTGAAGAAGGTTAATTACTTCAAGTAAAACAGGATCATGATCATACCATCTTTTATAATTGTGATTCACTTAAGCTTCCTTTACCTTGGTTAATAACAGCAGAACTTTCATCATTATATCTGTGAATATCCGCTCCTATCATTCTAAACTTATTCTCTATGAGTTCATAACCTCTATCTATATGATAAATGTTATCAATAGTACTTTCTCCTTCTGCCATAAGTGCAGCTATAACCAGTGAAGCACCTGCTCTAAGGTCAGAAGCTTTTAAATTTGCACTCGTTAAATTTTTAACACCTTTAACTAATGCATGGTTTCTTTCCTGATGAATATCAGCCCCCATTTTTCTTAATTCGGGAACTTGCATAAACCGGTTTTCATACAGGCTTTCGGTAATAATACTTACTCCGTCCGCGACTGTTGCAAGCGCCATAGCTAAAGATTGCAAATCTGTCGGGAAACCGGGATAAGGCTGTGTAATAATATTTATGGCTTCAAGTTTTCTTCTGCAGGAAACTTCTATGGAAGTAGGATTAATGAGTTTAATATCAGCTCCCATTTTAGTTAATTTTGAAGTATAGAAAGTCAAATGATTAGGAAAAATATTTCTTATTATTCCTTTTCCTTTTGTTGCTACAAATGCAGCCATATAAGTACCGGCTTCAATACGATCAGGTATAGTTGTGTATTCAATGGGTTTTAAATTTTCCTGTTTAACGCCGTTAATGACAATTTCTGAAGTTCCTGCTCCTATTATGTCGGCACCCATTGCATTCAGGAAGTTAGCCAAATCAACAATTTCAGGTTCTTGTGCTGCATTTTGAATACGTGTAGAGCCTTCTGCCATAACAGATGCAAGCATGATATTTTCTGTAGCACCCACTGACGGGATATCAAGATAAATGTCTGTTCCTATCAGCTTTTTAGCTCTGGCATGAACATAGCCGTTTTCAATTTTTACTTGTGTGCCCAACGCTTCAAGACCTTTTATGTGAAAATCAACTTTTCTTTCGCCTATAGCACAGCCCCCGGGCAGTGCAACTATAGCTTCTCTGCATCTTCCGACCAAAGCTCCCAATACAACAAAAGAAGCCCTCATTCTGCTTACAAGTTCATAACTTGCGGTTACACTTGTTATATTTGCCGCATCTATTGTTATAGATTTCTCATTTTTGTTATATCCGGTTTTAGCTCCCAGTTGTTCTAAAACATTAAGCATGATTATTACATCTGTGAGCTCCGGAACATTGTATATTTTACTTTCACCCTTAGCTAAAAGAGCAGCTGCCATAAGCTTAAGCACAGCATTCTTAGCACCGCTGATTAAAACTTCCCCTTTAAGTTGTCTGCCGCCTGTAATCCTAATCTTTTCCGACAATTTTCCTCCGAAAATATCCCGTGCTTTTTAATTCATTTTTAGATATTACCATAATAATATATTTTATGCATTTATAGGTAAATAGATTAACTATTGTAAACACAATATTATTTTATCATTCAAATGCACTATATTTTATAAGGTGTTTTAATATACAATATAACTGGAAGGAAAAAGTTTTATATGAATTTGAATGAAGAACTTTTGGAAAAAGCAAAAAAGGTTTCGGTAAATGCATACTGTCCCTATTCAAAATTTCCGGTAGGAGCTGCTGTTCTGTTTGAAAGCGGCAATATATATGTCGGATGTAATATTGAAAACTCAAGTTTAGGACTTGCTTTGTGTGCCGAACGTAATGCTATCTCTTCCGCAATTGCAGACGGTGAAAAATCAAAACTTGTAAAAATTGCGGTATATTCTCCGAAAACAAAAAAATGTTTCCCCTGCGGAGCTTGCAGACAATGGATTCAGGAATTTGCAAACGGATATGATGCTGAGATTATTCTTGAAGATGAAAATGAGAAATATTGTTCTTTATATATTAACGATATATTACCATATTCCTTTGAGCTTAATAATGATATAATAAATTAAGAGAGAATGAGAAAGAGGAAAAATTAATGGCTGATTACACCATTAATTATGAAGAAATAGGCGAGTGGCTTAAACTGTATAAATCTACAAATGACGAAAAACAAAAAAAACATTTGCAGAATATTATAGCACTTGCAGCAATGCCGTTAGTTAAAAAAATAGCACGCGGTCTTGCGAGAAGAAATACTGACCCCGTTGAGGATATTATTCAGGTAGGCAGTGTCGGGCTTGTTAAAGCAATTCAATTATACAATCCTAAAGTGAGCGAAAATTTTAAAACTTATGCTACATATCTGATAACAGGTGAAATAAGACATTATCTACGCGATAAAGTTTCAATGATAAAGGCGCCGCGTGAAATTTATGAACTCGCTTATAGGGTTAATAAATTAATGCAAAAATTAAAAGATGAACACGGAAATGAACCGTCTGAGTTTATGCTTGCGGAAGAACTGGGAACATCTGTCGGCAAAATTAAAGAGGTAATTGATGTAGAGAGAAGGAAACAAACTATTTCTTTAGATCAGGTTATAAATACAGGAAATGATGAATCATTATCCTTATTTGATAAAATAGCAGATGATAATCATTACAATTTAGAATCATTTCAGGAAGATAAGATTTTGATTAAAGATGCCATAAATAAGCTTGATGTAAAACTTCAGGAAGTAGTTATTATGAACTATTTTGAGGATATGAGCCAGACACAGATTGCGGGAAAACTGGGGATATCACAAATGCAGGTATCAAGAAGATTAAAAAAAGCATTAAATATGCTGCTAAACATATTATCGGAAAAAGAGAAGGTATAGAAAAGAGCATATATTATGTTGGAAGTTTTTTTAATATGTTTTTTTGTTCTAATTACAGGAGCATGTATAGGCAGTTTTTTAAATGTTGTCGCTTTAAGGGCAATTTCAAAAGAATCTATTGTTTTTCCTTCATCAAAATGTCCGTTGTGTAATAATAAAATTAAGTGGTATGATAATATTCCCGTATTATCGTATTTGTTTATTTTTAAGGGTAAATGCAGGAGCTGCGGCGGAAAAGTCAGTATTCAATATCCGATAGTCGAAGCTGTCACGGCAATATTATTTTTATGTGTATATATTGCATTCGGAACGGGTCTTAAATCTCTGTTATTGTTGATTTTATTGTGTATTTCCATTGTTATTATAATTACGGATATAAAAAAAGAGGAAATATATGATATACACAGCTGGATTTTAATTATTACGGCAATAATATATTCTTTATACATTCACGGGCTTGAAAATTATTCAATACCAGCGTTTGGTCTGATTGCCGGTGTTATTGTAATGGAAGTTACAGCAAAAGTTGCTTATTATCTTGTAAGAAAAGAAGATAAACAAGAAGAAATCGGAGCTGTAAAAGAGCAGAATGAAGAACAACAGGAATGCGACTCTGTTGAATCAGAACAGAAAACAATCAGTGATAATGAGTCTTCTGAAATAAAAGAAGCTGATGAAATTGATATAAATGAATATGTTAATAAAAACAAACGGGCATTCGGAGAAGCTGATACATATCTTGCTGCGGCATCGGGAGCGCTTTTGGGCTGGAAATATCTTATTGCCGCCGTTGCTTTTGCCATTATTTTGCAGGCTGTTTGTATATTACCGCAGTTTCTATCGGGGCTATATAAACAAAAAGAATACAGGCTTCTTACATCTTTATCTGTTTTTATAGTGCTGGCATTAGTTTATTGGATTTTATCAAACATATTTACATTAAATCTGTTTTTAATATTTGCAATAATTATTGCACTGATTTTCTTTGCTGTTGATACAATAACCGGTTTAAAGAAAATAGTGGTTAATAATGGATTTTCTGCGATTCCGTTTGGTCCGGCATTGTTGTTTTCCACATTCGTAATTCTTTTCTGGGGAACGTATATTGTCAATTTTATTAAAAAATATATTTTTATGATAATGAATTAAAATATATTTATTCTTGAATATATATACTGAATATTTCTTTTTCTTTATTAGAACTTATATTTTCTTTATTTGAAGTAAATATTAAATGAAATCCCATATTTTCATTCAGAATGAAATCATCCTGAACAATATAGTACTTTGTATTATGTGGGAATTCTGATTTTTGCGGTCTTTTATCTTTTTTGAAATTAAAGTAGGTAATATAGTAGTTTTGATGATAATAATATAATTTTCTATCTGGTAAATACGCACTTATAGGCGAATATGTAAACGGATAACCCAATACAATAAATGTATTTTCATTTTTTAAATTCTTTTTTATAAAACCGGCAGTTTGTTTTCCGCCAGAAAAATTATAGTTTATATCACCCATAACAACAATTGGAGAAAGCAGCATGCTGATAATAAACAAAATACCCGCACTTATATTATTCAGCCGTTTGTATTCAATATTGCTATTTTTTTGTACAACCCAGAGGCAGAAAATTAATATAAGATATAAAACAAATCCTTTTTGATATGGTACTCCTCCGAACCATATTTTTGAATATATAAAGATAAAATATATTAAATTTAATAACAAGAGAAGCATACATTTTTTGTTAAATCTGTAAAACGAGAACAAAAGCAATCCCATACAAGAATAAAAAATAAAAGAATTTATACTTTCAAAATTTTTAAATAAAGGAGAAAAATAAATATTAGAAAAATCCTGCAATATCTCAATAAGAGTAAGCCCTTTTAAACCATATCCGGCGACCGCAAAATTTTCCGTTGAAGCATTATTGAAAATTAAAAACAGATAAAACAAATTTAAAAAAAAGATAATAATCGGATATAATATTCTGATATCTTTATTTTTTATATATTCTGAAAATTTCTCAGTTACAAAAAACAAAAACAATACACAGCAAAAACACAGCATTAAAAGATGTGTATTTGAAAGAAGAATCAGAATAAGAATATATAAAAACGGTTTTTTCTCCCTTTTTGGGTATAAATCGGCAAGAAGAAATATAAGTATTGGAATTAAAGCATAATTTCTGGCAACAATAGGGAAGAAATACAAAAGTCCGGAACTTAATACAATAATAGTTTTTAGAAATTTGCTAAACGGAGATTTAAATAATAGAAATAATACCGCCGAAAAAACTAACAATAAACTCATTATTTGCATTGAAATTACGGGAAATCCGAGTTTTGCAAAAGGCAGAATCAATAAATACCAAAGTATAGGATGTCCTTCAATTCTTGCGGTTTTAAATATATCAATCGGGTTTAAATCTCTGACAATACACCAAACTTGAGCTTCATCTCTCCATATTTCATGGTGAAACATTGTTATAGTTGTAATTAGTAAATAAATTATTATTAAAAGGATATTATATTTGTGGCAATTAAGAAAAAATTTCAGTTTCTTCAATTTTATCTCCGATATTCCTTATGTAGTAATCATATCGTAAATTAAAAAAAAAGTTATTTATGTAACACTTTGTAAGTATAAAAATAAATTATTCTTGTGCGAAAATGGTGTTTTTATTATCCTTTGAATAGGATTGCGAATATAATTGTGTTTATAAATACAGAAAATATATAAACACAAAGGAGAGAGTTTTGAATATACTTTTTCGCATTTTGTTTCTTAGTTTTTTTAATATATTGTTTTATCCTTTAAAAGCAATTGCGGCAAGTATTTTTTGTACTTTCTGTATAAGAAGAGTTAATCTCTTATTGCAAAAGATATAATCTGATATTTAGAATGAATAAAGCATGGTTTAAAAATGACTGATAACTTAAAAAGAACTCTTGATTTAAAGGACTCTATATCCGTAGTTGTAGGGTCAATGGTCGGATGCGGAATTTTTATTGTATCTGCCGATATTCTAAGACAGGTGGATTCTGCTGTTTCTCTTATTCTTGTATGGATAATTGCAGGTTTGTTTTCTTTATCAGGTGCAATTGCATACGCAGAGCCTGTTTTAAATATAAAAGAAAACGGCGGGCAGTATATATTTTTAAAGAGAATGTTCAATGATTTGACTGCATTTTTATACGGCTGGTCATTATTACTTGTAATACAAACGGCAACAATAGGTGCTGTTTGTATAGCTGTTGGCAAGTTCTTGGGTATACTTGTGCCTGAAATAAATTCTGAAATTTTTCTTATTCATCTTCCTTTTTTGAAAATATCAACCCAGCAGTTTTGCGCACTCTTTGTGTGTTGTATTCTTACTCTTATTAATTCAAGAGGAATAAAATACGGAGTAATAACCCAGAACATCTTCACCGTCACAAAAATTTTATCAATTGTAGGAATAATACTTTTCGGTATATTCTTCGGCTGCAACCATGAGATTATAGTTTCAAATTTTTCGGAAAGTTTAGGATTATTTTCTGATTTTTCTTTATCTTATATGGAAATTCTTGCAACTGCGACGGTAGGAGCTATTTTCGCAATGGTAACATGGAATAATATAACCTTTATATCGGCTGAGGTAAAAGAACCCGAAAAAAATATTCCGGGTGCGCTTTTATGGGGTGTTATAATCGTTTTTGCACTGTATTTGTTAATCAATCTGCTTTATGTTTGTTCCATTCCTCTGGAACAAATAAAAGCAGCACCTGAAGATATTGTTGCCGTTGCATTAATGCAAAGAATAACCGGAACCATAGGTGAAATAATTATAGCTTTAATTATTATGATTTCTGCCTGCGGTAGTGCTAACGGGCTTATTATGACGGGAGCAAGGGTATATTATCAAATGGCAGAAGATAAGCTTTTATTCAAAAATCTGGCATATATTGATAAAAAAACCAAAGCTCCCGTAAATTCTTTATGGCTTCAATGTATATGGTCTTGCGTATTTATACTGTTTTGCGGAAACTACAGTGAACTTTTAGATTATGTCATCTATGCGGCGCTGATATTTTACGTATTAACTGTTATAGGTATCTTTATATACAGATACAGAAACAAAGAAAAAATGCTGAATAAAGTAAACAATTTTTACGGAATATTTTTTATAATAACCGGATTATTTATTTTATATTCTCTGTCATTAAATAAGTATGAAAGTTCTTTAAAAACATTGCTGATTATGGCAACAGGAATACCTATATATATTGTATGGAAGAAATTCAAAATGCAAAAAACTTGTGCAAAAGACGATAAAAATGTATCATAAATATATATATTCATTTAGTAAAAGAGGTTAGTAATGATAATTGATGACTTGTTAAAGGAAGTTGTACAGTATAAAGCAAGCGACTTGCATATTTCAGTCGGACTTCCGCCGGTAATAAGAGTAGACGGAAACTTATTAAGAACAAAATATCCTGCATTTACTGCAGAAGGAGTGGAAGATTTACTTTTCCCAATGTTAAATAACGAGCAAAGAAGAAATCTTGAGCAAACCTGGGAACTTGATATGTCTTATGGTATTGAGGGTATAGGCAGATTTAGGGTAAATATTTATAAGAATAAAGGTACATACGCAGCTGCCTTCAGAACAATTACAAGTGTAATTCCTTCTTTTGAATCTTTGGGTTTATCGGAAGTCGTAAGAACAATTACACAGCGTCCTAGAGGTTTAATACTTGTAACGGGTCCGACGGGGTCCGGAAAATCAACAACATTAGCCTCAATGATAGATTTTATTAATGAAACAAGAAGTGAACATATTTTGACAATTGAAGATCCAATTGAGTTTGTTCATAAATCAAAAAAAAGTGTTATACATCAAAGAGAACTCGGTCAGGATACCCGTTCATTTGCAAATGCGCTTAAGTCTGCATTAAGAGAAGATCCTGATATAATACTTGTGGGAGAAATGCGTGATATTGAAACAATAAGTCTTGCGCTTACCGCAGCAGAAACCGGACACTTGGTATTCGGAACTTTGCATACATCATCAGCAAGCCAGACGATTGATCGTATTATAGATGTATTTCCGGAAGGACAGCAGCAGCAGATAAGGGTTCAATTAGGCGGTTGTCTGGAGGCAGTTTTTGCGCAAACTCTTCTTCAAAGATTGCAGCCTGACGGAACAAAAAAAGGCAGAGTTATGGCGCAGGAAATTCTCGTAAAAAATAATGCGGTATCCAATATGATTCGTGAAGGGAAATCGGCTCAGATTTATTCTGCCATTCAAACGGGAGCCGGAGCAGGAATGCAGACATTGGAAACAGCATTGAGCGAATTATACAAAAAAGGACTTGTAACGGCGGAAGATGCTCTTATGAAATCACAAAGACCTGATGAATTAAGAAGATTGGCAGAAATTAATATAAATTAAGCGACATAAAAGATAAAAGTAATAATTAAATCAGCCATAAGTAAAAAGACAGTTGACTTTATGGCTGCTTTTGTAGTTGAAATACCTACATTTTTTGCACCGCCTATTGTTTTATAGCCTTGAGTAGCACATATTAAGGGAATAATAATACCAAAAATAAAACCTTTAAAAATACTTATATAAATATCACGCGTATTGAGCCACAGCCATACAGATGACATATATCTGTTGGGATGCAGGTCGATTGCAAAATAAGAAATAATCATTCCGCCTAAAATGCCGAAAAGTTCGGCTAATATAACAACCATTGGAACGGTTAGTGCTCCTGCAATGATTCTGGGTGCAAAATAATATCCGACGGGGTCAACTTTGAGTGTTTTTATTGCGTCAACCTGTGAGGTTACCTGCATATTTGCAATTTCTGCACTTATGGCGGTACCAGCACGGGCGCTTATGGCAAGTGCCGCAAAACCCGGTGCCAGTTCTCTTATTAATGCAACGGCAAGAAAACCTCCTACATAGCTTTCTGCTCCGCTCATCAAAAATTGTTTTGATATTTGCAATGCTATAACAACTGCTGCTATAAAAACAATGCTTAATGCAATCGGAAGAGAATCATAACTTATCATTGCAGCTCTTGACATTACAGAGCTGAATTTGACATTTCTGTCCGATATATATTTAATCGATTGAATTAAATTTTGTATGCAAAGACCCAGAAAACTAATCATTGTGTATCTTTCTTTCTTTATAAATTATATTTTATCATACAAAAAATACTCTTAAACATTTCTTGCAAAAAAAGAAGCAACTTCTTTTACAGGAATAAAGTGAGAAATCGGTCTGCCATGCGGGCATGTATACGGATTCTTTGTCTTTCTCAATTTTTTAACTATTTCTTCCATCTGCCATAAAGTAAGCTTTTCGCCTGCTTTTACAGAGGCTTTGCAGGCTGTTGTTATCAGAATTCTTTCTTCTATTGTATCTAAAACATTTTCAGGGGAATCTTTTAAATTTTTTAAAAGCTCGGCCAAAATATCAACAGGCTTAACTGAAGATAATATTTGGGGAATTTTTTTAAAAATTATTTGAGTATCCGAAATTTTTTCAATCTGATATCCGAATTTTTTTAAATGATTGCCGGCATTTTCTATTATTTCCGCATCATTCGGTTCTACATCTAGTACATCGGAAATTATTAACAGCTGCGAAGCTATCTCTTTTTCATTTTTTAATTTTTCATAAAAGTAGCGTTCCTGAGCTATATGCTGGTCTATAATTTCAAGATTATCTTCATTTTCCACAAGTATATATGTATTTTTAAACTGCCCGATAATATTTATCTGTTTAATAGCGGCAGAAGATTTAAAATCTATTTCAATTTTCTTTTGTTCTGTTTGTTGATAATTGTCAATATTATCTATATTGTATTTCTTTTGAACATTCACGGGAAAAATAAATGTTTTGTCATCTTGATTTTCCGATATATTTGTTTTTTCGAAAGGTTTTGTAAACGGAACAACATTATCCGTTTTTGTTTGTTCTTCTATAACTTCATTATAAACAGAATTTGTAAGGGCTTTATTTATTGCGCTTTGAACAAAGTTAAAGATCTGATTGGGATTTTTATATCTTACTTCTTTTTTTGAGGGATGTACATTAACATCAATATCTTCGGGATTAATTTTTAAATTAATTACAATAAAAGGAAATCTGCCTTGCGGCATCATATTTTTGTATGCCATATCTATTGCTTTTAGTATAATCGGGCATTTAATCATTCTTGAATTAACAAATGTATATATGGATTTCTTGCTTGAACGTGTGTAAGAGGGTATTGAAATATAGCCTGTAATTTCTAAATTTGAAAGCACATCCGTTTTATTAACTTCTCTAAGTTCATTAATAATATCCGGAGGGTAAATTTGTGAGATTTTTGTTAACAAATCTGCATTTTGAGTTGTAACGATTACATCTGTATTATTATTTTTTAAAATAAAAGCGATTTTAGGATGTGAAAGTGCAAGCGATTGAATAAGTTCTTGTATATAGGCAAATTCTGTTTTTGAGCTTTTTAAAAACTTCAAACGTGCGGGCTGATTAAAAAATAAATCATTAACTTCCATTATTGTACCCTTAGCACAGCCTGTTTTTGAGGATTTTATTATTGAATTTTGCGATTCGACTTTAGTTCCGTAATCAAACTCTTTTGTACGTGTTATGCATACTACTTTTGCAACGGATATTATGCTGGCTAATGCTTCACCTCTAAATCCCAGTGTATTTATATTAAATAAACCGTTTTCATCAGAAAGCTTACTTGTAGCATGTTTTGTAAAGGCAAGTTCTATATCATCAGGATGTATTCCTGTACCGTTATCGGCTATACGAATATTTCTGCATTCATTTGAAATAATTATCTCAATACGGCTTGCACCTGCATCAATAGAATTTTCCACAAGCTCTTTAACCACACTTGCCGGTCTTTCTATTACCTCTCCGGCAGCAATCTGGTTTATAAGATTAACAGGTAATTGCTTAATTCTGTCCATAAAAATATTTTAATATATTTAATCAGGTTATGAGCATAAGAAATAAATAATGTTACAATTTTTTTTTTGCAGATTTTATGTTTAATCCGTTATCGCTGTCTATAGTACTTCGTTATATAATCGGGCTTGATTTCCTAATTATGTTGTGTTGTTTTGCTTTATATAAAATCTCAACCATAAAAAGTAAGTGTTAGTGAAAATTTTTCTCGGATATATTAATAATTCAACTTGCTAAATTTTTCATTTAATGTATAATAACAATTGTAGTAATCAGTTAATTATAGGATGTTTACTGCGCAGGGGAAGCGCGAAGTGTAAGTTGCATAAGAGACAAAATTTAGAAAAAATGCTGTGTTTCGTGAAATTGAAGATTCTCCTTTTTGCAGATTTTACCGGCTACAAGAATATTTATGACTGTTTGTAATTTTAATTTTAAGTATTTAAAAGACAACTCCACTCCGGGCAGCTGGAGAAGGGGTTATGAATACCATCAAAAAGAGCAGGTTGCTTCTTTTGATGTTTTAAAGTCCGGAGTTCAGGCCAAGGTTAAGGGTAATTTTAAGTCTTATTATGATGTTGAACTCAAGTTTAAAAAATCAGGAGTTGAGCCGTCTTGTTCATGTCCGTTGAAAGAAAAATGGTGTAAACATGCTATTGCTGTTGCTCTAAGGACTATTGATAATCATATTTATGATGAATTCCTGCAAAGAAGGTTTAAAATAGAACCTGATTATTCTGATGAAGAAACATTTATGAATGAAAATCCGAAAGGCGGATATATTTTTCATTTTAATGCTAAACGCAGACAGAATTTCTTTTCTATTCTTATAA
Organism: uncultured Muribaculaceae bacterium; assembly: GCA_964572355.1. Lineage (GTDB taxonomy): Bacteria > Cyanobacteriota > Vampirovibrionia > Gastranaerophilales > Gastranaerophilaceae > Avigastranaerophilus. The sequence goes on from CAZNEN010000001.1 coordinate 11,982, forward strand.
TGGATAGAAATACGGGTAAGGTTATAAGAGATATTGAAGCAATTTTAAAGGTACTTATTGCCGCACAAAAAGAAAATCCCGATTTTGAGCTTAATAATTCTCAAAAAGTCGAACTCGCAATATTTCAGGCTTTGTTAAAAAATTCACGTCTGGATAAAAAAGCCGGCTGGTATGATATACCTATTGCTAAATTTGATGGATTTTTTCAACTGTTATCTAAAGCGGATGACGTTATTGACGGAAAATCGAAAAATAAGCTGGTATTTTGTCATGATGAATGGAAATTGTCACTTTCCGTTAACTTTTCCATGGTAGGTAATGTTCTTTTATCTTTATATTGGCAGCGTCCCGACAGAGATGACATTATTCCGTTTGAAGAAGTCAGGTATTTCTCACGCCAGCTGAAATGGGGCAGATATAAAAATAAAATATTTCCGATTAATATTGCACTTTCTGCACTGCCGCAGAATTTGATAAAAGCAACATTTACAGATGTAAAAGATGCGGATGGAGCAAAATTCTTATATGAAGAGCTGCCTAAATTAAGAACAATTATCCCCTGTGAGGTTTCTGAAATTATAGATAAGCTTACGCTGGAAAGAAAACCCCCGCTAAACGTTGTTACATTGGGGTTAGATTATGACGGTTCGCTAAAGGCCGAACTTGAATTTGATTATGACGGAACAAGAGTGCCTTATTCAAAGTCCGCATCTAAAAGTCCGTATGTCACAATAAAAAAGCCTAAAGAAGATTTGTTATACTGGGTAAAAAGAAATATTGAACATGAAGAACGTGCTTATCAAATGCTTTTAGCCTGCAAATTTGCACCTATGCAAACAAATAATCTTGCTTTAGAAAAAGAGAATGCCATTGATTTTTATAATTATTATTTAAAACGTGCCGGAGACGGCTGGATATTTGAAGAAAAAGATGATATGTCATTTTTTAAGATATCGGAAAAGCCTTTTGAAATGGTTGCCGATATTGATTTTTCTACAAATACAACTGATAGCTTTGAAGTTTCTTTATACGGTAAAGTCGGAGAAGAGGAAATTTCTTTTGAAGAAATATACGATTTAATTATTGAAGGCGATAAATATTTGAGAATTAAAAATAACGGATTTGTTGAAGTTCCGGGACCTGATATTTTTTCTTTATTAAAATCATTTAACACCTTTGATGTATTTAAAAATGATGAAAATAAATATATAGTAAAAACTTATAGAGCAGGGTTTTTATCCGAAATGCAAAATCTTGGATTTAAATTAAAAATGAGCAGGAAATTTAATGCGTTCTGGAAGCAGATATCAACCTTCTCAACAATGGATAATGCTCCGCTGCCCAAGGGGGTTAATGCGGAATTAAGAGAATATCAATACAAAGGTTTCAGCTGGCTCTGGTTTTTATATAAATATGGTTTAAACGGTATTCTTGCTGATGATATGGGGCTTGGAAAAACGCTGCAGGCGTTGACATTACTTCAAAAAGCAAAAGAAAAGGATAAGAAGGCGCCCAATCTTGTAGTTTGTCCGACCTCCGTAGTTTTTAACTGGGAATCCGAAGTGCAAAAATTTATTCCGACTTTGAAATGTCTTAAACTAAGCGGAATTGAGCGAAAAGAACATTTTAAAGAAATACCTAAATACGATATTGTTATTACAAGTTATGCACTTATAAGACGCGATATTGAAAAACTTAAGAAATATGAATTCAGATATATTATCTTAGATGAGTCGCAGAATATAAAAAATGCCGAATCCATGACGGCAAAATGCATTAAAATGCTAAACGGACAACATAAGCTTGCGCTGTCGGGGACTCCGATTGAAAATAAGCTTGAAGAGTTGTGGTCAGTATTTGATTTCTTAATGCCGGGATTTTTATTAAGCCAGTCGGAATTCAATTACAGATATGTAACTCCTATTGTTGACAGAAGCGAAAAAACAGTGGAAAAACGTTTAAAATCGCAAATTTATCCGTTTATTCTGCGCCGTATGAAACGTGATGTTGCAAAAGATCTGCCGGATAAAGTTGAAAATATTACATACTGTGAATTAACTCCGGAACAGAGAGATTTTTATCTTGAAGTATTGGATTCTACTAAAGAAGAATTATTTAAATCCATTGCTGAAAATGGTCTTGAGAAAAGCAGAATGTCTATATTCTCCGCTCTTTTAAGATTAAGACAGATATGCTGCCATCCCCGTTTATATGATAAAGAAGATAAAAAAGGTATTGAAACGTCAGGCAAGTTTGAGCATTTAAAATCGATGCTGGAAGAAATTATTTCCGAAAATCATAGAATTTTATTGTTCTCTCAATTTGTCGATATGCTTGATATTATAAAAGAATGGCTTGTAAAAGAAGGTATTAAACATGAATACCTTACAGGGTCTACAAAAAACAGGCAGGAAATTGTTGAAAGATTCAATAATGATGAATCTATTCCTATATTCCTTGTAAGTCTGAAAGCCGGCGGAACGGGACTGAATTTAACAGGTGCCGATTATGTAATTCATTACGACCCGTGGTGGAATCCTGCAGTGGAGGATCAGGCTACGGATAGAGCCTATCGTATCGGGCAAACTAAAAAAGTTTTCGTTTACCGGTTAATTACAAAAAATACTGTTGAAGAAAAAATCCAAAAACTTAAACAGGATAAAAGAAATCTTGTTGATTCTGTAATATCGGTAGACAGAAATATAGGTAAAACTCTCACTTATGCGGATTTACAAGACATATTTACTCTGGATTGATTTATATTTAATAAAATGGAAAAAGATATAAGAGATATTCTACTTAAAGAAGCTGATGAAAAATACAAAAAGTTTTCATCTTCATTGCTTCCCGGGGTTAATAACATTATTGGCGTAAAGCTGCCTGTCTTAAGAAAAATAGCCAAACAGCTATATAAAAATGGCAACTATAAAGAGTTTATTCAGTGCAAAAAATTTGAATATTTTGAAGAAACAATGCTAAAAGGAATGCTGATTGGTTTACTTAAAGAGAATCCTGATAGAATGCTTTATTATATAAATAATTTTATACCACAGATAGATAACTGGTCTATATGTGATTGTTTTTGTTCCGGATTAAAGTTTACGGAAAATAACCGTGCTTTGGTTTGGCATTTTCTGGAGCCGTATTTTAATTCAAAAAACGAATATGAGATGAGATTTTCCTATGTTATGCTTTTATTGTATTTTGTTACTCCTGAATATATAGATAAAATATTTGAAAAAATTGACGGATTTCAGGATGAAAGATATTATTCACGAATGGGAGTTGCATGGCTTTTATCTGTCTGTTTTGCAAAAGAAAAGAATAAAACATTTTTATATCTTAAAAATTCAAAACTTGATAAATGGACATATAATAAAAGTATTCAAAAAATATGTGAATCTTTAAGAGTTGATAAAAAAGATAAAGAACAGTGTAAAACATTAAGAAGATAATCAGCAATGTGTTAAAATAAGAATCGGATTATATACAAAAGAGACTAAATATGAAACAAATTTCTGAAATTTTATACCGTTTTCGTTTTTTTATTTGTCTTTTTTGTTTTTTGTTATGTATTATACTAAAATTACATGGTTCATCAATATCCGAATGGAACAAAATTATACAGCCGGGATTAAATAATTCTCAATATTCAAAACCCGTTATGGGACAATCTCGTGGAATACGTATGGATGAATGGGCAATACATACGCCTATGGCGTTGAGCCAACATTATGAGAATTATAATATTATTAATTCAATAGTTCGTGCCGAACCTACTAATATGGCTGTTGTATATAATCAGCCCGTAAAGTCTTTCTATACGGTTTTAAAACCGTTTTATTGGGGATTTTTTTTCTTAGATGAAGAACAAGCTTTTTCGTGGTTCTGGTACGGCAGACTTATAGCATTATTTATAATTTCTTTTGAATTTTTTCAAATCATAACCCGCAGGAAAAGGCTTATGTCATTATGCGGAGCAGTATTTATTGCTTTTTCGCCGGCTGTCCAGTGGTGGTTTGCCATAAACGATTTTGTTGAGATGTTATGCTGGGGTGAACTTGCTGTTATAACTGTATATAACTGGTTTAAAACAGATAATAAATTATTACAATTTATACTTGCGGCAGCTGCGGGCTTGTGTCTTGCAGGATATATTTTATGTTTTTATCCCGCATGGCAGATTCCTTTCGGGTATGTTTTTCTTGCCCTTATATTGTGGATTTTTTTATCCGCAAAAGAAGAAAACAGCATAACAAATATTAATATTTGTTATGCTGTTTTCTGTATACTGACAGCTTGTACTTTTGTTTTATCGGTTATTGTTCCTTCTTTTGATATTTTGGCTGTAATAAAGAATACACAGTATCCTGGCGGACGTTTTGATATTGGAGGCGGATTTTTAAGTTATTTATTTTTATATTTGCTTAATGCTAAAATCTTTACCTCCGGTAATGTATGTGAAATGGCTCAATTTATGGGATTTTTTCCTTTGCCTGAGATAATGGCCTGTATTTATCTTTTCAATAACAGATTCCGTGATAAACTTATAGTTTTGCTTCTAACGGTTCAGCTTATTCTTTGCGTGTATTTAATTGCAGGTTTTCCGGAAATTATTGCAAAACTTTCTTTGCTGTCAATATGTTCTTATAGAGCGGCTATGGCTGTTTCTTTTTTAAGTTTAATTATATTAGCGAGATTATTAAGTATTGATTTCAAATTTGAAGAACGTAAATTTGATTTTATAATTCCTTTTTTATATTCGATAATCGGGTTTTTAATGATTTATATAACAATGTTTTTATCTGAATCTGATATTCATTATGACTTGCAAACCGACATATCAATGCTTTTTTATATGGTAATATTACCTTTGATATTATTTATAATTGCATTTTTGATAATTCGCTCTTTAAAAGAATCATCAAATGTAAGAACTTGTTTATTAATATTCGGGATTTTACTATCTTTATTTGTAAACGGAGGTGTTAATCCGCTAATGAGAGGGTTTAATGCAATATATGAAATTCCCGCTTATAAGAAGATAAAACAAATTCAAGAAGAAGATCCCGGAATTTGGCTTGTTGCCGACAATTTTCCTGTTACCAATTTCCCTGTTACGGCAGGAGCGCCTGATGTAAGTTTTACCAATATTTATCCGAATCTCAGATTGTGGGAAATACTTGATCCTGAAAAAAAATATGTAAATGAATATAATCGTTATGCAAATATTTCATTACAAATTGTTTTTAATACCGAACAGACCGGTTTTTATGCTAAAGCTCCGGATTCTTTAATAATTTTTCTTGCGGCAAAAGATTTATCAAAAATTAATATCAAGTATGTTGTAAGTACATATTTAAACTTTGATTATAAAAAAATATCAGAAAATGTCACTTTAACTAAAATTTATGACGAAGGCGGCTTTAGAATTTTTAAATTGAATGTATATTGATTATTATTTTAAAGCGAGTTTTATTGCATTAATCATACTGCCTGCATGTGCAATATTTTTTCCGGCTATGTCAAAGGCAGTACCATGTGCGGGTGAAGTTCTCAGAATATCAAGCCCGATTGTAGTATTAACACAATTATTGCGTCCAATCATTTTTATGGGAATTAATCCCTGATCATGGTACATTGCTATGTAACAGTCATATATACAATCTCCTGATGAACAATTTGTAAATAATGAATCAGACGCAAACGGACCTTCTATATTTATTCCTTCATTTCTGAGTTTATTTACTGCAGGAATTATTTCTTTTATTTCTTCTTCTCCAAACATTCCCATTTCACCGGCATGCGGGTTTAATGCACATATAGCAAATTTGGGCGATGGAATCCCCATTTGAACCTGAAGTGAAGCATTAACTTTTTCTATTTTTTCAATAATAATATCCTTCTTTATTTTTTCGGGAACATCTTTTAATGCTATATGCCGTGTTAAAAGTAAAACCGAGAAATTACCGCAGACAAAAAGCATTTCTGCACTCTGATGAGTTTTTGCAATATATTGTTCTATTATTTCTGTTTGTCCCGAATAATTATGTCCTGCCATTTTCATTGCGTTTTTGGAAACCGGTGCAGTTACAATTGCGTCAACTTCCCCGTTTACTGCAAGTTCACAGGCTTTAACCAATGCCTTAAAGGCAAATTCTCCGGCTTCTTCGGTCTCTCTTCCGGGGGTTACATTTTCTTTTTTATACGGGATTTCTGCTATTTCATAGTTTTTTTCCGTAGATAAACCTAAATGTTCATTGTAAAAATCTAAAATATTTTTATTCGCGATAAAAATTACTTTATCCTTTGGCAAATCTAAAAAATTTAATGCTTTGATAGTAATTTCAGGTGAAATACCGTTGGGATCTCCTAATGTAATTGCAATGGTTTTCATTATCTATCCTGTTCAAAATATTTTACTATATCTATTAAGGTATTTTGTGTACCGAGATTTCCGGATTTTGTGACAATTAATTGACCTTTATGATTTATTCCGAGTGGGATAGCGGGTGCAACCGTATCTATAATCTGTAAGTTTTTACTGCCTATAGCTCTGAGACATTTATATGAAGTTTCGCCGCCAACCGTTATTAAAATTGCTTCTTTTTGTGAAAATACATTTTTTGTAACCGCTGCAAGATAATTACAAATTTTAGAAATAAACTCTTCTTTTGTAAATTCATATTCCAATAGTAATGATAATAATTCTTCAGTATTTTCCATTAATTTGGAAGAATGTATTATTACGGTGTTATTTTTTACAAGATTATTTAATATTCTTTGTGATATTTCTTCATAATCCCCTGAAAGAATATTCTGAGGTTGTATTGCAATAAAATATGTATTTTCAACAGAATCGTTTTCTTTAAGTCTTTTAATCTGAGAAGCTGTTAATTCAGTTGCACTTCCTGCTACAATAAGCTTAGGCAGATTAGGAAGTTTGGGTTCTTCTATTATTTCATTTTCATTGTCGGGATGCCAAATTTTACTTAATGCCTGTGCTGCACCTGCGCTTCCGCACGGCAGAATATTATAATTACTTTTTGTAAGGGCAAGAGCTATTTGCTCTAAATCTGTTGTAGATACGGCATCGGCAATAATGAGTTTTTTGCCTTTTGAGATTAAATCATTTAACTTTGACAAAATAGGTCCCGCCCCTTTCATTACTGTGTCAAGGCTTATTAGCTCAACTATATCTGCGGTTTCCTCAGGTATTTGATTTCTTAAAAGATTTAATATATTTGATTCTGCAACAGGGCAAGCAGGGTCTTTTATAACTTCGGTTCTTTGAAGAGGAATTCCCTTTACAAGATGATATCCCCCTATCGTAGTTCTTCCTTCATTTGGAAATGCCGGGCAAATAACCGCAGCATCCAGTTCTAAAGTTTCTATAAGAGTTAATACCTCCAGTGCAATATTTCCTCTCAAAACAGAATCTATTTTTTTATAAATATATTCAAAAGAATATTTCTTAAAAATATTTTCAGCAGCGTTTTTTACACGCTTCATTGCAATTTGAGGTTCCGCATTTCTTGTTTCAGTTGACATTGCAAATACTTCGGTTTTCAAATTTTCATCAATTGATATATCTTCACCGAAAGAAACTTGTGTTTTACATCCGCGTAAAAAAAACTGCAATGAAGTATCATTAGCGCCAGTTAAATCATCGGCAATAATGCCTATATAATTTGATGTATCCATATAAACCCGTTAATTACTATCATTCTTACTGCCGAGAAGTCTCATTGTATTTGCACGGATAACAAAACGCTCTTTTTGTTCGCCGTCGGAACCTGTCCATTTATTAGAAACAAGTCTTCCGTCTATACAGACCTGGCGTCCTTTTTTTACATATTCACCTGCTATTTCGGCAGATTTATCCCACAGCTCTATATTAAACCAATCGGTAGTTTCCGCCTTACTTTTATAATCCCACCTTGAAACGGCAACAGAAAATGTTGTTTTTACTTTGCCTGATTCAAAGTACTTAACTTCCGGATCCTGACCTGCCCTTCCCACTATTACTACTGAATTCATATTATTACCTTCTTTTTTACATTAGAATTATAAGAGAAAAAATTCTTTTTTGCAAAATTTTGCAGCTGCGTTATTAAGAATTACTACCAAAATTTTTTGAGATAAAATCCATCGCTTCTTTTTTTGTTGTAACATCGCCGGATATTTGAGCTTCTTTCAAGGCTGCAATAATTTTTCCCAGTTCAGGTCCTTGCTGTATATTTAAAAGTTTCATTATATCAGTTCCGTCTAAGAGTTTTTCGACGGGTTTTATATTTTTTTTCTGTTCAAGATAATTGTTTAGCAGTTTTGTTAAATTGTTAATATTATTTTCAACCATTTCTTTGGTAACTTTTTCACCGCGTGCAGAAAGTCTGTCAGCCATTGCAAGAATTATTACATCTGTCACGCAGCCTTCCATTTTTCTGTAGAATTTTAAATGGGCTTTATCAGAAACATCAGGAGCACTTACAAGACTTGACGGATATATATGATATTTAATAAGCCGTTTTATATATTGAATTTGCTTTTTTGAGAATTTTAAATCTTTTAATATGGAAACAGCAAGATTTGAACCTATTTCATCGTGTTTTATAAAACGATGTCTTTGAGTTTCTTCTTCTATTGTCCAGCAAAAAGGCTTGCCTATATCATGCAGAAAACCTGCAAGTTTTAAAAATGCTATCTCTTTTGTATTTGCGTATTTAACGGTATTAAGATAATTTTTTATTTCCTCGTTTGAATTTTCATATATAGTTTGAATTTGTCTTACGGTTTCAATTAAATGATGAACTAAATCAAGATGATGATGCGAATTGGGCGGAATCATTCTTACTTTTTTATATATAGGAAAAATTTCTTCAAGCAGGCTGCATTCATCAAGCTTTATGAGTGCGGTATCCGTATATTTCCCTTCAAACATTTTCAAAAGTTCCACCGTTACACGTTCTTTTGCCGGTTCATTTATTTTTTTATGCAGTCTTTTTGCCAATTCTATCAGCCTATTGTCTATATTAAAACCGGTTTTTGCATAAAAACGGAAAATTCTTAATATGCGCAGCGGGTCATCTTCAAAATTCTTATCCGATATTCCTCGTATTGTTTTATTTTTTATATCTTCTATTCCGCCTGTTAAATCAACAAATTTTTTGTTGTTAATATCATAGGCTATTGCATTAATTGTTAAATCTCGTCTTTTTATATCTTTTTCAAAATTATTTTGTGCGGGAGAAGTAATATCTATATAGTTAATTTTATCTTCCAGAACAATTCTGTATATTTTATTTATTCTATCAAGTTCTATAAAATGAGAGTTTATTTTTTTTGCAAGGTCTTCACTAAATTTTTTAACATGTTCTGTACAAACAATTAAATCTCTGTCGGGACTTGTTTTTTCCATAATAACGTCACGTACAAAACCGCCGACAACATATACTTGCATATCTCCAATATAAGGTTTTATAAGATTTATAACTTTATCATTATCTATTTTTTGAATATATTTATACATAGTTTGTGACTCCGTTAATAACCGTAGTTACTGCAGCAGTCAGTGCGGTATCGGCTCTGTAAATTAAATTTCCCAGAGTTATTAAAGGCAGTTTCTTGTCTTTAAAATAAGCAAATTCACTGCGTGAGAAGCCGCCTTCAGGTCCTATTATAATCAGAATGTCTTTTGTTTTATTAATTTGATTCTTTTTTAAATATTCAAAAAAATTCTTATCGGTATCGCTTTCGGCAAAAACAATTATTTGCTCAAATTTATTTATTAGTTCTTCAAAATTTGTAAGTTCATGTACTTTTGGAATGTCTGCTCTCTCACATTGCTTGACGGATTCGAAAGCTATTTTCCTCCATTTATCAATTTTACTTTCTATAACGGATTTTTTTACACTGCAATTATCCGTACATAAAGGGAAAATGCCTTTGACTCCGAGTTCGGTTGCTTTTTGTATAGCACTTATCTGAGCGTCAGAATTTAATACGCTCTGTGCGACGTACAGATTAATATTAAGTATTCTGTTTGATTTATACTGCTTTATAATTTCACATATAAAATAATCGGATTCTATATCTTGTAAAAATGTTTCATATTGGATTTTATTTTCATCAAGAAATAAAAGATTTTCACCGCATTTTGAGCGCATAACTTTAATTATATGCTTATATAGATCTTTATCATAAATTTTTATCAGATTATTTTGTATGTCTTTTGATTTAATTATAAAATGCGGCATTTTCTGTCCTTTATAAGCAATTATACAACAAATCTTTACTTTACATTACAGTAGTATAAATATATGATTGATTATAATGGAAGTTTCTACAGAAATAATAAAGCAAGCTGTTTACGATTTGTGTCTTAATGCAAATATATGTCTTAACGAAGAGATATATATAAAGCTTTTTAATACATATAACAACGTTGTAAATAAAGAAGAAAAAAATATTCTAAAAGCGATTATTCAAAATGCAAAAATTGCTTATGAAAAAAAATTGCCTTTATGTCAAGATACAGGACAGGTAATAGTTTTTTTGGAAATAGGCCAGAATATAAGACTTGTAGGTAAGTATATAGAAACTTGCATAAATGAAGCGGTAGAAAAATGTTATGCAGATAATTATTTCAGAAAATCCGTTGTAAATAATGCGGTATTTGACAGAAAAAACACGAACACCAATATCCCCGCCATTATTTATACAAAATATATTTCAGAAGAAGAAATAAGAATAAAGGTTCTTATAAAGGGTGCAGGTTCTGAAAATAAATCAGCTCTTAAAATGCTTTTACCGACAGCAAATGAAGAAGAAATTATACAAAATATAGGAGATATGATTCTTAAATCGGGCGAGAGTGCATGTCCGCCAATGTTTGTCGGTATAGGTATCGGCGGTACTGCGGATAAAGCCTGTTTAATGTCAAAAGAAGCATTGCTCGGGGATAATTCGGGAGAATATGAATTAGCACTTGGGCAAAAAATAAAAGATTATGTAAATTCAAAAGCTCCGGAAATATATAAGTTGAGTTATGTTATGGATGTAAAGGTTTTAACCTGCTCAACTCATATTGCCTGTATGCCTGTGGCTGTGACTATTAACTGCCACTCTGAAAGATTTTCATCCTGTACAATAGATAAAAACGGTGTTAAATATCATCACAAAGTTCCGTTATTTATAGAATTAGATGACGAAGAAGATCAAAAACAAGAAATTTTTGCACAAGATGTAGAAAGGATTAAGAAACTCAGACAGGGTGAAGAATTTCTGTTAACGGGAGAAATCTATGTGGCAAGAGATATGGCGCATAAACGAATAAATGAAATGATACTCGGAAATAAAAAACTGCCATTTGAATTAAAAGATAATATAATATTTTATGCAGGTCCCTGTCCTTGTAAGGAAGGGAATATAATCGGTTCTATAGGACCTACTACGGCATCACGAATGGATAAATACGCAGTAGATTTTTATAATATGGGACTGCTTGCTACCATAGGCAAAGGAACAAGAAGTAAAGATGTTGAAAATGCAATAAAACAAAACAATTCAAAATATTTTACGGTAACCGGCGGAATTGCTGCATTACTTGCGGAGAAAGTGAAAAAAAGTTCAATAATAGCATTTGAAGATTTGGGAGCTGAAGCCGTATATAAGATATATGTAGAAAAAATGCCATTAAAGACGATGTTAGCTTAAAAATAAAAAAATTAATAAACTTCTTGACTCTTTATAGTATTATTGTTAAAGTTTTAATGCGGCTCAAGTTGGGGCAGCAGGTGTGATAATTGAATATATACCGTATAAATTTTTCTATAAAGATAATGATTTTATAGCATAAGCTTAATATCGGGATGTGGCGCAGCTTGACTCTGCCGAACAAAATGATTAAGTATCATTTTGTGAGAGGTAGCACGTAGTGCGCTTCACCAATTGAAAATTGAATATCGGGATGTGGCGCAGCTTGGTAGCGCACTTCGCTTGGGACGAAGGGGTCGCACGTTCGAATCGTGTCATCCCGAGATATTAAAAAATCTAATTCGATTATAAAAATTAACAGCACGAGTTAATTTATTTCTGTATGCCGCTGCTTGTAGACCAGAACTGGTCGTATAATAAGGATTCCCATTTGCATCATTTATTGTATATATAGAAGAACCATCACCTTGAAGAACATTTACATGTAATTGTTCCCAAATGTCCCTATCTATAGCATTTGAATTATCAGTATTACCCTGTATTCCATATACTGCGAGGCTAATATCTAGATAAACTTGGTTAATTGAAATAGCTGTAGCCGTCATTTTTAAACCTTTCTATTTTTTGAAGTTAAATATTTAACATATATTAAAATAGTTATAATGATAAGCAATATAATAAAAGGATATATGAGAATGAGAAATATATAAAATGATATTGAATAAAAAATAGTAATGAATCTATATTAAAATGATGTGGATAAATATAATAATGAGAATACAAAGAACAAACAGCTGAATGGTTCTAGAAAAAAATCATTATAGACGGTATAATAAAAAAAAAGAATGGAATTTTTTTAGTTTAATTAATATGATATAAATAGCTAGACATAATATACAAATTATTGTAGAAATAATTATAATTCCAATTTCAAAAAAGGCATAAACAAATCCAATATCAGTACCTGTAGCTATTCCTGTTAGTTTGTGATGTGGAAATTTTATTAATATAATAAAAGGTAAGGAGACTATAATGAGTGAAAAAAATAAAAAAAACACATAATAAGCTTTTTCATTTATTAATAAATGAAAAATAATGTCTCGCAGATTGGGTTTTAACCCAACATTTTTAATTTATTCCTGGTTATTTTCTATGTTTTCTTTGTTCTCTTGGCTCATAAAAACCTTTTACTTCCATAGTGTATATTCTAATGTCACTATTATATATTATAGTTTGCACTTAATGCAAAACCTGCTATCAGGACATCATTGTTAGACCCGCCGTAGATAGACAGAACAATAACTACTGACAAGGCAACTGACACCAGAATGCAAGTGTGGAAATCTCCTTGGAAATCAAGTTTGTAGAGGTTATCTGCGGCTGTATTGTTTTCTTTATTAATTTTATTAAAAAATAATTAGGTAAATCAAGCTGCCCGTTCAAATTCAACCAATCTGTCTGTCAGAGAAAAACAGACTAAATGTTCGTTTACGCTGTTTTTATAATAAACAAAAATTATGAATGATAAGTTATAGATTTAAGTCTTCTTTTAATTTTATGCTTACAGCACTCCAGAGATTTTCGTTTGGATGCGAATCAGGAAGCTGATAGTTTCTGTTAATAATGTCCACACCTAACCAATCCGAAAGATCATAAATTAAGAAACCATTGTTTTCTAATTCTTTCCATATTGATGATTCAAAAAACTCCATATCCCATAAATCAAGATTGCTAAATTGAGGATGTTTTAGAATTATAAATTTAATATCAGAATATCTTTTCTGTAATTCTTCTCTGGCTTTAATAAAATGGAAACTAACAAAATCTATTGCATCATCAATATCTTTATATATTTGATTTTTTGTGTATTCTTCAATTAATTTACGAAAAATACTAAAACGTGCTATTTGGTTCAGAATAAAATTGTTATCTTCTATAAGATTTGTCCCATCTTTGTTTTTCTTATATCCAATATATGGTATGTGATCACCATTTACTGTTCCGAATTTGCTCCAATGGGCACGCAATAAGTGGTTTGGTATTAATATATAGATTGCATAATCCGGAGGTAAGGATGAATTATTGTTAATATATTGATAAAGTTGTTCATTTCGTACTTGCCACAGCATTTCTGCCGGTCCTGTTCCTGAAAACCCAAAATTAAAAACAGTTCGGTTTGTTAATTTTGATAATTTATAATTGAGGGTTTGATAATCTTCAAGCCAAGCTCCTTCCGCAAAGGAGTCTCCAAAAATTAGTATTGGAGGTTTGTTTTTATCTCCATCTACTCTTCGTCTTAAATCATTAAAATTAATAAACTCTTTTTTATAGAACTCTTTGAATGGAATATGTTTTAAAGTATATATAAATTGTGGTATTTGTTCTATATCTTTTTTTTCATAATTTAAATTTTTGGCATGGGATTCCAAATAATTTATACGTTTTGAATAATCTTTAAAACTATATAAAAAATCAAATAATATTAAAAATAATGTAAAAACAAATATATTAATAACAAGTATGGAAAAAATTCTTTTCATATTTATTTAGTATATTTTTATATTCTTATTTAGTCAAATTAAGTATTATTTCTGAATTTTATTCTTTCTTTCTTCTTAATTACTTTTATTGAGTTTTAAACTTTATTTTATGTTAAATCCAATAATGTAATAATTTTACAGTCTACTGACTATCGTATAAATTACGATAAGTTTCTACAGCACAATAAAAATTACCGGCTACCCCATGTTCAATTTTATTTATTTCGGCGCAGTTTTCCATATATTTGAGAAGAGAAAAATACCGTTTTAATTCTTTTTCATTGTTTTTTATTCTTTGATACAAAGATATTTCTATTTCAGGCTTAATATATTTTATATTGGCGTCGATGACTTTTTCAAAAAATTTGTCTATTTCTTTTTTGTTATCATTTAGTCCGGGAAGCATTATATATTTCAGTCTTACCTGTGTTTTACCGTGTTTTTGTGCGGAAGAATAATTTTTTATATTTGTCATTACTTCATCAAATTTATCAACATTTTTAATTTTTTTATATAATTCCTTATCTCCGCAGTCGAGAGTAATAACAAGTTCGCATTTGCCTGTTTCTAAACATTTTTCTATTGCATTACTGTATTTGATACCTGATGAATATATTTTTATTTTTTCAAAAGGATGATTTAAGAATAAAGACAGTATATTTTCAAATTCATGGTTTAAAACAGGCTCTCTGCCACCGAACAGTACAAAAATATTATTTGAGAATATTTTTCTTTCAAATCCTACTGTCAGAAAATTCAAAATAGGAATATCGGGCATTTTATTAAACATATCTTTTCTTTTGTGACTATAGCAATATATACAATCAGAATTACACTTTGTATTTGTTGCAATTGAAATATGTTTAATTTGAAATTTTTTATTCCAGACGGATTCTTTTAAATTGGGGAAGTCATTACATCTTTCTATAATTATTCCCTTCTTATGAGATTTTCTGTATTCATTTTTTATTCTGAAAAATTCTTTAAAATTATATTTACCGTCTTTTCCTGTCGGACAAACAGCATGAAAATTTTTATTTGTATGTGCAAACATACAACAATTATATAAACCGTCATAAGCGCAATTCATACCATATTCAAGCCATTCGCAACTTATATATTTGGGAGAATTAAATAGAAAATTTAACATTTAAGAAATATTATAGCATTTTATTAAAAAATTACGAAACGCGGAACTTGCGAAGCAATTTATTATAAAAAATCGGGATGACAAGATTCGCACGAAAAACGAGGCGAAAGAAAGAGCCGTAGTTTTACGGGTCGGGTGAGATAATTTTCTTAGCGAAGCTTAGAAAATTACGAAACGCGGAACTTGCGAAGCAATTTATTATAAAAAATCGGGATGACAAGATTCGAACTTGCGACCCCCGCGACCCGAACACGGTGCGCTACCAAACTGCGCTACATCCCGATTAGTTATATTCTATTTTCACATGTAGCGCACCTACGGTGCTACCTCTCCTCGAACGTGACATTTAGTCACCTTCTCGTCGGCACAGTCAAACTGCGCTACATAAAAGTTCTATTTAATTATCAATTTGTCTGATAATAATTCTAATACTAAAAAGTTTTTTTTAAAACCCCTTTTTTAAAAATCATTTATTAATTTTCTGCTCTGTTTTGATAATTATACAATCAAATTTACCAATAATAGACATTTTGTATCCTTTATTTTATAATTAGATAGTTAAAATTTCATAAATAAGGAATAAAATGACATCAGACAGTATTTCGGCGCAGAGTTCACCTCAAACAACAGAGCCTGCCGAGGTAAAAAAAGATAATCTTTCTTTAAAATTTAATGCGGTAGTCAGAGCCTTTATTGCTAATTTATTAATAGCATTAATAAAACTCATTTCCTGGTATTTTACAAAAAGTTCTGCAATGTTTGCGGAAGCTGTTCACTCGGCGGTTGATTCCTTTAATAGTATTTGTCTTATGGTAGGACTTAAAAGAGGTTCTAGACCTGCAGATGGTGTACATCCTTTTGGACACGGCCTTGAAACAAATGTCTGGACTATTATTGCTTGTATTCTAATGTTTTTTGGGGCTGCAGTTTCGCTTTACAGCTCTTACAGTAAAATTTTTATCAATACTCATGGTGTTATGGATTTACTTAACCATTATGAAATATTAGCAGTAATACTTATTTCCAGTATATGCTTTGAATTATGGGCTGTAAACAGTGCTGTTCATGCAGTTCTTGAAGAATCAAAAATTAAACATATAAATCCGTTTATTGATTTTATAAAATCAATGAAATATGTACATAAAATTAATACCCCTACTACAAAATATGTATGGTATGAAGACGTTGTTGCGCTCTCAGGTGTAATAATAGCTTTTGTTGCTGTTTCAATTTCAAAGTATATTCTGCCTGAAAATCTTGCTCATATTCCTGACGGTATTGCTTCCGGTATAATTGCGATAATGCTTTTGTTTCTTGCCGGATATATGCTTAAAAATAATGTTAATCTTTTAACGGGATTATCTGCAGAGCCTCAGGTTGAAGAAGTTATCAGGCGAATAGCGGAAAATCTTCACTGTGTGAGCTGTGTAAAAGAGCTTAAGACAATGAATATGGGAACTTCTGGTTTAATTGTTAATATAAAAATAGAAGTCGATCCTGATATACAAGTTAAAGAAGCTGATGATATTACGGAAATGGTTGAACGGAAAATAAGAGAACATTTTAGCAATATTTCTCATGTTTCGGTTGAGATTGACTCTAATGATGCGGAGGAAAATTGGGAAGATAAGTTTGACAAAATTATTCAAGAAGGTGAAAAAATTGAAGTTATAGATACCAAAGAAGCCGGTATGCTTTCTAATTTTTATTCTTTTGCTCAGACAGTTGTTAAAGAAATAATGATTCCGCGTCCTAAGGTTGTTTTTGTTGA
The DNA here is from genome assembly GCA_964572355.1 of uncultured Muribaculaceae bacterium. Classification (GTDB taxonomy): domain Bacteria; phylum Cyanobacteriota; class Vampirovibrionia; order Gastranaerophilales; family Gastranaerophilaceae; genus Avigastranaerophilus. The sequence goes on from CAZNEN010000001.1 coordinate 29,158, forward strand.
TGCTGAAGAAAATCTTGATAAATTAATTGATTTAATAATAGAATCCGGACATACAAGAATTCCAGTATATGAAAATGCTGTTGATAATTTAATAGGAGTCATAAATGCAAAAGATGTCCTAAAAGCACTGAGAGATAAAGCATATGAAAAAGACGGTTTCGGTCTGAAGTCTCTGGCTCGAGAGATATTGATTATTCCCGAAAATAAATTTATAAGTGACTTATTAAGTGATTTTATCTCAACAAAAAATCAAATTGCTGCTGTTGTTGATGAACATGGCGGTATTGCTGGTATTGTTACGGTTGAAGATATTATTGAAGAAATAGTGGGCGAGATATATGATGAATTTGATGAAGCACCGAGACCTGAACTTATTAAGATAGATGATTATACTTTGAATGTTTCAACCCAAATGGATATAGAAGATATAAATGAAAGATTCGATCTTGATATTCCGAGCGAAGATTTTCAGACTTTAGGCGGTTATGTGTTCGGTCTGTTGGGGAGAGAACCCGAAATAGGTGATAAAGTTGAAGACAGAAATTTATCCTTCGAAGTTATTGAACTTGACGGAATGAGAATATCAAGAGTTATTATGAAAAAAGATACTTCGTTTGTTGATAAGTCACAGCAAGAGGAAGAAAAGCAGAATAGTGATGAAACATTATAAGTTTGGGTATGTTGCAATTATTGGGCGGCCGAATGTCGGAAAATCCACGATTTTAAATCGTTTTATCGGTCAAAAAATTGCCATAACCACAAATAAAGCACAAACAACAAGAAGAAGAATCAAAGGTATTTTTACAAATGAAGAAGCTCAGATAGTTTTTGTAGATACTCCGGGAATTCATAAACCGATTGATAAACTTGGAGAACGTCTTGTAGAAGAGGCAAAAAAAGCTATGGATGACGTTGATTTAATTCTTTTTGTGGCAGATGGTTCAACATCTGCGGGGCGGGGAGACAAATGGATTGCGGATAATATCTTAAAAAACTATAAAGGACAAATACTTATTGTTGTTAATAAATATGATTTGCTTAAGGATATGCAAAAACGTGAAGAAAATCTTTTAACTTATAAGATATTGTTTGAAAAAAATTATCCTTGTATAAAAATTTCAGCCAAAACCGGCAGAAATTTTGACACTTTAATTAATAATGTAATAAGAAAATTACCTGCGGGTGAGAGGGTATATGAAAATGACTTTATTACAGATGAAACAATACGTAATATTGCACGCGAACTAATAAGAGAAAAAATTCTTTTATTTACTCATAATGAAATTCCGCATAGTGTGGCTGTTATTATTGAAAGTTATGAAGAAAAAGAAAATATTGATAAAATAACTGCGAAAATCGTTGTAGAACAGGAATCACAAAAAGGCATATTAATAGGGAAAAATGCTTCTATGCTTAAAAAAATAGGAACAGAAGCAAGAAAAGAACTGGAGTTTACGGCAGATAAAAAAGTATTTTTGGATTTACAGGTAAAAGTAATAAAAGATTGGCGAAAAAAATCTAAAGATTTGGATAAAATGTATTAAATAACTGTATTATTTATTGTATATGTCATTTTTAATGGGGAAGGAGAAGAAATAGTTGTGGATTTAAGGAAAAACAAGATTATTATAATTTTAAATATAATTGTATTTTGTATTCTTTTTTATGTAGTTTATTCTTTTCAAAGGTATTTTTATTTAGTTTATCATGATTATCTTATACCATATATATTAATGGGAAATGTTCCTGATTTCGGAAGGATTCCCGCATCTTTTCTTTATAAACTAACACTTATAGTATTGCCTGATATTTTAAAGGTTCACTCTCAAGATTTTATAGCCGGAATAGGTGCAGTAATAAAATCAATATTTTTTATGCTTATTTGTATGATTTTTAGTTTGAGTTTTTTTGTAAATGCTAAAGAAAAATTTAGAATATTTAATATAGAAAATTTAGTTGTTTTGCCGCTTTCTTTCTTTTTACTGGCAACCCCAATATTATTACCGTATTGCCATAATAGGTACTTTGGACGTATGGAAGAAAGTGTTGTTTTTTATGAATATTTCTTTTGTTTTTTATTTTATTTTGCTTTTTTCATTTTGTTCTTATATATAAACAAAAAAGAGGAAAAGATTAACATATTTATGAAATCTGTTATAATTGTTAATTCCTTCTTCCTTGGATTTTGGGTTGAATTATTCAATGTTTCCACTTTATTCTCAATAATAATATTTATTATTTTATTGTACGTATATAATAGGAAATTATTAAAGAATAGAAATTTATTATTATTAATAATACCGTTTATTATCGGAATTAGTTGTTTTTATATGTTTTCCGGATACAGTTCCGGAACAAAACTATTAGGATATTCTTATGATTGGGGAGATCTATTTTCTAATATTCAATCTTATTTGTATGATTTTATAAAATATTATATTAAGTATATGTTTGTAAATAATATATGGTTTTATATTTTTATTTTTATACTGGCTTATTTATTATGGAAACGCAGAAATTATAATAAAAAAAATATTTATTTGATATTAATAACTTGTATTTCAATAATTACGGGTTATTTGATTATGAATTTATTTCTTATAATATATCGAGAAACACCGTTAATTGGGTATTCTGGATTCTTGTTGCAAAGAGAAATGTATCAAATCTTATATCTGAATGTATTGGAATTTGTAGTAGTAATGTTAATAGGCGCTTTTTATTTTGAATATTATAAATATAAGAAAAAAATTCTTTTTGTGCTGGCAGCTGTAATTGTTTTATTATTATCAGTTTTTATTCCCAACAATAATGCAATACAAAAAGAAAAGATTGAAACAAAAAAAATTGTTTATGATATAGAAAAAAGAGTTATGGCTTTTGGTATCTTTGGCGAAATAACACTTTTACCCGTAAGTTATCTTAAATATGAAAAAGTATATAACAGGGAAGTTTTTATGTTTGATGATAATTATCAGTTTGAAACTAAAGCAGGCTACAATATTGATAAATATGCTGTCTTAATGAAAAACAGATATTTTAGTGATATTTATTTATTGAATCGTTATTACTTTGAACATGAATACGGCAGAGATTTCGCGGGCGTTATTTTTATTGATGATAAGATTGCTGATACGGAGTTGGAAAAAAGGCTGCAGCTTTTGAATTTCAAAAGAGAAACGGAAAAAGATATACTAGAAAATGATATTTCTTTTGACTCGTTAGAAAAATATATTAATTATGAACTTACTTTCAATAACATAAAAGAACTGAAGGTTAATAAAAAGAATAAAGACGTAATTCTAAAAGCTACAGCATATATAAATTACAGAGACGGCAAATATAAAAACGCATTGGCTTTGTATCTGAGATATATTAAGGAACATCCTAATGACATTGATGCTTTAATAAATATTTCAGATATTTATTTACGGTTAAAAGATATAAAGAAAGCAGAAGAAATACTTCTAAAATTACATAGTTTAGATACCAGCAATCTTTCTTTTTTATATGAATTATTAAAGATATACTACTATTATTATAAAGACTATAAAAAAGCATTAAAAATATGTGATAAAATGATATCAATACAAAATAATATGTATAACTTATATTGGAATAAAGCAATTATATATTTTGCAATGAATAATAAAAAAGAAGCAAATAAAATACTTAGTTTTATTAAAGAGAAAGATATTAACAAAATAAATTATTTGCTGCAATACAGTGGTGTTTCATCAGTGGAAGAACTTAATAATAAGAAAAATGGTATTTTAGTGAAGCCTATTTTCTTATAAAAAGAAACAAGATTATAGAGAAAGAAGCTTATGAAAGGCTTCTTTCTTCTTTGATATTTTATAATTTTGCAAGTTCTTTGTTATTTTTCTTTAGTCTGTTATTTGCTGCGTTTATTAATCCGGCAAATAAAGGGTGAGGTTTTTCCGGTCTTGATTTGAACTCGGGGTGAAATTGGCAAGCCACAAACCAGTCATTTTGAGGAAGCTCTACCATCTCGCAAAGCATTCCGTCAGGAGATAGTCCTGAAAATACTAATCCTGCATCTGCAATTTGTTTTCTATATTCGTTGTTTACTTCATATCTGTGACGGTGGCGTTCAAATATTATATTAGTGCCGTATGCTGTTTGTGCTTTTGTTCCTTTTTGAATATGACATTCAAATTTACCTAACCGCATGGTACCGCCATAGCCTTCAACGTGTTTTTGCTCTGTCATTAAATCGATTACGGGATATGGTGTATTTTCGTTGAATTCCATAGAATTAGCATCTTTTAGTCCTACAACATTTCTTGCATATTCAATAACCGCGCATTGCATACCGAGACAAAGACCTAAGAAAGGAAGATTGTTTTCTCTTGCATATCTTATAACATTTAATTTTCCTTCAATTCCTCTTATACCGAAGCCGCCGGGTACAACAAGCCCGTCAACATTCGATAATGCCTCTTTCGCTTTTGCAAAATCAATGCAATCCTCAGAATTAATCCAATTAATATCTATCTGAGCATTATTTTGATATCCGGCATGTTTTAATGATTCAACAACAGATATATAAGCATCAGACAATTTCGTATATTTACCGGCTATAGCTATTCTTATTGTTTTTTCGGGATTTTTAATCTTGTAAACAAGATTTTTCCAAGATTCCAAATCGGGTTTTACTTCCTGCATAAATAGTCTTTGAAGAACAACAGATGCCATATTTTGTTCTTCCAGTGCCAGAGGAACTTCGTATATACTTTTCATATCTCTGCATTCAATAACTGCATCTTTAGGAACTGAGCAAAATAAGGCCAGTTTTTCTTTTTCTTTTTTCGGAATAGGTTTTGCGGTTCTGCATACCAATATTTCAGGCTGTATACCGTAACTTCTAAGGTTTGTGACGCTATGCTGCGACGGTTTTGTTTTTAGTTCGCCGGAAGTCGGAAGATAAGGCAGTAATGTTACATGTATTGAAAGACTGTTGCCAAAACCGGCTTCGGAACGGAATTGTCTTATTGCTTCAATAAACGGCAGACTTTCAATATCACCGATGGTTCCTCCGATTTCAGCAATAATAAAATCAGGCTTAAACTGCTGGGTTGCCTTTTTTATTCTTGATTTTATCTCATTTGTGATATGAGGAATCGTCTGTACTGTTGCACCAAGATAATCTCCGTGTCTTTCTTTATTAATTACCGTTTGATATATGCTTCCCGACGTTACATTATTTATTTTTCCGAGATTAGTATCCGTAAACCTTTCGTAGTGTCCCAGGTCTAAATCAGTTTCGGCTCCGTCATCCGTAACAAAAACTTCTCCGTGCTGAAAAGGACTCATAGTTCCGGGGTCTACGTTTATATAAGGGTCAAATTTTTGAATTACGACACTAAATCCTCTTGCTTTAAGAAGCCTGCCTAAAGATGCTGCTACTATACCTTTGCCTAAGGATGAAACAACACCGCCCGTTATAAATATATATTTAGTAGTCATAATTCCTCTATTCTTAATTTATTTTAGGTACTCTGAAAAATCCGTTTTCTTCAAACGGAGCATTTTTCATTAATTCTTCTTTTGTTTCTTCGTATTTAACAATATCATCCCTCATTACATTATATACGGGAATTGCATGCGGCATAGGTTCAATGCCTGTTGTATCAACTTCATTCATTTGCTCAACATATTTTAATATATCGCCCAGTTGTTTTGAATATTTATTTACTTCTTCATCAGTTAATTCAAGTCTTGCCAGTTTTGCAACATGTTTTACTTCTTGCGTTCCTATCATATTTTCCTCCGAAATATATTTAAAATTCTAACATAAGAACAGGTTTTTTTCATGTTTATGATTTTTTATTAATTTATTTTTATGGGTATGTTAATATTTTTTTATAAGAATGGAGTATTATGGATAATTTAGAAAGTAAATTTTATAAAATATTATTATCCTGTTTTATTATATTTTTTATATTATTCCTTGCTTATTATTATAAATATGCAATGGGGTTGTTTTTTGATATACCTGCAATGTTTCTCGGAATAATGTCAAGATTTGATGATAATTCTTTTGAGTTTTTAATGTTTCAACCTAACAGAGTAAGATTATTTAACGATTTTCTTGTTGCTGTTCCGCTAAACATATGGTCAGCTTTTATAAAACCCGATAAAATTTTAAGTTTATTAAAAATTTATTCTCTGTCTTATTTTCTTGTACATATTTTTGCTCTTACAGTAAATTATTTTATAGCCGGAAGAACAAAAAGATTTGATATTGCTGTAGTATGTTTTTCGTTTTATGCAATTTTTTGTATTCCAAATGCCATATGGGCGGTTAGAGAAGTCCATATTGCCGTTTTATTTTATTTTGCATTATTATCATATTTTCTGTCGGAAACAAAACTGAGTTATAAAGATATAGTTCCGGTTCTGTTGCTGTTAATATATATGTTTGAATCTTTTGAAACAACAATTGTGTATTGTTTGATTTTATTTGTATTTTCACTGTTTTATGCCCGCAAAGAAAAAGAAGATAAAAATGTATGGTTTAAAGTTTTAATAGGAACAGGCTCTTTGTTCATCGTATTATATATTCCTATTAAAATGTTATATTTTTATTGGAGGGGGGTATTAAGTTTTTCTCAGGGGTCTTCTGAATGGCTTACGGCTTCTAAAATGTCTTTAGAAAGTATGCTTAATTCTAATCTTATTATACCTTTATTTGCTGTAATCGGAATTGTATTTATTTTGTTTTATAAAAAAAATTCATTTATTAAAAGTTTAATATTCTATTTTGTATATATTTCTCTTATTTTATTTGTATTATATAAAAGAACGGGATTTATTACGGATCCTTGTTTGGAAATGCAAAACTACAGTGTTGTATTCTGGTTTATGTTTCCTGTCATATTGATAATATTGTTAATTGACTATTTTAAAGTTGATATAAACAAGATTAATCCGTTTCTTTACCGTAATCTATTTATACTTGCTTGTATAACAGGTATTATTAATTTATGCTGGCAGATAAATTCTGCATATTCTTTTGGAAAATATACGGATTATCTTAAGAATCTCATAAAAAGTTCGGCAGAAACTATTGTTTATATTCCTAAAGAAGATTTAGATAAATATAAATACATGAGATATAATACTTGTTTTGGTGTAATGCATAAAGCTTTGTTATTATCAGAAACACATCTTGTGGATAAAGTAATATTCCCCGGCGATTATTATAATGATTATTCGGAATTTTGCTTTGATGATATAAATAATACTTATTATGATAAAAACAGAAATATGTTATATTTACAGACAACACCGATACATATAAAAACAAAATACTGGGATGTAAGCCCTATAGTAAATGAGTTTGAAAAAAGAGAACTTGTAAGAAATCAGTAATTTATATTTTGGGATTTTGTTGTTTCAATATATGAGCTAATTTGTGATTTTATATTTTGCTCGTTGTAATCTGTTATTTTTTCATATGTCCTGTTTTGCTGTGCATATAGTGCGGAGTCATATAAGTTATATTCAAGGTTATTTATTTTGGTAAAGTTTTCAATGTAATCCATAATTATGTATATATGAGGAGAAATATTTTTTATATTTCGGTTTGCATATGTATATTCAATATCAACAATAATGCTTTTAATATTATATTCTTTTATTTTTTTCAAAAATTCCGTTATTTGTTCAAAGGAATCATTAATTCCCGGGATAATTATATACTTAACTTTAACATTTGCTGCAATTTCGTCTTTTAAATTTTTGCGGTAGTGTTTTATATTATTCCAGACTTTATCTGATTTATCTGTGCGTTTGATTTTTTTATAGGTTTCTCTTTCTGCAGAATCTGGCGATATAACGACAGTCACCGTACCTTTTTTGAGTCCTTCTCTTATTGCACGGCTGAATAATATTCCTGAAGAGTGGATTCTTATTTTAGAACCTTGTTTAGTAAAAATTTTCAATAATTCTTCAAATTCTTTTAATATAGTAGGTTCTCCGCCCTGGAATGTAATTTCTCCGTTATTTTTAAATTTTCCTGATTTAATAAGTTCTTTAATCGGTCTTAATACATTATTTTGTGTTTTTGGTTTATTTGTTTGAACTCCGCAATAAATACAGTTTGAGTTGCATTGGTTCCAGTGGTCGAAGTTTATAAAAGATATATAGTCTTCTTCATCCCAATTTTCTTCACGGAGATTATAGCAGCCTTCACATGCCGGAAGAATGTTTTTTTGCTGAAATAATCTTTGTTGTTTTTTTATTTTGAATAATTCATTCCAGTCTATTTTGTTATCTTTGTATAAAGGTACAACCATAAGCTGCCCTTTATCAAATTCTCTTGAAAGGCAGCAGGCTTTTATTGAATTTACATCAATTGAAATACCGTGTTCTATTAAATGACAGCTTTTATATATCATAAAATCTCCCGAAATAGATTTTAGCATAATTTATAGAATAAATCTGTGAATATAAGATAATGGTAAATTTAAATTAAGAAAACAGCAATTTGTATCAAATAAAAATAAATAAATTCACTTTATAGTAAAAATAAAAAAGAATATTATAAATTTTTTTGTTATGAAAAACTGTCGTTTTAAGGGGTTATTATGACATTAATAAAGTGAAAATGAAAATGATTTTTGATATTTTTCGTGTATAATATTATAAAAGGCTAGAGCGAAGGAAATATATGGCAGCCGAAACGGTTATTAATAATAAGTTTGCATTTTCTTTTAAAAAGAATAATATTGACGAGATGTTTCATAATCTGACAGAGAATCCGGCAGGATGCGAAAAAAAAGATTATAGACTTATGCTGAGTACTATATACCAGCTCGTTGAAGATGAATTTGCAACAACTTTCCAAAATTCCAGTCATGTAATAAAGAATACGTATTTTTATATTATAAAAGAAAGCAAAAAGATAGAAGTTTTTGTTACTCCTACAAATAATTTTGATTTTTATTTAAAGTCAAAAGGTTCATTATACAGATTTGCTTCTTCTTCATATACGATAGAAGAAAACGGGAAAAAAGCTGATAAAATAGGTTATAGAATACCTCTTGATATAATTTGGGAGTATTTTTCAGGATTTGACAATATTATAGAAAATTCTAGCGTGACGGAATCTTTCAGAATTTTGAATATAATCACACAATTTGTAAAAAAAATTGTAGAAAAATTATATTTCCTTCCGAAAGTTAATATCACGGATAATTTGTTTCATATAAGTTATGAATTGTTTGCCATAAATAATTTATTACAGAATTCTGTTGATGAAGTATACGGTCTGGATTTCTCTAAAATATCAGATATAAAAAACATAGCGGATGTTTTGATAGAAAATTATTTAAATTATGTAATATTTAAATTTCTGAGATTTAAAGCATACAAGTTTAAGGATATAGTGTCATCAGTATATTTCATAAAACAGCAAAATAATAAAAGATATTTGCGTTCGCTTGATTTGGCCGAAGCAATTAATGAGTGGCTTGATGAAATATATATAGGGAAATATCCGGTGAGTCCGCAGTTGGATATAGACAAAATAGAAGAGGATAAATTTGTACTGACGATATCGGTTAAAGCAAATGATGAGAAACTAAATGAAAAAGAGCCGCCTAGAAAACTGCTTGAAATATATGAAGAAGGAATATATTGGGGATATCAGAATACGTATATTGTCAATATAATTGAAAAACAGCTGAATTATGCTCTAAGATATTATAAAGAATTGGAAACTTTATTTGAAGATGAAGAAAATCTCAGAATGTTTTTATCTTTAAATGATGTTTATAAATTAATGATACATACTGCTTATTATTTAAATAAAGCAGGCATACATGTTAATTTCCCGCCGAATTTTGGGAATATTATTGTTCCAAGGGCTTCAATTAATGCAAAAATAAAAGCTTCAAGAGAACAGGAAGTTGCCGATATTTTAAATGGTCAGGGCAGTAATATAAGTCTTTCAAGTATTTTTGATTTTTCATTTCGTGTTTCTATAGGGGATGAGCAAATTTCAGTTGAAGAGTTTGAAAAGCTGGTACAAAATGCAAACGGTATAATTGAATTTAAAAATAAATATATACTTATAGATCTAAATGAAGCACAGGCAATTATAAGTAAACTAAAACATCCGAAAATTGATAAAATTACTAGAATGGAAATGCTTCATGCCGCATTTTCCGGCCATTTGAATGAATACGAATTTGATTATGATGCTGCATTTGCCAATATCGTGAGGGATATAGGAAAGTCAGTAGAAATAACGGTTCCCGAAACACTCAACGGAAAGTTAAGACCTTATCAAATCGGAGGATTAAAATGGCTTTATACAAATACAACAAAAGGTTTTGGCTCATGCATTGCTGATGATATGGGTCTTGGAAAGACTATACAGGTAATCAGCTTGATTCTGAAATTAAAAGAAGAAAAAAGATTAAAAGCTCCGGTAATTGTCATATGTCCCACAACATTAATGGGAAACTGGATGAAAGAACTTAATATGTTTGCCCCTTCGCTTAAAGCAAGTGCTTATCATGGACCGGAAAGAGTATTAAATTTGAAAGCGGATGTATTAGTTACAACGTTTTCAATTCTTCGTATTGATATAGAAGAAATTAAAAAGACAACTTGGGGAATGGTAGTTGTGGATGAAGCTCAAAATATAAAAAATCCGGATACCTCTCAAACTGCAGCGGTTAAATCTTTAAAATCGGAAATCAAAATTGCTATGACGGGTACTCCCGTAGAAAACAAACTGACCGAATTGTGGAGTATATTTGACTTTATTAATAAAGGCTATTTAGGTTCAATAAGAGATTTTCAAAAATGCTATGCAATACCTATTGAAAGATTTAAACAGTATGAGCAAGCTGATAAATTAAAACTCTCAATTTCTCCTTTTGTATTGAGGCGTTTAAAAACAGATAAAACAATAATTAATGACCTTCCTGAAAAAATGGTGCTTGATGAATATTGTTATTTAACAAAAATGCAGGCTGCATTGTATGAAAAAACATTAAATACATTGATGAACGATATTTCAAGTCAGAAAGGAATAAACAGGCGAGGTATAATTTTTAAACTTATTACGGCTTTAAAACAGATTTGTAATCATCCGTTCCAATATCTAAAATATGGTGAAATGACAAAAGATGTTTCGGGAAAAACCGAGAAATTCATATCTCTTCTTTCTCAAATACTTGAAAATGGAGAGAAAGTCATTGCGTTTACCCAGTATAAGGAAATGGGAAATATTCTTTCTGCTATTATTGAAAATGAATTAAATGTATCTCCTTTGTTTTTCCACGGTTCTTTAAATCCTGCGCAAAGGCAAAATATGCTGCATGAATTTGAAGAAAATCCCGATCATAAAATAATGTTATTATCTTTAAAAGCAGGCGGGACAGGGCTTAATCTTACATCTGCCACGAATGTTATTCATTATGATTTATGGTGGAATCCTGCTGTTGAAGAACAGGCAACGGACAGAAGCTACAGAATCGGACAGAGTAAAAATGTTATGGTTCACAGGCTCGTAACACTCGGCACTTTTGAAGAAAAAATTGATGAAATGATTAAACAGAAAAAAGAACTTGTAAACCTTGCAGTGTTTGAAGGCGAAAAAGTTATAACAGAACTTTCTGATGAAGAAATTTATAAAATTTTTAGTCTCGGGAATTCGTAATTCGAAAAATTCTATTTTTTCCTATTGTATACAATAAATTTTGTTTACAATATAATCATGTTGACCGCTTAGGGTTAGCGTATTAAAAGTTGAACAAATCGGAGTATAAAATAGGAGGTCAGATGGATAACATGCAAATTACACATGAAGTGGAAAATCAATGTTGTGTAAGAAGAGGCGTTAAAGGTGTGCCTGCTCCAATCCCTCAGGAAGGTGAATGGACAAAATGTAAAGAAATTAAGGATATTTCGGGTTTAACACACGGATGCGGCTGCTGTGCACCGCAGCAGGGTACTTGTAAATTATCATTAAACGTTAAAAATGGTGTAATCCAAGAAGCTTTAGTTGAAACAATAGGCTGCTCGGGTATGACTCACTCTGCTGCTATGGCGGGTGAAATTCTTCCCGGTAAGACTATTTTGGAAGCATTAAATACTGATTTGGTTTGTGATGCAATTAACGTAGCTATGAGAGAATTATTTTTGCAAATAGTATACGGCAGAACTCAAACAGCTTTTTCTGAAGGAGGACTTCCGATTGGTGCGGGGCTTGAAGACCTCGGTAAAGGTTTATGTTCAATGGTTGGTACTATCCACTCTACAAAGCAAAAAGGAGTAAGGTACCTATCTTTAACAGAAGGATATATTCTGGAACTGGGTCTTGATAAAAATGATGAAGTAATAGGTTATAAGTTTGTAAATCTCGGTAAAGTTATGGATGCAATAAAAGCAGGTAAAGATCCGAAAGAAGCTTTTGAGAAGAATATCGGAACTTACGGCAGATTTCAGGATGCCGTCAAAACTATTGATCCGAGAAAACAATAAGAGTGTAACTAATTAAAATAAGGGAAATAAACTATGGCAAAATTTGAAGGACAGGACAGACGTGAAAAATCCTTAGCTAAAGTTCTTGAACAATACGGTTTTAAATCATTGGATGAAGCTAATGAATTATGTTTGTCAAAAGGTATAAATGTAGATGAAATTGTAAAAGGCATACAACCGATAGCTTTTGATAATGCTTCTTGGGCTTATACTTTAGGCTGCGCTATTGCAATTAAAAAAGGCATCAAAAATGCCGCAGATGCAGCGGAAGCAATAGGTGAAGGTTTGCAGGCATTTGCTGTTCCCGGTTCTGTCGGAGACACAAGAAAAGTCGGTTTGGGACATGGTAATTTAGGTGCTATGCTTTTAAGAGAAGAAACAAAATGTTTTTGTTTCTTAGCAGGGCATGAATCTTTTGCGGCTGCCGAAGGTGCTATAGGTATTGCAAGAAATGCAAACAAAGTCAGAAAAGAACCTTTAAGAGTTATTTTAAACGGTTTGGGTAAAGATGCCGCTTATATTATTTCAAGAATCAACGGTTTTACTGCTGTTGAAACGGAATATGATTACAAAACAGGTGAATTAAAAATATTGAAAGAAACTCCTTTTTCGGATGGAGAAAGAGCAAAAGTAAAATGCTACGGTGCCGATGATGTATCAGAAGGTGTTGCAATAATGATAAAAGAAGGTGTTGATGTTTCTATTACAGGTAATTCAACTAACCCGACAAGATTTCAGCATCCCGTTGCAGGAACATATAAGAAATGGGCTATCGAAAACGGCAGAAAATATTTCTCAGTAGCCTCAGGTGGCGGAACCGGAAGAACACTTCATCCGGATAATGTTGCTGCCGGACCTGCTTCATACGGTATGACGGATACTATGGGAAGAATGCATGGTGATGCTCAATTTGCAGGTTCTTCTTCAGTACCTGCTCATGTTGAAATGATGGGTGTTATCGGTATGGGCAATAATCCGATGGTTGGAGCTACCGTTGCGGTTGCAGTTGCTGTAGAAAAAGCTATGAACTAGTTTCGGTTAAAGTTATAAACAGATACAGAATTAGAAAATTCTGTATCTGTTTTTTGTTTGATTAATATTTTTTTTTTATTTGATGCCTCGAAACAGGTTCCGTGCTGCACTTGGTTTTGTGTTATTTATGGTGCTTATATGTAGTGGTGTATACATATAATTAAATAATTTAAATTTACATGAAATTTAATTATTTAAATTTTCTTGTATTTTACTAAAAATGTTTATGCAGTATTTAAGTTCTTCGTCTGAGATACCTTTTAAAATTTTTTTTCTTGAGGCTTTTATCAGCGGATATACTAAATTTTTAAGTTCTTTGCCTTTTTCTGTAATTTGAATTTTGTTAACAAGTCTTTTATCTATACTCGGGGTTTTTACAATAAGACCTTTTTTCTCTAAAATTCCTATAATCCTTGCCATATTTGAGCGGTCTTTAAAAAGCAGTTCGCAAAGCTGCATCTGGTGGAGATTACTGTCATCATCAAGAATACTTAATATAAGAAACTGTTCGGGAGTAATATCAAGACCTTTTTGTGTAAACATACGGAGATTGAACATCTTAATCTGCCGCCCTGTTTCAACAAGGGAATGACCAAATATGTTAACAGGTGTTTTTGTATACATAAGAATAACTCCAACTTATTATAATAATGCAAATTCTAGAATTAGTAAATAAATTTTGATATTAAATTGACATTGTGATTTTTAATTCCGAACGATAATGTATTTAAAAATAAAATTATTTCGTGATAAAATTCTTTAATAAAATAAAAAAATATTAGCAAAAAAATTTTTTTACGGTTATTATAAATTCAGGTCTTTATTTTTCAGGAGAATGTGTATGAAAATTTCAAGCATCCAAAATACGGCTGCATTTGGTAGAGCGTTTACAACAAAGGAAAAAAAAGAGTGGCAGCAAGTTCAAAATGAAGCAAGAAATCAGCTCGGTTTAGATAAAACAGTTGCAACTATATTTGATTTCAGTTTTCCAACGGAAAAAAATGATACGGGTATAGGCAGCAGCTTTTCTCAAGATGCGCAAAAAATGGCGGCATTCTTAAAAACAATGAATGGTATTAATGCTATTCAGCTTCAGCCTCAGGGTGAAATATCCAATTATGTCCGTTCTCCGTATTCAGGTACAGGTTTTTCTCTGGGTATGCATATTATAGATCTTTCAAAACTAAAAGAAGACAGATATGGTAAGCTTTTAACATCAAAAGATTTAAACGTTCCATATATGAACAGGGTTAAAAACCATGACTATGTAGATTATGATAATGTTTTTGCTCCGGACGGTCAAAAAGCAATGCTTAAGAAGGCATATCAAAATTTTAAAATGCTTGATGAATCATCTCCGGTAAAAGTAGAATTTAGTAACTTTAAAAAAGAAAACAGCTATTGGCTTGAAAGAGATGCATTATTTGAAGCCGCTGCAGTTGCAAATGGCTCTGCAAATATAAAAGACTGGAGTAATAGAGATCAAAATGTTTTTGCAACAAAAGAAGGTGACGAACAGAGAATAGCAGAGTTAAAAACGGTAACTGATGAAGATGGAAATAATGTTGTAGATTTTGAAGAATTTATTCAATTTATTGCGGATAAACAGCAAAAAGAATCTAAAGCCGATTTTAATGCAAAAGGCATAGATCTTATAGGTGATTGTCAGATAGGATTTTCTCAAAAAGACTTCTGGGCGCATAAATCTGCATTTTATCCTCATTATGAGTTTGGTTGTGATATAGGTGACGGTAAATATTCCTGCTGGGCGCCCGCAATTAACTTTGAAAAAATAGACGGAGAGGCAGGTGAGCTTTTATTTAACAAGTTTGATCTATTTTTCAAGCGTTATGACGGGGTAAGAATAGATGCCGCATGGCAGTTGATAAATCCGATAATCTGTGAACCTTGGCATAACAGAGGAAAAGATGTCTTTGACAATAATGGTAATAAACTCGGAAGAAAACTCATACACCAGCCTAAAGTTAAAAATAACGGACAGCATATTATAAAAGATATTATTTTAAATGCTGCCGACAAAAACAGAATCCCTCACAGTAAAGTTTATCTTGAATTACTGGGCGGCAACTCCTATGATTCTCTGGATGCAGTGAAAAATCTCGGAACGACATTAATTCATATAACCAGATATGGCGGTGATAACTGGGGAAGAGTTAAATATTATGAATCAAAAGGTGATAATAAATACCAGAATATGAAACCCGGCGACTATATAATCGGTCCCGGAACTCATGATGATTATAGTTTGCTCGAACAAGCCGAAAACAGTAAAGAACGGGCAGGTTATCTTGCAAAAGATTTGCATCTGAATGAGCATGAATTGGCTAATTCTCAATCAAAATTATCAGAAGCTATTTTTGCCGAGATGTTTACAACCAAAAACCAATTTGCAACACTTCCGGATATATTGGGTTCAAGAAGAAGAATAAATGTACCGAATACTACAAACGGAAATTGGTCATACAGGGCAAATAATGACTATGAAAGAAAATATTTTACAAATCTTGCTGATGGTAAGGGTTTAAACACCCCTGATGCATACAGTAAAGCGATAAAAGCAAAACAAAACGGCAGAAGCTCTTGGTTAACCGATAAACTGGATTATTTTGCAAATATTTTAAGACAGCAAGGACCTATGACTACTGAGGAAGCCGACAAATTAAATATAAATACATAAATATAAATTTTTGTTATGCTTTACAATTAATTTTATGGAATAAAAATAAAATAAAGCAGACTTGTAATTTTCAATTCATTTAAAATCTTATAAAATTAAGACGCCAAATTTATTCTGGCGTCTTAATATATTCTTTATAAATGAATTTATTGACTTTATAATTATTTTATGTTTTTCTATAAATAGAGATTTTAATCACGAAAGGATTCGAAACATTATGGCAACAAAAAGTAAGAAAACAGTTGAAGAATTGGAAAAAACACTTAACCAATCTAATACCGTTGAAACGCTTGAACAATTGGAAGTATTAATTTCAAAAGCAAAAAAAGCTCAAAAAATCTTTGAGACTTTTTCACAGGAAAAGGTAGATGCTATCTTTAAAGCAGCTGCCACGGCAGCTAATAAAGCACGTATTCCTCTTGCCAAAATGGCAGTTGAAGAAACAGGTATGGGTGTACTTGAAGATAAGATTATTAAAAATCACTTCGCATCTGAATACATTTACAATAAACATAAAAATGCTAAAACTTGCGGAATTATTAAAGAAGATAAAGCAAACGGAATAAAAATAGTAGCTGAGCCTTTAGGTGTTATTGCAGGTATTGTACCCACTACAAACCCCACATCAACAGCTATTTTTAAATCTTTAATTGCATTAAAAACAAGAAATGCAATTATATTTTCACCCCATCCGAGAGCAAAAAAATGCACTATTGCAGCTGCTAAAATTGTATTGGACGCTGCAGTTAAAGCGGGTGCTCCTGAAGATATTATAGGCTGGATTGATGTTCCTTCTATTGAACTGTCAAATACATTAATGCAGCATCCTTCTATTGCTTGCATAGTAGCAACAGGCGGTCCGGGAATGGTTAAAGCTGCTTATTCATCAGGTAATCCTGCATTAGGAGTAGGTCCCGGCAATACATCTGCGGTAATTGATGAAACAGCGGATATTAAAATGGCGGTTTCTTCAATTCTTATGTCAAAAACATTTGATAACGGTATGATTTGTGCTTCAGAACAGTCTGTTATAGTTGTTGACAGTGTTTATGAAGCAGTTAAGAAAGAATTTGAGTACAGGGGTGCTTATGTTGTAAGCAAAGCAGAACAGAAGAAGATGACTGATCTTCCTTTTATTGATCCGAAGAGAGGCACTGCACATCCCGATATAGTAGGTCAACCGGCTCATAAAATTGCGGAACTTGCAGGATTTAAAACTCCTGAAAATACAAAAATATTATTGGTTGAAAGACCTTCTGTAGATTGGGAAGATCCGTTTTCAAGAGAAAAATTATCCCCGATACTTACAATGTATAAAGCCAAAAGTTTTGAACAGGCTGCAGAAATGGCTTATGAACTTGTTATTAAAGGCGGAGCCGGACATACTGCAGTTCTTTATACCGATGAAAGATCTAAAGAAAGAATTGACCGGTATGCCGAAAAAATGCCGGCTTGCAGAATTTTAATCAACTCTCCTTCCTCTCAGGGCGGTATTGGTGATTTATATAACTTCAAACTTGAGCCGTCGCTTTCACTTGGCTGTGGTTCTTGGGGTAAAAATGCCATCTCCGGTAATATTGGAGTTGAAAACTTATTGAACTACAAAACTGTTGCTGAAAGGAGAGAAAATATGTTATGGTTTAAGGTTCCTTCAAAAGTATACTTTAAAAGAGGTGCTACAGATCTTGCTCTTCGTGAATTGGCAGGCAAGAAACGTGCATTTATTGTAACAGACAGATTCTTATTTAATTCCGGTGCCGTTGATAGTATTACTTCGGTTCTTGATGAAATAGGAATTGAACATGAGGTATTCTTTGATGTAAAACCTGATCCTACTTTATCGACAATTAATCAGGCATTATCTATATTAAGACCGTTTGAGCCTGATGTAATTATTGCTCTTGGCGGCGGTTCTCCTATGGATGCCGCAAAAATCATGTGGCTGATGTATGAACAGCCTGATACAAACTTTGAAGATATCTCCATGAGATTTATGGATATCAGAAAGAGAATATGTTCTATACCCGAACTTGGCAAAAAAGCAATGATGGTTGCTATACCTACAACCTCCGGAACAGGTAGTGAAGTTACACCGTTTGCTATTATTACAGAGGATGAAACACATGTAAAATATGCTATTGCTGATTATGCTTTAACTCCGAATATGGCAATTGTTGATCCCAACTTTGTTGACGGTATGCCTAAAGGGTTAACTTCTTCATCCGGTATTGATGCTTTAGTCCACTCTGTTGAAGCATATGCATCAAGCATGGCTACTAATTTTACTAATTCGAATGCATTAGAAGCAACAAAATTGATATTCAGATATCTCGAAAGATCGTATAATGAGGGTGCCAATGATCCTATAGCAAGAGAAAAAATGCATTATGCAGCAACAATAGCAGGTATGGCATTTGCTAACTCCTTCTTGGGGTTATGCCACTCTATGGCTCACAAATTAGGTGCTATGTATCATGTACCTCACGGTGTTGCTAATGCTCTGTTAATCAGGCAAATTATTAAATTCAATTCATCAGATGCACCGAAAAAACAAGCTATATTCCCTCAGTATAAATTCCCGTGTGCTAAAACAAAATACGGTCAGATTGCTGATGAGCTTGGTTTAGGCGGTAAAAATGATGATGAAAAAGTTGAGTTATTGCTTAATGCTATAGATAAGTTAATGATTAACATAAAACTTCCGAGATCTATTAAAGAATTCGGTGTTGATGAAAAAACATTTATGGCTAACCTTGATGAATTGGTTGAACTTGCATATGATGACCAGTGCACGGGAGCTAACCCTGTATATCCGTTAATTGAGGATATTAAGAAAATCTACGTTGATGCTTATAACGGCGTAGTATAACTGTTAACTTATTAAAGAGGAACGCTTTAAACGTTCCTCTTCTTTTTTGAGGATTTATTTATGCAAAAAATATCAGATAAAGTAATTAACAGAATAACGTTGTATCATAGTATTTTAACTGATTATATAGAAAAAGATATTGAATATATTTCAAGTCCGCAGATTGCAGATTTATTGCATATAGATAATACACAAATAAGGAAAGATATAGCACTGTTGGGTTATAAGGGCAAATGTAAAGTAGGCTATAAAGCAAAAGATTTGAAAATTCTTATTGAGGAAAAACTCAAATTTAAAACAGTAAAGACAGCATTTATAGTGGGTGCCGGTAATTTAGGTATGGCACTGGCAAAATATGATAATTTTGAAGCTTACGGGTTTAAAATTTCGGCCTTATTTGATAATAGTCCTTTAAAAATAGGTATAAAAGTAAATGATAAAGAAGTTTTCCATTTGAATGAATTACCGAAGCTGGCAGAAGATTTTAATGTTAAAATATCAATATTAACCGTACCGAGAGCAAATGCTCAGGAAGTTACGGATTTTTTAGTAGAATCAGGAATAAAATATATTTGGAACTTTACACCTTGTGTATTAAATGTTCCAAATTCGGTACAGGTATGGCATGAGAATTTAATAGGCAACTTTTTACAATTCACTGTAAATCATGGAGTAGAGGAAAATTAATGACTAAGGAAATTAAAATATGTATGGGCAGTTCTTGTTTTGCAAGAGGGAATGCCGAGAACCTTGAATTTCTTGAAAAGTATATAAAAGAAAACAGTATAGATGCAGAAGTTGAAGTGTACGGTTCACGCTGCGAAAATATTTGTGAAAAAGGACCGAATATTATTGTTGACGGTACAATTTATAATGATGTTAACACTGAAAAAATAATTGAAATTTTGAGGAAATAAAAAGTGAATAATCTGTATCCCGTTTATACTTTAAAAAATGAATGTCATGACTGTTATAAGTGTATTCGCGAATGCCATGTAAAAGCTATAAAAATTCAGGATAACAGCGCATATGTTATTGGCGAAAGATGTGTTGCCTGCGGACATTGTGTAATGGTTTGTCCTTCCGGTGCAAAAAGAGTCAGAAATGATATTGAAAAAGTAAAAAATTTATTTTTACGGAATAAAAAGGTATATGTATCTTTAGCTCCAAGTTGGGTTGGTGTTTATAATGTTAAAAAAGAAAAGATGATTTCAGCTCTTAAAAAATTGGGATTTGAAGGTATAAGTGAAACGGCATTGGGTGCTCAGGAGGTTTCGATAGAATGTGCTAAAATTATAAATTCATCTGATAAAAATGAAATGCTTATATCAAGTGCCTGCCCTGTAGTTGTTGATTATATAAGAATGTACAAACCTGATTTTGCAAAAAATATTGTCCCCATTGTCTCTCCGGCATTAACTCATGCCGGATTACTGAAAAAAACATACGGTGATGATATTGCTATAGTATTTATCGGTCCTTGTATTGCAAAAAAAAGAGAATCCGATTCTCATCAAGGATTGATTAATGTATCTTTAACATTTGAAGAATTAAATATGTGGTTTAAGGATGAATATATTAATATTCATGATATTGAAGAATTGCCTGATGCTGAATTTGTTCCAAAACACGCATATGAAGGAGCCTTATACCCTATTGAAGGCGGGATGAATGAAACCATAAAAAAAGTCGGAATAGATGAGAATAAAGTTTCATTAATAAGTATAAGTTCAATAAAAAATTTTGATAAAGCATTAGATGGAATAGAAGAAGATAAATTAGCGAGAAAAATATTTATAGAAGCACTTGGATGTGAAGGCGGATGTGTCAACGGTCCTTGTTTATCAACAGATAGAGGGGTAATTGCGGTAACTTCGGATGTTCTCACAACAACTAAGTATAGAGAAGAAGTTCCAACCGAGCCTGATGTTGTTGTGAGTGAAAATCATAATCCTATTCCGGTTGAAAAACATAAATATACAATGGAGCAAATTTATGAAGCTTTAAAAAAGATAAGCAAGCATTCAGAAGAGGATGAACTTAACTGCAGCGGCTGCGGATATTCAACGTGCCGTGATTTTGTTAACGCTTTAATTGCAGGTGATGCAGAACCTTCTATGTGTGTTTCTTATATGAGAAAAATTGCTGTAAGAAAAGCTGCTGCACTTGTAAGATGTATGCCGGCTGCAGTTGTTATGGTTGATAAAAATTATTCGATTCTGGAAACAAATGATGCTTTTATCAGGATGTTCTGCGCTGATATGTATGATATTTTCTCTGCAGGAGAAGAAGGACTAAAGGGTGCTGCTATAGACAGAATTGTTCCGTTCGGAGATATATTTAAAACCGCATTAAGATCTGGACGAGATGTTCATAAAGAACATTATGCAATTGATGATAAGTTATATGATATAAGTGCTTTTACAATTGAAGCCGGAGAAATAGCAGGTGCTGTTATTACGGATGTTACAAAATCTGAAATGGACAGGGAAAAAATAGCAAGAAAAGCAAGAGAAGTAATCACAAAAAATATTGCAACCGTTCAGGAAATCGCATGTCTGTTAGGTGAACATATGGTAGAAACAGAAGTTCTTCTGAACTCAATAGCTCAAGACTACGAGAATAAAGCGGATGAGGAAAAATAATGTTTATAGATATCGCTTGCAGCCAGAAAAAAAAATATAACCAAAATGCATACGGTGATTATTTTACATCCAAAAGGTATAAAGATACGGGAAGGGTTATTGCGATATTATCAGACGGCTTAGGCAGCGGAATTAAAGCAAATATTCTTGCAAGTATGACTGCTACTATGCTTTTAAAGTTTATAGAAGCACAATCTGATATAAGAGTTGCCTGCGAAACGATTATGAACTCACTTCCGATTTGTAAAGTAAGAAAAATAAGTTATTCTACTTTTTCTGCCATAGATTGTGATGAAGATGGTAATGCTAATATTGTTGAAGAAGGTAATCCTCAATTCCTATGGATAAGAAATAATGAAATACTTGAACCGGAATTTAAAGTTATAACGTCTAAAACATTTACCAACCGCCATATGCATTTATATAAAATCAATCTTGAAAAGGGTGACAGAATAATTTTTTGTTCTGATGGAGTAACACAGGCTGCTTTGGGAACAAAAGAACTGCACCTTGGTTTAAGAAGAGAAGGACTGATTGAAATTGTTTTAAATAAATTGAAAGAGAAACCTGATATTTCATCTGATGATTTATCAAAGTATATTGTAAGGCAGGTTGAAATAATAGAACCGGACCACAAATTAAAAGATGATACATCAGTTGCATGTCTGTATTTTAGAGATCCGAGACAGGCAATGGTGTTTACGGGTCCGCCTTATGATATGGAACAGGATAATTTTTATGCTGCAAGTTTTTATAATTTTAATGGTAAAAAGGCAATTGCCGGAGGTACAACAGCCAATTTGGTAGCTAGAGAATTAAATTTAGAAATCAGATCTGATACGAATTTAAATGTCGGAAAACTTCCGGGTATTTCTTATATGAAAGGTGTAGACCTTGTTACGGAAGGAATTCTTACACTGACAAAAACAGCTGAATATCTTGAAACAGGTATAGCAAAAGATGATGCGGCAGGAAAACTTATGAATTTTCTTCTGGACAGTGATGAAATAAAGTTTATGGTTGGTGCTAAACTAAATCAAGCGCATTATAATCCTAATTTGCCCGTAGAAATAGAAATTCGTAAAAATGTTATAAGAAAAATATCGGCTCTTCTGGAAGATAGATATACTAAAAAAGTAGATGTAAGATTTGTATGAAATATGATAAACTGTATATATTAGTCGTAAGGGATAATAATGAAAAATATAGAAGTTAAAATATGTTCGGGTACAACCTGTTTTGTTATGGGCAGTTCATTTTTAAATGAACTATATGATATAATTCCGCAAAAATACGGAGATAAAGTTAGTGTTAAACCTTCATTATGCCTCGGACAATGTTCAAGCAGTGATAAGCACTCTAAAGCGCCTTATGTTAAAGTTAATGATGATTATATTTCAGAGGCTACCGTAGAAAAAGTTTTAAACATGCTTGATAAGAAGGTATGCTCTGATGAATAATAACAGCCAGTCCATATTTATTAAAAAAGATATATTAATAAGACTAGTTGAAGCTTTTTTTTCTGACGATTTTATTTCAAATACGGCTTCTATTCCTTTTAAAATGAGACCGAAGAATGCGGAAGTTCCATACAGATGCTGTATTTATAAAGAACGAGAAATTATAAAAGACAGAATTATTGCGGATTTAGGATTTTCAGTTGAGGGGCTTGATGAGTCGGAAAGGCTGGAAGATTTTGTAAAAAAGGCTCTCGAAAGAGAAAATACTGAAGAAACTCCGTTAACGGTAATAGATGCTGCCTGCAAAGGATGTGTTCCGTCAAGAGTTTATGTAACTGATCTTTGTCAGGGCTGTGTTGCAAGATCTTGTGAAAAAACCTGTAAATTCGGAGCTGTTACAATTGAAGGCGGCAGAAGCTATATTGACGGAAATAAATGTAAAAACTGCGGTATGTGCATAAAATCCTGTCCGTATAATGCAATTGTAAGGCTTGTAGTACCATGCGAACAGGCTTGTCCTGTCAGTGCAATTTCAAAAGATTCAAACGGTACGGCAGTGATAGATTTTGAAAAATGCATAACATGCGGTAAATGTGTAGCTGTTTGTCCCTTTGGAGCAGTTAATGAAAAAAGCCGGATAATAGATGTATTAAAGAATATAAAAGAAGGTAAAAAGCTGGTAGCAATGTTTGCTCCTGCAATAGCGGGACAGTTCCCGGGGAATATATACCAATTAAAATCAGCTATGATGAAAGCCGGATTTTATGACGTTTTTGAGGTGGCTCAAGGTGCGGATGTGACAACCCGAAATGAAGCAAAAGAATTTGTAGAACGTATGAAAGAAGGTAAGCCTTTTATGACAACATCTTGCTGTGCAGGATATAACAATCTTCTTAAAAAACATCTTTCTGATGTTAAACCTTTTGTATCGGATACTAAAACTCCGCTTTTTTATACAGCGGAGATTGTAAGAAAAATATATCCCGATGCGCTAACGGTATTTATAAGCCCTTGTGTTGCAAAAAGAATAGAAGTTGCCGAAAATAAAAATATAGATTATGTTCTAAACGCAGATGAATTAGGTGCTATTTTTGTAGGCAGGAAAATAGAAATTATGGAAATGTCTGATAGTACATATCAATTTAGCAGCTCTAAACAGGGAAGAAACTATGGGTCAACAGGTGGAGTGTCTTCAGCTGTTAAATCTCTTATAAAAGATAAAGAAACGGAAGCCGTGCCTGTTATTATTGACGGATTAACAAAAGATTCCATAAAACAATTGAAAAAATATGTGGCAGATAATACTTGCCCGGATGGAAATTTAATTGAAGTTATGTGCTGTGAAGGCGGTTGTATTGGCGGTAACTCAACAATTGCAAACCAGAAAACCGCTAAGAGAATTATTAATACACTGCTTGAAAATAGTGAAGATATAAGCTAGCGCCGGATTATAACGGCATAAAATTTGCGTTTTATTATATAAGAAAACTCAATTTGTCATTCTAAATTTGTTTCAGTGTTTTTTTAAGTCAATAAAATGCCGAAAAGAGTTCAAAATAAAAGTATAATCTCAAATTTATAGTAATATATTAAGTTTGAAATTTATAGTAATTTTACTTTTATTAATTTTTTTCTTAACAATTGCGCAATTTTTTGCGGCAAAAATTTTTTATATTACTGGTAAGTAAGTTAACGGGTTATATGAATTACAATTACGTAGATACAAATTTATGCAACTTTACGGATCAGATAATGGATATCTGGGCGGCAAAACGTGCCGAACAGAAATATTTTCCGGATTCGGCATTATCGTCTAAAATTGACAAAGATACTCTTCAAACATCATCTTCTGGTAACAATAGCAGCGAAACGGTAACAGCTGACGGTAAAGATGACGGAAAAATATCTTTTAAAGAAAAAATGCAAAATTTTGGAAAGGGTCTTATTGCACCGGTTAAAACAATGTTTTCATCGCCTAAAAATATAGCAATAACTGCAGCATCAGTAGCAGGAGGTGCAGCATTAATAGCACTTACCGGCGGAGCTGCAGCACCTGTTATGGTTGCTTTAGGTCTGATTGGAGGCGGTGTGCAAATAGGACAGGGTATTTATAAACAGGCTAACGCTAAAACAGATATGGAAGCAAGACAGGCATGGCAGCAAATGGGTTCCGGTACATTTACCGTAGGAGTTTCTGCA
The DNA here is from genome assembly GCA_964572355.1 of uncultured Muribaculaceae bacterium. Lineage (GTDB taxonomy): Bacteria > Cyanobacteriota > Vampirovibrionia > Gastranaerophilales > Gastranaerophilaceae > Avigastranaerophilus. Next base: position 54,586 of record CAZNEN010000001.1, read on the forward strand.
GCGGGTGCAAAATCTTCGTTAAAAGCTGCTGGTGTTAAGGATGCTAAAAATATGTCCATACTTAAAGCTACTGCCCAATGTGTAAAAGATATGCCTAAAAATATAAAAAATGGATTTTCAACGGCTTCAACGAAAATTTCAAATGCAGCTCAAGCTGCTAAAGCTTCTGCCGATGCAAGTACAGCAGCTGCAGCAAAATCCAAACCATCTTCTTCCGCTGATATACTGTTGGAACCAGATGTAATTTATACTGATAAATTAGTATCAGGATTAAAAAGCTGCGAACCTGTTATTATTGATGTTGATTTTGTTGAGGTTAAGGATAATCCCGTATTGGGAATAGAAGCGGGAAATATTACTCCTCGTCCTGCTCTTCCTGCTCCGGAAGAACATTTAAAATTAACAGCCAGACCCGAGCCGAAAAGATTAACCTCAAAACCTGAACCTCTGAGGCTTGAAGCTCCTAAGGATAATACTACACCTCCGTTAAAAGATGGCATTGGCAGTAAAATAAAAAATTTCTTAAAACTTTTTGGATTTTTTAAATCGGATAATTAAATTTGAAAAAATCTAATCAATATATTGGAAGATTTTATAGCCTTCTCTGTTTTCAACTATATATCCTGATGAAAAGATAAGATGAAAATTATCATTCAGATTTTTATTAATGCCGTTTTTTTCTTTTATCATTTCTTCTTCGTATGTTTGAACAAAATATATATTACTGTTAATGTTATATTTTTCTTTATAATATTTTATAAAATCACTTAAAGCTTGATTGTTGATTATTTTTGACGCCAAATTATCCCATTTAACATATTTTATATTCTTATCTCGTAATGGAGAATAAAAATTATAACTGTAATTGTCAAGATAATATATAAGTGATATTAAATATGGTTCACAATCTATTAAGAATAAAGAGTCTTTATTTATATTTTGTTTAATATACGCTGCAGCTTCTTTTGCTCCCGTATAATTATATTTAATTTCTAAAAAGTAGTAATTAATACCATTGTAAGATGTTAATATAAAGAAAATACTCAGTATAACGTTTATGAATTTTTCCGAATAAATTTTGTTTTCAAGATTAATTGTTTTTTTCTGCAGCAGTATCCAGAAAGAAAAAATAAGAATTATGTGAGCAGAAAAAATTCTGGTTACATAAATATGGCTGTTGTATGCAATAATATATATTGCCAGTTGAAAAATTATACCGGAGAATGCAATGATAAATGCTTTTTTACTGTTTCTGTATAAGGAGAAAAAACTAATAATATAAATAATTGTCATAAGTAAAATAAGCGAAATATCTATTACAGGTAAAAATAATTTGTTATGAACGGTAATCATTTTATTATATGCATTGATAAAAAAGAAAGAGAAAACTTTAGTAATTTTCTGAAGAATTCCGTCAATAGTTATATTTATAAATATGTTGTTTGATGTTGTATCATGAAGCTGTAAAAATAATAATGTAAGTCCGATAAAAATAATTACGGAGGGGGTAATAAAAATTTTAAAAGATTTATCTTCTTTTATGTTCAAATAAATATTATCATATAAGAAATAACAAAATAAAATAAAAACAAAACCTGCCATAATGACATGTGTATTTGCAATTAAAGCAAGAGTGACCGCATATAAAACAGGATGCCGCTTTAACTTAGAATATAGGATTGCTGCGAGAAAAACGAGGAAAGGTAAAATAGCATAGCTTCTTGCCATCACAGGTAAAAAGTACAAAAATCCTGCGCTTATAATTATTGAAAATTTTGTAAAAATTCTGAAAGGTGAAAAATAAAACAATAAAAATACGGAAAAACACATAAAAAACCAGCAGATTAATTGCATATATATAATATCGGATGTTAGTTTTGCAAAAGGCATAATAAGCAAGTAGAAAAATGAAGGATGTCCTTCATTATGAAGATGAGATATAAGCTCTGAGACAGAAAGATATTTACATAACTGCCATACCTGCGCTTCGTCAGCCCATATTTCATGATGTAAAACCGCTATTAAAGTTATAATCGCATACAAAAATGCAACAATAACAGATAATAATAATTTTTTATTCATAAAATTCCTTTTTTATTAAAATAAGAGAACTTTTATGGTTCTCTTATTTTAATTTTATTATATTAAACACGTCTTTTACGTGCGGCTTCAGATTTACGTTTCTTTTTTATACTTGGTTTTTCATAGCGTTCACGGCGCTTAATCTCTGAAAGTATACCAGCTTTTTGAATTTTCTTTTTAAATCTTTTAAGAGCGCTTTCAATACTTTCGTTGTCACCAACTCTTACTTCCGGCATTTTATTCACCACCTTTATTTATTAATTAGCTTATTTACTGTAGATATTATCAGGAACAAAATTTTATTTCAAGTATAAAAAACCCTTTACTGTAATAGTAAAGGGTTTTTTATACTTGCTTTTTAGCTAGCTAGTTAGGGATTGACAAATCTTCAGTTAGTTCTAACCAAACATAATCACCATCGTTAGCTTTATAAGTTCTGCCAGGAGTGGCAAGCCCTGTAACCAGACCGAGTCCGGCTCCGACGGGAGCACCTATTGCAACACCCGTACCATAATGATCATGACAAGACATACCTGCAATACCAACACCTACACCGGCACCGACAACAGCACCGCCAACAGTGTAGCCTACGGGTTTTGCCCATCTGTTTTCTGTTAATACGCCGTTATGATTGATAACTTCTGCTTTAAACGGTATGCAAATTCCGCCGGGAAGAGTCATTGATTCAAATTCAACAGTAACTTTATCGTTTTTATTCCACCATTTTTTTTGTATAACAGAAGTGATTGTAGCCGTCATTATAGTATCAGCGGGAATTACTAAAGTTCCTTCTTTTGTATATATATCTTTTTTTGCAGTAAATGTAACTTTATCCCCAATTTGAGCATCTTTAGACGTGAAGTAAGTATAGAAATATCCTTTAATGATATTTTTTGCAAGTACAATTTTTCTCATATTTGTAACTTGAACTTCATTAACTTCAGCTTTTTTAGTTACATCCAGATGTTCAACGGCAATAACTGATTCTTTGCTTACATATTGCTCTTTAACAGCACTGATTGATTGTTTTAATTTGTATAATAAAACTGCAGCTTCAGCTCTGTTTAAATTTTTGTTAGGCAATAATTCATCTGCATCGGGATAATTTACATAAATACCCAAGTCTATTGTTTTTGCATATTGTTTTGCTGCCCAACAAGGAACACTGTCTTTATCAGTAAAGGGTTCTAAAGATTTAATATCACCTTTATAATCTTTTGTAATATGGCTTATAACGGAAGCAGCTTCAGCTTTAGTCATAATTCTGTCCGGTTTGAAGGTTCCATCACTGTAACCGTAAATTAAACCCAGTTTGGAAGATAATAAAATATCTCCGTAGTCGGCTCTTGACGAAACAACATCAGAAAACGGATTTGATTCTGAAATAGCTGCCGATCTGTGACCTAATGTCTTTAAAAGAGCCGAATTAAAATCAGATCTCGTGACTTCTTGTTCGGGAAGAAATGCATTTTTCTTTAAAGAAAGAATACCATCATTTACTACTGCCGTAATTTCTTTGTTAGCCCAATAATCTGCAGGAACGTCACTATAAACAGCAGCATTTGCAGAATTAAAAGCGACCATAATGAAAAACACAGCAAACATAGCTAAAATCTTTTTCATTTTTTTCTCCATCTTTTAGTACAACTAAACTAACTCACTTGCATTATATAATAATATAATTTTAATTGCAATCGTAATTAATACTTTACAATTTTTTCTTTTTTTATATTATAATACAGATGTATTTACCTATGGACTTGTAGCTCAGCTGGTAGAGCAGTTGACTCTTAATCAATTGGTCGAGAGTTCGAATCTCTCCAAGTCCATTTTTAAATTAAATGTTATAAGGTAATAAATTACAAGATTATTTTTTGTATTCTGTTCTTGCAACAGTTTTCCATTAAAAGAGACTGCAATTTTTTTATTTTATCGTTTATACTGTTTAGAAAAATTTATTATTTGTTTGGTTAGATTTTGGTTTGACGAAAAAAAATGCTTGTGTTAAATTTTAATTAATCTGTGGGCGTGTGGCGAAATTGGTAGACGCACCAGACTTAGGATCTGGCGCCTTCGGCATGGGAGTTCGAGTCTCTTCACGCCCACCATTTATAAAAGAGAGCCGAAAAGGCTCTTTTATAGCAGGTTTTCGCTTCCAAACCGCGTTTCGATTGATTGATGTTAAAAAGCAATTTTTCAAAAATTGTTAAAAGTCTTTTGCGGTACCGCTTTAGAGGGTTTAAATTTCTTTGGTTTCTGTATAAATTTGCTGCTTTAACTCTAACATATTTAAAAAAGGAAAGAGGGAAATCCTCGTTTTTATAAATAGCAGGTTGTTCGAAGATAAATCAGAAATAACTTTAAGATTACTATTTCCCGGTTATTTGATAAAAAGAATTAGTATATATACTTAAAAGCTTAAAAATCTTGACTTAGAGCCGCTATCAGGGTGTAAACTTTATATGTGAACATATATGAGGAAAATTTTATGAGAAAAATCTTTTCATTATTAATTCTCTTTATTGCAATAGTTTTTATAGGAGACAAATGTATGGCAAATGAGATTCTGACAAAAAAACAACAAAATATTGTAAAAATTTCATCTTATACCGCTTCCGGTGATTTAAAAAGTCTTGAAACCGCAGTTAAACAGGGATTGGATGAGGGTTTGACCGTTAACGAAATTAAAGAAATTATGGTTCAGTTATATGCATACTGCGGATTTCCCAGAAGTTTAAATGCTCTTTCCTCTTTGCAAAAAATAGCAAAAGAAGGGAATTATAAAGCAGGTAAAGAAGGAAAAGCACTTGCTGCAAATACGGATAAAAATAAAATAGGCGAGAAGACTCAAACCGAACTGGTAGGTTTTCCCGTAAAAGGTGAAGTATATGAATTTGCTCCGGCTATAGATGCATTCTTAAAAGAACATTTATTTGCGGATATTTTTGCAAGGGGAATATTGACAAATCAAGAAAGAGAAGTTGCCACAATTGCGGCATTATCTACCCTTGATGGTGTCGACCCTCAGCTTGCGGGTCATATACAAATCGGAAAGAATACCGGTTTAACACAGACTCAGGTTGATGAAATTCTTAAAATAACAAGCTCAATTCCTAAAGCCGGAATATTTGGTCTTGGAAATGAAAATACCGCTTATGCAAAATATTTTATCGGTACAAGTTATTTAAATCCTCTTACAACAGAGGGAGTTTCAATTTCTAATGTTACGTTTGAACCCGGCTGCAGAAATAATTGGCATATTCACCATAAGGGCGGTCAGATTCTTCTTGCAACCCAAGGCAGAGGCTACTATCAGGAATGGGGTAAACCGGCAAGAGAACTAAAAGCAGGTGATGTTGTAAATATTCCCGAAGGTGTTAAACACTGGCATGGAGCTGCAAAAGATAGCTGGTTTGCTCATATAGCCATTGCCGTTCCTGCGGAAGGGGCATATACAGAATGGCTTGAAGAAGTTAACGATAAAGAGTACGGGCTTTTAAAATAAATTTTTATGAAATCCTGCTGCGTGTTATTATGGATTTAATTCTAAAAAACAGCAGGATTTTATTTATTGAAAGGTTAATAGTATGGATTTGAATGAATTTTTAGAATACATGCAGAGTCAACAAAGAGTTGATTCTGATTCCGAAATTTTTGAAATGTTTCACTATTACAGCCAGGAAGCATTAAAAATTACTATGGAGCTGAATAATAAATATCATACTCCGGAAGAAATAGTTAGATTATTTTCAAAACTTACATCAAGAGATGTTGATAAAAGTTTTCGTATGTTTCCTCCGTTTTATACGGATTGCGGTAAAAATATAAAAATCGGTAAAAACGTATTTATTAATTGCTGCTGTAAATTTCAGGATCAAGGAGGAATTGAGATAGGTGACGGTACACAAATTGGGCATAATGTTGTAATCGCAACTTTAAATCATGATTTTAATCCGAGTAAACGAGCTTCTATAATTCCAAAAGCCGTAAAAATCGGTAAAAACGTATGGATAGGTGCTAATACGACAATTCTGCCGGGTGTTATAATAAATGACGGTGCTGTTATTGGTGCCGGAAGTATTGTAACAAAAAATATACCCGAAAATTCTGTTGCTTTTGGCAATCCGTGTAAAGTTGTACGCAGTATATAATTTTATACCTTGACAATAGTTAGATATCTAATTATAATAAATTTGTTAAAATTAAATTCGAAAGGTATACAAGTGAAACAAGCGCTTTTTCTTATATCAAAAATACATGAAAAAGGTAATCGTTTTATAATCGATATGCTTAAAAAAAATGGTATGAAAGAGCTTGTGCCGAGCCATGGAGATATACTTTCAGTACTATATCAGTGCGAAAAATCAACAATGAAAGATATTGCGGATAAAATTCACAGAACTAAGCCAACTGTTACGGTTCTTATCGACAAACTTGAAAAACTTGATTTTGTAAAGAGAATTAAATCTCCCGATGATAATAGAATAACTTATATTGTTTTGACAGAAAAGGCAAAACAATTCAAAGTTGTTTTTGAAAAAATATCAAAAGAATTAAATAATATGCTCTATAAAAATCTTTCCGAAGAAGAAGCTCTGAAGTTGGATAAAATTCTTGAAAAAATGCTGTAGAAAAATTTTTAAGCAAATAGTTAGATGTCAAACAAAAAGGAGGCGTATATGACAAATTACAAAACAGCAGAAATCGGTAAAATAGCAGAAATTATCAATCTTGAAAACGGAAAAATATTTTTACATGATATTCTTGAGTTAACGAGTTGTGAAATTTCAATAAATACGGTACCGAAGGGCTTTAAGGTTCCGTTTAGCCACAAGCATATACAAAATGAAGAAATTTATATTATTTTAAAAGGTGAAGGTATTATTACGGTTGATAATAACCCGATAGAAGTAAAAGAAGGTTCGGTAGTAAAAATTTTGCCCGAAGCTGCAAGAACTATTGAAAATACTTCAGACGAAGATTTTCAGTTTATATGTATACAGGCAAAAGAAAATTCTCTCGAGCAATTTGGCATGGGTGATGCTCAACTTTGCTGATTATTTTTTAAATTATCATCCGAAACTATATAGTTTCGGATGATTTTATTTGTACAAAAATAAATACATTGTAACAAAAAATAATATTTATATTAAAATAGTCAAAATTAATTTATTTCAAACGTTATCTATTGCATAGCAGGGTAATTATGCAATATACAATAATATACGGAAAACTGAAATTGACAAAAAAATTTGTTGATCTGATGAATATGATTTGGGGGCTTTAGTAAGATATGGCTGCAAATATCGGTTCTCAACTTGTATCAAAATTAGGTTCGCCAAATTCCAGAATACCTTTGGCTGTTAAAGATATATTTAACAGTGCGGGATATACTTATTTTTCTTATGATGCCGGAGGAAGTATAGAAGGTAAAGACAGATTTGTCGATGAAGTGGGTACCGGTGCTTTATGGCTGTTCGGAATTCCTGTATATAAAAAGCTTATAGATAAAACAATATTTAAAAAAGCCGGAATTTCTCCGGAAGTGGATGTAAGGGTGATTAATGATAAAAACTATTTTCAACAGGCTTTAAAAAATGCACCTGATAAAAAAATATTTCAGGAATTAAAAAATGCAGGTAAAAATGCATCCAAAACAAAACAGCTTACTCTTCTAAAATTTGTATTATCTTTAGGGCTTACGATGGCTTCTTATTTTGCTCTGACAAAATTTAAACAAAATATGACAAAAAAGAATATTGAAAAAGAATATTTGAAAGAACATTCCGCTTCTCCTAAAAATGATAATATATTAAACAGTTGTAATTTTTCTGATAGTCCGGTATTTTCCGAATTTAGTTCATACAAAAAATATACACCGTCTTTCGGTTCTGCAGCATTAGTAAAACAAGCGGAAGAATTTATGCTCAATCCGATAAAGAATATGCTATTACTGGATATGTGTATTTCAGGTGAAAGGCTTGCAAATTCCAGAACGGACGGAGAATTTAAAGAGTATGCAATAAAAGAAGGGTCTTTTTTATTCTTCGTGTATGGTGCTGATAAGATTATAAAAAAAGCTATTGATAAAATATCTAATGTACTTTTTAAATGTCCGATTAAATTGGATACGAAATTTTTAACTTCTGATCTTGCTGAGAAAATACTGAGTAAAAATGAATTACAAGAAGAAATAAAAAATTTCTCAAAAACATTTAATTCAAATAAAGATAATACTGCTATTTATGATTTTATATTTAAAAATCCTGATAATATTATTGTAAAAGCGGCAAAACAATCTGGTTTAATACAAACAATAAAAGATTCTGACGGTAATCTAAAAACAGATACAAGAAAATATATAAATACGAAACAAATTAAAGATTTAGTTCAAAATCTTACGGATTTTATAAATTTTGGTTCAAAAGCGAAAGATAAAAATGCATATTTAAATAAATTGAAGGCTTTAAAGGTTGGAACAACTCTTCTTAATGTTGCAATTTGCTGTTTTTCTTTGGGTTATTTAGTACCTAAAATAATGTATAATTACAGGCAAAAAAATCAGAACGGAAAGAATGATTTTCATGTAAAAACAGAATATGAAAAAGAGCTTGCAGCAAAAAAGCAAAAACCACTTTAAATAAAAATAATAATATGTTATAATGATTGTGTAAAGGAGTGTAAGATTAATGTTATCATCATATTTAGCAATGCAGAATGCCATTCTTGCAAGAAATATAGCCGTATCAAGAATGATGCAGTCATCGGACAGTATGATGTCTCAAGTAAGTTTCGGTAACAGTCAGCCTCTAAAACCTTCTTTTTCGCAGGCTTTGGCTGCTGATAGAGCTGAACTTCAAATGAAATCCGATGAAACAAAGATTTCCGTACTGCAAAAAATAATTGATGCTATAAATGAAAAACTCGGTAAGGATATTAAACGTTCAACTCCAAAATATGCCGGAGTCAATTATAAAGCTTAATTTTATTAAATATTTGTGAGTTTATCGGTTCATATGATATAATCTTTCTGCAAAGGGTAATTATAAATGCGCAGAAATTCAGAAAAACCGATTTCTTTAAAATTTTTATTTTTTGTAACTATTGTTGTTGCCGTAATAATATGGTATGTGTCTATACCTAATGATGTTAAAAAAATAAATAAAAGCAAGACTTTTGACGAAATGCTTGAATATTCAAATACAAGTAAGTATACTCTTGTTCAATCTGATGAAAATGAATCAAATAAAGGAATTACAGATATTTTAGATGTTACTGAAGCGCAATCGTTAAAAAGTACTAATGTTAAACCGGCTTCGGAACAAAAAAGACCTGTGAAGGTGTCTAAACAGGATAAGCAGGATGAATATAACGAACTTCTCAATTCCTTGAGTTTATATCCGGCGAAAAGTCTTAATTCAATAGAGGTGATTGTTAATAGAATATTAAAATATAAAGGCTATCCAGAAAATACAATAAATATTGTGTCTAATATTCCTGATCAGTCAAGAGCAAAAACCCAAGGCAGTTATATGGCCGCTGCATTTGATTTCGGTTCGGGAAAAATGTTTATAAGTGAAGCGGCAATATATAAATTGAATATTAAAGAGGTAATTGCGATAATTGCACATGAGTTAGATCATTTTGATAAAATAGCAAAAGTTTGCAAATCTATGGGCATTACTGCTTTTAAAGATTTTATGCGTGAAAATAATATTGAAATAAATGAAGTTTTCTGGTCTGATTCAAGTCCTTATGCCGATATAAAAAGTTTTGATGCTCAATATTATAAAGATGCATTAAAACGCTTTGTAAAGCAGACTGATCTGGAATTGTTAAGTTCTTATGCTGATTTTTACAGAATATCGGAAAATATAAGAAATCCGTTGGAAATAAGTGCATACGAAGTATCTGATTATATATATGACTTTTATAAACTTCCTGTTTCCATTGGTCCTATGCAAAGTCTGACAAGGAAATTTAATTCCGTTGATTGGGCCATATATAATGCTATATCTTCAGATCCTATACTAAAACGGGAAAGAATTGCATTATTTGATTATTTCTTTATGACTGCGATTATAGATACATTTCCAAATTTTAAACAAGTTCTTGACAATTGTCTGGAAGAAAAAAATGGAGATTTGACTGATTTTTGGCTTACTTTTGAAAGAACAATTCCCGATTTTTACGGGAAAGGACAGTTTAATTCTCAAACTTATAAAATATTAATGACATTGCTTGATGCCACGGAAAAAGAAGCTAAGAAAGGGATTGGAAATAAACAGGCTGCCGAAGCAATAAGAAATAAAATTAATACAATTATTTCAAATATAGTTTATCCTAATGCAATAAAACATATTAGGGCATATTCTATAGATTATCTCCAATTTATAAAGGAAAAAAATATTATAAGTCCTGCTGATGAACTGAAATATATAATAACTCTTGTTTGTATTGAAAATGATTTAAGAGCGGATGTTTTATATAATGATTTTTCGCTATATTATCTAAAAATACCTGAAGAACTCACTAAATTATACGGTATTAAATCAAAAAACAAGCGTTTTCATTTTATATATAAAAATCCCGAGTTTATATCATTATTAAAAGAAAAGCAAAGAACTGACAGCAGGGTTACGGAACAATCATTATTAATTGATTTACTTATGGAACACAGACTGGCAGTTAAAAGAACTGCGGAAAATTAAAATAGCTTGTAATGTTATTCTGATACCATACAGATTATGTATTTGTTAGTTAAATACTTCCAATATGTAAAAATTTATGTTTTAATGGACATATATATTTTCTGAGAATAGCACTATGATAAAGATTTTCAAAACAGAGGAAAACAGAAAGCTTTCAAGGCTTAGTATCAGTGAGGCTGTATCAGGCTCCTGGTTTAGTCTTATAGACCCTAATGAGGAAGAAATAAAACAGGTTTCTCTCGTTCTGGGTTTAGATGAGGATTTTTTGTTAAATTCTTTGGACTTGGACGAACGTTCCCGTATTGAAATTTCGGACGGAAATATTCTTATAATTACAAATCTTCCCATAATGACTGAAGATGGTTGTTTTGATACTTTGCCGCTTGGTATAATTCATACGCCTACGTCCATAATAACTGTTTGTTCAAGAGATAATAATATTCTTTCTTCTTTTAATGAAACGACTTCATATTCTTTTGATACAAGAAATAAAACTGAATTTATGCTTAAAATTTTGTATCGTTCGGTAAAATTTTTCTTGAAGTACTTGGATATAATAAACAGGACAACAGACAATATTGAAAATGAGCTTCAAAAGGCAACGAATAATAAAGCATTATTCCAATTAATGGAAATACAGAAAACATTGGTATACTTTTCTACCGCATTAAAAGATAATGCAATAGTTTTGCAAAAAATAATGAGGATGACTCAGTCTGTTTCTTTAAATCATTTAAAGAATACGGAAGAAGACATTGATTTATTGGAGGATGTGATAATTGATACACAACAGGCGGTAGAAATGGTTGATATGCACAGAATGATTTTAGAAGCAATGATGGAAGGTTTTGCTTCGATAATTAATAATAATCTTAACCTTGTAATGAAGTTTCTAGCGGCTATGACAATTATAATGTCAATCCCCACAATGATAGGCGGATTATGGGGAATGAATGTCAAAGTTCCTTACGGTAATAATCCGTACGGTTTCTTAATAGTTGTTGCGTTGTCAATAATAACTTCTATTGCGGTTGTTTTTTATTTTAGAAAAAAAGGTATGTTTTAAATAAAACGGCAGGTGATTTAATTGAATAACGGTTCTATATTAATAATAACAAATGATCTTGATAAAGGCAGGCAGATATCCAAAAAAATTAAACTTTTGAGAGAATGTGATATTGTAAGAATTGTTTCATATATAGAAGCGATATCCGTTTTAAATTCAACACAGCCTTCTTTGATACTTATATATTGTGCAAATAATGATTCTGTCGGAATTATTAAAGAAGTACGTTCAATAAAAGCACTTGATAAGGTACCTATAATCTTTATAGCGGATACTCTGGTTGAAGAATTACTGTTCTATGCTTTTGATAACGGGATAGATGACTTTTTCTTTTTATCCGATCCTGATTCTATAATTTTAATGAGAATATTCTTGACTTTGCAAAAATCAGTTCTTTATAAACAGATTGATATTAATAATGAAATATTAGTATGTGCAAATATACTGGATAAGTATACCGGAATTTATGTAAAAGAACAGGCTCATACGGTACTTAGAAACTTTTTTAGTAAAAGTCTTGAAGAAAATCTTGAAAATACAATATTTATGTATTTAAAACCGGTTGCGGTGGAAAAAAGAAGACTAAATATGAATAAAATTGCAACTATAGTTAAATCAATTCCCAGAGGTAATGATATAGTTGCGTATGGTAAATATTCAGGTTTTTATTTGATACTTTATAATGCGGGCATATCAGGTGCTAAGTCTGTTGCTGTCAGAATAGGCAATGCTCTTAAAGATGTTTGCCGTATATATGCAAATGCGGCGGAGATAACAGCTCCTTTTGAAGAAATGGAGCCAATACTAATACAAAGTTTAAAAGATCAAATAACGGCAGGAAAAGAATTTAATTATCTTCATGGCATAACAATTTCGGAAGCTGCAGAAATTATAGAAATAAAAGATGAAAAAGGTAAAAAATTTAAAGATTTCAAAAAAGAATTTTTTGATAATTTTGAGAAGATTGTAGCGCCTGTTTTTTATCAGATTCAAGCAAAATTTTCGGATAAGTTTCCCAATGCTAAACTAAAGTCGGAAATTAATGAAAATAGCAGTATTTTTTCTATTTCTCAGGAAAATATTAAAAGCGAACTTGTAATAACATATCCTGCTTATATAAAAGCTATTATAGATATAAATCATTATGAAAATGATAATCCTCCCGTTGTAAGAAGACTTACTTATGATATTGAAGAATTATCCGAAGAAAAATTGAGTTCTATCCTTAATGATGTAATAAATGAATTTGCAAATAATTTAAGTCTTAATAAAATATGTACGACGGAATAAATTATGAATAAAAGAAATAAACTGTTGATTTCATCATCAGCAAGAAACGCAATAAAAGATTCCGTATTGCTGGCATCGGAACTTGGGGCGGGCATTGAAATAAGCAGGCTGCCTTTTTATAAAAATAAAAATATAATTGTTGATGAAGTAATCACAAAATTGAAAAGCGATTTAGAGGGTTTTAAAAATAGAATTACTCTTCATGCAATGTTTTCAGATGTTAATATTGCAGGGCAGGATCCTTTGTTAAAAGAAATTTCACAGCTCCGATTTATACAATCATATGAAGTAGGAAAAGCAATAAAGGCAGATACTATTGTATTTCATACCGGAAATAAAGGAACTATGCACAACGGCTCACAGGAGATATTTAAAAGAAATTTTATTGCTTTTTGGAAGGATTTTATAAAAGAGTTTGAAGCCGATAATATTGTTGCCGTATTAGAAAATGTTTTTGAAACAACTCCTCAATATTGTATTGATTTATTTGAAGGAATTAGTTCACCAAACTTAAAACTTGCACTTGATTGCGGTCATGTAAATTTATATGCTCGGGAAACAAAAGTTACTGACTGGGTAAAAGCGTACGGAAATAACTTATATCACGTTCATCTCCATAATAATTTCAGAAAAAATGATGACCATTCAAATCTTATAAACGGAACACTTACCTATAAGGAAATATTTGAAGAAATAAAAAAATACGACAATAATCCTTCATTTGTACTTGAGATGTTTACGGAGGAAGATATAAGAAAAAGTGTTAATATTTATGATTCCTTTATAATTTAGTGTTCAAATTTAATTTCTTTTAAACCAAAACCGTTTAAATCAATTTCCGCATCAGTCGAGTTGATTGAAACAAGTTGAGATTTTTCTTCATTATAATCTATGCTCCAGGTGCCTAAAAATAAAGGTTTTTCATTTGTAAATGCATAAGCGTATATTATAAGTCTTTCAGGATTTGCTTTATCCCAGCCGATGGGGAAGATATCCCACATATAATCTTTTAATTCTATTTGTTTGTTTTGGCGCCACCAGTATATGATTGCTTCACGAACGGCAGTTAGACGTTTCCAGGTTTTTGTTTTGAAATCATATATTATTACGTTAGTTTGCCATGTTTCTTCAAGATTGGAACCTATTTTTTCTTTAAAAGCTATTTTTGTACTGTCTTTTGACCAGTCAAGAGGAAAGAGTGATTTAAATTGATATTTTTGAAGTTCTTCCATTCCCACTGTGACTATAGGATATGGTTCACCTTGTATAACATTTGTATTATATAAGATTTCATATGCATCTTTTAAATTAGGATTAACAGGTATAAAATAAGCCGCGGATGATGTCTGTGAGAATTTCGGATAAAAAAAACATTTTGTATAAACCATTTTTGTTTTATCCGGAGACAAAATACCTGCAGATGTTACCGTTCTTTGAGCAATTACTTTGCTCAAATTAATATTGCGCTGTCCGGGCGGTGTATTATATCTTATGACTCTGAAATGCAAATCGGGAATTATTATGTCTGCTTCTTTAGTAAACATTGGTTCGGGAATTATAAAATCTTTTCGTTTTTTATCGGCAGCAAGCTTATAATAATCTTCCATTGTAACAGGCTGCATTGATTTATCTATATTATGATAATAAGTTTTTTTAGACGGTTTCAGATTAAATTTTTCTCTGAATTTTTCGCCCAGTGTTCTGGGATCAACTTCTTTTTCTTCATTTTCAGATTTAGAAGCGTCTAAAACAGGAGATGTAAGATATAAAGGATCAGGAGCTTCTTCTTTTGCATTAATAGTTATAGGAAAAAACAGTAAAAAAAGCAAACTTAAAAGTAATAATTTTAATTTCATCAGACAAGACCTTCTTTTACGGCTTGTATTGTTGCCTGTGTTCTGTTTGTAACGTATAGTTTTTGCAATATACTGTGAACATGGGCTTTTGCGGTTGATATGGTAATAACAAGCCTTTTTGCTATTTGCGCATTATTTAAGCCTTCAACAATCAGAGCCAGAACTTCTATTTCCCTATCTGTTAAGCCGTATGTATTTTTAGCTGTACTTTTTATCGAAGATGAGGATTTTTCCTTCATTTCATTTTCTGATTCTTTTCTGACATTTGAGAGAACAAGCCTTGCAATAGCCGGATCCAGCCATGCGGTGCCTTCTGCTACTGCTTTAATTGCCGAAATTATTTGTTCTTCATTTGCACCTTTCATTATGTAACCGTCTGCTCCGGCGGAAAGAGAATCAAAAACATCGTCATCGGCTTCACGCGAAGTGAATATCAAAATTTTTATATCGGGATTTTCTTTCTTTATTACAGAAGTTGCTTGTATCCCATCCATTACGGGAAGTCCGATATCCATTAATACAACATCGGGCTTCAGTTCCAGAGCTAATTCAGCCCCTTTTTTTCCATCAGAGGCTTCTCCTATAAGTGTTATGTCATTACAATTTTCAAATACTAACGAAAGTCCCAGTCTTACCATAGTATGATCTTCGATGAGTAAAACTTTTACGCTGTCCATAACTTATCCTTTTCCTTTATTATTACGGAATTCGGAAGCAGGAAGAAAAACTCGCTGCCTTTTCCCTTATCACTTTCCAGCCAGATTTTGCCGTCGTGAGCATCTATTATTTGTTTTGATAAATAAAGTCCCAATCCGGTACTTATTGAGCGTTTTTCCTGTGTCCCCTGAGAAAAACGTTTGAATAGTTTTGGTATATCTTTTTTATAAATTCCTTCGCCGTTGTCTTTTACGCTAAAATGAAGATCTTCACCTTCTGCTATAGCTTTTACCTCTATTAATCCGCCGTTTTGTGTGTAATTAACCGCATTTCCCAGAAGATTTATTATAACACGTCTTATTTCATTTCTGTCTGCAAATATTTCATAATTCTCATTAGTTCCGTACATTTTTTCTATAGTCTGATTTTTAGATTCTGCAATGGGTTTTATCTGTTCAATACATTCATTTAATAATACATTAAACAAAAATGAAGTCTTAACCAATTTTAATTTTCCTGATTCGTATTTATATACTTCAAGCAGAGTGTTAACAAGTCCAAGCATATCCTCATTACTTTTTTTCATAGTAGCAAGAAGCATTCTTTGTTTATCGTTTAAATTTCCCAATTTGCCGTTTAAGAAATATTCTAAAGTCTGAATGGCGGCTAGAGACGGAGTTCTTAAATCATGGGTTAATGTTGCAATAAAATCATCTCTCAAGCGCTCCATATCTTTTTGCAAATTAACATTTCTGATTACAAAAACATATGTACCGCAGTCATTTTTTGTTTTTGGCGGAATAAATGCACAGCTTATTTCTACCGGAATCTTATTTCCGCTGACCGCATTTACAATTTCTATATCTCTTAGAAGTTTTTCTTCTCTGCTCGCAAAAATATCTTCAAAGTTATTTTCCTTAAATAAAAATAAATCATTAAAATTCTTTGTGCGCAAAATCTCCTCGGAAAGTCCGAATAAAGATTCGCAAGCCGGATTTGCGTCTATAACCGTTCCTGATGAAGAAAATAAAACTATCCCATCAGCACAATTATTAATTATTGCAGATAATTTTTCATTTATTTCAACTATATCAGCAGTTTTTTCTTTTACCAATTCTTCAAGGTTAAAATTATATTCTTCCAACTGTTTATTTTTATCTTCAAGCTCCGTAATTAAATGTGAACGTTCATATGCATTTTTTATATTTATAATGAGTTCATCATTATCCCATGGTTTTTCAATATATTTGTATAATCCGACTTCATTTATTGCTTTAATGGCATTTTCTTTATCGGCATATCCTGTTAGTAATATCATACTTGCGTTTGGATATAATTTCTTTGCTTCTGACAAAAATTCAATACCGTTCATTTGGGGCATCATAAAGTCTGATATAATGACGTCGCAGTTGTTTTTTTGCAGATATTTAAGAGCATCTTGCGGACTATTATAAAAAACGGCATTATCAAATCCTTCTAACACCAACAGCGACTTCAGTGAAGAAGTAACTAATTTATCATCATCCAAAATTAAAATCTTATATGAAAACGGCATTAATTCTACAATCTCCCTACTATAAATAATAGTTTAGAATATTCGAATAGACAACTATTTTACAAATATTAAATTTTAATTCTGCTGGCGGTCAATTTCTTCTTGTTTACGAATTAAATCGTCTATGGTTGAGTCCAAAAGAACAATTTCCGCTTTTAAAGCGGAGATTCTCTGGGGAATTTTAATATGGTTTTGTTTATCGGTCAATCTTCTTATTGTTGCAGAATTCTTTTGAACCTCTGATTCTGCTTTATTTTTGGACATTTTTGATGTCTGTTTTCTGAATTGTTCAATTTGTGTTATGATATCTGATATTTGTTTTTCTATATCATTTATATGTTTTTCTGTATCTTCCAATTCTTTTTCAAGGGTAACTCTTTTAGAGTCCTGAAGGTATCTTTTGACAATCGGTGTTTCTTGTAGTTCGGAAATCTCTTGTTCCATCTGCTCTCTTGCTATTTTGTTTATAAAAATTCTCATTGCACCGCCGTTTGGATGTTCTTCTATAAAATTTAAAGCATCAGCCAGTTCTTTATATCTGGTTAAACTGAGTTTTTCTTCTTCTCTGTATTCATCAGGATTAATCGGCATTTCCGGAATTAATTGAAGTTGTTCTTCCAATTCTTGCTTTTTTGCCGCATATTCGTTTTTCTTTGTTATTTTTTCTGCTAAAATAGCTTCTGAATTTTCTAATTTTGCATATATACTTAATATTTTTTCAGCTATTGATTTTCGTCTTTGTACAATTTCTATCGGCGGGAAATTTTTGTCTAATTCTTCAAGTTTTGATTGAACTTCTGTTAATTGTGTTCTTTTTTGTGATATTTGAGCCTCTAAAGAAAATAAAGTATTTTTAAGTTCAGTCAGTCTTTTTTCTTTTTCTTCTTCTGATAGTATGTCGTTTCTACTATTTTGAGCAGATTTTGACGGGTTTCTCAGTTCATTTATTGAGTTACTTACCCTTTGTCTTCTTTCTGTTAAAGAAGAAATTGCAGTTTTCAAAGCTTCTGATTGGCTTTGGTAATTAATCCTTTCAAGCATTGCACTATATTCGGGATCTTGTTTTAATTCACTCAGACGGGCTTCCAGTTGTGAAATTTTATTTTCTATTTTTCTGATTTCTTCATTACATGAAACTATTGCATCAGCAATGTTTGTTTTACAATTCTTTATACGAAAATTAATTGATTCTAGTGTGTTTTCTGTTTCTGTTTTCTGTACAAATAGTCTTTCAAGCATTTTTAACAGATTTGAAGCAGACAATCTCTGCCTAATATTTTGTGTTGAAGAAGATGTAAGATGAGCCGTTGCATATTCAAATTTTTCTTTTGGCATATTATTTTTTATGGAAGGAAACATTGTATAAAATTCATTAAAAGAATTTCCTTTTTTTAAATCATGATTACAGCAATAACAAGCTTCAACCAGATTAATATCTGTATCTTTATTTTCTTCATCTTCCCTTTGCGGGGATACATGATCTATTGTTCGTTTTAAAGGTTGTAAATTTTCAATTAATATTTCATAAGCTTTGTCTTTGTCCGCATTATATAATTGGCTAAATAGAATATCACCTTTTAAAAAAGATTTTTTTGAAGCACTTTCCAATAAACTTTTGAAGAAGTTAATTTGGTCTTCATTTGCCATCCTTTTAGCAAGTGCTATTTCTTCTGCGTATTTAGCACCTTCCAATTTTTCTAATACACTTTTAATTTTACCTTCAAGCCTCGTTGACTTGGAACCGAGAATTTCTTTTGCTATGCTGTCTAATTGTTGTTCATTATATACTTTGCAGCCGCAATATGCACAATGGTTAGTAGGATTTATTATACTGTCCGAATCATATTTCTTTGCACTAAAACTTATTATATCTCCGGAATATGAATAATTTTTTGTTCGGCTGATATTTTTAAAAAAGGGGGGGGTAACCCTATAATAACTGTTTATACTTCTTACTTGCACAACTCAATCTCTACAATACAACGAACGATATTATAAAGATTTCAATATAAAATTTTTTGTTAATATATTAAAAAATATTTACAAAAAACAGACTGAATATATGATTCAGTCTGTTTTTGAAGGGTATTATAAAATTACTTGAAAATTATTCGGTAATTTTATCAACAACGCCTGCACCAACGGTACGACCGCCTTCTCTGATAGCGAATCTCATACCTTGTTCAATAGCTACCGGAGAGATTAACTCTACATCCATAACTACGTTATCACCAGGCATTACCATTTCGCCGTCAAATTTAATAGAACCTGTAACGTCAGTTGTTCTGATATAGAACTGAGGTCTGTATCCCGGGAAGAAAGGAGTATGACGTCCGCCTTCATCCTTTGTTAATACATATACGTTTGCTGTAAATTTAGTATGCGGTTTTATTGAACCGGGAGCAGCGAGTACCTGACCTCTCTGGATTTCGGTTTTATCAATACCTCTTAATAAAGCACCGATATTATCACCAGCGATACCTTCATCAAGAAGTTTTCTAAACATTTCGACACCTGTAACGGTTGTTTTTTTGGTTTCGCCGAAACCAACAATTTCAACTTCCTGACCTACTTTTACTTTGCCTCTTTCAACTCTTCCCGTTGCTACAGTACCGCGGCCTGTGATAGAAAATACGTCTTCAACAGGCATTAAAAACGGCTGGTCAACATCACGTTCGGGCGTAGGAATCCAAGTATCAACCGCATCCATAAGTTCCCAAATTTTATCAACCCATTTATCTTCGCCTCTTTGTATTTTCGGATTAGCCTGAACTGCTTCCAATGCTTTTAAAGCTGAACCTTTTATAAAAGGTGTATTGTCACCGTCGAATTCATATTTTGATAATAATTCTCTGGCTTCCATTTCAACCAATTCAAGAAGTTCTTCATCTTCAACCATATCGCATTTATTTAAAAATACAACTAATTTAGGAACCCCAACCTGTCTTGCCAACAGAATGTGTTCTCTTGTCTGAGGCATAGCACCATCTGTTGCTGCAATTACTAAGATAGCTCCATCCATTTGCGCAGCACCAGTAATCATATTTTTTACATAGTCTGCGTGTCCGGGACAGTCAACGTGTGCATAATGTCTTGCATCTGTCTCATATTCTACGTGTGCTGTTGAGATTGTAATACCTCTTGCCTTTTCTTCCGGTGCTGCGTCGATTTCATCAAACTTTTTAGCTTGAGCTTTACCAACAGCTGCCATACAAGATGTGATTGCTGCAGTTAACGTTGTTTTACCGTGGTCTACGTGTCCAACGGTACCAATGTTAACGTGCGGTTTGGTTCTTTCAAACTTTTCGCGTGCCATGAGTTTAAACTCCTTTTTCTTTGATTATCTACTTATACTTTTATTTTGTATTAGTTTTTTATAAGCCCTTGACGGGACTTGAACCCGTGACCTTTCCCTTACCAAGGGAATGCGCTGCCACTGCGCCACAAGGGCATGCCGCCGATGTCTTTATTTTGCCTTGATAAAGTTCATCATGCAGGTTCAATAAAAAAATGGGCAGAGGTGGATTCGAACCACCGTAGACTCGCGTCAACAGATTTACAGTCTGTCGCCTTTAGCCACTCGGCCATCTACCCGTTTTTATTTAATTTTTAATGTACAAAACTTCTAATAGCCGGTGATAGGAATCGAACCTACAACCTACGGTTTACAAAACCGTTGCTCTACCGTTGAGCTACACCGGCACCTCTATTGTGCTTATTGAATAATATAAAAGACATACATTATTGTCAAGAAATTTTTTATACTTATATGCCGTATTGCATTCTACATATATCTTCACGCTTTACCTATTTACTTTATCGGTTTAATAGGATAATATTTTGTTAACTGTCATATGTTTAAGGAGGCAAAATGTCTGAAGTCTTTGAAATAACTGATGAAGCATTTGAAAAAGAAGTTCTGAAGGAGGATATGCTTATTCTTGTTGATTTTTGGGCAACCTGGTGCGGTCCTTGCAGAAAACTTTCACCGATTATTGATGAAATCGCTCAAGAATTTTCGGGAAAAGTTAAATTCGTTAAAATCAAAGCCGACGAGAATCTTCAAACCGCACAAAAATATTCGATAAGCGGCGTTCCTTGTCTTCTTTTGTTTAAACAGGGAGAACCTGTCGAAAGAATTGTTAATCTTGTTCCCAAGTCGATAATAGTTTCTGTGCTCAACAAGTATATAGGCTAGAGGATTATATTTGATGGCTTATAGAAATTCAAACAATGATTTTTTCAGTTATCAAGGCACTATTGGCAGAAAAAATTATGCAATTAATATGCTTATTCTTATTGCACTGTTTGTTTTAATTTCTCTTGTAAGATTTGAAAGTTTTATGCGCTTTACAAATTTGACTTTCTTATATTCCGTAGTACTGTTTATGGCAAATTTGTTTAAATTTGTGGTTTTAATGTCGGCTGTTTCGGTTGTTTACAGAAGACTTTCTGATATTGCTTATTCTAAGTCATTATCATTTTATAATTCAATTAAAAAAATATTTGTTTTGGTGTTTGTTTTCCCAATTCTCTATATTTTTTGTTTAAGATTTTTCATTGATATTATTCCGTTCATTCAAAATTTATTGGATATACTTGTTTTATATGTTTTAGTTCCTTTGGGAATGTTGTCCGTAATAATTCTGGGTTTCATAAAGGGGAAATAGTTCCTTGAAATTTTAAAATTAATGACTTATACTTTTTATAGTTATTGGTTTTTAGTTTATCAAGGATTATAAAATGAGCGACGACAGGCTTTTTGCATCAAATAATGCAATAGGGAGAAAATGGTATTATATAAACTTGTTTATTTTGGCAATAATTACTTTTTTTATCCATACTGTTTTTACGGATTATATTATTCCCAATGTTACAACAGAAGTTTATGAACTTATAGCAAAAGGAATTTTATATTTTCTTTATCTTATATATCTGATAACGTTCTTTGCTTTAATAGACAGAAGACTCTATGATGTTTGCGGTACAAGAGAGACAAAAGGATATAAAAGAACATCGGGTTTTCTTGCATTCATAGTTTTATTTCAATTATTTGTTATTATTTGCCATTGGAAATCATTACCGACTCCTGTTCCTATTGAGAGTTTGGAAGTTTGTACGATTGTTCTTAATTTCTGTTTTATATTTATTGTTTTTATTTTAGGATTGTTAAAAGGCAAAATTTCCAATCTGACTTATGAACAATACCGTAAAAAAATAAAATACGAATAGAGAAAGTTAATATGAAAGAAATAAAAAATATATTGTTGTGCGGACTTGGGGGACTGGGCAGTATTTGTGCTTCGCGAATATATAATAATAAAAGTTTAAATTTAAAAATATTGGTAGATGAGAGCAGATATTTAAAATATAAAAAACAACCGACTTTCTTTAATTCAATTCCATATGATTTTGAATATATTATCCCGTCAAATTCTGAATATAAAGCTGATTTGATAATTATAGCAACAAAAAATGACGGGCTTGACTTTGCTATTAACAGTGCTAAACATTTTGTTCATAAAGATACTGTTTTTATATCTCTTTTAAACGGGATATACAGTGAAGAAAAAATAGCTTGCGTATATGGCTGTAAAAATGTACTTACGACATTTTATATAGGTCATTCTTGTATTAGAGAGGGGAGAAATATATATCAGGACGGAGTATATAATTTTATAATCGGAAATAAAAAAAATCAATCTGTTGAAGCATTAAATCTTGTTACTGCATTATTTGACAAAACTCATATTAATTATCGTATTTCTAAAAATATAGAAGAAGAATACTGGGAAAAATTTCTTATAAATGTCGGCTTAAATCAACTATCTGCAATAACGGGTCAGACATTAAAACAAATAAAAGAAAATCCGAAATTATCACGAAGGATGGTTAATCTGATGCATGAAGCCGAATTAATAGCTGAAAGAGAGGGAATAAAAAACCATAAAAATATATTTGATGCTGCAGTAAACTTTTTATTTGAAGATTTAGAAGACGCAAAAACATCTATGCTTCAGGATATTGAAGCAAAACGAAAAACTGAAGTTGATATTTTTGCCGGAACACTTCTCGGGCTGGGGAAAAAATATAATATTCAGCTGCCGGAAAATGAGAAAATATATAATGAAATTAAAAATATAGAAAAATCCTTTTATTAAAAATTGATGTATAATTGTTCGCAAGCAGGATAAGTGTGATATAATTTTTTTTATATTTTTAATTTATTGAAAATTATAAATCATATATTCTATTTAAAAGGAAAAACTATGTCGAAAAAATATATTTATTTTGTTGATGTTACCAACAGAGACGGTGTTCAAACATCAAGACTTGGATTGGCAAAACTTCAGAAAACAATTATAAATTTAATGTTGGATGATGCCGGAATAACGCAGTCAGAATTCGGATTCCCTACCACGAAGCACGAAATTAATTATTTAAACGGTAATCTTGAGCTTGTTGATAGAGGTGTTATATCGACTGTAAAACTTTCTGGATGGATGAGAGGAATACAGGAAGATGTTCTTTTATCATTTCAAAATGTCCCCCGTCTAAAATACGTAAATCTTTCTGTTTCTACGTCAGACCAGATGATACAAGGAAAGTTTGGCGGCAGAAAAACGAAAGATGATATTATAAAATCAACAATAAAAGCCGTTGATGCTGCAGTTGCATGCGGGGCACAATCTATAGGTGTAAATGCCGAGGATGCTTCAAGAACGGATATGGATTATTTGATTACGTTCATACAGGAAGCCAAAAAACATGGAGCTAAGAAATTCAGATATTGTGATACCCTGGGATATGATGATCCGATAAGTGCTTATGAAAGAATTTCCAGGCTGGCGCAAGAAACACAGATTGATATTGAATTGCATTTTCATAATGATTTGGGTATGGCGGCAGGTAACTCGGTTATGGGTGCAAAAGCTGCAATAGATGCAGGCGTTAATGCATATATAAATACTGCAATAAACGGTATGGGAGAGAGAGCAGGCAATGCGGATTTAATTTCCTGTCTTCTGGGAGTTTTGAAATCCAGCGGCATGAACGGCAGATATGAAATAGATCCAAATATTGATTTATCAAAAACATGGAAACTGGCAAAGTATACTTCTTATGCATTTAATGTTCCGATTCCTATTAATCAACCTGCAACAGGTGACAATGCTTTTGCGCATGAATCGGGTATTCATGCGGACGGTGCTTTAAAAGACAGATTGAATTATGAATTGTATGATTATGAAGAATTGGGAAGAGGCGAACCTGAAATAGTTGAAACGGGACGAATGATTACAACAGGTGAATATGGAGGTATTAAAGGTTTTAGAAATGTATATGAGAAAATGGAAATAGAATTTCATGATGAAGATGAAGCAAGAAATATACTTGAACTTGCAAGATATGCCAATGTTCATACGCAGAAACCTTTAACACAGAGTGAGCTTAAGTTTATTTATTATTATCCCGATATAGCGGCAAAAATAATGACGGTTACACCGTATTATATACCTACCGGAAGCTTGAAAAAAAGAATTGACGGTCATCTTGTTACAAAACCGTCTTTGTTTGTATAGGAGAAAATATGGGACAAACTATAGCTGAAAAAATATTATCTGCACACGCAGGTAAAAACGTAAAACCGGGGGAATTAATTATATCAGGAATAGATGCCGTAATGGTGCAGGATGGAACCGGTCCGTTAGCTGTAAGTGAGTTTGAAAAGCTTAATAAAAATAAATTATTTAATCCTGAAAGAACTATTCTTTTTATCGACCATGCAGCTCCCAGCCCGAGAAAAGAATTGTCAAATTCTCATATTGTTCTAAGAAGTTTTGCTGAAAAATACGGCGCATTGCTCTCAGAATCAGGAGAAGGTGTCTGTCATCAAAGATTAATTGAGTCATTTATAAACCCCGGAGAAGTTCTTCTGGGTGCTGACTCTCATACCTGTACATCAGGAGCACTAGGTGCTTTTGCAACAGGTGTCGGTTCAACTGATATTGCTGTTGTAATGGCATTAGGGAAAACATGGTTAAAAGTTCCTTCTTCATTTAAAATTGTATTGGAGGGAGAATTCCAAAAAGGTGTTTATGCAAAAGATTTAATTCTTCACTTAATAGGTTTAATAGGTGCTGACGGTGCAACTTATAAAGCCCTTGAATTTACCGGCAGCGGTGCAAAGAAACTTACAATGGCAGAACGCTTTACTATTTCAAATATGGCGGTAGAAGCCGGGGCAAAAACAGGATTATTTGAAACGGATGATAAAACTTATGCGTATTTGAAAGAACATGGCCGCTCAGATAAATATAAGGAAATAAAAGCAGATATAGATGCTGTATATGAAAGAGTTATAACCATAAATCTCTGTGAACTTAAACCGACAATTTCCTGTCCTCATACGGTTGATAATACAAAGACTATTGATGAAATGGAAAAAACGGAAATTAATCAGGTTTATATAGGCACATGTACAAACGGACGTATTGAGGATTTAAGAACAGCTGCCGGAATACTGAAAGGGAAAAAGGTCAAAGATGGGGTAAGACTTTTGGTTTCACCCGCATCAAGAAAAGTATTTATTCAGGCATTAGAAGAAGGTCTGATTAAAACCTTTGTAGAGTCCGGAGCTGCTATAGTAACGTCCGGCTGCGGTGCATGCGTTGGTGTACATGCAGGAGTTTTAGGCGATGGTGAAGTCTGCCTTGCAACTCAGAACAGAAATTTTAAAGGTAGAATGGGCAATACGGAAGGATATATATATCTTTCATCCCCTGCAACTGCGGCATACAGCGCAATTAAAGGATATATAGCTGATGTAAGGGAGATTTTATAATGAAATTAGAGGGTAAAGCATTTAAATTCGGTGACAATATCTCAACAGATCATATAGCCCCCGGACGGCTATTCCATCTGCGTTCTAATCTTCCCGAGCTTGCAAAACATGTTCTTGAAGATGCGGATCCTGACTTTGCAGCAAAAATGTCAAAGGGTGACTTCGTCGTTGCAGGCAGCAATTTTGGATTGGGGTCTTCAAGGGAACATGCCCCGCAGATAATTAAAATAGCAGGTGTCGGGGCTGTTCTTGCAAAAAGTTTTGCAAGGATATTTTACCGTAATGCAATAAATATCGGGTTACTTTTAGTGGAATGTGATACCGATAAAATTGATGCGAATGATGAACTTTCAATAGACATAAAAGAAGGATATGTAAAGAATATAACAAAGAATGTTACTATACCGATTACTCCTTTACCGGATGTTATGATAAAGCTGTTAAATGAAGGCGGATTAATAGAACATATTAAAATACATGGTGATTTTGATTTGATATAGGTGATAAAATGCAGACAGTTACATTAATACCGGGTGACGGAATAGGACCTGAAATAACTCGGGCCGTTGTAGAAATTTTAAAAGCCGCAGGTACACAAATAAATTGGGATGTACAGACCGCAGGTGCTGAGGTTGCACTGACAGAAGGAACTCCTTTGCCGGATAGAGTTATTGAATCAGTTAAAAAGAATAAAGTAGCACTGAAAGCACCTGTAACAACTCCTATAGGGAAAGGTTTTAGAAGCGTGAATGTCGCATTAAGAAAGACCCTTGACTTATATGCAAATATTCGTCCATGTAAAAACATAACCGGAATAAAAACCCGTTTTGATAACGTTGATTTAATAATAGTAAGGGAAAATACGGAAGATCTTTATGCCGGTGTTGAAAGAAAAATTGATGAAGATACGGCAGAATCTGTTAAAATTATTACAAGGAAAGCTTCATTAAGAATTGCCGAATTTGCATTTAAATATGCTGTAAAAAATAACAGAAAACAAGTGACAGCCGTGTCAAAAGCGAATATTTGCAAATTAACGGACGGTCTTTTTCTTGAATGTACTCAAGAAATTGCGAAGAAATATCCCGAAATAGAATATAAAGAAATACTTGTTGATAATCTTTGTATGCAGCTTGTGCAAAATCCGGAAAAATTTGATGTTCTTGTTCTTCCGAATTTATACGGTGATATAGTTTCTGATTTATGTGCAGGTTTGATTGGCGGTCTTGGGATGGCTCAGGGTGCGAATATAGGCGATGATTTTGCTGTTTTTGAGCCTGTTCATGGCAGTGCTCCTGATATTAAAGGTCAAAATAAAGCAAATCCAACGGCATTATTGCTTTCTGCCGTAGAAATGCTCAGATATATCGGGCAGTGTAATATTGCTTTAAAAATTGAAAATGCTCTGTATAAAACAATAAAAAATTGTTTAACTGCTGATTTGGGCGGAAATTTTTCTACTGACGATTTTACCGCACAAATTATTAAAAATTTGACATGAAATTTATATATTCATAATATTTCCGGAAATTCCCGTGTAACTTCATATTCAGGTAATTCAGGTGTATCCGCAATTCATAGTTAATTATATCAATGATATTTAATTAATTTTGTTAATTTTTGTGAACATGTTTTTTTATAATTGTAAATTTACAGAAGCATATATACTTTATATATATAGGATACTAAGAAGAGAATGTTTATATGAATTTCGATGTTTTAAAATTAGGTTTTGCGGAATACTTACAAAATCTTAACGAGATATCAAACAAGAATTATAAGAACGTAGATTCTGATATTAGTATATTTATGTATTCAACGGAGTTCAAAAATTATATATCGGATGAACTTGATGTTGGTCCTGAAATACTGTCAATGAGTGTAAATGACATACTCAAGATGGAAATAGTAAACGGAAAACTGGTAAATCCTGAAGAAGAAGATACAGTTGAAGAAACATCGGATGAAGATACAGAATCAGCTGAAGAAGTTGACGGTGAAGAAGAAACTATAGATGCTTCTACAGCAGAGAATGTAGACGGAGCATTGATTACTGACATATTAAATGAATTTTTAGAACAAGATATATTCAAGTCAGCTATAGACACAGATGAAAGCGGAGAATTAGACGCAGAAGAAATAGCAACATTTTTAGATGCTATTAAAGTATTGGACGGTGAAGACGGAGATATATCATTGGATGATATATTAAGTGCAGCCGAATCAATTATTAATGGTGATTTTTCTCTGGAAGAAACAGAAGAAGAAATTCCTGAAGAAGACACTGAAACTGTAGAGGAAGCAGCAACTACAGGTGAGACTTCAAATTCTTCCGGTACAACAGGAACATCAGGCACTTCAGGTGTTTCAGGTACTTCCGGTGTAACAGGTACATCTTCGACACAAGGAGTCGAAGAAAAGACACTGGAGAATATGACGGAGGAAGAATTAAATGCAGAATTAACATCCGCCCAGAGTCAATTATCGGATAAGCAATCTGCGTTATCTGCAATTTTAGACGGTACAGATCCTGAGATACAAGCGCTTCAGGAGAATATAGATGAAGCATATGAAGCATATCAGGAGAAATTACAAGAAGTAGATGAAGAATTAGCGGAACAGGTTGATGAATTAAAAGAAAGCATTGATGCAAAAGAAGATGAGATAGATGCAAAAGAACAGGAGATATCAGACCAGGAATGTGTGGTATCTGATTGTGAGACAGCATATAACAATGCGGTTTCGACTGAAAAAGAATTAGAATCTGCAATATCTGCTCTTCAAAGTATGAAGACAGATGAAAATGCTTCTGAAATTGAAGCTAAAATAGCAAATTTACAAGCAGCTATTGATGCACTTGAAATAGATGAGAAAAAAGAAGCCTGGGAAGAGGCGCAAGATAAATTAGACGAATTAAAAGAAGAGAAAGAAGAACTAACAAGTGAACTTGATGAATTAAATGCACAGATGGAAGAACTTGAAGCAGAGATACTTGAGAAATATCCTGAGCTTCAGGAATATATGGATGCATATAAAGAGGCTAAGGAAGAATATACAACGACAAAAGAAGCGGCAATAAGTGCAGCTAAAGCTGAAGTTCAGGAAGCACAGAATTATGTAAATGAAGTTCAAACTGCTTTAAATGATCGTCAAACAAACCAAGTAATCAGTGAAAACAGACTTGATTTACAAGCAGCTATTGATTGGGCGCGTCAGTATGATGATTACAGTCAATCAGAAATACAACAAATATTTGCCGATTTGGGATACCAGTTTGACTATAATGCTTGGTGTGCAGACTTTGTACGTATGGTATTATATGAAGCAATAGGAGAAGAAAATCTACCTGAATGGTATCAGAATGTTTCAAATAAAGCTTATTGTCCTTCGATACAGCAATATGGAGAAGGTCATCAGGTTAGTGCAGAAGAAGCTAAAGCAGGAGATATAGTTTTATATGATTGGGACGGTGATGGTGTAGCGGATCATGTAGGCCTGTTTGTTGATAATGGCGATGGTTCAACTACAATTACGGCAATTGAAGGTAATACTTCAGGCGCAGGAGGGTCAAGCTGTGTTGAAGAAAAATCAAGAGACAGAGGAAGTATTCTCGGTATATATTCAATGAGTTAATACTTTGTAAGAAAAAGATTATAAAATAAAAAGAGGCTATAATTTATAGCCTCTTTTTATTTTATTTGTTATTAATATCTATACGCCGGCTTTTACTTTCGGTCCTGCATTAACTATTTCAGACGGCATATTAGGATATTTAGCAGCAAAGTTATCCGCAAACATTTGAGCTAATTTATTTGCTGATGCATCATATGCTGCTTTATCCGACCACATGCCTCTGGCATCAAGCATTTCATCAGGTACATTAGGACAAGATGTCGGATAATCAACATTAAATATATCATGATGTTTGAATTCAACATTGTCAAATGAACCGTTTAATGCTGCCGTTACCATAGCACGTGTGTATGAAAGTTTCATACGTTTTGCGCCCGATGCCGCACTTCCGCCGGCCCATCCTGTATTTACCAGATATACTTTTGTACCGTATTGGTCTAATTTTTCACCGAGCATTTTTGCATATACGGAAGCATCCATAGGCATAAATGGTTCACCGAATAATGTAGAGAATGTAGGTTGAGGCTCGGTTACTCCTCTTTCAGTTCCTGCAAGTTTAGAAGTAAATCCTGTTACAAAGTGGTACATAGCAGCATTTTTATCCAATCTTGAAATCGGAGGCAATACCCCGAATGCATCAGCTGTTAAAAAGATTACAACTTTCGGAATTCCGCCTTTACTTGGTATCTGAGCATTATTAATATAGTCAATAGGATAACCTACACGTGTATTTTCCGTTAAAGAACCGTCATCAAAGTCAAATTCACGTGTATTTTCGTCCATAACAACATTTTCTACAAGGGAAC
Source organism: uncultured Muribaculaceae bacterium (assembly GCA_964572355.1). GTDB lineage: Bacteria > Cyanobacteriota > Vampirovibrionia > Gastranaerophilales > Gastranaerophilaceae > Avigastranaerophilus. The sequence continues at coordinate 85,084 of CAZNEN010000001.1, forward strand.
CGAATTTAATAGCGTTGTATATATCAGGTTCGTGTTCTGCTGATAAGTTAATACATTTAGCATAGCAGCCGCCTTCAAAATTGAATATACCGTCAGGTGACCAGCCGTGTTCATCATCACCGATTAGTTTTCTTTCCGGATCGGCCGATAGTGTCGTTTTGCCTGTTCCTGACAAGCCAAAGAATACTGCTGTTTCACCTGTTTGAGGATCCATATTTGCACTGCAGTGCATAGGAAGTACGTTCATCTTTGTCATAATATAGTTCATAGTTGCGAATACAGATTTTTTCATCTCTCCCGAATACTGTGAACCGCATATAATAATAGTGTGTGCTTCATAGTCAATAGCTATACAAGCTTCAGAATTTACACCGTCTGCTTCCGGATCACATTTAAATCCGGGTGCGCATAGAATTGTATAATCAGGCTCACCGTACACAGATAATTCTTCCTGAGTGGGTCTGATTAATAATTGATGAATAAATAAATTTTGGCTTGCCATTTCATTAACAATGCGGAACTTTTGAGTGTATTTTTTATCGGCACCTGCAAAACCGTCAAATATAAATATTTCACGTCCCTGCAAATATGCGGCAATTTTACCCTTTATTAAATTAAATTTTTCTCTTGAAATAGGGCGATTTACTTTTCCCCACGCAATTTCATTATGAACACCGTCTGTATCAACGATAAATTTATCTTTGGGTGAACGTCCTGTATATTTACCTGTTGTTACAACTAAAGCACCTGTATTTGACAATTTGCCTTCACCTAAACGAAGTGCTGCTTCCGTCAATTGTGCAGGCGACAAATTGCGATATACGGCTTTCGGCTCTATTATACCGAGTTTTTCTATTCCATATGTTTCCATAAATTTTCTCCTTTTGTTTAAATATATTTAATAATTTTAAATGTTATTTAGTGAGGGATTACTGATAACAGTACACCCGCTGCAACGGCAGAACCTATAACACCTGCTACGTTCGGTCCCATAGCGTGCATTAATAAGTAGTTTTGAGGATTATATTCCAAACCTACTTTGTTAGAAACACGAGCTGCCATAGGTACGGCAGAAACACCGGCCGAACCTATTAACGGGTTTATCTTTTCTTTTATAAACAGATTCATTATTTTAGCCATTATTACACCGCCCGCAGTAGCTAAAGCAAATGCAGTTACACCTAAAATTAATATAAACAGTGTTTGAGGCGTTAAAAATTGCTCTGCCGATAATTTTGAACCTACTGATAATCCTAAAAATATAGTAACAATGTTTATTAAAGAATTTTGCATTGTGTCGGATAATCTTTCCGTAACACCGCATTCTTTGCATAAATTGCCGAGGGTTAAAGCACCTACAAGCGGGCAAGCATCGGGAATAAATATTGCACATAAGATTAATACGGCAATAGGAAATATAATTTTTTCTCTTTTTGATACTTCACGCAATTGTTTCATTTCTATTTTGCGTTCTTCTTCGGTTGTCAGAAGTTTCATAATAGGCGGTTGAATAACAGGAACCAATGCCATATATGAATATGCTGCAACGGCAATGGCTCCTAAAAGATGTGGAGCTAATTTTGTAGTAACGAATATTGATGTAGGACCATCAGCGCCTCCTATAATACCTATTGCTCCGGCTTCAGGAAGTGTAAAACCGAAACATACCAATGCTAATAATAAAGCACCGAAAATACCGAATTGAGCAGCACCGCCTAAAAGCAATGTTTTAGGATTTGCTATTAACGGTCCGAAGTCGGTCATTGCACCCACTCCCATAAATATTATCAGCGGGAATAAACCTTTATGAATACCAGCTTCATAGACTATACCTAAAAATCCGTTAGGACCTGCCATATCACATACGGGAATATTGGAAAGCAATCCGCCGAATGCAATAGGAACGAGTAACAGCGGTTCAAATTGTTTTTTAATTCCCAGCCATAATAAAAATAAACATACAAGAATCATTATAGGTGCGCCGTATTGATGCATAAATTGAGCAGCACCGCATAAAGACGGATCTTCAGGCTTAATAAAATTCATTATGCCTGTTGACATCCATAGTTTTTGTAAACCTTCAACTAATTGCATCTTTCCTCCTATCCTACTGTTGCCATTTCAGTACCGGTTTTTACTTTATCGCCCTGTCCGACCATAATTGATGTAATTGTACCGGAAACGGATGATTTAATGGGTGTTTCCATTTTCATTGCTTCAATTACAACTATTTCTTCATTCTCATCAACATGGTCACCGACATTTTTAAGCACTCTCATAACAACACCCGGAACCGGAGCTTCTATTACGGTGCCTTCTCCTGCGTTATGAATATGTGTTTCTTCAATACCGTCTTTTATGTCAACCGTATATTCTTTACCGTTAACAACAGCTATGTTGTTATGAATTTTAACGGCATATTTTTTACCGTTAACACTAACGGTACATCCGTCTGAATCAGAGCAAGAAACGGCAGCCTCCTGTGCTTTAGCTGGTTCATTCTTTCTTACCCCGATTGTTCCTTTACCCTGCAGGAACATAATGCCTTTTTCTTTGCAGGCAGCAGCAATAAAAATGTTTTCTTCCGTCTGTTCCAAACCTGCATCAGATAACATTTTCCTGGCTGCTTCAATACCTTTCGAAGAATCTTTGTCATTTAAGTCCAGAACTGTTTCCGTAGTGGGTTTTAGTCCGAGTTGTTCAGATGCTTCTTTTACTATTTCCGGATCAGGTTCACAAGGAGTTTTCCCGAAATATCCAAGAACCATTTTTCCATAGCCTTCCGTAATTTTTTTCCAAGCACCGAACATTACGTTTGAGTATGCCTGCTGGAAGTAGAACTGAGAAACCGGAGTTACGGAGGTTGCAAAACCGCCTTTTTCAACTACATCTTTCATCGCTGCAACAACTTCCGGAAATCTGTCCATTGTTCCGTTATCTCTCATCATTTGAGTATTAGCCGTTAAAGCACCTCCCGGTAACGGAGATGAAATAATAACAGGATTTACAGCTAAAGCTTCCGGCGGGAGGAAATAATCCTTCATACATTCTTTAAAGATTTCTTCCGTTTCCAAAATCTTTTCAATATCAACACCTAAATCATACTCGGTACCTTTTAACGCATGCCACATTGAAACGATATCAGGCTGTGCTGTTCCTCCCGATACCGGTTTCATTGAAAGGTCAATACCGTCGGCACCGCCGTCAAGAGCAGCTCTGTATGCCAATAAACCTGTTCCGGCAGTTTCATGAGAGTGGAATCTGATGTGTGCATCGGGTCCTAATATTTCTCTTGTTCTTTTTATTGTTTCGTAAACTTTCTGAGGAGCTGATGTCCCTGATGCATCTTTAAATGCTAAGGATGTAAACGGAATACCTGCATCTAAAATTGAACGCAGTACCTTTTCATAGAAAGCAACATCATGTGCCCCTTTGCAGCCGATAGGAAGTTCCATCATTGTAATTGTAACTTCGTGCTGCAGTCCGTTATCAACGATACATTGACCTGAATATATTAAATTATTCACATCGTTTAAAGCATCAAAGTTCCTGATGGTTGTTATTCCATGTTTTTTAAACATTTTAGCGTGAAGATTAATTATATCACGCGGCTGTGAATCCAAACCTACTACATTTACGCCTCTTGCCAGAGTTTGCAGGTTAATATCGGGACCTACCGTTTTTCTTATTGTATCCATCATATCAAAAGCATTTTCATTACAATAAAAAATCGGAGATTGGAATCTTGCGCCTCCTCCAACTTCAAAATGTTTTAAACCTGCGGCTACCGCTGCTTCTAATGCAGGTAAAAAATCTTTTGTGAATACTCTTGCCCCATAGACAGACTGCAATCCGTCTCTAAAAGAAGTATCCATAACTTTAATTTGTTTTTTTGCCATTTTCTCCCTCTTTCTTTATACAAAATTCAAAAAATTACTTTTTCAGTTTGGCTACAGCAATTGCAACCGCTATCCCTGTATCTTCGCATAATGCTTTTACCGGAGGCATTATTCCTTCTTCCGGAAATATCTTATTTAATGTTTCAACACATTTTCCCAGAAAGAAAACTATAGCATAAAGCACGGACAGAAAAACAAATACTGTTACCATACCGACAGCCATAGCCGTTAATCCTTCAAATAAATTTTCTAACATAATATATCTCCCGTCATTATTTCATATTTTTTTCCGGTTTTGTCGTTAACAACAAGCAAACCGTCATTGTTTATTGATATTGCAGTATATTGTATCCCGGTTTCTCTTATCGTAATTTTATTGCCAAGAAAATTACATCTTTTTTCATATTCATTTTTTATATATGTAAAACCTTTTGATATAAATTTTTCATAATTTTCAAAAAATAAATCAAGTATTTTTCTTAAAATATTTTCAACATCAAAAGTTTTATTTTTTATTACATATAAAGAAGTAGCTTTTTGATCTATTTTATTTAGTGTCTCTGCCGGCAGATTAACATTAAGTCCGAGTCCTAAAACAATTCCTTTTATTTCGTTATTATCCATATATGTTTCTGCCAGAATACCCGATATTTTACAGCCGTCAATTAATATATCATTAGGCCATTTTATAGATGGCAGCAAATCAAATTCTTTCTCCAGAAATTCACAGACTATTACTGATAAATATTGCGTTAAATTAGATATAGGGAAATTACTTATATTATGAGGTTTTAAAATAACTGACATATATATATTTTCAGAAGCATCACCAATCCATTTTCTGTTATATCTTCCTCTTCCTGATGTTTGATGCGGAGTAAAAATTACAGCCTTATCTTCAAAGGAAGCAATATTCTCGAGAGCATAACCGTTTGTTGAGTGTACTTCTTCAAGTGTTATTATTGAATATTTAAACATGTCCGGACTAATCATAATCAAGACTATACTAACATAAACAAAATTTTTTCATAATAATCTGTTTACAAAAAAAAATTATAATTGATTTAAAAAGGGCATTAATTTTTCAAACATATATTTTATCAGCAATTTATTTCTTATTAAAAGCTGTTTCGATATACATTCGACATTTAAATTTTCTGCAATTTTTTCTATATTATACATAGCTGATATGATTATTATTTTACAGGTACTGTATTCCTTGATATTTCTTATATGTTCTATAAGCCATTCTCCTGCCAATTTTGGTTCAAAACTTGATTCCATTTGTAAATCCGTAATAATAATATCGTATGGATTATTAGCATTTTTATTAATTAAATTTAATGCATCCCGTGCGGAAATAGCAGGTGTTATATCAAAGATATTATTATATAATTGGCTTATTACTTCTTTGTGAAAAAATAACCACGTTCTTGTATCATCAACTATTAAAATTTTCTTTTGCATACGTCTATTATACACAGGTATTATTTTTTTTCAAAAAAATTATCCTGATGTGCATTATTTAAAACATAAAAGGAAGCATATAATATTAATAAAGTTGGAAGAATTATGAATATTATAAGCTATTTATCCGAAATCAGGAATAAAATAAATAAATTAAACAGTTTTGTTTCAAATCCTCTAAACTACAAGGATATAAATAATCCGTTTGTATACACTTTGCCAAAAACCTATGTATGGATAGAAAAAGACTGTGATGAAAATAAAAAAAGAATTTAATATAATCTTTCTTCAACTATATATCTGGGACGTGATTTGACTTCTTCAAGCAATTGACCGAGATATTCGCCGATTATACCTATACATAATATTTGTATTCCGCCTATAAATCCTAAAGCAACCACAATACTTGCCCAGCCCGGGACAACTGAATTTCCTATTATTTTATCAATAAGTGCACTTAAACCTATGGCAAAACTTACAAGTGCCACTATAATTCCAGTGTAAGTAACCATTCTTAAAGGAGCTGTACTAAAGGAGATAATACCGTTCATAGCTAGAATAAATAATGATAAAGGACTGAATTTTGATTTTCCGGCTTTTCTCGGCTTTACATCAAAATATACATAATCTTTTTTATATCCTATTTCGTTAAATATTCCTCGCAGAAATAAATTCTTTTCATTAAATTGCTCCAGCGTTTTTACGATTTCATTACTTACTAATCTGTAATCTGAATGGTTTACTTTTATGTTTACACCTAAAATGTTCATTAATTTATAAAAGGCTAATGCCGTATATTTTTTAAAAATTCCGTCAGTTTTTCTGTCTTTTCTTATTCCCAGGACAATTTGCGATCCATTATTATATTTTTCTATAAACTCTTTTATTTTAAGCTCATCCTGCTGCAAATCGGCATCAATAGATATATAACAGTCCGCACCGATTTTGGAAGCTTCAGTTAATCCCGCAATAATTGCTTCTTGATTGCCAAAGTTTCTGCTGAATGATATTCCTTTAACTTTTCCGTTAGTGTCAGTATTATACTTACGTATTAATGACAATGTATTATCCGTGCTGCCATCTGAAATGTAAAACAAAAAACTGTTTTCGGATATTATGTTTTCTTTTTCCAAATCGTGCATTACTTCTAATAGTCTTTTTGTAGTTTCGGAAATACATTCCTCTTCGTTATAACAAGGAATAATTATTGCAAGTCTCGGTTTCATCATTCTGTATTTGCCTTTTATGTTAGAATCTATATATCAAATAATAATTTATATTACGGTAATATGCAAATGAAAAAAATTATTATAAATGCTGATGATTTCGGATTATCAAAAGAAATAAACGAAGCGGTAAAATTAGGGTTTCAATCAGGAATGCTAACTTCTTCAAGCATTATTACAAATACAAACTACTTTTCACATGCTGTTGATGTTATTCTTCCGCAGATAAAAGATATAGGCTTGGGTTTTCATTTTAATATTACGGAAGGACAAAGTCTTACGGCTCCCTCTTTATTATGTGATAGAAACGGAGTCTTTAATAACGGATACATTCAACTTCTTTATAAGTCTGCCAATAAAGAAGTAATGCTGCAAATCGAAAAGGAATTTGAAGCCCAAATAGAAAGAATATTAAAATATCATGAAATATCGCATTTGGACTCTCATGTACATATACATTCAATTCCTGCTATTTTCAGACTTTTTATAAAAATGGCAAAAAAGTACAACATAAAATATATCAGATTACAAAAAGAAATTCCTTATTTGATTCTAAAAAAATCTTTTAATAAAAAATATATGATTAATATTATTAAAAATATTTTATTAAACAGTTTTTCTTTGATAAATTCAAATATGTTGAAAAGTGAAAACTATATTTCCTCGAATGATTATTTAATAGGTGTTTTATATACCGGATTTATGGATGAAGATACGATTATAAACGGTTTAAAATGTATAGGAAAAACCGATTCAACAGTTGAAATTATTCTTCATCCGTCTTTATGTATTGATGAAAATAATACTGATGATGCGAGGTATAGTGAATTTTTAATAACACAAAATCAGGAACTTAAATTGTTTCTTGAAAATAACGGTTATTTGATAAGTAAATATCAGTCGGTATAATTGGCAACAAAATTTAATAACTGCTTTCTGTCATATGTTTGTTCAAATACCTCTATTAGCTTATCAAGTTTTGTATAATTAATTTCACCGTCCGGATTTTTGCAAAAATCTATCAGTGTTTTCATTTCTGATAAATCAGGAACAAAAATACTTATATTAGGTATTGTTTTTGATAATTTTTCATCTAATTTTCCGTTTTTGTCTTTACAAAGATCAAGTATTTTAATAAAATCTCCAATGTCTTTATAATTTCTCATAAAAATACCCATTTCAGAAGCTGCATCACTAACTTTATTCTCATTTCTGTCTTTTGCAGCTTCTATAAGAAGTTTAGCATATTCCGTAAACATTTTTTCATTAGTTTGATTATTCTGGTGATTGTATAATCTTGTTGCCAGCGACATTAAAAGTCCCATCGCATTTTCATCATATTTTCCTTCATTATCTTTTATTAACGGAAGCATATCTAAAAGTATAGATTTTTTATCAATTAAATAGGATAAAAATACAAAAAATTCCTTTGCCGATTCTTGTTCTCTCACTTCGGGAAGCAGTTTGCATACTTCTTTACCTCCGATTACGGCTTTAGATAAATCACAAGCATTTTTAATATCTTCAGTACTGTATTCGCCGTTTTCGGAAACTTCAAGAGCCGATATTATATCTCTTATGTCTTTACTTAATGCACCCGCGTTCTTCAAGCTTTCGATTGCCGCAAGTTTTTGTTTGTCAATATTTCCTTTATCATCAATACAAAAATCAATCATCGGAAATAATTGATCATAGCAAATTCCGCTGCGTCTTAAAGCTGTTGTTAAACGAAGGTATTTTGAGTCTATTTCGCCTTCGGAATTTTTATATTTTGTTATAAATTCCGTAAGCATAGCATCTTCTATTTTGGAAATCAATTCATTATATTCTTTTCTTGTACTGTTTACTGTTTCTCCTTCTGTAGGAGTAATATATGTTACTTTTTGGTCTTTCATTATTAATATAGTATCTCCGAATTGAAATCTTGATACTCCAATTTGATTTATAGGGTTTTCTCTTTCTCTTTTTTCATTTTTTCTTGTCAACACCAGAGAATTTTTAATGGAAATCACTGATTTTATCGCATTTGGAGAGATTTTTATAGTATTGTCTTTCTCATTATATACAGTCAGTAATTGTATAATTTGTATACAGGCATCGAGAGATATACCGGCTTGAAATAATTTAATTAGTGATGTTTTTAAAATGTTTTGATTTACGGATTTACCGTTTAAAAATTTTGTAAATTTTATTGCGGAAAAATCATCAAGTCCTGTATTTTTGAATTCCGCGATTTGTTTACAGGCTTCAATATCTGTTTGTTCCGATATTCCTGCTGTATTATCGGGTTTAGAATCTTTATTTTCAATTTTGGGCGTTATTACTTTAAAATCTTCTAATATTTGCGGTATAAAAGACATTGCAACACCCGACTCTGCCAGTACAATCATAGCTTCAACTTTATCTTCGGGAATATTACCTGACTCATCTTTAAATTTATTTATTATGTAATCAAGAAGATACTCATTTGGTTCATAATCGTTAAATGCATCAGTTATTTTTTGTATATTCGATGTGCTTGAAGCAGATTTACCGACATGGCTTTCCGCTATAGATGTATAATAAGCGGAAGGCAGATTTTGTCTGTCTGTTTCAATATAAGATTTTAATTTTTCGATTCGTTCTTCTATCCATTTAGTGTCAGTTTGATTATTTTCTTCAGCAGCGGTTTTTAATTCGGCAAGAAGTTCCAACTCTTTTGCAACTAAAGTAGGAGAGTTTGCAAAATCTGATTTTTTATATTTTTCAATAAATTCATCGTAAGCTTTTTTTAACTTTAAATATTTGTTTTCTTTTCCCGAATGGTTTGCTTTTCCTGTATTAGAGGTTTTTCTTACCGAAATATCCGTCATTTTACACCTTTTCTTCTTAATTTGAATTTTCTTTTACAATAAATCCGAATATTATCTTTTTCGGCATCTTTTTCTTAAACTTTAATAAAACATATGAAAATTTTTTATTGCCGGGTTACATTTATTTACAAGACATTTGTAAAGAAAAGTAAATGATTTTATAATTTTGGTAAATATTCCTTTTTCACAACTTTTCTTCTAAACGGAAGATAAATCGGAATAAAACAAAAGGAAAAGGAAATGTTTAAATCAGACAAAAAAGTAACAATTGAATGGATGAATGAAATAAATAAAGAAAATATTGATAAAAGATATACGGATTCTAAAATGTCAAATTCCATTACGGCACATTATTCCGATTCGGATAAATTAGCATTGATGATAAAAAAAGTTTTGCTTGAAGAATTGCCTATGATAAAAAACAACTCTCTTTTATATAATTTAGTTTTATATTCTTTAATAGAAAAGATGAAGACTGTACAATCAGTTGAAAATGTTCTATCATATATAAAGAATCGCCATGCAAAAAGAGTTGACGATGTCTTGTTTCATAACGGAGAAATTTATATTAAATGTTCAATCTAAAACATTTTAAACTTGTAAAAGAATTGAGAAATCTTAGGCCTGTTTTTAACTGGATAAGATTTTCGGATTCTCAGCGTAAATATAAAACCAACAGTCAATTACTTGATTCTATAATTGCAGATAATAAATTTGTGCAGGAAGATACTAAAATAAGGGCTATGGTTGAAGATATGCTGCAAAAAGAGTTCTCTTCCGATATAAAAAATATTAAATCTTATGATTTTCTTGTTGATTCGGTTGTAAATAGATTAAAACAAAAACAGCTTGGTGATATATCTTCTTTGGAAGATATAGAATAATATATCTTATTTAATATCCGCTTCGGTGATGTTATTGTATATTTTTTCATTCAAACTTAAATATATAATTTGCTATAATTTTGTATTTTAGTTTGAATAGGAGAGAAAATGAAATACTTAATAAAGAAACCGGATACTTTTTTAAATACGCTTAATGAAGATATTAATGCTATTTTACAAAAAAGTTTTGATAATTTATTTCCCGAATATATCTTTCATCAGGAATTAAACGGGATGGCAATGCCTGTAGATGTAAAAGAATATGATGATTATTACTGTGTTAAAGTGGAATTGCCCGGAATAAACAAAGAAAATATCAATGTGGATATTAATAAGTCTTATGTAAAAATTGAGGCAAATAAAGAATTTGAGAAAGAAGAACAAGATAAAAAACATAAATATCATAAATCTGAATTCAGATACGGCAATTATTCCAGAACACTTTACTTTCCTTATGAAATAGATATTGAAAAATCCGCTGCAGAGTTAAAGAAAGGTATTCTTGAACTAAAATTACCTAAAATTCAAAAAGAGGATAAACAGACTAAAAAATTGGAAATAAAAGACTAACGGATTATGACTGTAATAATTGGAGTAAAACTTTCCGACAAAATAAATAATGCAGTTAAATTTCAAACTATTTTAACGGAATTTAACTGTATTATAAAGTTAAGAATAGGTATAAATAATTCTTCAATGTTCTGTTCGTCATCAGGAATAGTATTACTCCAGGTTGAAAATACACAGCATGCAATTACACTTGAAAAAGCGCTTCTTGAGATAAGCGGTATTGAACTTCAGAGAATGATATTTTAAAGGATGAATTATGGCGGAAAGAGTAGTAATAATCGGCGGCGGGGCTGCAGGACCGAAAACGGCTGCAAAACTCAGACGCGAAAAAAAAGATATAAATATTGATTTATATACGCAGGAAGACGTTATTTCTTATTCTGCATGCGGTCTGCCGTATTTTATAGAAAACGTTATACAAGATATAAATACTCTCATTATAAGAACTCCCGAAGATTTTGAAAAGCAGGATATTCATATTCATTTAAAACAAAAATGTATAAAAGTAAATACTGAAGAAAAAACAGTATTAATGATTGACTTAAATACAAATACCGAATATACGGTTGTATATGATTTTTTGGTTTTAGCTACCGGGGCAATTCCTGTGATACCCGAAATTAAAAATATTAATCTTAAAAATATTTTTACATTAAGAACAATTCAAGACGGTATTAATATTAAACAAAAAATGTTTAGCTCAAATAATGCCGTACTTATAGGAGGAGGCTATATATCAATAGAGTTGCTTGAAGCTTTTGTTCACAATAATTTGCAGGTGACGTTAATTGAAAAAGAAAAACAGATTCTAAAAATGTTCGATGAAGATTTTGCCGAAAGAATCAGGGATTATATAATAGGAAAAAATCCTGGGCAGGTTAGTATTTTGACGAATGAAGAAGTTGTAGAGTTTCAGGGTAATGAAGATGGAGAAGTTACAAAAGTTATAACAGCTTCGGGAAAAGAAATTATTGCTGATGTTGTTGTTTTGGGAACAGGGGTAAGACCTAATACTGATTTTTTACAAGGAAGTGATATAAAATTGGGAGTAAAAAACAGTATAAGAGTCGGAAATACTCTAAAAACGTCTAAATGCGGGATATATGCGGCAGGAGACTGTGCGGATAATTTTAATCTTGTTACAAACAAATATACATGGGTTCCTATGGGATCAACCGCAAATAAAGAAGGAAGATGTGCAGCTATAAATATAGCGGGAGGCAATTGCACTTTTGACGGGATTTTAAATTCCACTATTACTAAATATTTTAATTTTACAATTTCTATAATAGGAATCAGTTATAAAGAAGCTCTGCATTATGGCTTTCAACCTGAATTTGCAATTGTGACAAAAAGAGATAAAGCCGGATATATGCCTGATTCGGGCATGATGACTTTAAAATTAATTGCAGACAGAAATACTCACGCTATACTCGGTATTCAAGGTATAGGAGAGGGTGATGTAACAAAAAGAGTGAATACCGTAATTCCTGCAATCTTAAGCAAAACAAAACTGGAGACATTTATGAATTTGGATTTGCCATATTCACCGCCGTATTCTCCAGCTATTGATCCTGTGTTAAATGCTGCTCAAATTATTTATCAGAAAATTAACGGTTAAGTGTTGTTTTCTCATTTTCAATCATTTGAAGTATTATTTCCTGTGCTTTTTTTAATTGAACATCATTTTTAGCTTTAATATCTTCTTCCGTAAGCTTAATTTCAATATCGGGTGCTATTCCCTTCTTATTAATATCGGTGCCGTTAGGTGTAAGATATTTTTGAACCGTTATATTTAAACCAGCTCCAAACGGAGTTAAGGACTTTACTTCTTGAACTAATCCTTTTCCGAAAGTATTTTCGCCTATAAGAATAGCTCTTTGATTATCTTTTAATGCTCCAGACATAATTTCACTTGCAGATGCACTTCCTTTATTTATTAATATAACCAGTGGCTGCGATGAAAAGTATCTTTTAGTTGACCTTGATGTATCTTTATACCCGTCTCTGTCTACGGTACTTACAATTATTGAATCGTCCAGAAATAAATCGGAGATTTGTATTGCATTATTTAAAAGACCTCCGGTATTTGCTCTAAGATCTATTATAATCCCTTCTTTATCTTTATATTTAAGCATTATATCCTTGAACTCGTTTCCGACGTTGCGTCCCATAAATGAGCCGAGTCTTATATATCCTATTCTTTCATCTAATTTAAAATTTTCGGGGGTCTTTAAAGAAATTGCTTTAATTTCAATTTCGTCTCTTACTATTTCATATGTTTTATTAGGTACATTTTTTCTTTTGATTAATAATTTTACGGTAGTTCCCTTTTTTCCCCTTATTCTGTCAGCAGCTTTATCTATAGACATACCTTTTGTAGATTCATCATCTATTGCAAGAATTTCATCTTCGGCCAAAAGACCTGCTTTTTCACCCGGAGTATCTTCAATAGGAGAAATAATTAAAATTTTCCCGTCCCTAAGACCTATTTGTATACCAATACCGTATAAAGAACCTTTTATTAAACTTTTTTCTTCTTCAAATTCTTTGGGATTTACGAATCTTGTATATCTGTCATTTAAGCTGGCTACCATTGTATCAATTGCGACATATGCATCTTCCGGAGTTTTGATTTTATCATCATATTTATATCTCCATCTTTGCCAGTCTTGACCATTGTTTGTTTGATCAATATATTTTGTATTTACAATTTTCCAAACCATATCATATAAAGCAGCATCATTTTCTGCCATTGCTGTATTACTGCGGCTGAATGTTATACTTACTATTAATAGGGCAAAGGTTATTAATGCGGTATTTTTCAGAAATTTTTTCACAACTCTCTCCTTATTCTAACTTTAATTATAATATAAATTTTTTATTTGTTCACTTTTACTTATTATTATTAGACTAATCTTTATTGATAAAGTTTCTTTCTTATAATTTTCTTAATAAATGTATTCTTTTTCATAATTCTCATAGGCAATGTAATTATTTTTATTTAAAGGTAAGTTCTATGTGAAAGGAGAAAAATATATGCATTATTTAGATATTGAATTAGAGGGTGTTGATGAAAACGGAAAAGAAAAAAAATATAAGTTATCCGATTTTAAAGGCGAAAATATTATTCTATATTTTTATCCGAAAGACGATACACCTGTATGTACACAGGAAGCAAATAATTTTAAAAATGCGATGAATGAATTAAAGCAATTTGCAAAAATTATAGGGGTAAGTTCTGATGACATAGATAATCATATTGAGTTCAAGAAAAAACACGGGTTAAATTTTATTTTGCTCTCCGATAAATTTAATAAACTAAAAGATGCTTTTAAAGATCATTATAAACACCTTGCAAACATACAACGTACTACTTTTATTATTGATAAAAACGGAGAAATAGTAAAATTTTGGGAGAAAGTTGATGTTGACGGGCATATAGATGAAATTACGGATTATTTTAGGAATAGTAATCAATAAATATTTACATTTAAAATTGTTTAGTTTGTCATATTCCTATTTTAATAATATAATATTCTGGTGACTCACAAGAGAACAAGATTCATGCAAAATAGAAAAACAATTTTAATTGATTTAGACGGTGTATTAAATAATTATACGGGACAATATGAGCAGAATTTTATTCCTGAAATAAAAGAAGGTGCAAAAGACTTTATAATAAAACTAAGCCGTGATTTTGATATTAAATTGTTCACGACAAGAAATAAAATTATGGCCTGTAAATGGATAATTAAATACGGTCTTGAATCTTATATTTCAGATATTACGAATGTAAAAGAACTTGCATGGTTATATATAGATGATCGTTGTTTGAAATTTGAAGGTGATTTTTCATTACTTGCCGGTCAAATTAAAACGTTTAAGACTTGGTATGGTTAACTTTCCTCAACAGGCAAAGCTTTTATGCTTTGCCTGTTTTTACTTTTATTTTATTTTTTTGTTAATTAGCAAGATGATTATATTTGTATTGCATAAGTTTATTGCCTTTTGCCTCATAAATATGTGCAAAAATTGTGTATGCTTCTTTCTTTTTTGCATCATAAGCCGCAGATTTAAGAGCTTTCTTTGCATAAAGAACAGCATTGTCAGAATCATTTTCACACAAATATTTATATGCATATCTTGAATATATGTCAAAATATACGTTTTTATTATCGCCTATTATTCTGCCGTTTTCCGCATCATCTGCCAAAGCACTAATAAGCTCCGAAGCTTCTTTTTCTAAGTTCAGATTATTATATACATTATGTTTTGCAAGCAGTTTCTTTACAGTTTTTACATGATTTTCGCCGTATATATTTTTATAAATTTCAATTGTTTCATCAATATATTTCAGTGCTTTTTCTTTTTTATTTTGCTGTGAATATATTTCTGCATATGATTCATATATATCAGCAATTTCTCTGTGTTTATCGCCTTGAAGTGTTTTATTAATTACTAATGCTTTCCTGTAGTATTTTAAAGCATTTCCATTGTCGCCTATATGTTTATATATATCAGCAAGATTTTTATTTATTTCATAATATTGATATGCGTTAGAAGGCAAAACTTTTATATAATTTTGCTCTGCAGCTTTTAAGTATTCAATAGCGGTTCTTGTTTCTTTTTTCTTGTCTTGTATTTCAGACATTTTTAATAAGTATTTTGCATATATTGCAGGAAATTTATCTTTTGAAGGTTCAATAATATTTAATGCCTGCCGGGCAAGTTCTTCTGATGTGTCATAATCGTGAATTTCATTATATAGTTCTATTGATTTTTCATATAGATCTAAATATTTGAAAGATGATTTGGGATAATGATTAATTATGGATTTCTTCTTATTTAAGTACTTTTCCATTCCTTTAAAATCATTTGTTTCTTTACTTATATCTATGTATTTGTCATATAGATTTTCTGCTGTGGATAAGCTATATGATTCTTTGTTTAATTCTAATAGTTTATCAATATATTCACGGACTGTTTTATAATCAAGCATTTCAACGTAATATAAAACAAGATCATTATAATTGTTAATAAGAGAAGTAGAATCATTTTTATTCAATTTATCATTTAATTCTTTTGCTTTTAATGAATATTTTAAAACATTTTTATAGTCGATTTTATTCATATATAAATTTGCATTGCTTAAATAATATTCTAACAGTGCTTTCTCTTTATTATCAGCAATATTTGAAATTGTTTTGTAGTACCTATTTAAATAATCGGATGCTTTTTTAAGGTCTTTTATTTGAATATAGGCTCTTGCATAGTTTAAATCCGAATCACCAATATATAAACCGTGTTTAAGCGCAAGTTCTTTTTTTGTATTAAGTAAAGCTATAGCTTCATAAGGCTGATCTATATTTTGGAAGTATTGAATTTTGGCGGTCAGTATATCATATTCCAAAATATGATTTGCAGGATTTTCTTTAGAAATTCTGTCTGCCTCTTTAATATTTTCTATAGCTGATTCATATAATTTCAATTCAATGTAGAAATTTGCTTTTAAAAGATATGCAAATGCTGTGTTAACACTGTCGGCACCATAAAAATCTTTATTGAGTTGCATATAATTATTTATGGTCTTTTCCGCTTCTTTAAATTCACCGTTCTTCATCTGCAAAAAGTATAATGCTGCAATTTTATTTATATAATTTTCGTTAATTTGGCCTTTATTTTCTTTTTGGATGGTTTTTATTTCCGCTTTTAGTTTTGTATAATTATTATTTTCTCCTGCATAGGCGGAAGTATTCAAAAGCAAAATACAAATAGCTGCTGCAATAATTTTCTTATTGTTTGAATTTAACATATACTCTCCTTATAAATGAAAAAAAATATATATTATTCTTATTACCACATTTATTATGTGTTATAACTCCGAAGTATTTTATCTGATTTATTAACTATTAATAGTAGAACATAAGAAGTTATTTTCATTATGTTCTACTAAATTAATATTTCTAAACAAAGCGATATTTTTATATTCTGTTATGCCAAACACCGCCATCTCTGTCAACAAGAGCGTCGTAGAATGACCAGAGTCTGAAAACAACGGTTAATCCTAAAACCGCATGTGTAATATTTTTTTCTTTCGGCTGTTTATTTATAGCCTGTCCTATTCCGGGCCAGACTAATAATGAACATACCGCAGCACCGACACTTCTGCCGGATACTTCACCGTCTGTGCCATGAGTTCCTTCTGCAAAAGCCGGCGCAGACAACAATAAAAAAGATGACAAAATTAACATTGAACAAAATTTCTTTAACATGCTTACCCCTTTCTTTAGTTCCAAAAAATAACCTTTTATGTATACTAACGCTTTATTTTGCTTTAGTCAAATAATGTGTAAATAAATCTTATATATATATTTAATTTTTCTACATTATTAAATGTAGTTTTGTTGCCTAAAAAAATGTTTTAACATATAATTTCTTGTATATTGTGGAATAGTATATAAAAATTTAATAGTTTAAGTGAGGTACAGATGAATATCAGAAAAAAAATAGCAGCAATATTCTTAGTGTTTACGTTGTTGTTAACAGGTATTTCTCCTGTTCTGGCAAAAGATTATACGGATATTCCGGATGAATACTGGGCAGCAGAAGAGATTGAAGATGTCGTAACTAAACAAATTGTTCCTATATTTGGAGACAATACCTATAGACCTTTGGAAAAAGTTACAAGGGTTGATTTTACGGCTTGGTTGTTAAGAGCATTAGGTTTAAGCCAGGCTCCAATTACGGCAGAACCTCCTTACTCTGATGTAACGGCAGAAACGTACGGATATGAAGATATAGCAAGATCTGATCAATTCGGTTTAATATATGGCTATCCGGACGGTGAATTTAAACCTCAAAGGTTTATCACTAAAGTTGAAACAGCATCTATAATGAGTCATATTACAAGAGACACTGATGTTGATACGGAAGTTCTTAAACAGTTTGCTGATTACCAGCAAGTACCCGATTGGGGTATAATACCGTTCTCTAAGGCTATTAAATACGGATTATATGTAAATTATCCTTTAGAAACGGAATTAAATCCGAACAGAGACTTAAACAGGGCAGAAGCCGCTGTTCTTCTTGCAAGATTAATGCGTGCATTAAATCTTGTAGAAGATGAATATAAAGCTGAAGAACCTGCTCCGGAGCCCGAACAACCAAAAGAATATATATTATCCGTTGAACATTTGGAAACATACGGTAAAGCTGTTGTTGACAGAGTTAATATTACAAATTTAAGAAGGATTATATTGGCTAAAAATGTATTTAAAGTTTCATTCCTTGAGTCGTTTAACTCTACAAAACATGAAATCGGAGATGTTATTGCTTTCTATTTCAAAGAAGATGTAAGAACAATAGAGGGTACTTTATTAATACCGGCAAATACTAAATTATATGCAACTATTGAAGAACTGAGAGATAAAAAATGGGTTAACAAAAATGCAGAAGTATATTTGCACTTCACAAGAATGGTGTTCCCAAACGGTAATGAATATCCGTTTATAGCAAGAGTTCTTAATAATGACGAAGGTGTATTGACGGAAAACAAATGGCTTAAACCGTTGGAATATACAGTAGCCGGTGCTGCTATCGGAGGTGTTGCAGTTGGTCTTCCTATCGGTGCAGCAAATGACAGATCAGGTGACGGTATGGCAATTGGTTTCCCGACAGGTGCAGGTGTCGGATTATTAGCCGGTTTCTTAACCCCCGGTGTTAATTATAAAGCAAGAGCTAATGAAGATATTTTAATTGAGTTGAAAGTTGATTGCAGTTTGTATAATGATTATACCCAGCAATTTACAACAACAACTACTACCATAACACCAGAAGAGGAAGAATAGAGATATTTAATTACTGAAGCTGTATTTTGAAAATCCCGAAAATAATTCGGGATTTTCTGTTGTAAAACATTAAAAATAACTTTATAATAAATTTATGGAAAAACTTGATTTATATTTAAAAGATTTAATATGCAAAGATGAGAATAAAGCGCAGGCGGCAGCTGATTATATGTTAAATAATTCGGATGTGGAATTATTTAAAATGCTTATTGAAAAATCTGATTTTCTTTTTGAGTTTGTACGAAATAATATATCTAAAAGAATTGAGAAGGCAGTTAATAAAAATAATATTAAGAATATAGTTAAATTTTTTATATTTTATTCGCCATATTACGATGATTTATTTGCATCAATATTATCAAAACATGCAAATCAGGATTTAACGGATGAAATTTTTGAACTGCTTGAAAAAGGTACTACCGAACAAAAAACTTATGCCGCTAAATATTTTTCATATATACCTGATACTGTTTCGCTTGAGTTGCTTAGTAAATATGCCTTCTCTGATAATGAAAATTTAAGTTATAATGCAGCCGAAGCTTTAGGACAAATGCAAGATGACATATCTTACAATATTGCTTTAAATTCGTTATCTTCCGATGATGATTTTGAAAAATTGAAAGCAGTAAAGTTTTTTATGGCTTATGGAAGAGATTATCCGTTATCTGATGTTTTTAAAGCAATGCGTGAATCTAAAATGCCCGAAAATATTGCAGGGCAGATTCCTTATATGGAAAGTTTGCTGAATTTACTAAATTCTGAATATAAGGAAGAAACATTATTAGCGATTGAGAATATATTAAACGGATTAGGTGAGATCTTGCCGCTTTCTGATATATTTCAATTTGAATTATATGAAGTTATAGACTTATTAATTGCGGAAAATAAACGCGAGAATAATTATTCAAGTAAAATAGCGGAAATTTTACTTACGGCTCTTTATAAGTTTAAATTATTCTGTGAAAATAATGAATACATTTTTGATGAGGATAAAGATACTAAATATGAGATTTCTTCTGTATTGAAATTACTCCAGGGGCAAGGTATGGAGTTTTGGAATACACAAAAAAGCTATGTAATTAAAGAACTAAATGGTTTTGATTCTGATATTCTTGCGGTTATGTCTGTAATAAGAGAGTTTAAGTTAAGAGAAGCAATACCAAATCTAAGAAATCTTTTAAACTCGGATAATGAAATAATTTTGTGTGAGGTTCTTAATTCTTTAAAAACTTTGGATTCTTTTGACGATATTGATATTGATATGATTTTGAATAAAATCAAAAATCCTAATATTAAAGCAATAATTGAAAGCTATAAGAATTAACATACCTTTTAAAATACTATTTTACTGAAATCTGCAATTTTATCAAATTTGTTTTTAACGAAATACAATAGATTTATTCTGTTTTGCTTTGTTTTCTCATTTTCATCCATTACAAGAACTTTGTCAAAAAATTCTGATATATTAGGAATAAGTTTTTCTGTTTTATAAATCAGCTGTTCATAAGAAAGTACGTTTTCATCAATGTCTTTAGCATTTTCCCAGAGTTTTTTTTCTTCTTCAAATACAAATAAATTATTGTCAGGTAACGAAAATACATTTTCATTTTTTATTATTTTGATTATGCGGTTAATTCCTTCATGAAAATCCGCATAATTCTCTTTTTGAATAAGAGCTGTGATAATGTCAAGTCTTTTAATAAAATCTTTCAAATCAGATAATACATCTTTTCTGCTTATACAAGCTTCAATAACATCATGACTATATTTGTCAGACAGCAGAACAACAAGTCTTTGTTCAAAAAATTCTTTAACTGTATTAAATAAACTTTCTTTATTATCAATTTTATCCTGCAATAATTCTATAGAGGATTTGATAAGCGAACTTAAATTAATATCAAGATTTTTGATAATAATAGTTTTTAATACTCCGAGCGTAGCACGTCTGACACCAAGCGGATCTTGAGAACCTGAAATTTTCTTGCCTTCCGCAAAAACCGTAACAACGGTATCAACTTTGTCTGCTATACCTACAATCTGTCCTTCAATGCCTTGAGCAATTTCAGATTCAGCATTTAACGGGAAATAATGTTCCATAATTCCTTGTGAAACTTCTTTTGTTTCACCTGAACGAATTGCATAATCCGCCCCGATATACCCCTGAAGTTCGGTAAATTCTATAACCAGTTTTGTAACCAAATCAGCTTTGCATAAAAGCGCAGTTCTTTCTACGGATACAATATTTGCACTCAGAGATTTTGCCAATGATACAGAAAGCCTGCAGATTCTTTGTGTTTTATCATAGATGGAGCCGAATCCCTTCTGAAAAGTTACTCCCTTCAAATCTTCAAGATATGCAATTAAAGGCTTTTGAGTATCTTCCTGAACGAAGAATACGGCATCTTCCAGTCTTGCTTTAACAACTCTTTCGTTTCCTGCCTTAATATTATCAAAGTAATCTCCGGCGTAATTACTTATTGTTATAAATTTATTCAATAACTTGCCGTGTTTATATAAAGGAAAATATCTTTGATGAACAGCCATAACGGTTACCGCAACTTTTTCAGGTATTTGAAGGTATTTTTCTTCAAATGAACAAATGACAGGAACAGGCCATTCCGTGATAAAGGTAATTTCATCAAGTAAATTTTTATTTATTACAATGTCGGCACCAATCTCATGAGCTTTTTGTGCTGCTCGTTCAGCAATTGTATTTCTTCTTTTTTCAACATCAGCAATAACATTAACGGATTCCAGTACAGAAAGATATGAGTCGGGATTTTTTATCTCAACTTCTGTTTTAGTGGAAAATCTGTGTCCTCGCGAAATATTTGAAGATTTAATACCAGCCAGTTCAAATTCAATTTTTTCTTCATCTAAAATGGAAACAAGCCACCTTATAGGACGCTGGAATTTAATGTCAAGATTTGCCCAGCGCATAAAATGAGTTCCTTTTAGTTTTAATATGATTTCGGGAACTGAATTTTTTAAAATTTCATTTACGCTTTTACCTTTTTGTTCAATTCTTGCCCATATATAATTATCTTGTTTGTATAAATCAGAAGGCTGAATATTATTCTTAGCGGCAAATCCGAGAGCCGCTTTTGTGAGATTACCGTTTTCATCGTATGCAATTGAAGTGATAGGACCTTTAATTATTTTTTGTACATCCTGTTGCTTATCAGGTAATCCTTCAATGATAACTGCAAGCCTTCTTGGTGTTGCATACACTTTAATATTTGAGAAATCAATTTTATTTTCTTCCAGCATTTTTGAAAATTCTGAATTTAACTGTTCCATCGCAGATGGAATGAATTTATATGCCAATTCTTCAGTACCTATTTCCAACAAATATTTCTTCATAATAAGCCTCATAAGTGTATTATAAGAAAATTATAGTGCAAAAAGATAATTAGTAAAACATTAAAACAATGTTGCAATTTTTTTTTTCTTTTAATATAATAATTTTGCGGTTGGGATCGTAGCTCAGTTTGGTTAGAGTGTCTGCCTGTCACGCAGAAGGTCGCGAGTTCGAGCCTCGTCGGTCCCGCCATTTATTAAATATTGATTATTTATCAATAAATCAAAGACTGAACTAAGCGTAGAGCTTAGTTTTTTGTCTTTATCAGGGCAATTAGGTATATTTATGAATAAATATGCTTTAATATTGAGAGTTTTAGGTAAATTTATAGTGTTAAGCTTTTGCGGATAAATTTTGCAATTTTGTCCGAATTTTTAAACTAAATTTATTGATATTTTATTATTTTGAATTAGCCGATAATAAAGGCGGGAGAAGATGAAGAACCAAATATAGGTTATAATACCGTGGTCTTTTTAGAATAATTGTCATAAAAAAGTAATACAAAAGATTTGGATATTTAATAAAAACTTATTTCCTATTTTGTTAAATTTGAGATAAAGTATATCTTAAAAAATTGCAACTGTGAGAATTGATATTCTATGAATATGTGTTTACACATTAACTTGTATAATTTTTTCTTGTAATTTTTCAAGAAAAAGTTTTGCTGCGGGAGAAAATATCTGATTTTTCTTCCATATAATATCCCAGCTGACTTCAAGAGCAGGTTTAAGCGGGCGAAAACAAAGGCTGCCGGTTTTAGAAGTATTTACAAGATTGTTAAGAGTCAATACATATCCTACTCCGCGCTCTGCCATAACTGCGGCATTATAAAACAGATTATGAGTTGCTGCTATTTCAAGTTTCTCTTTTTTTTCATTAAACCACTTGTAGAACTCATTATTTTGCGGATAAGACCGGAAAACTTTTCTTGCAAGAATTAAGGGTACGCTCTCTAAATCTTCAAGAGTTACAGAAGTTTTTACGGAAAGATGTGAATCTTTTCGCATAACAATACCCCATGTATCTTTTTCAGGCAGCAAAATATTATCATACTTCAATATATCGCAGGGAGACATTATAATGCCAAAATCTAAAAGTCCTCTGTCCAATTTTTCCGTTACATCTTCTAAATTACCGCTGTATAAATTGAATATAATTTTGGGATATTCCTGTCTTATTTCTTTAATTATGTCTGCGATACTCTTAATAACGTCAGTTTCACCGCTTCCTATGAATATTTCGCCTGAAATAGTATTTTTTGCGGTTTTTATTTCATTTTTGGCTTTTTCTAACAAATCTATAGCTTCTTCTGCCCTTTTTCTCAGAATCAAACCTTCAGGCGTAAGCGTAACATTGTGATTTGTCCTTATTAAAAGCTGTTGCCCGAGTTCTGTTTCTAAATCTTTAATTTGTCTGGATAAAGTCGGCTGGGTTAAATGCAGTGTATTTGCGGCTTTTGTTATACTGCCCTCTTTGGCGATTGCTATAAAATATTTTAAAACCCGTATATCCATTGTATAATAATAAATTGCGCAGATATGCATGTCAAGCATAACTGGTTATCCGATATAAGTATTTGCTATTTATAAGAAAAATTAATAAAATAACATAATAATTAGGTTTGAAAGGATAGGCAGTTGTTATGTTATATGAAACACATTATACAGAGGGAAAAAAGGTTAATTTTAAGAAATATAATTTAAATATTGCAGGGTTGATATTTCTGCCGGATAATTTTGATGAAAATAAAACATATCCGGCAATTGTAATTACACATCCCGGCGGTGGTGTTAAAGAACAATGTTCTTCGCTTTACGGTTGGAACCTGGCAAGGAAAGGTTATATAACTCTTGCATTTGATGCTAGTTGCCAGGGAGAAAGCGAAGGTGAACCCAGATATATAGAAGATCCGACTTCACGAGTCGAAGATATCCGCTCAGCCGTGGATTATTTAACAACATTATCTTATGTTGATAATAACAGAATAGGTGCAATGGGTGTTTGTGCAGGCGCAGGCTATACTCTGAATGCTATACAAACTGATTTAAGAATAAAGGCAGCAGCAGGAATAAGTACTTGGAATACCGGACATTCTGCAAGATTTGGATTTCCTGGTGTAAATATTGAAAATTTCATGCAGAAGATTTTAGCTGAAGTTGCGGAACAAAGGACGAGAGAAGCAGCCGGCGAAGATGTAAAATATCTTTCTTATGTACCAAACTCTCCTGATGAATTTGAAGAAAATACGTCTACAATACAGAAGGAAGCATATGAATATTACAGAACACCGCGTTGTCAGTTTCCGACATCTGTCAACAAATATCTTTTTACAAGCAATGATAAACTTGCGGCTTGGGATGCATTTGCTTATATTGATACGGTTTCACCCCGTCCGATTCTGCTGATTGTAGGGAGCCGGGCAGACACAATATATTTTAGTGATGAAGCTTATGCGAGAGCAAATGAGCCTAAAGAACTTTATAAAATAGAAGGTGCTTCACATATTGATTTGTATGACAAACCGGAATATGTTGAACAGGTTGTTACAAAATTAACTGAATTTTTTGATAAGTATCTCAAATGAGAAAGATTAATTATAATATATTCGTAATGATGATATCGCTCTTAGTATGTATTTTGTAATTTATATATAAATTTTGGAAAGTGAAATTGCACTTTAAAAATATCCCCCCCCCCATGAAATATCAAAATTTGAAAAAGGCTAAGCAATGATAGTAAACAATGAGAATATAAAAGTGTTTTATAGGAACAATTAATGACTACAGATATGAATTTTTCAAGAAGAACTTTTATAAAAACGTCAATAATGGCAGGAGGAGTTGCCGCTATTTCAGGCATGATTTCAAAAGTTCAAACAAATGCTGCAGAAGAATCGGACGCAGAAAAAAACAGTATTTCATTAAAAGGGATTAGTGATATTCATATACATGCTGCTCCCGATACAAAAGACAGATTAGTTAATGAACTGAATTTTGCGAAACAGGCAAAGAAAGCCGGATATCGTTCAATTATGTTTAAATCTAATGATTGGAGCTGTCATGATAGAGCATACATTATAAGAAAAGCCGTCCCGGAGTTTGAAGTATACGGCAGCCTTTGCATGAATGATGTTGTCGGTGATAAAGTTAATGTTCAGGCTGCTGTAAAAGCAGTTAAAACTACCGGAAATTTCTGCCGATGCATTTGGATGCCGACGCAGAATGCAAGTTATCAAACAAAAACTCTTAATCAATCAGGTATTTCAATTCCTGTTGTTGATGAATATGGTAAAGTGCTGCCTGAAATAATAAAAGTTATGGAAGTTTGTCGTGATAATAATATTATCTTTGCAACAGGGCACTCTTCGCCGGAAGAAAGCCTTATTATGGCGAAAAAGGCAAAAGAAATCGGAGTTCAAAAATTTGTCGTAACGCATGCAAATTCTTATATATGGAAAATGACACATAATCAAATAAAAAAAGTAATAGATTTGGGCGGATATATAGAATACAGTTATATTACAAATCTATGGGGTAAAGGCAGCGGATTGAGTGATTATGAAAGAATGAGCGATGAAGAGTTCATTAATTTTGTTAAGATTAATCCGGAGAGAAGTTTTATTACAACCGACTTAGGACAGCCGGGAATGCCGAATCCGATTGAGGGTATGCTTAAATGTATAAACACATTGATTACCGGAGGAATAACGGAAAAAGAAATTAATTTATTGCTTAAAACTAATCCTTATAAACTTGTAACTATATAAAAACGAAAGGAGAAAATGTGAAAGAGGTATTTAAAGATAAAGTTGCACTTGTAACGGGAGCTGCACAGGGAATAGGCCTTGCGACTGCTCAGGAATTTGCAAAGGCAGGCGCAACAGTAGTTTTGTCAGATATTATTGATATGACGGAACAGGTTAATGATTTGGTTAATGCAGGATATAAAGCGGTTCCTTATATTTGCGATGTCAGTGATGAAAATCAAGTAAAAGATATGATTATATACATTGTAAATACTTTTGGTCATTTAGATTGTGCATTTAATAATGCAGGTGTTCAAACTCCGCAAAAACCGATGGCTGAAATAAGTTATGAAGAATTTGATAAAACGGTTGCTGTTGACTTGAAGGGTGTATGGAATTGTATGAAGTTTGAAATAGAACAAATGCTTAACCAAAAAGACGGCGGATGTATTGTTAATACTTCATCTCAAGGAGGAGTAACGGGATTTCCCGGACAAGCGGCTTATATATCCTGTAAACATGCTGTTATAGGTTTGACAAGAACTGCCTGTATTGATTATGCCTCTAAGGGAATAAGAATTAATGCGGTACTACCTGGTACGATTCTTACTCCTATGGCAAAAGATCTGCTTAAAAGAAATCCAGAATTGGAAGAAATGTTTGTTCGTGATATTCCTGCAGGCAGACTCGGGGAGCCTGTTGAAATAGCAAATGCTGTGTTATGGCTCTGCAGCCCTTATGCAAGTTTTGTTCATGGAAGTGCTATGCTTGTAGATGGCGGATTTACGGTAAGATAAAGGAAGTTAAAATGAGTAAGAATATTCAACACGGACGCAGAGATTTTATTAAAATAATGTCAATTTTGGGTGTCGCGATGATGGCACAGCCGGTTTTAAATAAAGCAGATGCTAAATTATTTGTAAGTGATAAAATGATTAACCAATATAGAACTTTGGGTACCGGGACAGCAGCTATGACCGTAACTGCGCTTGGATTTGGCTGTATGGGAATGAGTTATAACAGAGGTCCTGCTAAAGATGAAAAAGAAATGATAAAACTTTTACACAAAGCGGTTGATTATGGTATTACTCTTTTTGATACGGCAGAAATATACGGTCCGCATACAAATGAGCTTCTTGTCGGGAAGGCTCTGCATAAATACAAGGATATTGCTGTTACTACAAAATTCGGGCATAAAATTGTGGACGGGAAATATTATCATGGCGAACTAGACAGCAGCCCTAAACAAATCAGGAAAGTGTGTGAAGAATCACTAAAACGGTTAAAACGAGAAGTTATAGACATGTTTTATCAGCACAGGTTTGATCCTGCAATTCCCGTGGAAGATGTTGCGGGAACCGTAAAAGAGCTAATTCAAGAAGGCAAAGTTAAACACTTTGGAATGTGCGAGGTAAGTCCTGAAATTATAAGAAAGGCACATGCTGTTCAGCCGATAACTGCAATTCAAAGCGAATATCATCTTATGTGGCAGGAACCTGAAAAAAATATTTTCCCAGTGCTTGAAGAATCGGGAATCGGTTTTGTTCCTTACAGTCCGCTTAACAGGGGATATTTGACAGGAGCATTAAATCAATATACAAAATTTGATAAGGCTACGGATAATCGTGCGGAACTTCCGCGCTTTACCCCTGAGGCTATGAAAGCTAATATGGTAATTGTCGATACACTGAAAGAGTTCGGTAAATCAAAAGGTGCAACGCCTGCACAGGTGGCTTTAGCATGGCTTTTGCATAAACGTCCGTATATTGTACCTATTCCGGGTACAACGGTTGATACCCATTTAAAAGAAAATCTTGCAGCGATTAATTTTAAATGGTCTAATAATGAATGGCAGGAACTTGATAAAAAAATTGCAAAAATTGAGATTCAAGGCGACAGATATAATGCCGAGCAACAAAAACAAGTTGTAAAATAAAAATGAAAAATTTTAACTAAATAGAACCAAAACAGTATTTGAAATAATTCAGAGCTGTTTTGGTTCTATTTAGTTATGTCTTTATTTTATTACTTGCTGTTTTTTTAGAAAAAATTTTTGTTAATAAAAACTTAATAATATGCAATCCTTAATGAACAAACTTAAGTTATTTAATTAAATTATGTACCAATGTTTGCAGACAACCAAGATTTAATATGAGAAGAAATATTAGATGAAAAATATACATTATCATTTTTTAAGCTGTTAAAATATTCCAGAGTCTGTTTTAAAGAATCATTTATTGTTTTATCAAAATTTTCATTCATCCAGTAAAATTCTACATTGATTTCTATAGAAGAACATCCTGCCTTCTTACAATTCTTTATAAATTCTTTTGCTTCTTTTAAGTTATCATTAATCCCGGGAATAATGATATATTTAATTACAACGGAAGATTTAGGATTCTTCTTTGTTGCCTTTATATAATTTTTCAAATTTTTCCAAACTCTATCAAAACCTTTTACCCTTTTTACTTTTTCATAAGTTTGTTTTGTTCCTGCATCTACAGAAACCTTAAGTTTTGCCATACCATTTTTCAAAGCATTTTCTATTGAGCGGGAATATGTAATTCCTGCACTTAAAAATTCAATGGAACCGTTTAGAGAAAAAGCAAAGTCAATAAGCCACTGAAGTTCTCCGTTTGGGTACTCCGCACATTCTCCGCCGCCTATAATAAAATGGCAGCCATCTTTAAATAATCCGGCATTTTTTAACTGCTGCAAAACAGGTTTTACTTCATATGCTTGCTTTGAATTAAGATCTTTTTTTGTTTCTGAATTTCCTCCTCCGGAAATAATACAATATATACAGTCACAACTGCATTTTGTTCTGTTCGAAACGGATACATCAATGAATCCTGCTGTTTCATCCCAATCTCTTTCTTCAAGAGTCGGACATTCCCTGCATTGTTCAGGGAAATCTCCTTTTTTGCATCTTTCTATGTATTGTTTTCTGTCTTCAAGATATTTATTAATATCAATTAGCTCGCCGTGGTATTTTTCTATGAATGTAAGTTTCTTATCAAATGAAGCACAGCAATAGGTTAAATCATCAGGATTTATAACTAAGTGATAAAGCGCCCATTCGCAACATTTAAAAATCATTTTCTCTTCCTGTAAATATAAGAAAATCTTATCATAAGTTCATTTTAAAGACAAATACCGAATCTTAGTTTAGATAATGGTTTAATGTATTATAATCTTTAAATTTTTCGGCTATTTTAAAATAAGTCGGAATATTTACATTATATTTTTTTGCAAGTTCAACTACAATAAAAAAAAGAAAATCTATTTCTGAATTTTGTCCTATATTCATATCATTTAAAATAGAAGAATATACATTTGCATCATCACGTTGTTTATATTTCTCGAAATTTTCATAATATTCCTGTAAAAATCCGTTTCTGACATTAATTCCCATTGCTTTCGCCAGAAGCAAAAGCTCATTGCAGAGTTTTTCAAATGTTTCCCTTTTTTCTCCTTCAAAATCATTTGCACAAATATTATAATATATGCAGCAGGCTTCAAATGGAGAACGGGTTATAAGTCTTTCAAACGATAATTCGGTAAATTGTTTTTCTGTTAAACATGATGTTATCATTCCTGATTTAGCGAAATCATCTTTTATTTTATTCAGGAGTTTGGGATTTGTATTATTGTTGATATCTGCAAAATTCAATTCACAATATTCTCTTTGCTGCAGGTATTCTGCATCATTTCTTTTGTACCATCTGCATTTACCCACATAATTTGCATCAAGTACATGTAAATTTTGAAATTTTTGACTGAGAGCATAGCCGATACCAAAACCGTTAGATATAGAAAAAAGCACCGTATCTTTCTTTGCTGCTTTTTCAATTAAAGGCATAGCAGAGAGGATGTCAGGTGTTCTGATACACAGTATAATAACGTCTGCTTTCTCATTATATATTTGTTCTGTTTTAATTTTAACTTTATATCTTTTATCTCCTTTTACATTGGAAATAAGCCTTATTCCGCCTTTTTCTTTTGCTGTTTTTATAATAGATTCATATTTTGAGATTAAAGTTACGTTTTTTCCGGCAGAATGGAGGAAACACGCAAAAGTAGCTCCGGTAGAACCGGCACCTATTACCAAATATTTTAATTTTTTTTCAAAGAGATTAAGCATTTTACCAGTGTTAATTATAACTTTTAAATTGCTTAATAACAAGTTTTTACTTGGTTTTGATTATTTACGGGTGAATGGTTAATATATAGATTTATTTTTAAATGCTATAATTTAAATATAATTAATATTGATTATATAATCTAAATATTATTTTACGGGTAAAAATGGAACAGAAATCACTTTTTGAAAATGAAGTAAATCAGCCGTTAGCCTCTCGTTTAAGACCTCAAAGTCTGGATGATTTTTACGGGCAGCAGCATCTTATCGGAGAAGGTAAAATTTTGCGCAGGTTAATAGAAGAAGATAAAATCTCCTCTATGATTTTTTGGGGACCTCCCGGTGTCGGTAAAACCACTCTTGCTAATATAATTGCAGGTAAGACTAACTCTATATTTATAAATTTTTCTGCTGTTACTAGCGGTATAAAAGAAATCAAAGAAGTAATGACTCGTGCGGAACAATCACGAAAAATGGGACAAAGAACAATTGTTTTTGTTGATGAAATACATCGTTTTAACAAAGCACAGCAAGATGCATTTTTGCCCTTTGTTGAAAAAGGCAGCATTATCTTAATTGGAGCAACAACGGAAAACCCTTCTTTTGAGGTAAATGGTGCTTTACTTTCACGCTGCAAAGTTTTTGTTCTTCAAGGGTTAAAAACTGAAGATTTATTTTCCCTTTTAAAACGTGCAATTACTGATAAAAAGGGTTTTGGAAATCAAAAAATAAATATTACTGATGAGAAATTGCAAATTATTGCAAAATTTGCGAACGGTGATGCAAGAAATGCTCTTTCAACTCTTGAAATGCTTGTTTTAAACGGAGATATAAATGAAAACGTGGAAATTTCCGTAACTGATGAAATACTTGAGCAATGTATATCAAAAAAATCTCTTTTATATGATAAAAACGGAGAAGAACATTATAATGTTATATCCGCATTACATAAATCAATGAGAAATTCTGATCCTGATGCAGCAGTTTATTGGCTGGCAAGAATGCTTGAAGCAGGTGAAGAGCCTTTATATATTGCAAGACGGATAATAAGATTTGCAAGTGAAGATGTAGGATTAGCGGATCCTCATGCGTTAAGTATTGCAGTTGCGGCATATCATGCCTGCCATTTTATAGGAATGCCGGAGTGTTCTGTTCATCTGACTCAGGCTGTAATATATATGTCGCTTGCTCCTAAATCTAATGCTCTATGTGTTGCTTATGATATGGCAAAACAAGATGCCATAAGGGAAATTGCAGAACCTGTTCCTCTTGTTATAAGAAATGCTCCTACTAAATTGATGAAGGAATTAGACTACGGTAAAGGTTATCAATATGCTCATGATACGGACGAGAAACTCACAAATATGCAATGTCTCCCCGATTCTTTACTGGACAGAGAATACTATCGACCGACAGAGCAGGGATTGGAAATAAAATATAAAAATAAACTTGAACAAATAAAAAATTGGAAAAAAACACATTAAATAGAAATTGTTGTTTATTTTTATAAAAGAATAAAGGTTATTTTAAATTAAGGAACAGGATCATATCCGCCCGGATGTAAGGGATGGCATTTTAAAATTCTTTTAATTCCCATTAATCCGCCTTTTAATATTCCGTATTTAATAATTGCTTGTTTTGTATATTCTGAACAAGTCGGGTAAAACCTGCATACAGGCGGTTTAAATTTTGAAAAAAATTGATATATATTTATTAATTTTATAAAAATATTTTTTATCATTACGTTATTATAACACTATTTAATATACTATTATTTCTGGTTCTTTATTTTCTTCTTCTGTTTCGGGAATATATGGCATATGTTGGATTAAACAGTATCTTTTGCCGGAATCAATAAGCATATATTTGATATTATTTTCTTCTATAGACCATAAATCTTTTATTTCAACAACTACGTATGTGTTTTTATTTTCTTCCATATATTTTCTTAGTAATTGCAAATCTTTATTATTATAAAAAGTTACAGGCTTATCGTAATAATATATGAGGCTGTATTTTTTTGAGGGAATAAATGCTGTAAGGATGGTTTTTTCCTTATTTGCTTTTTGAGCGAAGTTTATTAAATCATTTTCTCCACCGTATAGTGAAATGAAATTAAATACACTGGGAGTTATAACAAAAGATAAACTTATCATTAATAACAAATCAGATATAAATACCGGTATTCTGCCTTTTAATATAACTGAAAATACACCGGCTAAAGGAATAATAAAAAATATAATAACTAAAGGGATTATTAAATGATTAAGTCCTTGAAAAATTATGGTATTTAATATGTTATGTCCGAATAATCCTATTAAAGAGCAAATTATTAGCATTAGGTTAGGAATTATTGTTGAAAAAAATATGCTTTTATCATATTTTTTTTCAATAATATATTCATACCAGTAATATCCTGAAATGCAGGAAGCAGGAAACATTAAAAACAGAATTAAGAAAGTGTATTTTGTACCATATAGAAAAGCAAAAATCAATCCGGTAAAGAAAATTATGGTATTCAAATATAAAAACTTATCAGTATTAGCTGCCTTTTCCCATTTTTCTTTTAATTTTTCCTGCGGATTATCTTTGAAATATGAATAAACAGACTTAAATATATCTTTTATTTTTGTACCTGATATCCATAGAAAAGAGAATGTCCACGGCATAAAACCTAAAAGAAACCAGTTTATTACGGAAAATATCTGTTTAAAGCCGATATAATCCAGAAAATTATATATGGCTATTTGTTCTTTTATAAAAAGCAGACCATGTTTATGCAGCATAATAAAGTTCCATGGAAGAACAATAATAATAAATATAAATAGTCCGGGAAACAGGTATTGCGGTTTAAATAGTTCTTTTAATTTGCCTGCAAAAATATGCATTGCCAGAACAGAGCAAAAAGTAATCATTATGCCGAATAATCCGCTGCATAATACCGATAATGCACAGAAGAAGTAAACACATATCCAAAATAAAAATTTCTTTTTCCATTTTTCCTCAATAAGTGCTAAACCGGAAAACAGGATAGTTATCATCATTATTATCGCAGAGATAAAATCATTGGTTGCCAGTCTGGAGAATATTATAGTACCAAAACATGTTGCCGTTATTAACGAAATAATAAAGGCATATGATTTTGAAAGAAGTCTTTTTACGGCGAAAAATAAAAATATAATGCCTGCAAGGGAAATAATTGCGATTGGAAGTCTGACTGCAAATGTGCTTATTTTACCAAAAATGAGGCAGGACAAATTTGTAATCCAGAAAAATAAAGGAAAACAATCAAATACATTTTCTCCGTTAAGTTTGATGTTTATCCAGTCGCTGTAATTCAGCATATCTTTTGCAATTGAAACATATTTTGTTTCATCCGTATCTATGAAAGGATAATCAGAAATATTTATGCAATATAGAAGAAAACAAATTATTACAAGAATTAAAGCAAGTATAAATTCTGAATGTTTCTTTAAATAATTCATTTTCTTTAACCTTATATTTATGCTTCTTGTATATATTCTTTTATTTCGGAATTTGTGTTCATTTCCGTGGTGCAAACAAGAATTTGTTTTTGATTTAACTTTAACCCTGCCAGAATTTTATGTTTCTTCATTTTTGCGATAAATTCATCAGCATTATTAACTTCGAGTATAAATTCATTAAAAAAGTTGTTATTAGGAATTTTAAATCCTTTATTCTTAAGTCCTGATGCCAGTATTTGAGAATTTTTGGCACTTAGATAAGCAGCCTGTTTTATGCCGTTTCTCCCTAATAGTGCAAGATAAACAACAGCGTTTAAAACAGCAAGTCCCTGATTTGAGCATATATTACTGGTCGCTTTTTCTCTTCTTATATGTTGTTCTCTAGCTTGCAAAGTAAGAGTAAATGCCTGTCTGCCTTCTGTGTCGAACGTTCTTCCTACAATTCTTCCGGGAAGCTGGCGTTTATATTTATCACGAACCGCAATAAATCCTGCGTAAGGACCGCCAAAGGACAATGTATTGCCAAAAGATTGTACGTCGCCGACTGCTATATCAGCATTATACGTTGCAGGTTTTTTTAAAACGGAGCTGCTCATCATCTCTAAGCATACAATAGAAAGTGTTTTTGTGTCTTTTGACAATGTTTCTAAAATATCTATATCTTCGATAGTACCGTAAAAATTTGGGTTTTGAATTATAAAGCCTGCATATTCTCCGGATATAAGTTTTTCTTTTACGGAATTTAAATCGGTTTTAAAGTCTGTTTGTTTTATTATTTCTATACATATTTCTCCCGCATGAGCATATGTTTTGATAACGTCGATATATTGCGGGTTTAAACAGCTGCTGACAAGTATTTTATTGCGTCCTGTTATTCTGACTGCCATAAGCATAGCTTCAGCACAGGCATTTCCAGCATCATAAACGGAAGCATTACAAACATCCATACCCGTTAAATCACAAATCATTGATTGAAATTCATATATAACCTGTAATGTTCCCTGCGATATTTCGGGCTGATATGGGGTATATGCGGTATTGAATTCAAATCTTGATGAAATCTGAGATACAGCAGCGGGAATAAACCTTTTATATGCACCGCCACCTATAAAACAAGCATAACCAGTTTTATTTTGTTTCGCAATAGATTTTATTTTTTTCTGCAGTTCCATTTCGCTTAATGCATCCGGCATATTAAAATCTTTTATTAATGCTCTTTTATCTATTGCAGAGAATAATCCCTCAATACTTTTCTCTCCTATGGACTTAAGCATTTCTTCCGTAACATTATCAGGATTTGATTTAAAATTATTCATTTTATTCAACTTCTTCTTTATATGTATTGTAATCAATTAAATCTTTATTATCTTCGTCAAATGTGTTTGCTGAAATTTTTATGAGCCAAACATCTTCAAAAGAAGATTCATTTAACAATTCCGGTTTTTCAATTAATTCTTCATTTACTGCAATAACCGTACCTGATACGGGCATGTAAATTTCAGATGCAGCTTTAACGGATTCTATTGCTGCAAATATTTCTCCTTTTGTATATGAGGCTCCGACTTCGGGAAGCTCTACAAATACAATGTCGCCAAGCTGTTCTAATGCATAATCGGTTAAACCTATATTATAATTTCCGTTTTCTTCATAAACATATTCATGTGATTTACTGCATAAAATATTTTCGTGGACGGTCATTTATTCTACTCCTTTTAAACTAATTACCTTTATTATGTTTTTTAATAAAATTTTTGCCGGTAATAACGGCATTTAATAATTTTCCGCGTATCATTATTTGAATTGTATCATCAATATTCAGTTTTTTATCAATATATCCTAAACCTATATTATATCCGACAGAAGGGGCAACACATCCGCTTGTAACATATCCTGATTTTTCATTATTTATATAAATATCATATCCATGCCGTGCTATTGCTTTATCCAGCATTTTAAAACCTATAAGTTTCTTTTTTGCTCCGTTTTGCAGTTGGCTGAAAATGATATCTTTTCCGATATAGTCTGCTGTTTTATTTTTATCTAATGACCATGTAAGACCGGCTTCAACAGGAGTTGTATTCTCATCGAGTTCATTTCCGTATAAACTCATTGCAGCTTCAAGTCTTAAAGTATCTCTTGCGCCCAGTCCTATCGGCATTATATTATACGGTTTCCCTTTTTCAAGCAGCAAATCCCATAATTCTTCCGCCTTTTCATTTTTTACTATAATCTCAAAACCGTCTTCTCCCGTATATCCGGTTCTTGAAACTAAAATATCATCATTTAGAAGATTCATTTCTTTAATGTACATTGTATGCGGGAGGTCTTCTTTTTTTATTCCTGCTGCTTCCATAATATCTGCTGCCTTAGGTCCCTGTAATGCCAGCATTGAATAAATATCGGATTTATTTTCAACATTCACGTCGAAATTATTTATATTCTTAGCCATCCAGCTATAGTCCTCATTAATGCGGGAGGCATTAACTATTAAAAGATAATAACTCTCCTTTAGTTTATATACGAATAAATCATCTATAATACCGCCGTTTTGGTTTGTAAACTGGCAATAAAGGGCTTTTCTATCAACGAGTTTTTCAATATTTTGCGGAACTAATGTCTGAAGATATTTTAATGAATCTTTGCCCGAAACAAAAATTTCTCCCATATGGGAAACATCAAACAAACCGGCATTAGCTCTTACATTATTATGTTCTTCAATAATTCCTTTATATTGTACAGGCATTTCCCAACCTGCAAAATCAACCATTTTTGCTCCTGCTTTTAAATGTGCATTGTATAAAGACGTTTTTGCCATTAATGCCTCTTTCTTTTATTATTTCGCGCATATTATGCGTGCTGCATGTATACCTGATGCGCTGGCTTGTATCAGCCCCCTTGTAACTCCTGCTCCGTCACCTATTGCATAAAGATTCTTTACTCCCTCTGTTTCTAAATCTTTTGTCAACTTAACTCTTCCGGAATAAAATTTGACTTCAATACCGTATAAAAGAGTGTATCTGGAGGCAGTTCCGGGAGCTATTTTGTCCAGAGCATACAACATTTCTATAATGGCTGTCATTTGCCTGTACGGAAGCACCAGACTTAAATCTCCCGGTGTTGCACAGGAAAGCGTAGGTGTTATTATACTGCTTTTTATTCTTTCCGGAGTAGAACGGCGTCCGTCCAGCAAATCGCCAAATCTTTGAACAAGTACTCCGCCGGCAAGCATATTTGCAAGTCTTGCAACGTGCTGCCCGTAGGCTATAGGTTCTTTAAACGGTTCCGTAAATTTTTCTGATACAAGAAGTGCAAAATTAGTATTTGCTGTCCTGTAATTTGCGTAACTGTGTCCGTTAACTGTTGAAATACCTGAGTAATTCTCCGCTACAACCTCTCCGTACGGGTTCATACAGAATGTTCTTACTTCATCACCAAATGTCGGAGAATGATATATCAATTTAGATTCATATAATTTCTCGGTTATAGGCTCAAATACAGGAGCGGGTAGCTCTACTCTTACTCCTACATCAACTGCATTATTAACCATTCCGATTTTGTTTTTATCAAATTCATGCGTCAGCCAATCGGCGCCTTCTCTACCGGGGGCGATAATTATGTGTTCTGCGAGAATTTTTTGATTATCACTTGTAATAAAACCTTTAACTTGTTCATTTTCAACTATTAATTGCTCTGCGATTGTATCGTATAAAATTGTTATTCTTTTATCAAGATAATCTTGCATGTTTTTAAGAACATTCAGACTTCTTTCCGTGCCGAGGTGTCTTACGGGTGAATGTACAAGTTTTAGTTCGGCTAAAGTAGCTGCTCTTTCAATATCTGCGAAGGCTTCTCTGTCTAACCCGAATACTTCATCAGTTGCACCGAATTTTAAATATATATCATCAGTATACTTAATAAGATCTTCAACATCCTTTCTCGGCATATAATCAAGTAAATGCCCTCCGACATCGGGAGTTAGTGTTAATTTTCCGTCGGAGAATGCTCCGGCACCGCCCCAGCCGCATAATAAACCGCATTTTTTGCAGTTGGGACATTTTGCATAACCTTCTCTTAAAAGACATTTTCTTTTTTCTATTTGTACTCCTTTTTCAACAAGGATAACTTTCCATTCTGGTTTAAGTTTCATTATTTCAAGAGCCGCAAATATTCCGGCAGGACCTCCGCCAACAATAGCAACATTATACATTTTAATCTCCACTATATCTCATTAAATTTATTATAAAAAATAACATGTAGATTGTAGCTTAAATTTTTTTTGTTTTGAACAAAACGTAAAAAACAATTTACTTTACTCAATCAATTTTTTGTATAATTGTTGTATGAATATAAGAATTATTGCTGTGGGTAAAATTAAAGAACAATATTTAAAAGATGCTTTAAAAGAATATGAAAAGCGCCTTATACCCTTTTGCAGCTTATCAATTATTGAAATTTCTCAGGAACAAATCTTTGACGATTCTTTATATGAAAAATATAAAGAAATTGAAGCTGATAAAATATTACAAGTTTTAAAACAAAATTCGTATATAATAACACTTGAAATTAAAGGTAAGATGTTTTCATCGGAAAATTTTGCTCGAAAAATAAAAGAAATAACAAATGAAGGAATAAATGATATTACATTTATTATTGGCGGTGCCAACGGACTTCATTCAAAAATATCAGCAACTGCAGATTTAAAATTAAGCTTTTCAAATATGACATTTACCCATCAAATAATTCGTCTTTTACTGATTGAACAAATATACAGAGCATTTAAAATTAATTCTAATGAGCCTTATCACCGTTAATATTCTTTTATATATTTTGCTGCACAATCGTAGTTATAGTTTACCCCTTTATTTTTGCAATTAACGGAATTATTATCGGCACCGCCCGGAACAAGTCCGTTTTTTGTTAGAACAAAAGCAAAAACATCACGACCTAAAGTGTTGGGGGCTTTATCTCCGTTAACATCAACAATAACAGAAAGTGTATTATCAAGTAAATTATTGCTGACTCCAAAATAAGTAATTGTATCTGCCTGACTCCAATAATCAAGGCAAACATTAGTGCCGTCATTTAAAGTAAAGGTAACTATTTCGCTTCCTATCCCTTTTTCTGTTGCGCTTGCTGCTGTTTCTTTGTTATATGCTTTTGTTATTTCTTTAGACCAGCAGCCTTCCTCATTTTTACATTCTCTTATTACATAAAGATATTTTTTTATATATTTATAATTTTGGTATATTACTTCTACATTACTGTCAACATGTGACCAATCTTCAAAATCATTATATTCGTAATTTCTTGCAAGTAAAAAAGCATTGCTTAGTACGGAATAATTCTTCTTCATGGCCGAAACATACATTTTATCATTATATGTGTTTATTAAAGAGGGTACCGTAATAGCAGCAATAACACCCAAAACAGTCATTGCAATGAGAATTTCAGATAATGTAAAGGCTCTTTTTAATATCATAAAATTAAATATAAATATTAAAGTTAGCGTAATTATAGCAAATTATAGATGATAAATGATAAACATTAAGAAAAGTAACAAATATTACTAAAAGATATATCGAAAAGAATTAAAATGTGATAATATATAAATATGATTTGAACTGAGACTTGAGTAGCAGTTTTTACTCTATAGGTATTGCAGCCTGCATACCATGTATTGAGTAGAAGTTAAAAGCGAAATGGTGACCGGATTCGCAAAATCAAGAGGAGTGGTTTGTGATTTTTTGCTGCGGTGCATACTACAGTGCGGATGAAATATT
Organism: uncultured Muribaculaceae bacterium; assembly: GCA_964572355.1. GTDB lineage: Bacteria > Cyanobacteriota > Vampirovibrionia > Gastranaerophilales > Gastranaerophilaceae > Avigastranaerophilus. The sequence continues at coordinate 124,344 of CAZNEN010000001.1, forward strand.
ATTTCTTCCGTCTGATTTTAAGTATAAAAATAAAAAGCTTGAAATATTAACCTGCCCGAATTGCGGTTGTGTTAAAGCAGAATTAACAAGATTTAATATTGAAAAACAAGATTATGAGATATATAAACCAAAACGAAAAAAAGTAAGAAAATTTATAGATGAAATTAAAAAAGGTTCATGGAAAGTTCCGAAAGAAAAATATGGGACTCGCGGCAGTTCAGGGTTTGTTTACGGAGTAAATAAAATATCAAAAAAAGGCAAGATATTTCAATATTCTGTTGATTTTAACGGGAAAAAGAAGCTGGTTAAAACTATTAATACAAAATAATTTCGGTGTTTTCATAAGCACCGTTTTTCAACGGACGGATTTGTATATGACTGAAAAGAAAAAAAAGAAAGATGACGATTTTAAATATTCAAAAACCGAATCTTTTGAAAATCTTGAAACGGTTCAAAAGATGGCACTTAATAAAAAGGGCAAAGATGACGAAATTAATCCCGATATTTCAATTTTTCTTAAAGCGGAAGAACTGAAAGGGAAATTATGCGGATTATATTCCGAGAAAGAAAAAACATCTTCCCATATAAATATTATGGGAAGTGTAAAAATTGACGGAAAAAAATTAAGAATAAATGTAGGAGAGGCATTGAATTCGGAACCGAAAGATGATTGAACTGCCGGAAATTTTAAATATCCCCGATAAATTGATTCGGGTAATCATTGATATAAATAACTATAATTACTTTTTAATTGAAGGAGGAAGGGGTGGTGGCAAGTCCCAAAGTATAGCAAGAATAATTCTCTGGATTGCAGAACAACGGAAAGTAAGGGTTTGCTGCGGAAGAGAAACTCAGGCAACTATTTCTGACAGTGTATATAAGATATTTAATGATTTAATAAATGAGTATAATTTAAATTTTACGATAAAGTCCAACAGGATAATTCATAATGACAGTGAGTCAAGTATTATATTTAAGGGTTTTCGCGAGCAGGGCAGGGTAAACATCAAAGGCTTGGAAGGTGTTGATATTCTATGGATTGATGAAGCGCAGGCAATAACAAAGTCAACTTTAGATGTTATTATTCCTACCATTAGAAAGAAAAATTCAATAGTAATTTATACTATGAATCGTTTACTGCGGAAAGACCCCGTCTATTCCGAGTTCATTTCCAGAGATGATTGTCTTCATATAAAGGTAAATTATTATGATAATAAACATTGTCCTCAAAAGCTTATTGACGAAGCAAGAAGATGTAAAGAAAGAAATATACTGGATTATGAATATATATGGGAGGGTAACCCGATTGATTCGGCAAGTGATTTTTTATTTTCGGCGATTAAGCTTGACAGGGCGAAAAATATTATATTTAAAAATGAAAATTACAGAAAAATAAAATGTATGTCGGTAGATCTTGCAGGAAACGGAGGAGACCTGTGTGTTGCAAGCTTAATAGAGTCCAAAAGCTCCACCCAATGGTCGCTTGAAAAACAAGAGTACTGGAGTGAACCTGATACTGACGTAACAAAAGGGAAGATTATAAACCTATATTCAATGTGGAAACCGGAATTACTTATTCTTGATGCGGACGGACTCGGATATTCAATATATGTAAGTATAAAGAATGTAATATCAAATGCAATAAAATTTAACGGAGCTGCTTCAAGTAATCGACCTAATGCCTTAAACAGACGAGCAGACGGTTATCTGACACTAAAAGATTTTATAGATAATGAGTGGCTTAAAATCTCATCAGATTTTACCATCTCACAGCTTGAATATATTAAGAAATCTTATAAACCAAACGGACAGATTTTTATTCAGCCTAAAAAAGAAATGAAATCAGAACATGGAGAAAGTCCTGATTTCGCAGATAGTTTAATGATGGGAATATATGCAATTAATTATTATTCATATTTGATTGATGAACGTGAGGAAACGGTAATAATTGATTCAAACTTTGACCCGTATGCATAACATTAGGGTAATTATGGCAGTATATAATAACGAAGATGAAAATTTTGAAAAAGCTTTTAAATATATTTTAAAAACGGAGGGCGGTTACATCTGTCATAAAAATGACAGAGGCGGTGCAACAAATCTGGGTATTACTCAAAATACCTATAATACATTCAGACAGAGAAAAAAGCTTGCACCGCATTCTGTTTCCCTGATAACAAAAGATGAAGCAAAACAAATTTATTATGAAAATTACTGGTGTTTGTCTGGTGCAGGCAGGATTTCTGATTTTGCCGTTGCTCTTGTTCTTTTTGACTCCTGCGTTAATCATGGTGTATCAGCAGGTAAAGCTTTGTATAAAAATTCCGGCGGCAATGTTGAACTTTTTCTGAAACTTAGGCGGAATAAATATGAGAATATTGTTAAACGCAGCCCGTCGCAAAAAGTTTTTTATAAAGGCTGGATGAACAGGATAAAAAGATTGGAAGAATATATAAAAACGATATGATTATATAAGAGTTCTCAGTACAGAAGAAAAAGAAAAAATGACAAATAATAGAGATACCTATGTCATAAAAGACAGGGTAAGCAAAAGTAGAATAGATACAAAAAGTATTAAAATTAATAAATTTATTATTAATAATCTTTTCTCGTCATTGTTCTTATTATGGGAATGTTTTTCGTGTTTGTGGTGTGTAATAAATAATCAGATATCCGGAAGAAAATAAAAATTAAGAAAAGACAGCTAAATTCAGTCTTTAGTTTTGCAGCTGAACAGTTCATATAATTAACATTTTGTTAATATATATGCTTCTTATTAAAGTTTTTATATTGCCTTTATTGTTAAGCAAACAATAAATATTTAGTAAAGAAAGGAGAGAGAACCAATGTGTTCAACACCAAAGATATCTTCTGTATCTCAGGATACAGAAACAATTAAAACTGCAACGCAGGCGGATGCTTCAGTACAAAAAGCAAATGCTGCAAACAGATCAGGAGTTAAAGGACTTGTATCCGAAAATATCAGAACTACAAATAACGGTTTGGATGATGAAATTGTGTCATCTAAGAAAAAATTATTAGGTGAATAAAATGAAAGAAACAAAATATTCCAAACAATATTTTAATGCACGAAGATCTGAACTTGAAATAGCATACAATGCTTTAAAACCTGACTGGCAAGAGCTTGCTGATTATTTTTTACCCCGTTCCGTGCGGTTTCTTGCCAGAAATGTAAATAAACAGCCTGTTAAAAACAAGAAAATTAAAGACTCGACTCCGCTGCTTGCGGTTCGTAATTTTTCCTCAGGCATGATGTCAGGTGCTACAAGTCCCGCTACAAACTGGTTTAAGGTTAAAGTTAGAAATTTTGCTCAAGAAGAAAGCTATCAGGTTAAAACATGGTGCAGCGAAGTAGAAAATCTTTTTAGAGATATTTTTAATTCATCAAATCTCTATAGGGTTTTACCTTCAGTTTATAAGCAAATTGGAGTTTTTGGTATTTCCGTTCTCGGATTAATGAATGATGAATCTACAATATTAAGATGTCAATTGCTTCCGATAGGTTCATACAGGATAGCAAAAAATCAGAAGGGCGAAGTTGATACTATCTGCAGAGTATATATGGAAACTGCCAAAAACCTGTATGACCAATTCGGAGAAGAAAATGTTTCAAAAGAAGTTTTAAATGCGGTTAATTCAAACAGATTGGAAGAGATGTTTGAGATAGTACATTTTGTTGAGCCGAATAAAGATTATATGCCGGATTCTGTCTGGGCAGAGGATAAAGAATTTGTTTCGGTATATTATGAATTTGCTTCAAATGAGGAAAAATTCTTATCAAAGAGTGGTTTTGATAAATTTCCTTATGCCGTTTTTGAATCGGAAGTTAACGGTGAGGATGTTTATCCCTCCGAATGTCCCGGAATTAATGCTCTGCCTGATGTAAAGCAGCTTATGAGTATGGTAATTGATGAAGGTAAAGCTGTTAAAAAAATGATAAGTCCTACATATAAAGGTCCTGCAAGTCTTAAAAACAAAAAGATGATTGATGCACCTGCAGCTTTTATAGAAGAAGATGAAAACGGCAGAGGTCTTTCTCCTATATATGAGGTTAATCCGCGGGTATTGGAAGTTGATTCCATAATTGAAAAATTGAAAGAATCCATAAAAGAAATTTTCTATAATGATTTATTCGCCATGATTTTAAATACGGCGGAACGTTCAAGAACAGCAACCGAAGTAAATGAACTGAAAGAAGAAAAAATGGTTTTGTTATCTCCTCTGCTGCAGCAAATTCATAATGGATTAAATATAATTATGGATTGGGTTTTTGATGAATGTATAAAACTGAATATTTTGCCCGAGCCTCCCGGTGAAATAATGGGTGCAAATATGGATATAGAATTTGTGTCTACACTTGCGCAGGCTCAGAAAGCGGTAAAAATATCCGCAATGGAAAGATTTACTACATTCACAATAAATCTGGCTCAGACGCTTGATCCTTCTTTAAAAAATAAATTAAACGCAAACAAAATAGTAGATGATTATGCTGATTTTGCTAATATTTCTCCCGAACAAATAGTTCCGACTTATGAAGTTGAAAAACGAAAACAAAAAGAAGAAGAAGCAGAAAATCAAAAACAAATGATAGAACAGGTAAAAGAAGGTTCTGAAATTATTAAAAATATAGCCGGAACAGATTCTTACGGCAGTGATTTGATGGCAAGATTAGGACTTACTTAGAAAAGGAGAAAAAATGTTAAATGAAGATTTATTTGTAAACAAAGAACTTGGTCAAAACAGATATGATCAGGGGCAGCAGCCTGCGAATATTCCGGTTGCGGAAGATAATGACGGAGGCTATTTCGGGAAGCCCGAAAAATACGATTATTCAGGAGTTCAACTTCCCGAGAACTATTGTTATGATGAAGGGCTGCTTAATGAATTTAATGAATTAGCAGGAAGATATAATCTCTCTCAGAAAGGGGCTAATGAACTTATGTCTATGGCAGTGAAGCTTACAAAGTTAACGGGTGATAACTACTCTAAAACTATGGCTGAACAACAAAGACAAAAAATAGATGAATTTAAAAGAGCCTTAGTAAACGACAGAGAAATAGGCGGTGCTAATTTTAATAAAACAATGAGAACTGCAAATACTGCATATACTCAATTCGCCGATGATGAACTGCAAACGCTTTTGAGTGAAACAGGACTGAATTGTCATCCCAAAGTAGTGAAAATGTTTTATAACATAGGTAAAAAAATGCAAAATGATTTGTTATACGGAGTAAATGCAGCGGCAGTTCCGAAAGAAAACAGGGAAGATATACTGTTTCCGACAATGTAGTAATACGGTATAAGAAGACAAGAAAGGAAAAATGTAATGGCAACACTGGGTGCTAACTATTTAACATTGGCTGACAGACTAAAAAGAACCGAAAACGGTAAGATTGCAGCTGAAATTATTGAAATGATGTCCGAAACAAATGAAGTACTTCAAGATGCAAATGCTCTTCAATGTAATGACGGTTCAAATCATATTACAACAATAAGAACAGGACTGCCTTCTGCGGTATTCAGGAAATTATACGGATTTGTCCCGTCTTCAAAATCAACAACAGAACAGGTTAAAGATGTAACAGGAATGCTGGAAACGTATTCCATTGTAGATGTTGATTTGGTTGATAAAGCGGAAAATCCAAAATTATTCAGATTATCGGAATCAACTGCTTTTATTGAAGCGATGAATCAAAAATTGCAGGAAACAATCTTTTACGGCAGTATAAAAGAAAATGCCGCTGCTTTTGACGGTTTAACGGCAAGATATTCCAAAAAATCAACAGATAGTAAGAAAATAGGGTATAACATAATTGATGCAGGAGGCAGCGGAACGGATAATACTTCTATCTGGTTTGTAACATGGGGAGATCTGCATACTTCTTTATTATATCCTCAGGGTTCTCAAGCCGGTATTCAACATAAAGATGACGGAATATTAACCGAAACAAGTACAACAGGCGGTAAAAGAAAAGTTTATCAGGATCATTTTAAAATGGATGTCGGTTTGTCAGTTCGTGACTGGCGTTCAACCTGTCGTATTGCCAATATAGATGTTTCGAATTTATCGACAGAAAACGCGGCAAATCTTGAAGATCTTTTAAATCAGGCTTATTACAGAATAAGAAGATATGCAAAAACAGGTAAAACCTATATTTATTGTAATTCAACAGTCTTAATGTACTTTGAATCCCAATTAAAAGCCAAAACCAATGTTAACTTTACGATTAAAGAATATTTGAATGAAAATATTCTTCATTATAAAAATATTCCAATTCGTGAATGTGAACAAATTATATGTGAAGAAGAAACAGTTTCTTAGTCGGGAAAAAGGAGATTAAACAATGATATTAGATGAACAGGGTCTATTTTCGGATAATCAGGCAATTATGGCAACAGCTGTTTCCGAAAATATATTGGATTTAGGAAAACGTGAAGTTTCTTTCGGTACTCCGGTAGAAATTTTTGTACAGGTGACGGAAGACTTTAACAATCTAACAAGTCTGGAAGTAGCGGTTCAAACTTCAGAAGATGAAGATTTTGCTTCGTCATCCGATTTAACAAAACAGACAATTCCGCTTGCGGATTTAAAAAAAGGCACGGTTTCCTCTATAAAGTTTTTGCCAAAGGGGAACTTAGGATATATGCGTCTTAAATATACCGTAACAGGCACCGAGCCTACAACAGGGGCAATATTTGCCGGTATAACAGACGGCACGCAGGAAAGTTTTCATAATAAATAATCCTCGATAGTACAATTTATTTGATATCCGGCTTTTTGCCGGATATGTTTTCTTTGAAATAAACGTACAGGAGCAGATATGAACTATACAAAAGCAAAAATATTTAATATTACTTTAAAAAATTTAAGAGTTAGCGTTAGTATTCAAAATGCAAATCAAACCGACAAAAATACAATTGTTTTAAATGAATTTTATGACAGCGCAAGAGAACAGGTTTTAAAAGATTTTGACTGGAATTTTGCAAATTCATACAGAGAATTATCATTAACGGGTAATATACCTATGAATCCTAAATTTTTATATGAATATGATTATCCTAACGACTGTGTTTTTGCAAGGGAAATTATTCCGTTTGTTAATAGTGAAATAGTGGAATTTGAAATTTCTGCAAATTCTGACGGGCAAAAAGTTATAAATACAAATTTAACTCCTTCAATATTAAGATATACAAAGTCTGTTGATAATGAAACGTTTTTTTCTACGGAATTTGTAATGGCATTGTGCTGGTATCTGGCTTTTCTTTCGGCACCTGCAATAACAGGCAACAGGAGTATCCAGAGCGATTGTTTGAGTATTTATACTAATATTCTAGCAAAGGCGAAATCAGTTAATGCTTCGGAAGGGTATTTAAAAAATAATAACAGTTGTTCATGGCTGGATGTAAGATAAATATTTGCAGTATTTATGCGGCGGAAATTTTTATATGACATCCGGGATAAAGAAGGAAGGGTTACAAAATGACAAGATATACCCAAAGATCATTTACAGGCGGAGAACTAAGTCCTGCTTTATATTCAAGAAATGATCTTGCTAAATATGAAATAGGTTTAAAAACATTGAAAAACGGTTTTGTTCGAGCGGAAGGCTGTGTAAGTAACAGAGCAGGACTGGAACTGATATGTGAAGTAAAAAATAGCGCATATTCCGTAAGATTAATTCCTTTTTCATTTAATACCGAACAGACTTATATTTTGGAATTGGGGAATAAATATGCACGTTTTATAAAAGACGGCGGGCAAATTATATATCCTGACGGTGATAAAGAAGGAGAGCCTGTCGAAATAACCACTCCGTATCTTGAAGATGATTTGTTTAATATAAAATATGCGCAAAATGCTGATGTATTGACTCTGTGCCATAATAATTATTCTCCTTACGAGCTTTCAAGGCTTTCTCATTATGAATGGGATTTAACTGATATAACATTTGAACCTCAAATTACACCGCCTGAAAATGTAACTGCAAGCTGGACGGGCGGAACCGAACATAAAACAACATATAAATATGTTGTTACTTCGGTTAAAGAAGACACTTATGAAGAAAGCAACAGATCAAGTGAAGTTTCTGTTGAAGGTGAGCTTGAAGCAAACTGGGGAACAACGGAGTATATTACAATAAATTTTGATGCAGTTGAAAATGCGACTGAATATAATATATACAGAGAAGTTAACGGTGTTTTCGGATATGTGGGAACTACCTCTACAACAACTTTTACCGATGACAAAATAGAGCCTGATTTAACTTCTACGGCACCTATATTCAAAAATCCGTTTGAAAATGGTAATAATCCGGCATGTGTTAACTATTTTCAGCAGAGAAAAGTATATGCGTGTCTGAAAGAAAGCCCTCAGCAGCTTGTAGCGTCTCAAACATCAACAAATAATAACTTTAATATTTCAAGACCTCTGTCTGCTTCAGATTCAATTAATATTACTCTGTCAGAAAGGGAAGTAAATGAAATAAGACATATTCTGGCTATGAACGATTTAATACTGCTGACATCAGGTGCGGAATGGAAATTAAACGGTTCTGACGGGGCTTTTAGTGCATCTTCATCACTTGTTGCGTCTCCTCAAAGTTTTTACGGGTGTTCGCATGTGCAGCCTGTAGTATCAGGTAATATGATATTGTTTGTTCAATCAGGCGGTTCGGTTGTAAGGGATTTAGGATACACTTATATTTCAGACAGTTATGACGGAGAAGAACTTTCTATTTTTGCAAATCATTTATTTGAAGGCAAACAGGTAATTGATATGGCATATTCAAAAGAACCGTACAGGATTTTATGGTGCGTAATGTCAGACGGAACGATAAATGCTCTTACCTATAATAAGAAACAGGAAGTAGTAGGATGGCACAAACATGAAACGAAAGGTGAATTTGAATCTGTTGCGGTTGTGCGTGAAGAATTTGAAGATGTTCCTTATTTTGTTGTTAAACGAGAAATAAACGGACAGACAAAAAGATTTATAGAACGTATGAGTTCAAGAATTATAGATAAAACTCAGGATGGGGTTTTTCTCGATTCTTCGCTAAAGTATGAAGGTAATCCAATCCAGAATATCAGCGGTTTAGACCATTTGGAAGGAGAAACTATTAATTTGCTTGCGGACGGCTGTGTTGTGGAAGGAAAACTTGTTGTTAACGGTTCTGTTTCTCTAGACTATCCTGCATCAAAGATAGTGGCAGGTATTCCCTATGAATTTGAACTTGAAACATTAAATCTTGAAAGTGAGAACAGCCATGGAATGTTAAAAATAGTTAATTCAATCAGTGTAAAAGTTGATAAATCACGGGAAGACTTTTTTATTGTCGGAACAGAAGGCAATATGGTGCAGAATTCCAGAAGTGTGAGTAGTGTTAATGATGCTAATTATCTGCATTCGGGTAATATAGACTGCTACTCTTTTTCTAACTATACGGACGGAGCCGGTGTTCATATTAAACAAATATACCCTCTGCCATTAACAATAAATTCGATTTCGTTAGATGTAACGGCTGCAGATACCAATGATTAAAAAAGTAACACAAAAAAAAGAAATTTTATATATTCTAAATAACTTACGAAATGAAGATGAACAGGAGCTGAAAGCTCTATGGGGTACGGATTGGATTAAAAAAACAATTAAAAGTATGGAGGGTAAGGAAGTTTTAATTTTATACGGCTTTAATGATGAAGGAAAATCGGTTCCTATATCTATGGGCGGATTTGTACCAATGTTTGCTCAAAGTAATTCAGTTGCATGCGTTTGGATGCTTTCAACAAATTTTATTTATAAAAATAAGAAATTATTTGTAAAAGAACTTTTAGAACAGCTAAAACAAGCTTCTTTACGCTACGAGATAATGTATAACTATATTTATAAATCAAATCGTAAATCAAAGAAATGGCTTAAAAAATTAGGCTTTAATTTTAATAACCCAAAACCTGAAGGGCTTAATTTGGAAGAAGGATTTGAATTCTTTTATAAACGTAATCCACAAATCAAATAGAAAAGAAAGGATAAAATAAATGTGCGGAGTACTTGAAGCTATAGATGCCACAACTACGGCTGCAAATTTAATAATTTCTGCTTCCGAAATTTATCAAGCAGGTACTTCAAAAGCAGAAAGTGAATTTCAGGCAAATCAACTTGTTCAACAGGCAAAAAATGCAGAGCAAAATGCTGCATATGAGAGACAGGAAGGTATAGAAGAAGCAAGAAGACAGAGACTTCAAGCTATTCTTAATATGGGAGAACAAAAAACAAGTATTGCTGCTGGCAATATTGCTTTATCCTCGGAAACGGCTCTTAATCTTGTAGATGATGAAAAATTGAACGGAGAACTTGATGCATTAACTACTTTGAAAGAATCTGAAAGAAGAGCTGAAACATATATGCAGTCGGCACAAAAATATTATGAAGATGCGGCACTTGTTTCTTTTAAAGCAAAAAATGCATATACAAGTACTATATTAAAACAATTCGGCAATACAACTAAAAGCAATGCAAGTATTTATAGCAAATATTTTGAATCTAAGAAATGAAAGGAAAAACATGCAGGATAATTTGTCAAGCAATAAAAAGGGAAACAGCTATTCTATGCGAAAAATTCCTGTTACTGCTGTAAGCGGCAAGATAAATAGTTATGAAGATAAAAATACTGATAAAATAAAGATTCTTGAATTTAGTAATCTTATTGATTCATGGGAAAAAGAAATATTATTTTCGGAAAAAGGATTTTATTCTTTGAAAGGTAAAGAAACCGAAAATAAATCGGAGGAATATTTAACGGAATTAAATAATTTTATTAATTCCAATATGGCGAAAATTAACTTTGCCGATTTATCTTCAAAAGATACAATATATCAGATAAAAAAATCAAAGTACGAAACAATAAAAAAGCAGATGGAAAAATATGAACAAAGCGAACTTTATAACTGGGAGCTTCAGGTATATGAAAATGCAATTAATTCTGCTATAGAACGTGCTGTTTTGTATAAATCGGATCCTCAAATTATTACATCATCTTTTTCCAACGGACTGTCAATAATTAAGCTTATGTCAGAAAAAGAAAAATGGGATAGTAAATTATTAAACCGCAAAAAAGGCGAATATAAATCAGATTTTTATTATGCTTTGATAAATGCCTTTTTACGTGAAAAAGATATAAAAGCTTCAATATATTTTGATAAGTATAAAGATTTTCTTAAACTTGATAATAAAGAAAAACTTGAAACAGCCGTAAAAGAATTAAAAAATAATATTATTGCTTATAATTGGGCAAAAGAAGTATTCTCTTACAAGCTTTCGGATAAAGAACAAGAAAGAAAAATAAATACGATAAAAGATGAAGAAATAGAAAAAATTGCCAGAGCATATTTATCAGGTTTGAGACAGGAAGAAAACAGGACAAAAAAACAAGAAGAAAAAGATAATAACATAAAAAACTGGGATGAAATAAATAAAATACTGCAAACACAGCCGGATAGAGCATTTTTATATATTGATTATACCGGTAAACCTGAAAATGTAAAAGCAAAAAAAGACTATATAAAGAAAAAAATTAAAGACGGTTATATTGTAACGGATAAAAAGAAATTTATTGATTTATGGCAGGAATATTTTGATGATTTTGAAAAATTTAAAGTTAAAGATATTTCTGATTATATCCAATGCTTTTCCGAAAATGATTATAATTTGTTCTTGCAGTATCAAAAAATTGGAAATTCAGAATATGAAAATCTTGCTTTTGATTATGAATATATAAAAAAAATTATAAAAAATACCGGAATAAAAAATCAGGAAGACACGTACCATTTTATAAAACTGCTTTTAAACTCATTTAAAGAATTTGAAGAAGTCAACAAAAAACAGCCTGATCTGGAACAACGCAATAAAATTATTCAAACTGCCGCCGAAAGATTTAAAAATACTGATAAAGAAAAAAACAATGAAAAACAAAAAGAAGATAAAAACCAGGATGCAAATATAAATAAATTATCTGTAAAAAATAGATAGGAGAAAGGAATGACAGTATCTTCAATTGTACCCGTAAATAATTATACGGGTAATTCTTATTCAACAAGATTTGATTTTGATTTTTTAATAGAAGCCGAAAAAGAACTTGTCGTGACTCATATTGATTCAAACGGAATCTCTAAAATTTTAGAAGAAGGGGTTGATTATTCCATTAATGAAATAGGAAATAAAAACGGAAGCTATATTACATTTCCGTTGTCAGGTTCAACATACGGCGTACTCGGTACGGATGAAAAAATATCGTTATCGTTAACTCTTGATATAAAACAGGAAAGTGAGTTTAGGAACTCATCATATTTTAATTTTGATATATTGGAGTGGACGTTTGATTATATAGTAAGAATATTGCAAATACTGAATCGAAAAATAGACAGAAGCGTAAAAGTTAGTGAAGGCGCCGACACAACACCTGATGCTCTAATGGAAGAACTTAATAATGCAAAAGAAACAGCTATTGTTTCTGCACAATCCGCCGAAAGTGCAAAACAAGCTTGTGATTCTTATGCTGAACAAACAATGCAAAATATAACTTATTTTGAAAATCTGGTTGATTCTTTTAATAATACATATGAGGAATGTCTGCAGAATATATTGGATGAAGGCATAGAAACAAGGGCAAATAATGACTTGTCAAACCTATCCGAAGAAGGAGAAAAACACTTTTTAAATAAAACACAAATAACAAATTGTATATTGGAGGAACCGAATAATATTTTTTATGAATGTGACGATACAACGTTTACATTCAATGCGGGTTCCGTGGCAATATTCCCGTACGGAACAAGTGCACCTGCAAAATCAATAGGTGATGATTTATTTGACAACGGACAATGGATAATCACGGATATTCAATGGTACGATTCAAAGTTATTTTATTGGGCAGAGAAACAAAACAGCTTAACTCTTAGCTCTTGGGCTTCTTCTGCTCAATCGGATGATTTTATGACATCTTATTCAATGAATAATAGTGTATATAGCACTCTTTATAATTTCAGCGGAACTTCTATTCCCGAAGGTATTACTACCGGATTATTTTATCATACAACAGATAATAGAGTGTATAGAGTTATAAATGGTTCAATAGAGGAGTATCAAAATATATATTATTCATTTCCGATAATGATTTTAACTTTTAAGGATTCATTAGTTCCGACGTTTGTAAAACAAGTATTCAAAGGTCAGGGATATATCGGAGGTGTAAGATGGATGGGAAAAGGAGTAAAACTTTTATTTCCTGACGGAAGAAATGCAGACGGAACATTAAAAAATATTGAAAGTACTACGGATATTTTAACCTTAGCTTTCCTTAATAATTCGTTGTCGTCGTCTTCTTCTTCGGTAAGTGTAAGTTATTCGGCTTTTCTTTTATACTCTTATAATTCCTCAACTAAAAGAGTTACGTCAGCGGGGTATATAAATACACAAAGATATTTTGAAACAGATAATATTGATGAAATATCGACTGATAGTAATGCTGTTGTTTACAGACCTTCTTTTAACGATTTTTGGTGGTATAACTCGGGTGAGGATACCTGGAATGCAATGAAATATTCTGTAACGGGCGAAATGAGCTATAATTACAGCAGCTCTTCTCAAATAACAGAATTTAATCCGAGAAACACATTTAAAACGGTTGATGTTTTTGACTCGGAAAGGATACAGTCGGATTTGCTGAGTAACCTGATATATGTAACGGAAACATATGTCAATGGTGTCTCGGGATACAGAGTTTGGTCTGACGGATACTGTGAGCAATGGGGGAATTCAGGTACCTCATCAGGCGTTACAATAACGCTGCTTAAATCGTACGGCAACACTAATTACAATATAAGCTGGTGTCCGTGTCGAGGAGGCAGCAGTTTATCAAATAATCAATGCGGAGCTTATGATAATAAAACAGCAACGAGCTTTAGGGTTGACTTTGGAAATATTAACAGCGTCGACTGGCATACTTGCGGCTATATAACTTAGGAGATAAAACAATGACAGAAGAAATAATAAAAGGAATAACGGAAACAGAGGGAACAGAAGTAAAGGAGCAGGTTCAAAATAGTGAAGAAACGAGTGAGAAATCAAGCGATGAATCCTTAGAGCAAACTGATGATTTTGAAACAATCCCGGAAGAAACATACGAGATAGGACAGATATTTTCGGACACATACCCGCCCGAGGCGGCTATATGGTGTAATTCGCAGGGTAATTGTTATATAGAAGAGATTGACCCGTTGGAGGATGAAACGGAGGAAGGAGAAAAGATAACAATAAAACGTTATCGGATAACACAAATTGCTGCTCTGACGGAGGAAGAGAAACAAGAGCAGTTTAATAGGGAATTCTTTTATACATCTTTAGGGTATATCAGGCGGAAAGTAAACATGTCAACAGGGGAGACAAAGGACTTTTTATCAGACTTGCTGCCGGTAATATCAATGGGGATTCAAACGGGGCAGACGATTAGTATTATTACATACAGCCTGCCCGATTTTGCGCAGGAGATAACGACGGAATATCTGGAAACATTGCAGACTGTAAAGAACGTAACAACAGAATTTATACAGGAATGTTTTTTACAATTGTCAAATGATTTTCTGCCGGTTTCACAGCTAACACAAGAAAGCGAGGAATAGATGAAGAAAATAGTGTTAATGATAGTTATGGGCATATTGTTTATTCAAGCTGCCGGTTATGCGGAAGAAGAAACGGAGGTTGCGAAACAAAAATCGGAGAATAATATAGCGGGGATATCTGTTCAAAAGCAGCCTTTAAACGAGAACTCAAAGCAGAGGATAACAAAAAATATAGCGTGTATTATAATTCAGGTTAACGGAAAAGTGAAGGATAATGAAGAAAAATAAAGAACAAATAGTTGATGTATTTTTTTCCGGGGTTCCTGATGTAAGAGTAAGAGTAATAGAGCCGTCGGATACAAGAGCAGTGAAGGAGAATAAAAAGAAGTATCCGTTTGAACTTCATCAATCGGTTGATATAAAGGTATTGACGGACAGAAGGGAATTTGAATTTACAATATATAACGGCTACACGTGGAACGGAGCGGATATTCCGCGGTTTTTCTGGCATTCGATAGGATCAAGAACGGATAACGAATTTTTGATTGCATCAATGTTGCATGATTATTTGCTGGAATTTAAGGCATATATGGTGAATGAAGTACTGGAGAATAGGGTACCGACAGAGGAATACAGACGGCTTACTTCATTAATATTCAGACATATATTAAAAGAACAGGGAACAAACACGATTAAAGCAAATATAATGAGCTGGGCGGTCCAGGTGTTTCAAATGACGGTTAACGGGAGTGCGTGGAAATGCTGAATAATTATGAATTATTATTTTGCCTTGCGGTACAGTTGGTAACAGCCGGAATATGTATAGGTGTGTATAAATGCACGGTATCGTTTATGCAGCAGGAGATAGCAGAACTAAAACAGGATATGAAAAAGTATAATAATGTACTGGAGCGCCTTATACATGTTGAAGATAGCGTTAAATCCGCTCATCAAAGAATAGA
Organism: uncultured Muribaculaceae bacterium; assembly: GCA_964572355.1. Classification (GTDB taxonomy): domain Bacteria; phylum Cyanobacteriota; class Vampirovibrionia; order Gastranaerophilales; family Gastranaerophilaceae; genus Avigastranaerophilus. Next base: position 139,940 of record CAZNEN010000001.1, read on the forward strand.
TGATTTGGACTAATCAATATATTTAATGACTGATTATTTACTGTTTAAGTATTTTTCACAGTTATCTGTTTATTAATACATGTATTATATCTATTATTTCGGGAGAAAGAGTATCCAAGGAAGCTTGTATTTCATTTAGTTTTTCGTTAGGGGATTTTAAATGATTGAAATCAAAGAAATTTTTCAAATCATAATTTAAAAATTCGGATAACTTTTCCATAGTCGGCAAAGAAGGAAAATGTCTTCCGCTTTCTATTGCACTCAATGAACAGGTTCCTATGCTTATTAATTCTGCCAGCTGTTCTTGCGTCAGATTTCTTGATTTTCTGAGTTCTTTTATTTTTTTTCCGAGTAATTGTTTATTATTCATAAATACTTTTATTTATGCTAACGAAATATTTAAAGAAAATTTATAAATCAATAATGGGCAGAAATTTAAATTTAAATACTCCCAAATCTTTCAATGAAAAAATTCAATGGTTGAAATTAAATGATAACAATGAAATTAAAACATGATTAACGGATAAAGTATTAGTCAGGGATTGGATAAAGGATAAAATAGGTGAAAAATATCTTAAACCTGTAATTTGAGCCGGAAATAAATTTGAAGATATTCCGTTTAACAATTTACGTCAATCTTTTATCATCAAGGCAAATAATGGTTGTAAATGGCAGTACAAAATTAAAAATAAAGAAAAATTTGTTCTTGAAGAAAAGTTATATCGGTTTGTAAAGTAAAAGTTTGACGGCTGGATGAATCAAACATTTTTTCCATGGGGCGGTTTTGAAATGCAATATAAGGACATTATTCCGCAGATATTAATAGAACCGATATTAATTAACGGAAATGATTCTTACCCGTGCGAATATGAAATATATTGTTTTAACGGAGTTCCAAAAATATATCAAAAAGTGCAATATTCAATACCAATGTCAGTCACTGTGTATGATGAAAAATACCGAATTAGCGATGTAAATTTTAATAGTAATTATATCAAATTAAATGAAGAAGCAGGTGAAAATTTAAAAGAAGCGGTAATTTTATCAAAAATATTACCTGAAGAATTTAAACTTGTCAGGTGTTTTGGGTTATCAAAATATTTAAAAGCAGATATAAGAAATTTTAATACGATAAGAGGATTATCTTTATATATCTATAATAATATAGATATATATTCTAAACTTGTATTTGAAAAAGAGGAATTTAAAACCTGCAAAATGCATTTTAGGGAAAAGTGTGCCGTGTGTCTTACTTATAAACTTAAAAAAATTCAAAGATTAAAAGAAATCTTGTAAATGATATAAAAAAGAGAACCTTAATCGGGTTCTCTTTTTTTGTATTTAAATATTTGGTAAATCGCCTTTTACAACTGCCGTTTTCTCTGATTCAAGACCGAATTCTTTACAAAGAGCTTTTATTGCTTCATTTGCTTTTTGCTTGTCGACAAGGCAGCTTATTTTTATTTCACTGGTTGATATCATTTTAATATTTATGTCTTTCTCTGCCAGCGCTTTAAACATATCAGCGGCAATACCGGGTCTGTCTACCATGCCTGCACCAACTATAGAAACTTTTGCAATATCTTTATCAAGTAATATTTCACCGGCTTTTACGGTATCTTTGTCTTCTTTTAAAATTTTTATGGCTGCGTCCAAATCATCAGCATCTATGGTGAAAGCGATAGAGTTTTTGCCGTTGCTTGCAAGCGATTGAATAATCATATCGACACTGATATTATTTTTGGCTAAAGAACCGAATAATTTTGCTGCTGTACCGGGAATATCCGGCAAATTTGATAATAAAATTCTTACTTGCGAAGTATCTGCGGCGACACCTGCAACCGGTTTATATATTTCCATGTTTTCTACTCCTATAATTAAAGTGCCGAGGTTATCTAAATTAAAAGAACTGCGAACTCTTAAAGGGACGTTAAATTGTTTTGCTGTTTCAACTGAACGCGGATGTAATACGTTAGCTCCGACCCTTGCAAGTTCAAGCATTTCTTCATATGAAATAATATCTGCTCTTTGAATATTCGGAACAATTCTCGGGTCAGTAGCGTAAACACCTTCAACATCAGTATATATATCGCATCTGTCAGCTTTAAGTGCTGCCGCTATTGCAACGGCAGAAGTATCGGAGCCTCCTCTTCCCAATGTTGTTATTTCTCCTTCGGTAGTAACACCTTGGAATCCTGCAACAACTATAATATTATCGTCATTTAAATATTTTTTAAGTTTTTCTGTTTTAATATCAACAATTCTTGCTTTGGAGTGAATATTCTCTGTTATTATTCCCACCTGCTGTCCGTTCATACTTACGGCTTTGTAGCCGTTTGATTGAATAGCCATAGCAAGAAGAGCAATAGAAACCTGCTCGCCGGTGGAAAGAAGCATATCCATTTCTCTTGAATCGGGATTATTTGTAACTTCCTTTGCCAGCTTTATAAGATAATCAGTGGTATGCCCCATTGCAGAAACTACAACTACAACGTCATTGCCGTTTTCTTTTTCCTTTATAACAGCCCTGGCTACATTGTGAATTTTCTGAGGATCAGCAACCGACGTACCGCCGAATTTTTGTACTATTATTCCCACTTTTACTATCCTTTATTAATGTTCAGTGTTTTACTAATATATGCGTTAATTCCTTTTTTGTCAAAAATTTCAGGATTAATTTCGTTTAGTTTATTCATATAAAAATTAAGCATGTTTTCATTATAGTTTGATGGCGTTTGTTCTACAAGTATTTTGTATGCCAGATAAGATAAATATAAAATAAATGGTTTGTTTCTTTCTGTTTCATCAAGAGAATAAATAATATTCAGAGCTTCTTGCGGTTTATCCAAATTAATTAATGCATGGAGTTTTATTAGTTTTGCGTCCTGATTTTCGGGATATTTCGAAAGCAGAATATCTATTTTTTCCAGGGCATCCGCGCACAATCCGGATTTAAGTTCAGCCAATGCATATACAAGAAGAACTTTTTCAGATTCTCTGTTAATCTGATATGCACTTCTTATTTTTCTCATTGCTTCTTTTGTATTATCACAAATTAACAAATTAACAGTGTAATTAATTAAAGCTTCAAGATGATTAGGATAATATTCAGTTGTTTTTTCATAATAATAAAGGCTTTTTTTAAATTTACCAAGTTTGTAATAACAATTGGCAATATAAAAATATAAATAAGCTGTTTTGGAAGAAATTCCAATTGCATTTAAAAAAGTTCCGATTGCTTTTTCATATTGTTTTTTCTCGTAATATATTATTCCGAGATCAGCAATGGCATGTGTATTTTTTGGATCCGAGTTTATTGCTTTTTCAAAAAGTTCTTCTGCTCTTTCATAATTTTTTTCTCTGTAATAGCATACGCCGAGCCTGTAAAGAGCTGAAGAAGAAGTATTATTTTTTTCAAGAGCTTTAATTATTTTTTCTTTTGCTTTCATAATTTCTGAAATTCTGAGAAGAGTAATTCCCCATGAAAGATAAAATTCAAAATCATCAATATTTTTGGCTTCGCCTTTTTCAAAAATTTTAATTGCATCATCAACTTTGTTCAATGATATGTAATTTTGAGCCAGTAAAATATAAACTGACGGATTTTCCGAATCTTCCCCCAATGCTCTTTGGGCGTATTCTAAAACTGCGGTATAATTTTTTTCCTTTTTATAACAAAGTGCAAGATAATAATTCAAATTTTTATAATCGGGTTTTATTTTTTCAAGGTTCTTAAACTCATAAAATGCATCCGAAATTTGATTTGTATCAAAAAACATAACTCCAAGTAAAAATGAAGCATGAGTATTTGATGGGTTAAAAGCTTTTGCTTTTCTGAACATTTCTATTGCTTTATGTTTTTTTTGTTGTTTTGCATAGAAAATCCCGTAATTTAAATATATTTCAGCATCTGACGGTGCAAGTTTAAGTGCTTTTTTTAAGGAATCTTCCGCTTCTTCAAATTTGTCAATTGCAATATAAACACATCCGAGTACCAGATAAGCATAAGCATTTTGAGTATCTCTTCTTATTGCTTCTTTCAGTGCAAGTTCCGCCTTTTCATAGTTTTTTATTTTTGCATAAATTACTCCCAGACTTATGCAAGGCTTAGGATTTTGTCCAGACATTAATACTGCTGTTTCAAGTTTATCTATTGCCGTATTGAAATCTTTTATGTCAGCATAATACATCCCCCAGTTTGTATAAGCTAAAGAAGGCATTTCTATATTGCTTGATATTTTCAGATATAGAGATGTATACTCATCAAGTTGTTGAATTTTGTCCAGTATCCGCTTAAAAAATTTAATCATAATATTAAATCCGTAATTTCACGTAAAACTCCGCTGCCGCCATATGCGGATGTAATATATATATTTTCCGTTTCTTTAACTTTATTGTGTGCATTTGGTACAGTTACGGGATATTTTACGTATTTAAGACATTCTATGTCGTTAATATCATCACCGAGATATATTGCGTTTTCAGGTTTAAGACCGTATTTTTCAAAAAGAGATTTTAGTGTCAAAATTTTATTTCTTTCATTCTGAAATATTTCAATTTTAGGAAATTTTTCTTTTAATATATCAATAGCAGCAGACTTCTCACCTGAAAGAATCGAAAACATTATATTCTTCTTTAGGATTATTGATATTGCCATTATATCTTTATAATCTATTTGTTTTGCAGTTTTTCCGTCAGAAAATACGGTCAATTTCCCGTCTGTAAAAATGCCGTCAAAGTCACTTATTATAATTTTAATATCAGTTGCCGGAAAAATAATATTTTTCATTGTATTACTGAAACTCGCAAGTAAGATTATAGACAAAATTTATTATACCATAGTCATTAAACTTTTTTCTTATAAAATTAAAGGATTTATCAATAGCAAAAAAAATATTTATGAGTTTTATTAACTTATCTCCCCGTTATGCAAGCTGTTTTATTTTTTTAAACAGTGATAACCGATAGAAAGAAAGTATTTTTACGTATTATTAAAAAACTTAAACAATTGAAATAAAGGAGAGGGAAAGTGAATATAAGAAGAACAAATCAAGTCCAAAATTTCGGAAAAAAAGCAGTAATGACTTGTGAAATAGGGCGGCAATACAGCCATGATAAAAAGCCTTCTACTTTATATGCAATGAGTCCGAGAAATATTAATGACGAGCAGGAAATTAAGTATAGCAGACATGCAAGAAACATATACGGAGATTTTATAAAAGATAAGCTGCAAAATCAGAGTGCAAACGAATATTATTTGCTTAAAGATGATGAAACAAATGAAGTAATTGCAGCTGTAATGACATCCCACCATTACAGACCTGATAATGTTGTTTCTCCGGGAAAGACAACATTAATATGTGAACTGGAGGACAATATTAAATATATGAATCCCGCAGAACCTGTGATGGCATATGTTATAAACAGAGCCAACAAAAGGTTTGACTCATCCGTATCAGTCGGTTTTTATACGGAACAGCCGTCAATGCTGGAAAAATTAACGTTCTCCAAAACCGAAAACGGAGATTGGATTATGCCCGAAACAAGATTTGTTAATTTTGTTGATAATGCTCAAAAAAAATATAGTATAAATTTTATTGTGTGATTTATTTTAAGTAAAGTTACGGAAATATGAAAAAACAACTTGATTTAATATTATGCTTATGATTTGATTATTAAAGATTCGTCATTATCCTCTTTTAAGTTACGAATTAAACGGCTGCAAAAGCTATCTGATAGCAAGTGCATATTCAAATGGAGAGAAAACCGTATGGTTAAAATAAGACTAAAAAGATTGGGATATAAAAAAAATCCGGTATACAGAATAGTTGTTTTAAACTCTACAACAAAAAGAGAAGCAGCTCCTATTCAGCAGCTCGGTTTTTATAATCCTAAAACAAAAGAGATGCAGTTGGATAAACAATCTGCATTGGATTGGATAAAAAAAGGTGCCCAGCCGACCCAAACCGTTCAATTTCTTATCAATAACTGCAATGAAGATGGCAAGTTAAATTATGTTAAGAAAGAAACCGTCAGGTTATCTAAAAAGGCTCAGGCAAAAATGGAAGCAGAAAAAGCGGCGGCAGAGTCCGTTAAAACGGAAGAAGTTTCTGCTTAACAGGTTTTTACAGGGAAAGAGAACACTTATTTACCGCTTTAACAAAAGCGGTTTTTTTTTATGTTAAAATTTCCGATAGTAAAGGAATAATATGAACAACACGGAAATAATAATACTGGCGGCGGCACTTGCTTTAGATGCATTGATTGTTAGTTTTTCGTACGGATTAATTATTTGTGCTTCAAGGTTTAAGAATTCTTTTTTTTTGGCAGCCGCATTCGGTTTCTTTCAATTTTTAATGCCGGTTTTGGGCTGGAATCTGACCGGAATTGTTTATTCGGGTTTAGAATTATATTCTAAATGGATAGTTTTTCTTGTTTTTCTGATTCTGGGAGTTAAATTTTTAATAAACGCTCTAACCGGAAAAGAAGAAGGAAATACAATAATGCGTATTTCTCCTTTATGTTTATTGTGGCTGGCACTCGCAACCAGTATAGATGCATTGGGTGCGGGAATTTCAATCAGATTTATAAATATATCAATATTGAAACCTTCAATTATAATAGGCGGTATTACCTTTCTTTTATCATTTATCAGTTTCTGGGCGGCGAATATGTTTAAACGGCTGCCTGTTAAATGCCTGGAGATTACGGGAGCACTGCTGTTAATGTATTTGGCTGTTAAAGCCGTAATATAGAAGAATTGTACAGTACAAAAAATCTTTAAATATATATTGCGAAATAAAAACTTTTCATGTAGTATATATTCTGTAGCGAAAACTTCTTATGGTTGCGGAAGTAGCTCAGTTGGTAGAGCATCTGCCTTCCAAGCAGAATGTCGCGGGTTCGAGTCCCGTCTTCCGCTATTTTTAGGTTATATGGCGGCATGGCCAAGTGGTAAGGCAGAAGCCTGCAAAGCTTTTATCCCCCGGTTCGAATCCGGGTGCCGCCTTTTGTTTTGAAAAAATTAATCGTAAATTTTACTAAATATAAAAAATTCATGCATTTGATTGAAGTAAAACAGAGAAAAAACGCTTAAACTTGATATAAAATTGTTTAGTAATATTAACAAAAAAATTATTTTTAAAATAAATTTGCCCATTTTGGTTAATACGTGTAGAATATAAAAAGAAACTTATTCATAATAAAGAGTGAGAGATATGGTAGATAATAAAGAACAGTGGGAAGATATAGAATATACTGATGATGCCGGGAATGGATCTTCTTATGATACATCGGATTTTGATGAGGAAAATACATATCAAGATCAGGAATATGAAGATTACGATGATGATGATATGGATGAACCTAAAAAGAAAAAAGGCAGTTCACTTCCGCTGTTGTTATTATTTTTGATTTTAATAGGCGCAATAGCATTTTTACTGGTAACTAAGTTTGGAGTAGGAAAACCGCAGCAAAATGTTGCTGCAAACAATAGTATGCCGGCAGTTGAACAACAGACTGATAATGTTTTGTCAACCGAGGATATGGCAAATTCATTTTTTAATGAAGCAGGCGGCGATAATTCCGATATGATGAGCGTTAATTTTAATGATAACGGAGAAACAAATGTAACAGACGGTGAAGGCGATATTGTTGCTACTGTTTCCGAACCCGATGCCGAAACGGTTATCGGTGATTCAGATGCGGATTTATTTGTGGGAGAGACTAATGCTTCCGACTCCGTAAAAGCTCAGGAAAATAATGCAATTATGGTTTCTTATAATAAGATTGCAAATATAAATCCTTTTAAACCTCCTGTTATAAAAGAAGTTGATACACCGTATGAATTAATAAATGATACTCAGTTTGAAATAATCGAACCTCCCGTTACTTCGGTGCCGGATGAGAATCTTACAAGACTTCTTCAGACACAAATTTCAGGTATTTTGTATGATGAAGAAAGTCCTTCCGCGATTGTGAATTTAAATGGAATTGATCAGTTTGTAAAAATTGGCGACACTGTTTCAGGTTATACAATTAAAGATATAACAAGAAATAAAGTGCAGATAAGCTATAAAAACAACAGTTATGTTGCTGCAGTAGGTGAATTGTTTACACGAGGTGCTTTGGAAAAGAAACAGGCTGTTGATAATTTGGAAAATAAGTTCGCTGGAAGATATAAAAACAATAATAATTAGAGGAGTTAGAACATATATTATGAAAAGAAGTTTTAAAAACATATCGAAGCTTTTATTGATTACAGGGTGTGTGTCTGTACTTGCGTGTAATATAGCGAATGCGGCTCCTCTGGTATATGATTTGGATCAACCCATGGTCAGGACTGATTATACGGTTCCTAATAAAATAAGACTTGAAGGTGATATACGTTTTAATGATAAGGATCAAAAAATCAACCTGAGTTTAAGAAATACTGATGTGCAACAGGTATTAAGAATGTTTGCGGATAAAGCAGGATTAAATATTGTTTTTCATGCTTCCGTTACAGGTACCGTTACCTTGGATTTAGTTGATGTTAGTCTTGAAGATGCGTTTAAAATGGTTATGAAAATGTCTAACCTTACGTATGTAATTAAAGATAAGACAATGCTTGTTGTTGCAACAGCGAGTGCAGAGGATCTTAATTTAACAAAAGATAATATAACTATAATTCCTGTAAAATATGCTGATGCTGCATATATTGCACAGTTTTTAAATACTAATATTTTTTCATTAAATGCTCCGGGTCTTTCTTATGGTCCTATTGTTTCAACAAATGCCGATAAGAATGAATTATTGGTATTCGGTACCGAGAATGACGTTCAAATGGCAAGAAAAATTGTTGATAAGTTTGATAAAAAACCTTTAATGACTACATACAGAGTTAACCATACTACGCCTTTTGAAATGGCAAAAATGATATGCGAAACCTTATTCCAGCTTCCTTTTTCAGGTACTGTTACGGGTTCTGGCGGTGGTACGGGTAAATATAATTCTGTTATGAATGCGAATATTAAAATAGGTTCGGCTCTTAATACGGTACCCGAGGGTTCATTGGGGGCCGGTACGGTTGCTTGCACGCTTACAAGCGGTATAAAAACTTCAAATCTAAATTCGTATCAGGTAAAACCCACACTGATAATATATGTTCAACCTGAGCTTGGGACTTTGACTATGGTCGGCGGCAGCGAACATCAAGTTCAAATGGTAAATGACTTTATATTGGAAAATGACAGAAAACAGCCGCAGGCAATACTTGAAATATCCATTATTGCTTTAACGGAGAACGGTGTAAAAGAATTTCAAAATTCATGGGCTTATACAGGCAAACATTTGAATATTGCATTTGACAGTAACGGGATAAGTACAACAAGTCCTATCATGTGGCATGGTCCCAGCTACAGCAGTGCTGCTCATACATTGTCTCAAACTATCAGTTATTTAATTCAAAATGGTAAAGGCAGAATGCTTGCAAATCCTAAAATAGTTATTACAAACGGCAAAAAATCCGTTATTGACTTAACGCAGGATTATGTTGAATCTACTACAGTACAAATTTTATCAAACTATGGTGGTACAGGTGGTAATGCTTCTGTTCAAAAGACATATAATATTGGTGAAGATAACGGTATTAAAATTGAAATATTACCGTTTATCAGTCCCGACGGTTATGTATCTTTAAATATAAAGCCTGATTACGCCTCTATTTTTGATACTATTTATGATACTTATATGGAAGAACCGTATATTGCCGCAACACTTCTTCAAAGACATAATTTGGATTTGAAAAATGTCAGGATAAAGGATGAAGAAACTTTATTATTGGGCGGTATGATTCAACAAACGGAAGAAAATACTACAACAAAAATTCCTATTTTAGGTGATATTCCCTTTATCGGTTTCTTATTCAGAAACCAACGTAAGGATATTACAAAAGAAGAGTTATTGATAATGATAACTCCGAGAATTATAAAAGATACCGAAGACGTAATTGATCTCTAGGAAATAATTAAATGACAAGTCCTGCAATAGAAAAGATAAAGCCGATTATAGATTTTTCATTAGTATCAAAATTTGATATTAATGAAATGCTTTCGGAATTTTATATACCTATTTGTATTGCAAAAGGTTTTGTTTATGTTCTTGCCACTTCTTCGGCTCAACAAAATAATGTGTTAGCTAAAGTTTCTAAAATATTAGAGACTGATAAACTTAATATAAAAGTAATATCGGATTCTGATTTCTCTTCTTTGTTTAACTATGTAAAAAATAATTTACATTTAGATACTGTTGAACAGTTTGTTGAAAAAAATCAGAGCTTGCCTGAAGAAAATATGATTCAACTCAAATATGATGAAGATATGAGTCTTGAAGATGAAGGCGATTCTGATTTACAGATGGTTGTCGACAGCGATGTTGTATCAGGTCCTGACGAAAAATATTATTCTAAAAAAATTGGTGAAGTACTTGTTCAAATGGGATTTGTAACAAAAGAGCAGATATTTAATGCTCTTGTTGAATCAAAAAAATCTCAAATTCCGCTTGGAACTGTTCTGGTGCAACAGGGAATTATAAGTCTAACCGATTTAAAAAAGGCATTAACCGCACAGCAGGGGTATGAAGCTGTTACTGCTGAACAGTTAAAAATCCCGGATTCGGTATTGTCTATGCTTCCCGAGGATTTTATTAAATTAAATAAAGTTATTCCTATAAGTTACGATGATAAAATTCTTGTTGTTGGGATGGTAAATCCTAATGATAAAAAGGTTATAAATGATATTATTTTCTTAACTGGCTTGAAACCCAGTATTCTGATAATTACGCATTATGAATTTTCAATGTGTATGCAGAATATGTTTAATGAGAATAAAAAAGCTACAAGCAAAATTCTTAAAAAGATAGAAAAACAATCTCTGGCTTTTGGACGTGAAGAAACATTATTTGAGCAGGCCCAGAAAGAATTAAAAGACGATTCAAATATTGTTGTAAAATTTGTAAACAAAATAATATCAGACGGTATAGATATGGGTGCGAGTGATGTTCATATTGAACCGAGACTCGACGGTTATGCCGTGAGATACAGAAAAGACGGTATATTAAGAGAAGTGTTAAGGCTGCCGAATAAAACAGAGTCTGCAATATTAACACGTTTAAAAGTAATATCAAAGATGAATATTGCTGAACACAGAAGACCTCAGGACGGTTCTTTTTCTATTACATATAAAGAAAAAGATTATGATTTCAGAATTAATACACTTCCCGTTAATGACCAGGAAAAGATGGTAATAAGAATTCTTGCACCGGCAGTTTCTATGGCAAATTCGAAAGATGAAATGGTTCTAATGGGTGCATCAAAAGAAGAAACAGAGCTTATCAGAAAGATGGAAAGTGTTCCGAATGGTATTATCCTTACAACAGGTCCTACTGGTTCCGGTAAAACTACTACATTATATACCTTATTAAAGGCAGTTAATGATGAAAAAATTAATATTACTACAATTGAGGATCCTATAGAAATCAGAATTGACGGTATTAACCAAACTCAGGTTAATATAAAGGCGGGAATTACTTTTGCTTCTTGTATGCGTGCTATTTTAAGGCAGGACCCTGATGTAATACTGGTAGGTGAAATCAGAGATATTGAGACTTTGGAAACGGCTATATCAGCCGCATTGACTGGTCACCTGGTATTATCAACCCTTCACACAAACTCTGCAGCATCTACGATTACAAGGCTGATTGATATGGGGGCTAAAGATTATCTCGTGTCTTCCACTTTGGTCGGTATAATAGCTCAACGTCTTGTAAGGAATTTATGTCCCAACTGCAGAACACAATATTATCCGACAAAAGAAGATGCGGAACTTGTTATTTCCGGCGGAGAGAAAGAAATACAGGCATTTATGAAAACACCCGTATACAAACCAAACGGTTGTGATAAATGTAACTTTGAAGGTTATGCGGGAAGATTGGGTGTATATGAAATAATGCCGATAACCAAGGAAATTAAAAGATTAATAGCACAGGGTGCGCATGATGTTCAAATAGAAGAAGCGGCTATTGGTGCCGGAATGAAAACATTACAGCAGGCTTGTTTAAAACATATTGTTGATGGTCGTACAACTATATCCGAGTTTATACGTGTACTTGGTCCTGTTAAAGAGTGAGGCAGGCGAGTATGACAAGATATGAATATGAAGCTGAAAAATGGAACGGGGAAAAAGTAAGAGGCCGAATAGATGCCAGATCTCAGGCTGAAGTTCGTGTCAGAGTCAGAAATATGGGTTATAAACTTATTTCTGTCAGTGAATTTACATCAAGTCAGCGCGGCGGTAAATCTGCAGGTTTACAATCTTTAACATTGAAGGAGAAAATAGATTTTACACAAACTTTTTTGACTTTAAATAAAGCCGGTCTTCCTATTATTGAAAGTTTAATATTTATAGAAAAAGATGCGGCTTCAAGGCAGGTCAGACTTCTGGCTCAAGAAATTAAAAAGCAGATTATTGCCGGTTACACACTTTCGGATACTATATCTAAATATCCTAATTTGTTCGGACAGGTGTATATAGGTCTTGCAAAAGCCGGTGAAGATTCGGGTGAAATTGACAAGACTTTTGAACGTTTAATTGAATTATTGAGAAAACAAGGAGATATTAAAGGTAAAGTAATTTCGGCATTGACCTATCCTATATTTGTAATTTTACTTGCAATTGCAGTAGTTCTTATAATGTTAATGTTTGTATTTCCTGCTTTTAAGGATATGTTTGCGCAGCAAGGCAAACAGCTTCCTGCAATTACTCAATTTTGTATAAATTCTGGCGAGTTTCTAAAAGATAAATGGATGGTTATTCCTTTAGCTATAATTGCAATAGTCGGTTCTTTTATGTATTTGTTAAGATGGGAGCCTTCAAAAAGAAAAATTGATGAATTTTTATTAAAAATACCATTGATTTCGGAATTGGTAAAAGCGGCTGCATTTTCTAACTTTCTTACGGTTTTACAAATAGCATATGATGCAGGTATTCCGATTATTGAATGTTTATATTTATCAAGAACAACTTTTTCAAATTCAGTTATGCATGATGCAATAAAAATATCAATAAAGAAGATGCAGGCAGGTGCACATTTATCAGAATCTTTAAAGGCTGCCAATATATTTCCTAAGATGATATTATTCATGGTCTCTACGGGAGAGCAATCCGGTCGGTTGGGAGAACTAATGATTCAGAGTGTACAGCATATTGATCAACAGCTTGATTTAATTATTGATACACTCGGTAAATTAATAGAACCCATTCTATTGATATTTATTGGTGTTGTTGTTTGTTTTCTTGCATTGTCGTTATATTTACCGTTATTTCAATCTTATTCTATATAGGAAAGGACATTATTCGATATGAATGAAGAAAATATTATAGATGAAAACAGCAGTTTTATAACAGGAATCTGGTCTGAAAGGGTTCTTGTTATAACAAAAGATTATCAGATAAAAGGTAATGTGTTTATGCCTAAAACAGGCAGGAAAAACAGAGTTCTTTCGGATATATTAAACGGGGCAAAACGTTTTGTCGCAATAAAGAACTGTGAGGTAATACATAGAGAATTTCCCAATAGGAAAGCGGAGACTCATGATTTCCTGCAGCTGAATTTAAATTCAATAATATTGCTAAGACCGTTGAATGAAGAATAATACTTGATTTTTTAATTTGTTTATGTGAGTATATAGTCATTCGGGAGGGCTATTAGCTCAGGTGGTTAGAGCGTACGCCTGATAAGCGTAAGGTCCCTGGTTCGAGTCCAGGATGGCCCATATTTTGAAGAGAGACATTAAGTCTCTTTTATATTTTGTTATTTAGCGCTGTATTTTAATTGTAGTATATAAAAAATAAAATATTTAAATTATTGTAATTTAAATGTGCAAAATGGAAGAATGTTTGATTTTATTATATAATTGTACATATTTATTTAAGGTATGTTTATGAAGACTCGTATTTGCAGAAATTTAAATACTTCAATTTGTTTTAACTATAAAGAAATAGGAATTACTTATTGTACCTTGACAAATGCTTCAAACGGGCTTGGCTGGCCTAAAATTTCCGATGAAGTTTTTAACGGAAGAATTATTGACTGGAATAAATTTTTTGAAGAACGTGCAAAAGAAATAGATTTAATTGAAAATTCAACGCCAAGGAAGGAATGTGCAAACTGCCAGCAAATAGAGGAAATAGAGGGGGAAGAATTTATTGATGATAAAAAAATTCATTATATACTGCTTTCTCCATGGCAGGTTTGCAATTCTGATTGCATATACTGTTTAGGACATGCACAGCCTATATCTAAAAATGCAAGAAATTATAATCAATATTATCAAGAATATATAGAGCCTTATAATATGCTTGAAATTATTAAGGATATGATTAATCATAATGTACTTGACAAGGATGCAGAGATAGACTTTGCAGGCGGAGAACCTACTTTATATCCAAAATTTGATAAAATTTTAAACTTTTTCATTGAAAATAATTTTAAAAATATAATTATTCATACAAATAATATTCAATATTCCAAGATTATTGAAAAGGGTATAAAAAATAATGCCGTGAGTTTAATGATATCAATTGATGCCGGAACAAAAAATTGCCATAAAGCTGTAAAAAGAGTTAATTCTTACGGTAAGGTATGGCATAATTTTAAAAAGTATTCAAAAGTAAAGCCTAAAGAATATACAAAACGTCTTTGTACTAAATATGTTATAGTTCCCGGAGTTAATGACAGTAAAAAAGAACTAGAAGAATTTGTGAAGCAATCAAAGAAAAACGGTGCTACACAGGTTGCCTTAAATGTATACAATCAATTGTTAAATGATATGAACTATGAAGAAAATTTATTAAAACATTTAATTGATTTATCTGATTTTATGATAGAACAGGCAAAGAAATATAATATTTCTTATACTTTATTTCCCAATATAAGTTATGTATATGAAAAACTTAATATTCGTATACCTTAAAGAAAAGATAAACTAAAAATTAAAAAGTAAGCAAGTATCTATTTGCTTACTTTTATTATGGTAACAATTTTATATTTTATTCACTCTCTGCAACAACGGTAACTATCTGGTTTCCGTAGCTGTCAACATGTCCGTCTGTTTTTTCAATTATATATCTCAGCCCTTCTTTACCTTCAACAGCTTTTTGGGCAACTTCCAAAGCTCTGTCAAAGTTGGTGTATTCACCTATTTGTTTTCTTGTAAATTCCGAATAATCTTTTTCCGTAATAACATGATACATAATTAATTATTCCCCCTTTCGGATAACTTTTTTAATATAACTGTACAACTAATATAGTATAAAAATATATTTATGTATAAGGCAGAAATTTTCTTTGAAGTTCAAAAAGCCGGAGAGTATTTTCCATGAGCATGGCAATAGTCATAGGTCCGATACCGCCTGGAACCGGAGTTATGAATGAGGTTTTAGGGGCGGCAGAAATAAAATCAACATCACCCGTTATACCGGTTTGTGTTCTGTTTATACCAACATCTATAACAACGGCACCATTTTGTATAAACTCCGAATCAATAAATCCTGCTTTTCCGACTGCGGAAATTATAATTTGAGAGTTTACGGCAAGTTTTTTCAAATTCTCTGTATAACTGTTGGCCATTGTTACTGTTGCATTTCTTCGCTGCAGCATTAGTGAAACAGGTTTTCCAACTATATTTGATCTTCCTATAACAAGAACATTTTTTCCTGAAAGATTTATATTATATTCATCAAGGAGTCTTATTATGCCTTTTGGTGTGCAAGGATATACATAAGGTTCATATCCGAGCGCAAGTCTTCCGAAATTAAATGTTGTGAATCCGTCAACATCTTTTATCGGATCTATTGCTTCCAGTATTTTCTGTGCATTTATTTCTTTTGGAAGAGGAAGCTGTACAAGAATTGCATTTATATTTATGTCTTCATTAAGTATGTATATATGTTCAAGAATATTTTCTTCGGTAAAATCAGAAGGCAGAGGAATAATGACTGACTCAAATCCTATGTAATCAGCTTTTTTTTGTTTGTTATTTACATATATTGAACTTGCCGGATTATTACCGGCTAATATTACAGCTAGTTTCGGCTTTTTAGCAAGTTTTGCTGTTTTGCTTTTAAGCTCTTCAATAATTTTATTTGCCGTATTCTTTCCGTCTAATATTGTTGTCATTGTATTTCTTCTTGTTGCGGTATATTTAACCTGTAATATAACTGTTCAATTGCATTCCTGACTGTATCAGATTCTTTTGAAACCCTGTTTTCTTTTAATAAATCATCTTTAGGAATTGTTCCCAGTGTTGTTAAATCATATTTATTAAGCAGTTCAATCAAAGGTTCAATTTCTTGTTTGTTAACTTTATTCAAAATAATACCGAGCTGTTCACCTGCCGCATATTTAGCGCTGTATTCTTCTATTCTTTTGGCGAGATGCACCGAAGCTTCATTTGGTCGTGCTATTACAAGGGTTACATTTATCGGGATATCTACCAGTTGATAAAGATATTTCAGGTCAAATTCACAATCAAATATAACAAAATCATATCGATTGATTAATTTAACCAGAGCATCATTTATTTGTCTTGTTATGGGGCAGCGGCAATCTTTTGAACCTATAAGCCATGAAACAATTATATCGGTACAATCATCAAGAGTAACAAGGATATCTTCCAATGCCCATTCAATATATTCCTGTTTTGTCATATTTTCCGGTATACCGGTTTTATATTCATGTTTGCCGCTTCGTATTCCGTATATTGTTTGTCTTATGTCTTTGCCAAAACTGTGTCCGAGTTCTCCTGTTAAATCATTGTCAAATAATAAAACTGATTTATCCGGATTTTTTTCTCTTATTACATGCCATAATGCTTTTGTTACGGTTGTTTTACCGCTTCCGCTTTTTCCTGTTATTGCTATTGATACAGTCATTAAAATCTCCGATAAGACCTAATATTCAGACGATTTTTCCATTATCATATATATGAAAATCTTTTTATATTATATCAAAAATTATTTAAATAATATTTCTGTGATTTTTATTTTATATTTAAAAATTTATGAACTTGAGGAATTAATCGTACATTGTCGTATATATTAGCAAAGTTACAAAAGATATTATATATAATTTTGCTGCTTAATTTTAGTTTTTCCCCGTCCATTTTTGGTTGTAATACTATTAAAAGATTGTTAATTCCGGCAAGTTCAATTGTTTTTTCCATTTCTTCATTTGTAATATTTTCGTCAAAAACAGTTTTTAGAAAAATTTCTTTTTTATTTTTAACGGCAATTTCTATAAATTTTTTATGTGTTTCAAATAAATCGGGCATCTTTGTGCAAGAGGACAGCTTTATATCCATTGCAATAATATCAATATAGTGTATTATTTTATCTAAGTTATCATATAAAGTTCCGTTTGTCTCAAGGTATACTGTTTTTTTAAGCAGCGGCAGAAATTCCGAAAGGAAATCAGCTTCAATCAGCGGTTCTCCGCCGGTAAGACTTACTGATTGAACATTGTTATAATTTTTTACAACTTGATAAAGTGATTCTGCGGTATATTCTTTTAAATCTGTTTTAAAATTCGTATCACAATATATACATTTAAGGTTGCATCTGCCGAATCTGATAAACAGCTGATTGACTCCTATATAAGGACCTTCTCCCTGAACGGATTCAAATATTTCTTTTATAGATGTTTTATAATGCATTATTTATATCTTTTCTAATGTCATCTATAGACAGCTCTTTTAATTTATTATACATTTCTTTTTCTTTTTCAGTATACGTTTCAGGTAATTTTATAATAATATTAATAATGACATCGCCTTTTTTTGTTTTGGATTTATTTTCAAGTCCGAGTTCCGTAAGTTTCAATTTTTGTCCCGACGAAGTCATCGGCGGTACTTTTACATTAACGGTTCCTGCAGGCAGCGGAATTTTAATATCCGCACCAAGTACGGCTTCAAACGGCGTAATTGGAAGATTACATAATATATTAAGACCTTCTATATCAAAATAAGGATTTTTTTCTATATTAATAATCAAATATAAATCGCCGTCTTTACCGCCGTTTAATCCTTTATTTCCTTCCTTTTTAATGCGGACTTTGGAACCTTGTGAAACTCCTTTCGGAATTTTTACATTTATTCTTTTTTGAAGGGATAAAGTACCGACACCTTTACATAAAGGGCATTTGCTGCCGTTAATAAATTTTCTTCCGCTGCAGTGAGAGCATGGTTCCGTATGCAAGATATTAACTTTTCTGTTTGTACCGTTTACTGCTTCAAAACATGAAATAGTTAAATCAAGTTTTATATCTTCGCCATTTATTGCAACTTTGGGTTGTTTTTTTGTTTCGGTTGTTTTTTTCTGATTAAATAATCCTTCAAGTGCTTCATTTATGGATTGTGAAAAAGAATCCGAAGTACTTGCTTTTTGTTTTGCCTGTTTTATAAATTCTTCATATTTATTTTTTTTTCTGGAGGTTGTTTGTTGTTGAAATTCTTTTCTTATTTTTTCTTTGTAAAACCCGTGCAGAATATCATATTTTCTTCGTTCTTCTTCATTAGAGAGAATTTCATATGCCTCCTGAATTTCCTTAAACTTTAGTACATCCGTGCTTTTTCCGGAAACATCCGGATGATATATTCTGACCAGTTTTCTGTAGGCAAGTTTAATATCCTCAATTGATGCTTCAAAATTTAAGTTTAATGTTTTATATAAATCTTTATTATAATAATTAACCAAATCGTACTCCTTTTATAATTTTACGGAAGATATAATTTTTTTCAAATAAAAATTAAAATTATTATACTTTTTTTTACAACAGGATAATATTAAGATATAATTTGTAAGAGCAATAAAGGTTAGGGGTAATCATGGAAACAGAAATAATAAAAAATACGGATAAAGAAATTGCTGATTTGATTGAGAAAGAACTTGAAAGACAGCAAACAACAATAGAGTTAATTGCCAGTGAAAATTTTACATCAAAGGCTGTAATGGCTGCCTGCGGGAGTGTTTTAACCAACAAGTATGCCGAGGGAAAGCCTTATAAAAGATTTTATAACGGCTGCGAAAATGTTGACAAAATAGAAGAACTTGCGCAAGAACGTGCTAAAAAATTATTTAACGCAGAACATGCGAATGTTCAGTCGCATAGCGGTGCGCAGGCGAATATGGCGGTTTTTCTGTATGCTGTAAAGCCCGGTGATACGGTAATGGGTATGGATTTATCGAACGGCGGGCATTTGACTCACGGTTCGCCGGTTAATTTTTCGGGATTATATTTTAATATAGTTTCATACGGAATAAATGATAAAGGTGAAATTGATTATGACAATGTAAGAGAGTTAGCATTAAAACATAAACCTAAACTTATAATCTGCGGTGCAAGTAATTATTCAAAAATCATAGATTTCAAAAAATTCGGAGAGATAGCAAAAGAAGTCGGCGCATATTTAATGGCTGATATTGCACATATTGCGGCTCTTGTAGCAGCGGGTATTCACCCAAATCCTTTTCCGCATGCGGATTTTGTAACTACAACTACACATAAAACATTAAGAGGACCGAGAGGCGGTATTGTAATGTGCAAAAAAGAACATGCTGCGGGAATAGATAAAGCTGTTTTCCCGGGTATTCAAGGCGGTCCTCTTGAACATATTATTGCGGGAAAAGCAATTGCATTAAAAGAAGCATTGTCGGATGATTTTAAAACTTATGCCCGACAGGTTGTTTTAAATGCAAAAGCACTTGCAAAATCACTTATGGAGGAAGGGCTGGATATAGTGGGAAATGGGACGGAAAACCATTTGATGACTCTTGATTTGAGAAAATTAAATAAAACGGGCAAAGATATTGCAAATATTTTAGAACTGGTAGGAATAACCGCAAATAAAAATACCGTTCCCAATGATCCTCAGAGTCCTTTTGTAACAAGCGGAGTAAGACTCGGTTCACCGGCAGTTACAACACGCGGATTTAAAGAAGAAGATATGATAGAAATCGGCAAAATTATAGCTGAAGCGGTTAAATCATCTGATTCTTATGATGAAAATAAAATAAGAGAACTTAAAAAACGTTCTTTGGCTCTTTGTATAAAACACCCGCTATATAAGGATTAATTAGGATATGACTTTTCTTCAATTATCCGAAGCAAATATAATAGGTTCAGTTATTGCTTTTATAATCGGATTATTTCTTGTTCCTTTAATAATTGTTTTCTCCGAAAAAAAAGGGCTGATGGATAAACCGAATGAAAGAAAAATACACTCTCACCCCATACCCAGACTGGGCGGTGTAGCTATATGGGTGTGTTCAATGCTTTCATTCCTAGCGCTTATTATATTAAGTTATTACCCGTACAGGTCACTGTTATCCGGAATACTTCTCGGAAGTTCATTGATGTTTCTGTTGGGGTTTACTGATGATTTATTTTCACTGGGCGCAAAATTCAAGTTTGTAATACAAATTACAATAGCATCAATAGTTTTTTGTTTGGGAGTCAAAATAAGTGCTGTATATATTCCTTATATGGGAATGGTTGAAATCCATCCCGTTTTGTCATACTTTGGAACCGTTGCATGGATTGTCGGAATAAGTAATGCCGTTAACTTTATAGACGGGGTTGACGGACTTGCAGGTTCCGTTATTACTATAAGCTCCGTCACTTTGGGATTAATAGCAATAGCACTTGTTCCTTCTGATGCAGTAAGTTCTTTAATTGCATTTATACTGGCGGGCTCAATGCTTGGTTTTTTAACTTATAATTTTTATCCCGCCAAGATTTTTATGGGAGATTCGGGGGCTTTGTTTGCAGGATTTATACTTGCAACTTTATCTATAATGTATCAAATGAAAGCACCTGATTGGAAAATGTATGTCCCTCTTTTGGTACTCGCCGTTCCTATTCTTGATATAACATTTTCTTCAATGAGAAGAATATTAAAAGGAAAATCTCCTTTTGTTGCGGATTCAGAGCATATACATCATAAACTTTTGCATATTGGTCTATCGCAAAATAAAGCTGTATTTGTTCTTGTGATTTTTTCGATATTTACCGGATGGCTTGCAACATATATTGCGGCATCGGATACTACAAAATATTTTATATATGCTGTTATAATATCTACTGTAATGATTATACTTAACAGACATGCAAAAATCGGTGAAGGAAAGTAACTATGACAGTCAGGAAAATAGTAAAATACGGTGAACCCTCTTTAAGGGAGAAATCAAAGGAAGTACATAAAATCTCAAAGAAAATTCAAATTCTGGTAGAAGATTTATATGATACTTTATATGCGCTCAACGGGGTCGGGCTAGCTGCACCGCAAATAGGTGAAAATTTGAGGGTTTTTGTTATAGATGTCGGAACGGATCCAAAGACAATGAATCCGATTACATTTATAAACCCGAAAATTATTAAAAAAGAAGGTGCTGTTAATTCTTACGAAGGATGTTTAAGTTTCCCTGAAGCCTATACAAATGTAAGAAGATATAAATATGTGAAGGTAAAAGCAACCGATATAAAGGGAAGACCATTTATTATTGAGGCAGATGAGGGTTCTTTGCTTGCAAGATGTATACAGCACGAATTTGACCATCTGGATGGTATTTTGTTTATAGACCATTGCAGAAACAGGTTTGAAGCGGATAAAATTCTTACGGAAAAAGGTCTGGCTCCCGTTGATGCTGATTATCTGATAGATGAAAAAGAACTTGAAGAAGAAATACTGCATAATCCGCAGCCGGAGGAAAAGAAAGTTGATTAAGATTGTCTATATGGCTACGCCTGATATAGCGGTTAAGAGTCTGGAAGAATTAAGCAAAAAACAGGATATCGATATTATGGCGGTTATAACTCAGCCTGATCGTCCGAAAGGCAGAGGTAATAAGCTTACGCCTCCTCCTGTTAAAGTTTTTGCATTGGAAAATAATATTAAATGTTTTCAAACCGAGAAAATAAGCAAAGATATTGAATTAATCCAAAAATTGAAGAATTTAAACCCTGATTTTTTTGTCACTTTTGCGTTCGGGCAGATATTATCGCAAGAAGTTATTGATATTCCGAAAATTGCGACGGTTAATTTACATGCTTCTCTGCTTCCTAAATACCGAGGGGCAAATCCTATTCAAAGATGTTTGTACAATGGAGATACCATAACAGGTATAACAACCATGCTGACGGTTTTAGAACTTGACGCAGGAGATATTTGTGAAACCGAAAAAATAAAAATATCTGAAAATATGACGGATATTGAGCTAAAGAAAATTATTGCGAAAAAATCACCGGCATTGATATATTCAACACTTAAGGGTTTATATTCAGGGGATTTAAGACCTAAAAAACAAAGCAAAGACGGAGTTACAGTTGCACATAAATTTAAAAAAGAGGACGGCTTAATAAATTGGAATAATACGGCACAATTTATTCATAACCAGGTGCGTTCCATGGTGGATTTCCCCTGTGCTTATACTTTTTTTAACGGTAAGAAGCTTAAAATAATTGAAACCGAAATTATGAATAATGGGAAAACAGGCTGTACCTGCGGCGAAATTATGGATATTACAAAGCAAGGAATTGGGATAAATACGGGATGCGGATGTATACTTATAAAAAAAATAAAACCGGAAAGCAAAGGTATTATGAATGCATTTGATTTTGCAAACGGAGCCAAGATATCTGCAAAAATGAAATTCGGAGAATAATATGTATCAAAGAGGAATAAGAGGTGCAATAACAATAAGTGAAAATACCGAACAGTCGGTTACTGAAGGTGTTATAGAACTTATTTCAAAAATAAAACAAGAAAATAATTTAATAGTTGAAGACATTTCGCATGTTATATTTACATATACCGAAGATATTGACTGTGTATATCCCGCAAAGGTTGTACGTGAAAATTTTCAAGACTGGAAATATGTGCCTATGATTTGTATAAATGAAATGAAAATTAAAAATTCACTTAAGAAATGTTTAAGAATTCTTATAGTTATTAATACAAATCTTGCACAAAATGAAATAAAACATGTATATTTAAAAGAAGCGGAAAGATTAAGAAAAGATTTAAAATAGAGTATGAAAATATTAATTGCGGGTTCTGATTTAAATGCCATTTTATTGGCAAAGTATATAAAACTGCAAAACAGTATTCATGATATTTTTCTGACTACGGACAGAATATGTCCTGATGAATCTTATACACCTTTAAATATAAAGGAAAATGATATAACATCCATAGTTGATTTTGTAAAATATAATCAGATTGAATATACAATAGTAACATCTCCGTTTGCTGTAATAAACGGTATAGCGGACGAATTTAAAAAAGAAAACTTTCCTGTTTTTGCACCGTTTGCAGATGCGGCAAGAATAACATATTTTACAAGTATTGCTAAAAAGATAATGTACAAACTTAAAATTAGCACTCCCAAATTTGGTATATTTGACAGGGAAAATCTGGCAACCGATTATGCACGAAGGGCTAAATTCCCTATAGTTATAGAGAATGATTTTACTCTGCTTTTAAGAGAAATTAATGTATATAATTCTTTTAGTAAAGCAAAGATAGGTATACAAAAATTATTTGAAAACAGTAATGAGAAAATTGTTATAGAAAATTATATTGAATCTGCTCCTTTATTTTTATATTTTATTACAGACGGATATAATGCGCTGCCTTTAATAAGTTTAGATATGTCAATAGAGGAAAATTATACAACAATTACGGCACCAAGTATAAAAATTTCACAAAAAATGATTATAGATATTCTGCAAAAAGTAATATATCCTTTACTGGATGATATTTCTAAATTTGCTAATGTTTATATGGGTATATTAGGACTTAAGGTTAAAATAGTAAAAGATACTTTTTATGTTTTGGAATTTTACAACGGTTTTCAGGATTATCATTTTCAGTCATTTTTGTCACTGCTTGATGAAGATCTTCTTGATATTTTATATAATACTACTAACGGAAGTATTGCCGATAATTATGAATATATAAATAAACTGGCCGGTTATTCTTATACCATGGTTTTAAATGATAGTGATGTTAAAAATATTGATGATACGGAAAATGAAATTATACAAAGTATTTATAAAGATAAATATGTCTATACAGTGGTTTCTTCTACTGTTAACAGTGCTAAATATAATCTGCTGGATTTTATTAAAACGGTGTGTCCTGATAAATTGCTGAAAGATATAATAAAATCCGAAAAAGAAAAGGAAATAAGAATTTGAATTATAAGAATAAATTTCTGCGGCAATGTGTATCTTGCAGAAAAATATGTAAAAAAGAAAATCTGATAAGAGTGACAAAAAATTTTAAAACAAATGATATCGAAATAAATTTGAATAATGAATATTTCGGCCGTTCTGTATACATATGTAAAAATTCTGAATGTATTGAAAATGCGATTAAAAAAAAGAAAATTGAAAAATCTTTAAAATTAAAATGTCCCGAAAATTTAAAAGAATTGCTCTATACTGTACTTAAAAAGTAAATTGTGTTACAACTATAATATGGTTGTAAAAATGATAACGGGAAAATATAATGACGATTGAAACAAAAAGAGTATATGAGCTTGCTAAAGAATACGGAATGACAAATAAAGATTTTATAGAGTATCTTAATCAGAAATTAGATATAAAAGTCAAGTCGCATTCCAGTAATTTAATGCCGTCTCAAATTGAAAAAATAAAAAAGTCTTTTGAAAAAAACAATGATAATGCAACAGTTAAAAAACCTAAAGCATTTATTATTAAAAAAACAAAGACTCAAATAAGTGAACAGCAAGAACCGGAAATATCCGAAGAAAAAGATAATATTCCCGTAACTGATAAAAAACCCGTTAAATCAGAATATAGCAGCCGAGAACAATCTCAAATAAAAAATAAACAAGAATCTGCGGAAGAAAATAAAACGGAAGTTCCGCAAATCAGGTCATTATTGGAATATAATAACAGAAACAGCCAGAAAAAACGTCAAGAGATGATGTCTAATAAAAATAAGGCACAGCAGGAAGGCGGAAAAACTTTTCAAAGAAAAGACACTAAGAATATAAACGTAATAAAAGATAATAAACCTGTTAAAAAAGCGCAATTATCAATACAAAGTGATGCACAAAAAACGGTTAAGCACGATAGAAATTTTGTTTCTGAGAAAAATAAAAATGAAGGACAAAGAAATATAACCGGTCAAATAAACAAAAGACCTCTTCAGCATCATGTAATTTCTCCTGAAATTTATGACGGAAAATCGTCTTCCGGTTCTGCTTTTAAAAAGAAAAATGTTAAAGAAAAGAAAAAGCAATATAAAGATAAAGAAGAAGAGCAGGAATTAATAAGTCTTGAGAAGACTATTTCACAGAAACATAAAAAGAAATCTAAGGATTTAAATGAGACGGAAACTGTAAAACAGGTCGTAATTAACAAACCGATTACGGTTGGTGAATTGGCCGAGAAAATAAAAAAATCGCCTGCAGAAATAGTTAAATATTTAATGATGCAGGGGATTTTAACAACCGTAAATGAGGTTATTTCTGTAGAAACCCAGAAGAAAATATGTGAAAGTTTTGAACTTGAAATTTTAGAAGAAGACTTAAATGAATATATAGAACAAGAACTTGAAAAAGAAGAAAAAGCAAAAGCAATTCAAAATGTAGACGAATCATTGCTTGAGCAAAGAGCGCCTGTTGTCAGCATTATGGGACATGTTGATCATGGTAAAACAACTTTGCTTGACTCCATAAGAGCCTCCAAGCATAAAATAGTTACTACCGAAGTCGGCGGTATAACTCAGTCAATAGGGGCATATACCGTATATCTTAATGATGATAAAGAAAAGAAAATAGTTTTTATTGATACCCCCGGACACGAAGCATTTACCGAAATGAGAGCAAGAGGAGCAAAGGCTACGGATATTGCGATTCTTGTTGTTGCTGCGGATGACGGTATTATGCCGCAGACAATAGAGGCTATAAACCATGCAAGGGCGGCAGAAGTACCGATTATAGTTGCAGTAAACAAAATAGATAAATCAGGTGCGGATCCGGATAAAATAATGCAGCAACTAACAGAATACGGGCTTGTACCTGAAGAATGGGGCGGAGATACTATTTGTGTAAAAGTAAGTGCTCTTCAGGGTAAAGGTATTGACGAACTGCTTGAATATATTCTTCTTCTTGCGGAAGTGCAAAATCTGCGTGCAAATAAATCAGCGATGGCTACAGGTGTAATTATAGAAGCAAAACTTGATAAAGGTAAAGGTCCTGTTGCTACACTTCTTGTTCAAAATGGTACTTTGCATACGGGAGATTGTTTTGTTGTCGGAACGGTATGCGGAAAAGTACGTGCATTAATTTCCGATTCGGGAGAAAGAATAAAAGAAGCAGGTCCCTCCACTCCTGTTGAGATTCTGGGATTAACCGAAGTACCTCAGGCAGGTGATACTTTTGAAGCAGTTGAAAATGAAAAAGTAATGCGTACAATCTGGGAAGAAAGAAAAGAAAAAGAAAGAAATATCAAATTAGACAGCATGAAACCTGCACATATAAGAAATGAACTTGTCGGGAACAGTGATGATGATGTAAAGAATTTAAATATTATAATAAAAGCAAATACCCATGGGGCTGCAGAAGCAGTTTCACAGGGTGTTTCACAGCTTGAGTCGAAAGAAATTATAACAAAAATCGTACATGTAGGTGTAGGTGATATTTCCGAAGCTGATGTGATGCTTGCAAGTGCAAGTAATGCCATAATTCTCGGATTTACCGTAAAAGAAGATGCCAATGCACAGGCTGCAGCTGAAAAACTTGGTGTTACGATTAAAAAATACAATATTATTTATCAGGTGCTTGAAGATCTTGAGCAGACAATGCTTAATCTCTTAAAACCTGAAATTAAGGAAATTACTCTTGGACAAGCTGAAGTAAGACAGGTATTTACAATAGGAAAAACCACTAAAATTGCCGGATGTTATATAACAGAAGGAAAAGTTGTAAGAAATAAAACAGCTTCCGTAATAAGAAACGGAGTAGAAATTTTTAAAGGAACAATTGATCAGCTTAAGAGATTTAAAGATGATGTAAAAGAAGTTGCTCAAGGGTTTGAATGCGGTATTTCTTTTGATAAATTTAATGATATCAAAGAGGGCGATATTATAAGAGTAACTACAATCGAAGAAGTTGAAAGACAGGTATTAGTTTAAACAGGTAAATTATGTCTTTAAGAAATGAACGTGTAAGAAAAACATTGATGAAGGAAATTGCGGATATTGTTCAAAAAGAACTGAAAGATTCAAGAATCCATGGAATTATTTCTATTACTGATATTGAGATATCCCATGATAACTCATATGCCAAGGTTTATTATTCGGTTTTTGCATCTGACGAAGAAAAAGAAACAACCATTAAAGCAATTGCTGATAATACTTCTAAAATAAGATATGAAGTCGGGAAGCGGATACGTTTAAGAGTAACTCCCGAATTAAGGTTTATTCCTGATAATTCTCTTGAAAGAGGTGCAAATGTCACGGAAATTATCAATAAAATTTCAAGGGGCGAGATTTAATTTTAATGTTTGGGTTTCTGAATATTAATAAGCCTTCAGGTATTACTTCTCACAGTATAGTTTCAAAACTGCGGAAAATTACGGGAATAAAACAAATCGGGCATGCCGGAACTCTTGATCCTTTAGCAAGCGGGGTTCTGCCTGTTGCAATTGGTAAAGCTTCCAGGCTTATTGAATATATGGATGAAGATAAAAGTTATACCGCAGGGCTTTATTTTGGAAAAATTTCAAACACTTATGATGTTGAAGGTAATGTAAAAGATACCGGATACAGACAAATTAAGATAGAAGAAATCAAAGAAATTCTGCCCTTGTTTACGGGACAAATAAAGCAGATACCGCCGGTATTTTCGGCGGTTCACTATAATGGTAAACGTTTGTATGAACTTGCAAGAAAAGGACAGATTCCGGAAGATATTCAGGAACGTAAAATTACGATATATAAGCTTGAAATTCTGGATTTTGATTATGAAAAACAATTACTGAAACTTAATATTTTATGCTCTAAAGGAACATATATTCGTTCGTTGATAAATGATATCGGAAAAGTGCTAAAATCAGGGGCTGTTATGGCTGAACTTATACGGACAAGCTCATCGGGCTTAAAAATTGAAAATTCATTTATGCTTACTGATGAATCCACAAAAGATTATATATTAAATCAAATAATAAACCCTTTAGATATTTTAAGACTTCCTCTTTTAAATATAAATGATGAAGAATATAAAAAAATATTAAACGGTAATAGATTAAAAAAACAAGGCTGTCTGAGAGGAAATGTGCTTATTGTAAAAGATAGTAAAATTATAGCTGTAGGAATTGCTGAAAATGATATAATACACCCAAAGAAGGTATTATTATGAAAAATATATTTCTGTTTTTTTTGTTGTTGTTTGTTCCTATGACGGTTTTCGCTTCTGACTGTGATGTGGCATGCCCGTCAGAAAGCCTTAATATAATAGAAAGTGAAAGTTTATTAAACAGAATAACAGGTGTAAGCTTTGCCTCCAGGAAAATTGCGGAAATTGTAATACAGAAAGAATTAAAAGATGAATTAAAATCACCTTTTAAAGCAAATCTTGAAATATATAATATCAAACGTTTAAAAAACGGTGAATTTAAAACATTGACTCTTCAGAGCGAACAAATAAAATACAGAGCTGCAAGTATATCGAATTTTTATGCACAGACTGTATGTCCGTATAATAAAATTATTTATAAAAACAATAGAGTTTATTATCCTTATGATTTGCCGTTTAAATTCAACGCTTCAATTACAAATCAAGATATAGAAAATATAATTAATTCATATGAATTTCAAAAAGAACTTGAGAAAATTTCTTTGAAAACCGGTAAATTTAAAGGTTTTAGTTTTAAGACTCCTAAGATAGAAATATATGACGGGAAATTAAATTTTTCTATCCCGATAGAAACATTTTTATCACCAAAGCCTTTTTATATCAATTTGAATGCAGATATAGAAGTTAAAAATAATAAAATTGTGTTAAAAAATATTACTTTTTTGTCAAATAATAATATAATAAACATAGATATATTCGGAGTTCTTATTAATAGAATTAATCCTGTTGCTTTTCAAATGGAGTCTATAAACGGTAAATATTGCAGACTGTTTATTACAAATTCAAAAATAAATGGCAATACAATAACCGCAAAAGGTATATTTATAATTAACAAAAACTACGGAAGGTAAAATGAGTAATTTTTCAAAAATAGTAATTGTAATACTTCTTATAATGTCTTTCTTCTTTATAAGAGAAAGATACGGCAATAGTATAAATAATTTTTTATCTTCAATTGAGGGGCTGCCTAAAATAGAGCTACCTTTTTTCCAAAAAGACAGTAACAATGAAGAATTTGTAAAAAAACCTTCGGTAGCACCGGATAGTAAAGAAGCCAAAATTGAAAAAGAAACTGTTTCAATATATTTTCTTTCACTTGATTCTAAAGACAATGTAATATATAAAAAAGTGCAAAGAGAACTTCCAATAAAAGAAAATAAACTGGAATATGCGGTGAAAGAATTGTTAAAAGGTCCCGGAATTGTTGAGAAATCTATGGGGGCATACAGCGAAATTCCTCAGAGTACAAAACTTTTAAAAGTAAAATACAACGGAGATAAAGTTATTATTGATTTAAGTTCGGATTTCCAATACGGAGGCGGAACTGACAGTATATACTCGAGAATGATGCAGCTTATTAAGACTTCAATTACAAATACAGATAATAAAAAAATATATTTATATCTTGACGGAAAACAGGTTAATGTTATTGGTGGAGAAGGTATTATGGTTGCTCAGCCGTTAACCGAGCAATCTTTAGAAATATAAATTTTTGAGCCGGAAAATATGTTAGTTTATTTTTCGTAAAAAGTGCAAAAATAAAAATATGGCACTTTTGTAAATTTCTGATTTTCATGTGAACGGAAATTGGAACGGAAAATAAAAATGACAGCGAAATCAAACAAAATCAATAATAATTCGGGACAATTTTTCCTCAATGAAAATCAGGTAATAAAAGCTGAGGATGGAAGTTACTATCTTACTGTTAAAATAAGCAAAGAAACATTTTACTCTTTGCTGGCAGGTGATAATAACGGCAAAAATTTTAATATAAACATGCTTACGGAAAGAGAAATTGAAGTTTTGAGGCTTGTTGCAAAAAGTAAAACAAATGCACAAATAGGAAAGATTCTTTCCATAAGTCCGCATACCGTAAAAGCACATATTGCAAATATATTGGAAAAATTATCCGCAGAAGACAGAACTCAAGCTGTAATTACGGGAATATTAGCAAAACTTATAGATATTTGATTACAAAAATAGGCTTATGTGGTAAAATCTATATGTATTATTCTTAAGGAATTTTTATCTTGTTTGAAAAATTTACCGAAAAAGCAATTGAAATAGTTAAAACAGCTCAAATATATGCTATAGAACTTAATCATGAAAAAATTTATCCTGAGCATTTACTTCTTGCTCTTTTGAATGATACAAACAGTTTGATTGTAAAGACTTTTTCAATATATAAAATAGAAATAAATGATCTAAAACAAGAAATAGAAAGGCTTTTGAATAAACGCGCCGTTATTAAACCGGTAGAATTTGTTATATTCAGCAGTTCTTCAAAAGATATATTTGTAAGAACGCTTGATATTGCAAAAATTCTTGGCAATACATACGTAAAACCGGAACATTTATTTCTTGCAATCTGGGATTATCCTAAACTTGAACTTACAAAAGTTTTGAAAGATAAAGGTGTTGATGTAGATAAAATGAAGGCAATGTTTTACAATGTTCTATCGGCAAATAAACCAAAAAAAGTAAAGCATCCTGAAGTTATAGAGAAAAGAAGAAAAAACGATAAAAGTGAAAATATAATTTCGTTAATAGAGAGTTCCGATAGTGCTAAAATATTTGACAGAGCCATAGCTAAACTTTCAACTTCAAATTATGAAATTCTTGGTACGGAACAAATAATGCAGTCAATTCTGGAAGATGAAAGTCTGCCCGTTGTCAAGCTTCTTGAAGAATTCGGAGTTACATCCGAGACTTTTGCTTCAAAGCTAAAAGAAGTATCCTCCCGTCAGGCGGAATTTGGAGACAGACAGATTATATTTACTCCGAATGCTTTGAAAACACTGATAAATGCGCTTGATATAGTTAAGGAAGAAGGTAATGCGTCGATTCTTCCGGAACATATTATTCTGGGACTATTAAAATCTAAAAAGGGAATTGCTTATAATATATTAAAAGAACTAAATGTAAATGACTGCATACTGGAAGAAAGAATTCTGCAGCCTATAGAAAAACAGAAAAATGAAACACTTTATATAATGCGTCTTGCAAAGCAGGAAGCAAGACGAATA
This sequence comes from uncultured Muribaculaceae bacterium, assembly GCA_964572355.1. Taxonomy (GTDB): domain Bacteria; phylum Cyanobacteriota; class Vampirovibrionia; order Gastranaerophilales; family Gastranaerophilaceae; genus Avigastranaerophilus. The sequence continues at coordinate 171,447 of CAZNEN010000001.1, forward strand.
GGGAATTGTGTGGTAGGCAGCGAACTTATACTTCTTGGTATAGTTCTTGAAGCAAACAGCGTAGCTGCAGCTGTTCTGCGAGATTTGGGTGTAATAATAAAAGATGCAAGAGAAACGGTTGAAGAGCTTATAGGTGTTTGTGATGATTATCCGCAGCAGGAAATAACTTTTAGTCAAAGAGCAAAATTAATACTTGAAGATGCATGGAATATAGCGAAAATACAGCATAAGACAAGAACAACGGCAGATGATTTGCTTATAGCGATTTGTAATCAGCCTGATTCTTTAGCAATGAAGGCATTAAGTATGTTAGGGGTAGATGCTCTTGAAATCAGACAAGGAATTAAAAACAGAATTGAAAACGGCGGATTTTGAGCTGTTAGTTCCGGCGAATAATAAGGATACTGCATTTCAGGCGATAAAGGCCGGTGCTGATGCGGTATATATCGGTTATAAAAAATACGGCGCCCGAATTCAAGCAGGAAATTCAATGGAGGATATAATAAATGTCATTGAGTTTGCACACTTATACGGAGTAAAAGTTTATATAACTATTAATACAATTTTGAATAATGAAGAAATTAAACATGCGGAAAGAATTATTCATAAGTTTTATGAGATTAAGGCTGACGGTATTATTATTCAGGATATGGGTATATTAGAGTGTGATTTGCCTCCGATTAGGCTAATTGCAAGTACGCAATGTCATAATAACAGTATTGAAAAAATTCAATTTCTTGAAAAAACAGGTTTTAACAGGGTAATTTTGCCGAGAGAAATAAGTTTAAAAGAAATAGAAGAAATACGTAAAAATACAAATATTGAACTTGAATGTTTTATACACGGTGCTTTATGTATGTCATACAGCGGACAGTGTTATTTAAGCTATATAAACGGAGGAAGAAGTGCTAACAGGGGCGAGTGTGCTCAGCCCTGCCGAAAAAAGTATTCTCTTAAAGATTCTAACGGAAAATATATTATAAGAGATAAATATATTTTAAGTTTAAAGGATCTTAATTTGTCAGATTATCTCGAAGAACTTATTTTATCAGGTGTTACATCTTTTAAAATAGAAGGAAGACTGAAAAATGAAAGCTATGTTATAAATACTACGGCTTATTACAGACAGGCAATTGATAAAATCTTGAACAATTACGGATTTAAACGCTCATCGGCCGGCTTTTCCGAATATGATTTTGAACCGGATTTATATAAAACTTTTAACCGGGGATATACAAAATTTTATATTGATAGTGATAAAAAAGATATTGCAACTGTTAATTATAATTCTTCAATCGGAGAATATATAGGTATTGTTCAGGAAGTTAAAAAAAATTATTTTTCTCTTAAAACAAATATTTTAAATAATGGCGACGGAATTTGTTTCTTTAATGATGAAAAAGAACTCATCGGAACAAATATTAACAGAACGGAAGATAATCTTGTATTTCCTGCTTCAATAAAAGGAATTAAGACAGGTATAAAAATATACAGAAACTATAATAAATTGTTTGATAAGAAGCTTGAGAATGCAAATATAACACGAAAAATTCCTGCTGTTTTAAGAATGAGAGAAACTGCAGGCAGTTATATTTTTTTCCTGACAGATAAAGAAAATAACACCGCATGTTATATGATAAATAAGAACTTTGAAACAGCTAATGATGAAGAAAAAGCTGTTAAAACATTAATAATACAGTTGTCAAAATCAGGCAATACCGAATTTAAAATAATAAAAACAGATGTAAAACTAAATAATATTCCGTTTATAAAAGTTTCAAAAATAAATAATATAAGAAGAATATTAACGGAAAAATTAAGATATATAAGAAGAAAAAATTATAATTATAAGAATAGGGTAAACAATATACAAATAACGGAATATCCTGTTTTGAAACCGGACTATCGAGCCAATATATATAATGAAAAAGCGGAAATCTTTTATAAAAAAAGAGGCTGCATTATAGAGGAAAAAGCACTTGAAACACAAAAAGATGCGGATAATAAAGAAATAATGATTTCAAAATATTGCTTAAAAAAACAATTTAATCTTTGCTCCAAACAAACTCCGATAAAAAAATATCAAGAGCCTTTTATTTTAATTGATGAACTTGCCAATAAGGAATATCTTGTTAAATTTGATTGTAAAAACTGCGTTATGAAGTTTATCAAGCGATAAAAATTATTGTTATTAATCTACTTTAATACCCCATTTTAAAAGATTATCCCTTATTTCAATTTCTCTTTTGTATTCCTCAATTTTTATATTTTTTTGGCGGGTTTTTATATATACGGCTATAGGGATTAACAGTAAAGAAAGTATTGCATAAATATACATTTGATTAATTATCAAACTTAAGAATAGGAAAATATAAATAAATAAAAGTATTTTCATCATATTTGTCTCCTGAATTCAAATACGAAAAAACAATACAATACATTAAAATATCATAAAAATCTTAATAATGCAAAATATGTTATTACTGTATAAACTATAATAAACGGATTCAACAAGATATTACTTGTTGAATCCGCTTGTAAGGATTAAGTTATGAAATTAGGAGCAAAAATTAAGATCTTTTTAATGAAGCATAAGCCGGTTGTGCTGCAATTAAATTTGCTATTGAGGTATTTTGGTTTCCGTCTTTTGTATATAATTTTGATAAATAGTTTAATCTTTTAACTAATTTAGAGTCGCTTACTTTTAAAGAAGGATTAACCTGAGTAAAAGAAACCCATGTTTGAACTTCTGTTGTCCAAGCTCTTACTTCTTCTTCATAAGTTTTTGTATTTTCATGGTGTACACTTTCGTGAGCAATTAAACAAGCAACTGCTTCAACCGGTGCATTTTTATAGTCTGAACTGATTAATATGACTAATTTACCGTCGGCTGTTTTTGCAGTAACGGCTTCACAAGTACCGTAACCGAGAACTGCTAAATTTCTGAACATTATTTTTATGGGTTGATTTGTTGAATTTTGCCCTTTTATAACATTGATAACTTTTGTGTTATTCATTGCTTCTAATTTGTTTAATGCTTCCATTAATACAGGCTGCTTTGTATTTGCACTGAAATCAGATGCTAAAGCAAAATTATAAATGCTCATTAAAATTAATGCGCTAAAAAGCACAACTATCTTACTCATAAATTTCATAACAGGGAATCCTTTTTGAGAACAACTATCTTTTACATTTATCAGGTTAGGTTTATCATCCTAACAAACATACATATCGGCAATTGAAAAAATTACTTTAGTTTTTGGTTGTTCTTTTGTTACATTTCTTAAAAATAGAAAATACAAAAAATAAATGATAATTTTTTGTATAAAATAAAAAATGTTTATTTTATAATGCAAACAAGAGAGGAAAGTATGTTTGATATAGGGATTATAGGTGCGGGTCCTGCTGGTTATGCGGCAGCAATAAGAGCAAGTCAATGCGGATTAAAAGTAATATTATTTGAAAAAGACCGGATAGGCGGAACCTGTCTGAACAGAGGCTGTATTCCCACAAAGGCTGTTCTTCATTCCTGTAAATTATATACGGAATTAAAAAATGCGGAAAGGTTTGGCATAACTGCGGAAAATGTATCTTTTAGCTTTGAAAAGATATGGGAAAGGCAAAGAATAGTCAGTGAAAAAATCAGGAAATCTCTCACAAATTTGTTAAAAAGCTATGATATTACAATAGTCGAAGAAAAAGCAGAAATAAAATCCGAGCATATAATAAAGACTTCAACGGGAGAATACGAAGTTAGAAATATAATTATAGCATCAGGCTCAAAACCAAATATAATAAAATTTGAAGGTAATTATGATAAAAACTTTGTATTATCATCGGATGATATATTAAATATAAGTCAATTACCTTCTTCAATATTAATAGTCGGTTCAGGTGCAATAGGTATAGAGTGGGCAAGGATTTTTTCAAGTCTCGGAGTAAAAGTATATATTACTGAGATGATGGAAAAACTTATTCCTTACGCAGATTTTGAAGTAAGTGAAAGAATTGTCAGACTGTTTAAAAAAAGCAGAATTGATTTTTATACTTCAACGACAATAAAAAAAATAGATAATAAATCAGTAACTTTATCAGACGGAAAGATTCTTGAGGTTGATTGTATATTGCTTGGTGCGGGAAGATTACCCGAAATAAATTTTGGCAATTTTTCAGAGAAACTTGAAATAAAAAGATATATTAATGTTAATTGCAGTTTTAAGACAAATATAGAAAATATATTTGCTATAGGTGATGTTAACGGACAATCTATGCTTGCACACAGTGCTATGAAACAGGCAGAAAATGTTATTGAGTATATTGTTGCCGGAAAATGCCGTGAGTTTAACAAAAATCTGGTTCCTTCGGTTATATACGGAATACCAGAAATCGCTTCAATAGGAAAAACGGAACAAGAATTAATCCAGGGAAAAATTGAATACAAAAAATCCGTATTCCCTGTTTCTGCGTTAGGTAAGGCGTATGCAGACGGAAATACAGAGGGATTTATAAAAATTCTTGCATCGGGAAATGAGATATTAGGCGCTCATATAATATCCGAGGAAGCAAGTGCAATGGCAGAACAGCTTGCTATCGCAATGAACAATAAAATATCTCCTAAAGAATTAAATAATGTAATATTTGCACATCCTACCTATTCGGAAGGGATATCTGAAAGTATACATGCACTTGATAAGAAGGCAATACATCTGCCGAAACAGCAATAAACGGAAAGAGAAAATAATATGGAAGAAACTGAAAACGGAAAAAAGAAAATAAAAAGAACGAAAACAAAAATTATAGCAACATTAGGACCGTCAACAAGTGATTATGAAACGATTAAAAAACTTGTAGAGTCCGGTGTTACTGTATTTAGAATTAATACCTCGCACGGAGAAAAGAAAGAACATGCAGAAAAAATAGAAATGATAAGAAATATTGAAAAAGAGATGAATAAAAATCTGCCTGTTTTAATTGACTTGCAGGGTCCGAAAATAAGAGTCGGAATTCTGAATGAACCGGTAAAAATAGAAAAAGGCCAAGAGATTGTTCTTGAACACAGAAAAGATCAAGTTGACGGAATAATTCCCGTAGATTATGAGGGAATAGCAAATGATGTATCAATAGGCGAAAAAATTCTGATGGATGACGGACGTATAGGCTTAAGAGTTACAAAAGTAAAAGATTCAAAAGTATATACTGTTGTTGAACACGGAAGTCTTATAAAACCAAGAAAAGGTATAAATCTTCCGGGGGCTCAATCAAGCCTGGAAGCAGTAACACCGAGAGACAAAGAATTTATTAAATTTGCAATTGAGCAAAATGCCGATTATCTTGCTCTGTCATTTGTCAGAACGGCGGAAGATGTTAAATGCGCAAAATATTATACAAAAGCATACGGAGACAAGGAAATTCCTATTATTGCAAAGATAGAGAAACCGCAGGCAGTAGAAAACCTTGAAGAAATAGTAATGGCTGCAGATGGTATTATGGTGGCAAGAGGTGATTTGGGTATAGAGATGTCGCCTCAGGAAGTTCCTATTGCACAAAAGAGAATTATTCAACTTACCAATGAACATAAAAAACCATGTATTGTAGCGACTCAAATGCTTGAATCAATGATGGAAGAGCCAATTCCGACAAGGGCAGAGGCAAGCGATGTAGCTAATGCTATATATGACGGTACTGACGCAATTATGCTTTCAGGAGAAACCGCTGCGGGTGAATACCCGATTGAGGCAGTAGAGATGATGGCAACAATTTCACGAGCGGTAGAAAAAAGCCCGTTTTTAAAAACGGATTATGATGTTGACCTTATATCAGAGCTTGATCCTGTTGCTCAGGCAATAGCCAATAGTGCTGTTAATCTGTCTAAGAAACTTAAAGCGAAAGGGATTTTAATATTTTCGGAATGGGGATATACACCTCCGATGATTTCAAAATTAAAACCGTCGGTGCCTATAATTGTAGTAACAAATTCAAAGGCTACGGCAAGAAGATTGAGCCTTTTCTGGGATATTTATACATATGTTGATAAAGAATGTAACAGTATTTTAGATGAAGCATTATTCAAGAAAATAGATAATCTTCTTATAAACCGTACCTGGTTTAAAAACGGAGATAATATAATTATTGTAAACTCGGTACCTAAACTTATAACAGGTAAGATAAATACAATAAGGGTTCATAAAATCGGAGATACTCAATAAAAAGAGTCCTAATCAGGACTCTTTTTATTCTTTATTTGTTTTATCAACAATATTGTCTTTTACTTTTACGGCTAAATGCATAGCAATGCTTGCTCCGACAGCTCCCAACAGATATGTAATTGTTCCGTATATGTTAGTTGCTGTTACTTTTTTAGCCAATTCTTTCGGAAGATTTGCATTCGCAAATTTGCAGCCTCTTAAGGAAGCCATTATTTCTTCTCCTACAACAGGCAGCATTGCTGCAAATGAAAGAATACCTGAATTATTTCTTACAAAATTCTTTGCTTTTTGTGCTTTTGTAAGTTCTTGCCCATCTTTGTTTTCAGATTTTTTTGTAAATGCCGAAAATAACATAAGCCCTGTAGCGATTATCATTGCCGGAATTCTCATTTTTTGTACGGCACTCCATATCTTTGAGCTGTTTTTATTAAAAGCATGACCTATTTCATGAAAAATTGCAGTTGGAAGTTTTTCTTTATTAACAAGAATTGTATTTTTCTTATGTATAATTTCCCCGGTTATATCTTTGCTTAAGAAAGCGGCGTTTTGACCTTCAGCTATAGCAAAATATGGATTTATCCTGGCATATATTGAGTCAGGAAATATTGAAATATTTGGTACTCTGCTGGATACATTATCTATTTTTACACCTTTTGCTGCAAGACCTAATGTCTCTATAATTTTATCCGCAGCTTCATTAATCATTGAAATTTGCTCTTTTGATAATGATTTGGGAACATTTTGCATTCCCTTTAACGCAAGAGCTATTATTGGTGTCAAAGCTGCTGAAGCAATACCACCAGCAGCAATGGCTTTGATGGTACCTTTATTTTTCTTATTCTTAACTTCTTTCTTATCAATGGATTGAATATTTTGTATATTATTTGTACCTGTGGTTTTGATATAGCTACCCCCCTTTTATATATAAAAGATTTTATATATAGTGGACTTACAAAGTACAAATAAAGGCTTAACAAAACTTATAATATTTTCTGGAAAGAAATAGAATTATTATTTTCTATGTAAGTATGAAGTTTTTGTATTAATGAAGGTGAAAAATTATAATTATTATCTGCCGGAATAATTTTTATGAAAGAATTATAGCCGTCTTTAGCAGAAACAGAAGCAATAAACTCTTTTGTATAAGCTTTAAATAAAACGCTTCCCGTTTTAAACTGAATTTCTTCAATGGAATAATTATGTTCATTTATTGCTGATAAAAGCAGGTACAATAAATTTTCGGAAGATGTTTTGTATGATTTTGCAAATTCTCCTGTATCCGGAAGTGTTCTAACAGCAGTATTTACAGGCGTATTATTATTTGCCTGAACGATTTGCGGCATAATAAATATTAATAATGTTAATAACAAAGATACAATATATTTCCTCATTAAATCTCCATCCAGGATTTACCCGTATACATGTCTATTTTTAGCGGGACAAGAAATGGCTGTTCCAGTTCCATTGCTTTTTGCGTTAATTCTTTTACTTCTTCTACTTCAGTATTTACCGTTTCTATTACAAGTTCATCATGCACTTGTATGATTATTTTTGATTTAATGTTATTTTTTATAAAGTCATTTTGAAGTCTTATCATGGCAAGTTTTATAACATCGGCTGCCGTTCCTTGGATTGGGGCGTTTATTGCGGCACGCTGGGCAGCCTCTTGTATTTTTGCGTTTGTACTTAGCAGCCCGGAACTTAAATAGCGTTTTCTGCCGTACAAAGTTTCCACGTAACCGTGAGCGTAAGCAAATTTTATAGTTTCATCCATATAGTTTTTTACACCGGGATACGTTCTGAAATATCTGTCTATAAAATCCTGCGCTTCAAATGGAGAAATCCCAAGGCTTGATGCTAGCCCGTATCTTGATTGTCCGTATACAATTCCAAAGTTTACCGCTTTTGCGTGCGAACGCATTTCTTTTGTGATTTCTTCCGCAGGTACTCCAAAAACTTTGCTTGCAGTAGCGGTGTGTATATCTTCATCATTGCAGAATGCTTCAATTAAGTTATCATCTCTTGATATATGAGCAAGCAGTCTTAATTCAATCTGTGAGTAGTCTGCCGATATAATAAAATTATCTTTATCTTGTGCCGTAAATGCACCTCTTATTCTGTTTCCCAGAGCTGTTCTTATGGGAATATTTTGCAAGTTAGGATTTGATGATGACAATCTTCCGGTTGAGGTGATTGTTTGGTTAAAGCTTGTATGTATTCTCCTGTCATAGGGGCTGATTAATTCGGGCAAGGTTTCAACATAGGTACTTTTAAGCTTTGCAAGATGCCTCTGTTCCAAAATATCTTTTGCTATTTGGTTTTCTTCCGCAAGATTTTCAAGAACTTTCGCGCTTGTTGAAAATCCGGTTTTTGATTTCATTCCTTTTGCTTTTAAGTTTAATTTGCCGAAAAGAATTTCACCTACCTGTTTTGGCGAGTTAATATTAAATTTTTCGCCTGCTTCTTCATATATTTTATTTTCAATAATATCCAGTTTTTCCTGAATTTCTTTATCAATAATTTTAAGATATTCTATATCAATACAAGTGCCGTTTTCTTCCATTTGCGCAAGGACAAGGCATAAAGGAACTTCTATGGTATATAATAAATTAAGTTCCTTATCATCAAGATTTTCCTGCCAGTATTTTGTTAAAAGTAAAGTTGCAAAAGAATCATCGCAAGCATATGACGCAGCATCTTCAATACTCACTGTTTCAATGGTGAGTGAAGAAGAGCTGTTTTTTAATAATTGTTCATATTCTATCATCATATAATTAAGATAATCGCTCGCCTGTTGTTTAAGTCCGTGTTTTCTTGATGAATCTTTTATATAGCTTGCAAGCATAGTGTCAAATATAATATTTTTTAACAGCATTTTATGATGTTTTAATACGTGATAGTCAAATTTTGCGTTTTGCAAGGTCTTTGCAATATTCTCATTTGCAAGAACAGGCGCAAGTTTTTCTGCTGTGAATTCTAAATCAAGTTGTCTGCCTACGTGATGAAAAACAGGAATATAATAGGATTTAACAAGATCATCTTCTGCCGTATTTATTTTAACTCTGTTATTCTTAGCTTGTATCTGTGCACAATAAGAGATTGAAATGCCGACCAAATCGCATTCCAAAGGGTTAATCCCCGTTGTTTCGACATCTATTGAAAATAAAGTCTGTTTATTTAATTCATTTATAAGTGAAATAAGTTTTTCTTCGGTATCTACAATATTTTTTTCATGGTTATATTCTTTATGAGAGGAACTTACAAGCATTTCTCCTATGCCGAACCCTAATTGTAATTGTGCTTGTTTTTGAGAAGTAATTGTTTCTTCTTTTGCCGTTTCTTCGCAGCCGGGAGCAATTTTTGCTTCAAGTGATGCAATTTTGAAAGGCTTAAGAATATTATCGGAATTTTTTAAGAAATTATAAAACTGATTTTTTTTGAAAAATTCAATAACTGCTTCAACATCGGGCATTTCAAGTTTTGCACAGTCAAAATCATAATTTATATCAAGATTTTTTTGTATGGTTGCCAGTTCTTTGCTTAAAAATGCGATGTCTTTGCCTTCAACAAGTTTTTTATGCAGAGCTTTTTCCGTTATATTGTCAAGATTTTCATAAATCATTTCAAGCTTATCAAAACGATTTAAAAGTTTGCAGGCAGTTTTCTCCCCTATGCCCTTTATTCCGGGGATATTATCGGAACTATCCCCGCTTAGACCTTTATAATCAGTAATTTGATAGGGATAAACTCCCATTTTATCAAATACTTTATACCAATCATATTCTACAAGTTCACCCTTTGAAGGAACTATTACTTTAATGAATCCTTCTCTGTCCACAAGCTGGAAAGAGTCCCTGTCGCCTGTAAGAATATATGTTTTGTGGTTTTTCTGCTTTGCTTTTGAGGCAATTGTTCCGATAACATCATCAGCTTCATAGTTCTCTTTCGTATAAATGGGGATATTTAGTGCATTTAATCCTTCAATTATAAGCTGAAGCTGGCTTCTTAAAGTATCGGGCATAGTTTCTCTTGTAGCTTTATAATCAGCGTACATTTCCGTTCTGTATGTGTGTCTTGAAACATCAAATGCAACTGCTATTGCATCAGGCTTTATCGTATTATTTTGCAGCAGGTCAAACAACGCTTTAAAGAAGCCGAATACTGCCCATGTCGGCTGATTATCCGATGTTTTTAACCCGGTTCTTTCAAGTGCAAAAAAATATCTGTAAGCTAATGCATGTCCGTCTATTAATATAAAATTTTTATCCTGCATAATAATCCCAAAATCTCTTATATAGATATATTGTAAAAGATTTTAAGTGTTTTAACAATGATTTGTATACATTTTGAAAATATCTTTTAATCAAGTCTAAATTGGTTTTGATATTGTTCTATACCTTCAATTTCTTTTTGATCTTCTTTTAAAAGTACAAAATTTTCAAGAACAAGAACATCTAAATCGGTGAACATAAAGCATTTATATGCATTTTCTGGAGTATTTACAATGGGTTCTCCTCTTATATTAAAAGAAGTATTTACGACAACGCTGCAATCTGTCAGTTTTTTAAATTCATTAATTATATTCCAATATCTGGGGTTTATTTTTTTTGAAACAGTCTGTATTCTTGCCGAATAATTTACATGAGTTATTGCAGGAAGTGTTGAGCGATATGCTTTTAATTTATCTATTCCTTTATAATTTTTTTCTTCTTCAGTCAATTCTGTTTTGATTTTATCCGAAATCGGCTGAGTTAAAAGCATATAAGGCGACTTTTTGCCTTTTTTTATATCAAAAAATTTTTCTGCATCTTCTTCGAGGCAGCTTGGCGCAAAAGGTCTGAACGATTCTCGTTTTTTTATAGCGAGGTTCAAATTTTTCTGCATCTCTCTGTTTCTGGGATCTGCAAGAATGCTTCTGTTGCCTAAAGCTCTGGGACCGTATTCCATTCTGCCTGCAAAATGACCGATGCTTTTCCCCTCCGAAATATATTTTGCAATAATTTTCGTAACTTCTTCTTCGGTATTATACTTTGTATATTTTGCTTCATATTTATCTAATGTTTCAAGTATTTCTTCATTGCTGTATTTGGGACCCAAAAGACTTCCTAATTGAGAATCATCAGAACTTACAATTCTTTCATTCTTTAAACCCATATAATAAACAGCGAGAGCTGCTCCCAATGCGCCGCCTGCATCTCCTGCTGCAGGCTGTATCCAAATATTTTCAAACTTTCCGTTTTTCAATATATTCCCGTTAGAGACACAGTTTAATGCACAACCGCCGGCTAAGCATAAATTTTTCATTCCTGTCTGCTTATATACATAATTTGCAAGTTTAAGAATTATTTCTTCCGTTACCTCCTGCAGACTTGCAGCTATATCCATATCATTTTGGGTTAGTGGTGTTTCCGGCTTTCTCGGCGGTCTTTTAAATAAATCTTCAAATTTTTTATTAAACATATAATCGGTTGTGCAATATCCGAAATATTCCTGATTAAGCCAGAAAGAACCGTCGTCCTTTACATCAATCAGTTTTTCGAGAATTAAATCCTTATAAATCGCTTCCCCATATGGTGCAAGCCCCATTACTTTATACTCGCCGGAATTTACTTTAAATCCCAAAAATCCTGTAAAAGCACTGTAAAAAAGTCCCAGAGAGTGCGGAAATTCTATTTTTTGTTTAATTTCTATTTTGTTTCCTTTTCCTGTAGCCCATGTAGTTGTATCCCATTCCCCCACTCCGTCCAGACAAAGTATAGCTGCTTCTTCAAACGGTGAAGGGTAAAATGCGCTTGCGCAGTGTGATTCATGGTGCGAAGTAAAATAAATAGGACATAACAATCGCTTTTCAAAATATTTATCTATTTTTGAAGGAATAAAGAGCTTTGTATTCAGCCATACAGGCATAGCATTAACAAAACTTCGCATACTAAACGGAGCGTATGCCATGGTTGTTTCAAGAATTCTTTCAAATTTTATGAAGGGTTTTTCATAATATACAACACCGTCAAGCTGTTCCGGACCAATATCGGCTTCTTTTAAACAGTAGTTAACGGCATTAATCGGAAATTCGCTGTCCTGCTTTATTCTCGTAAATCTTTCTTCTTGTGCTGCTGCTATTATAATACCGTCTTTTATCAGTGCTGCCGCACTGTCATGGTAATATGCACTTATTCCTAATAAATATGTCATTTTCACCTAAAATTGATATTCATAATCTGTATTTGTATTGTTGCAATCAATCCAATATGTTGCCGTATTGGGCTTTTTTAGTCTTAATCTGTCGCGTTTTACCGCCTTCATTAATATCCCTGTAGGAATAACCGCTATAATATAACCTATGGCAAGGATTATAATTGCTGTATATTTACCAAGAAAACCGCCGATTACGGAAAGTTTCTCTTTAAATTCTTGTGCAAAGCTCTTTGATATAAAACAGCACAGAGACAATAACAAGAATACGGCAAGAATAATAATTGCAGCTTTTGCATAAAGATGTTTATACAAAATAAATGAAGGTATCCACGGCAGTAAACCGAGAGTTATGGCAAATTTTGTATGTTCGTTTATTTTCATTTTTGAACCCTAAATTATTGTATATATGAACGGAGAAACGGGAGATGTTCCTACTGCAATAAGAAATATTAATAAAATTAAAAATAAAATAACGGGAACTATCCAGTATGCTTTTTTGCCCCATAAAAATTTAAACATTTCAATAAGGAAATTTTTTCTTTTCATTTTAGTTCCTCTTCTTCTATTTTATTAAGTAATTGTTTGGCTTCTTCGTGTTCCGGCAGTATTTTTAATATTAAGTCAATATTTTCTTTTGCCTGTTGATAGTTTTTCTGCAGGTAACTACAGTATGCCATGTCATAAAGTATAGCAATATTATTGGGCATTGCAAGATTTATTAAGCTTAAAAGAGCATAAGCGGAGTTATATTCGTGCTGATTCATATATACTTTAGCAAGCAGATTTGCTATTTCCGTATTGGCGGCTATTGCATATGCATCTTCTAAAAGCTGTCTTGCGTTTTCATAATTTTTTTCGCTGTAGTATACTTGTGCCAGATGAAATAAAACCTGGATATTTTGCGGTTCTTGTTTTATTAATTTCAGCAAAATCTCTTTGGCTTTGTTCATCATATTCATTGATATATAGTTTACTGAGATATTAATAAGCATATAATCCGGAATATCTTCTTGTTTTAATAGTTTTGCATACATCTTTTTTGCCTGCTCAAAATCAGCCATCAAATGAAAATAATTGGCAAATTCAAAGATTACATATTTGTTATCGGGAGCAAGCTTATAGGCTTTTTTAAAGTAATCCAGAGATTGGTCAAAAAATCTGCGGGAAAGATAAATAATAGCAAGATCTTTATAAGCAAGGAAAAAAGACGGGTCCATTGATATGATTTTTTTTAAAATTTCCTCTGATTTATCAGTATCATTTGTTTTGGCACATAAAACAGCATATTCATATAAGACATTAATATTTGTAATACCCGAAGATATTAAGTCGGCATATAAAATTTTAGCTGCTTGAATTCGTTTTTTGCGTGAATATAAAGATGCCAAATGAAGTTTAAGTTGTACCAAATTTAAATTAAATGTCAAAAGCTTTTCTATAATTTTAATGGCTTTATCCGGTTCATTATTGCCGTCATAAGCACAGGCAAGATTATATTGAAAATTTTCTTTATCAGGAGAATTTTCGATTAAAAGTTTGTATGCAGATATTGCCTCTTTATATTGTTGTGCTTTTAAACAGGCTAATGCATATGCCGTCAGATATTGGATTTTATTGTCCGTATCATAAGCTTGCTTTAGAAAAGACGCTGCTTTTTCAAAATCTTCCAGTGAAAAATATGCCAGTCCCTGGTTATATAAAGCTGAAGGATTATGATTATCTATAGATAATGATTTGCTGTAATATTCTAATGCCTTTTGAATATTTCCTTGAGAAAAATATGCCAGTCCCAGCTTATTAAGATATTTCGGACTATCAGGTACAATTTCGGCTGCTTTATTCATATATTCAATGGCAGCATCAAATTTGCCGGCATCCAGTGAAGCGGATGATAATATATCATATATTTGAGGATCTTTTGCATTGATTTGAAGCATTTTATCTTCAAGTTCAATAATATCGGTATATTTATTTTGTTTTATATAGACAATACAAAGACTTTTATATGCGTCAAGGTAGTCTTGTCTTAAATCAATTACTTTTTTTAGTAATGTTTCAGCTTGAATAAAGTCTTCTTTTTCTATATATATAGCTGCAAGATAATATAGTGATAATGCATCATTGGGATTTTTATTTAATAGAAAAGAAAAGTTTTCCAATGCCTCTTCAGTACAGCCGAGGTTTATATTACATAACCCCAGAAGTTTTTGCATTTCCGTATCATTTTTGATGTTATCCGATTCCTGCAAAATTAGTTCTTTTGCTGTTTTAAAATCTTGACAGTCTACCAGTTTTATTATTTTTTGTTTGTCCATAACTCAATAAAAATCACTTTATAGCCTTAATTATAAATGAATTAACATAAAAGAACAAGAAACAGTTTTTATATTTTATTGTGAATGACGATATTTATTTCATTGTACCGGATGGTGAAATTATCTTTTTTCCTGTTAGAATTGAAAAAATTCTTTATTTATGTTCTAATACTAGTTGATTTTAATAGGGAAAAGGGAGATAGGCAATGACTGAAAGAACATTTATAGCCATTAAGCCGGATGGAGTTAAGAGAAATTTAATCGGCAGGATTATTACGCGATTTGAAGAAAAAGGCTATAAAATTATAGGTTTGAAATTGTTACAGCCGACAATGGAACTTGCGGAAAAACATTATGAAGAACATAAGGGAAAACCATTTTATCCCCGTCTGATTGAATATATTACATCAGGTCCTATTGTTGCTATGGTAATACAGGGTTCTAATGTTATAGCTGAATCAAGAAGAATGATGGGTTCAACAAAACCGGAAGAAGCTGAAGCCGGAACAATCCGTTTTGAATATGCAATTAATAAAGAATATAATATTATTCACGGGTCGGACAGTCCTCAAAGTGCCGAGAGAGAGATTGCCATTTACTTTAAAGAAGAGGAATTATGTCCTGATTGGAATACAATGTTGGAAATGATAATGGATGAAAAATAAATATTTCTCGTTTGAACTGTTAAAAGAAGATAAAAAAACGAAAGCACGTGCCGGAATATTCCACACACCGCACGGGGATGTAGAAACCCCGATATTCATGCCTGTCGGTACGAATTCAGCCGTTAAGATGCTTACAATGCATCATCTGAAAGAAACGCAGGCTCAGATAGTACTGTCGAATTCTTTTCATTTATTTTTAAGACCGGGTAATAAATTAATAAAAGAGTTTGGCGGACTTCATAAGTGGATGAATTGGGAAAAGCCGATTTTGACGGATTCGGGAGGTTTTCAGGTATTTAGTCTTGCACATCTGAATAATATAACGGAGGACGGAGTTAAATTTAAAGAACCGAAAACCGGCGACGAATATTATATTAATCCTGAAATTTCCATGGAAATACAGCAAGATTTGGGACCGGATATTGCAATGGCTTTTGATCAGTGTGCACCATATCCTTGTGATTATGATGCAGCAGTAAAAGCAATGGAAAGAACTCACAGATGGCTGGAAAGATGTTTCAAAGCCCATACAAGAGAAGACCAGGCGCTTTTTCCGATTGTTCAAGGTGCATTTTTTGATGATTTAAGAAAAGAAAGCGCGAATGTAATATCATCATATGATGCTTCAGGTTATGCAATCGGCGGAGTGAGCGTAGGAGAGCCTAATGACTTAAAACATCATCTTGTTGAATATACGGCTCCTTTATTACCGCATAATAAACCCAGATATTTAATGGGCGTGGGAACCCCAATTGATCTTTTGGAAGGTGTAAAAAGTGGTGTTGATATGTTTGACTGTGTTCTTCCGACAAGAAATGCACGGCATGGCTCTTTTTTTACTTATCAGGGGAAAAAAAATATTAAAAATAAACAATTCGAGAAGGACGCTTTACCGTTAGACGAAAACTGCGACTGTTATACCTGTAAGACACACTCCAGAGCATATATAAGACATTTATACAGGATGGGTGAGGCAAATGCACAAATTCTTCTTTCTATCCATAATACAAGGTTCTTGCTAAAGTTTATACATGATATGAGAGAAAGCATATTGCAGGACAGATTTGAAGAATTTTATCTGGAATATTCAAAAGTATGACGAGGTACATATTTATAAAATATGGTATAATTTCTAAATGCAAAATATGTTAAAGAAACCTTTTTATATTTTAAAAAACAATCTGATTTTTATACAGCCATTATTATTATATCTTTTGCTTCAAATGACGGCATTGTCTTTTCTTGTAGGTAAGAGAATATTTATGTTCCCCAAAATTGTTTTGCTTTTATCAATGATTCTTCTTACGGTTGCATTTATTGCGGGATGGCTTTTTATTAATAAGCTGGGTATTATGAATTATAATCCTGAGGACTCGCAGGAAAAAATAACAGAAAAAGCGGTAAAAAATTTCAGGATGTTTTTTG
Source organism: uncultured Muribaculaceae bacterium (assembly GCA_964572355.1). Classification (GTDB taxonomy): domain Bacteria; phylum Cyanobacteriota; class Vampirovibrionia; order Gastranaerophilales; family Gastranaerophilaceae; genus Avigastranaerophilus. Next base: position 188,253 of record CAZNEN010000001.1, read on the forward strand.
AAGGGGTCGGGGCAAATTTTATTAAAACTCTTGCTGCCTGTATTCTATATGCCGCTATATATTTAATGGTTATATTTATAACGGGAAGAATTTGTTTCGAATTTTTTGGAAAACCCGAGATTATATATGAATTTCAAAAAATTATACAAGCTTCGACACAGACGGAAATTGTTAATATTCTAAATAATATATCAGCGCAGCAAAAGATTATTTTTTCGGTCTGGGTTTTAGTTTTTAATTTTGTGTTATCCGTTATGAATTTTATGGGAATATTATATTTTGCGGTAATATTTATTAAAGAATTTGATTTATTAAAATCATTTACTGAAACTATAGTTTTTAGTGTAAAAAATTTAATTAATTGTGTTTTAATTATATTTTTAATGTTCTTTTTATATTTGGTATTAAATCTTTTATCTTTAGTTATGGGGGCTAATTCATTTTCTTTTGTTATATTAATTATACTTTTTACAATATATTTGAATTACTACATACTTCTGGTATTCTGTTTTTATAATGACAAAACAAAAAGTAATAGCAATAACGGGACCGAGTTCATCGGGTAAGACAAAACTTGCGGTTGAAATCGCAAAAGCGTTGGACGGTGAAATAATTTCCGTTGATTCAAGACAGATATATAAAGAGCTGGATATCGGAAGTGCTAAACCGGAAGTTGAAGAACGTGAAGGAATACCTCATCATTTACTGGATGTAGTAGATGTGACAAAGGAATTTACGGCTGCGGATTTTTGTGATTCCGCTTCAATCATAATTAATGATATTATTGAAAGAGGGAAAGTCCCTGTTTTAGCAGGCGGAACGGGGCTATATTTCAGAATCTTGCTGCAGGACTTTGAACTTCCGAGAGTTGCTCCTGATAAAAACTTAAGAAAAGAGCTGGAACAGAAGACAAGCCCGGAACTTTATAATATGCTTCTCAAAGTTGATTATGATATAGCTCAAAAAATTCATTTTAACAATAAAGTTAAGATAATAAGGGCACTTGAAGTATGTAAAATACTCGGTATTCCTATGAGTAAAGCTCAAAAGAAAAAAGAATCAAAATATCATACACTATGGTTTGGTTTAAATTCCGGTAACAGAGATTTTTTGTATGACAGAATAAATAAACGTGTGGAAATAATGTTTGAAAAAGGACTTATAAAAGAAGCAGAAAATCTTTTTAATAAATACGGCAAAAATAAAATATTAATGAGTACAATAGGCTATCAGGAGATATTTCCATATCTTAACGGTGAAATAACTTTTGATTTAGCCGCAGAACTTCTAAAACAAAATACAAGACGGTATGCAAAAAGGCAGATTAGCTGGTTTAAAGCAAATAAAGAAATACACTGGTTTGACATAGAAAAAGAATCGCCGGAGAAAATTCTTAATTATATTGTAGAAAATAATTATAAAAAATTGTAAAGAAAATTTTTTAACTGTAACAAATTAATTTTTTACAAATTTTATTTTTATTGAATAGAAAAGGAAATATTATGCAAGTTAATTCAATAGGGGTTCGGGCTCCTGTTAAGAAAAACAGTAAGGCAAAAGCAGCAAAAACAGGTGCAATGTTGACGGCAGGTGTTTTAAGCGCTTCTACTGCAGTATCATGGGTAACAAATCCGAATGCAATGATAAATGTAGTTAAAGAATATGGCGGTAAAGGTAAATATGCCCTTTGTTATGCGGCAGGGCTTGCAGCTATAAGCGGTGTCGGTGCTTTAGTTAATACTGTATTAAGTGTTGCGGCAGATAAAATAAAATCAGCCAAACAGCCTAAAGCTGTAAACTAATTCTTCTTTTTATATAATATAAAAGAGTCCTTATAGTTATATAAGGGCTTTGTTTATTGCTTTCTGTTTTTTAAATTTATTACGGGGTAGAAAAATTATTTGTTATTCTGTATATATAGTTAATAATCTGGGTAAAATATTCTAATGAGGATGCACCGTTTATTATAATATCCGATTTATCTTTTTTAGGAAGAATATATTTTTTAGATGCCTGTCTTACATAATCTAATTGTTTTCTGGCATTTTCTTCATTCTGGTTTCTTGATGTCTGTGCTCTGTATAAAAACCATTTTTCTTGAATATCGGGAGCTATGTCAACATATAATTTTATATCAAATAAATCTGCGACTTTATCGTACATAGTTGCCATGCCCTCTACAACTATTATTTTATTAGCTTTTTTTGGAATTGCATTTGGAACAACTATGCCTGTTCCGTTTACAAGATATTCGGGAATTTTTACGTCATGCCCTTTTGAGAGTGCATCTAAGTCATAAAAAAGCTGTTCCATATTGAAATTATCTGGAGAGTCCACATCATAACCGGATTCAAGCAAATTATCAAAAGAACCGTACTTTTTAATAAGAGCGGAAATGTCTTTGAAATAATTATCAGCACTTAATATTTCAACCGGCATATTAAGTTTTTCGGTGACATTTTTTATTGTGTTGCATATTGTAGTTTTACCGCTGGCTGATTCTCCGCTTATGCCTATAAGAAAACGCTTTTCGGGATTGTTAATTAATCTTTTTGTAAATTTGGGTAAAAAATCGGGACTTATTCTTTTAAAAATAGGATTATCGCTTTTTCTGTCATAATTTAATATCTTGTTAAACTTTGAATGAAGATAAACAGCCAGAAATTCTCTTCCGGATCTGGTGGAAAAATCAGGTTTTAAGATTTTATCATTTTGTGCTATTTCTTTATCTAACAGAAAATTCATAATCAGAAAAAGACTCCGAAAAAAAATTTTTTGCCATTGATTTGAAAATGTTTAAGCTTTTGTAATTGTATGGTTATTTTACATTAAACTATCAGACAATTAAATATTTAATTATAAAGTGGAATGTAAATCTTTACATTATCCGTCACAATATAGAAAGGCGGCTATTATTCTATTGTGAAGGAGTGGAATTATGAAAAAAAATCTAAAAATTATTTTAATTGTACTGTTTGGTTTTGTGTTTGGTTCAATACAGGTCTTGGCAGAATGTATTACGGGTTTTGCATGTTCGATAAATATGCTTGAAGATATGCAGATAAAGCAAAATATAAAAACAGTTGCGAATATTAATAATTATTTTGAAAAAACAGTAAATGAAAATTTTTTCTTTGATAAGAAACTTGTTCAAATCAACTACAACGATTTATTTTTGTTTAACACAATTGTTTAATTATATTTGCAAAATAATCTGATTTTTCCTCCTTGTCGGTTTCAAAATATATGCGCAAAAGCGGTTCGGTGCCGCTTTTGCGCACTAAAACCCAGCTTCCGTCGTCTAAATATAGTTTAAGTCCGTCAAGTTGAGATGTTTTTATTATTTTGTATTTGTCTATTTTTTTTAAAGATTTAAACTTATTAATTATATTTTCCTGTTCAAGATTTGAGCTTAACTTTAAATCAATTCTTTTATTGAAAAAAGATCGGTTTAATTCTTCTAAAAATTCTTGATGTATTTCAAATAATTTCTTTCCGGAGTATGCAAGCATCTCCATAATTAAAAGATTTGCAAGAATTCCGTCTTTCTCGGGAATATGACCTTTTATACTTAAACCGCCTGATTCTTCGCCTGCAATTATAATATTGTCTTTTCTCATAACCTCTCCGAGCCATTTAAACCCGACGGGAGTTTCAACAACTTTAATTCCGTTCTTTAATGCGTAATTATCAAGCATAGAACTTGCTCCGACAGTTTTTGCAAGTTTTCCTGTATATTTTTTGTTTATGCATAGGTGTTTAAGAAGCATTGCTATAATATCATTAGGACTTATAAATGTACCTTTTTCGTCAAAAACTCCGAATCGGTCCCCGTCGCCGTCATTGCTAAGCCCTATAAATCCATTTTTTTTGCATAGAGCTTTTAAGTCGGGAAGATATTGCTCTTTGGGATCGGGCATGTGACCGCCGAAATTAATATCTCTTTTTATATTTATCATATTATTCGGAATTTTATATTTATCAAGAATGTATTTAAAAATATTTGCACCTGCACCGTGATGTCCGTCATAGTTAACAGTTAAATCTGATTTTTTGATTGCATTAAAATCTATAAGTTTTTCCGTTTGTTTAATATATTCTTCTTCAAATGATACTTTCTTATATACTCTTTTTTCTCTTTTGGGAATAAAGATATTTTCCAGATTTCTTATGATTTCATTTGTCATATAGTCTTCAGCGGGTCCCCCGTATGGAGGTATAAATTTAATTCCGAGATATTCTGGAGGATTATGAGAAGCAGTCAGCATAACGGCATATGCATTTTTAGTTAAAGCTGCATATGCAAGTACGGGAGTTGCAATAAATTTAGAACTTATTTCGGTTTCAAAGCCGTAATCCGAAAATTTTTCTGCAATATAAAAAGCAAAATCGTCCGATTTATTTCTTGTATCATAGCCTATTAATATTTTTTTATTGTATCCCGATTCTTTAAATATATATTCGGATATGCCGTTAATAACTTTATTTATATTATTATAGTTAAAATCTTTATCTGTTATTGCTCTCCAACCGTCCGTTCCGAATTTAATTTCCGACATCATTTAATCCTTTTATAGTTTTTTGTGTAAAATAATTTTATATAATAAATAAAGGTTTAGCAAATGACACAGATTAGTGTAGAAAATATATATTATCTCGGACCTGACGGCTCCAATGCTCAAAGCGCAATGCTAAAAGCTGTCAAACTTTGTAAAATAAATGCAATAAATAAAATTCCTCAGAAAACTATTAAATCAGTTTTGGATTGTTTGGAGAAAGATGTTTCATCTTATTGTGTTTTGCCGATTGAAAATTCTATAGAAGGAATTGTCAGGGAAACAATTGATAACTTTTTAAAAATTTCGGATAATACAATTCGTATTCAGGGAGAAATAAGTTTGCCTATAAGGCATGTACTCCTTTCAAAATCAAAATATAAGTCAAAAATAAAAAAAATTATTTCCCATCCTCAGGCACTGGCTCAATGCAGCAGATATTTATATGAAAATTTTTCTGAAACGGAGATTAAAGATGTTTCATCTACAAGCTATGCCGCTCAGAAAATAGCATTATCCGATGATGAAACAACGGCAGCTATTGCTAATAAAGCTTGTGCGAAATTATTTGGTTTAAATATTTTGGATTGCGATTTGAATGATGAAAAAGATAATGAAACAAGGTTTTATATTTTGGGGCGTAAAAAACTCGGAGAAAAACAAAACGGAAAAACCGGTATAATATTATCAACAAAAAATCATTCGGGTGCATTGTGTGATGTTTTAAAAATATTTGCAAAACATAATATTAATCTGTCGTATATTGATTCGCGTCCTTCAAAGAAAAAACTTGGGGAATATTTATTTTTTATGGAGTTTGACGGTTTGGAGGATGAACTTAAGAATAAAACTGCTCTTGATGAATTGAAAGGATATGTTGATTTTATTAAAATATTGGGTTCTTTTGGCGTTTATTGCTAAATAAAATAAGAAGCAGGTATTTCTGCTCCTTATTTTATTATTTTAAACAACCTGTATATGCATTACTGAAGCTTTTGAGGATTAAATTTACTTTCAACAAAGTCTTTTAATGTTTCAGCATAACCCGTAATTCTTCCTTTAATATCAAGGGCTGTTGTTTTTATATTTGTATAAGCCTTTGATGATTGAATTTTACTAATAATTTCACTGTTTCTTACTTTTTCCGCATAAGGTGCAGCTTTTGCTAAAACTTTGTCTGCAGGTTTTTTTAATCCGGCTTTTATACCTTCAACAATCTTATTGCCGCCTTCTTTAGGGTTAAGCTTACCGGTTTTAGCCATATATAAAACTGTGCCGACACCGGCAGCCGCAACTGCTGCGGTTTTAACTGCTCTTTTTACCGGACTGTATGGTTTTGTGTTTTGTACAGGTTGTATCATTTTTATACTCCTAATTTATATTCTTCTGCCGATATAACAATCGTAAAAAATAAAAATTGTTATTACTTTTTTCATTTGTTAAATAAATGTTACAATTCTATTCTACTATAAAAAAAGAGCATGAGGTACATATAAGAGATAAAATATTACAATTTATTTTATTAGCTTGTGCAATTCTTTGCGGGTATTGTAATATTACTTTACATATATCCATAATATATATAGCGGATTTCTTTAAATACAAGAAGGCTTTTGACGATTCAAAAAAAAATAAATAAATTAAAAAAATGAATATAATAAAAAAATTATGTTTAGAAATTTATTTAAACTGGTATATAAATAATAGTTATGCGAGATGGTCCTTCGGAAATTTTTCGATGGCATCTTTAAATATAAAGCCATTTTGTTGTCGAAGAATAACGGCAATAATATATGTATATAAAGTGTTCTCTACAATAAAAGTTAGGAAAAGTATGATTTTAGAGTATAAAGTTAATGATTTGCATGTGCAGGCTGCTTGGCTTAAAACTCTTTATGATTTAGTCGAAGAACTGAATTGTAAATGTCAGACTTATATTGATGAAACCTACAATCGCAGCAGTAAGAATTTTGACAGAATGCGTACAATTAGGATTTATGGCTCTGATACAATGTTAGGCTGGTTTAAATTGAGAATGGAAAGATATTCTCACTTTATATTTAATTTTAATGAACAGCCCGATATTAAGAGCGAATTTGTAGAATAGTTGTTAATATATGAAAAAATTTGTTGTTCAGTGATGACTTTGATACCGGATTGCCGGTATTTTTTTTTTAGTCGGATATTGCTTCAAATGCTATAATATGATCGTCGCAAATACATACACTTTCACGGTGTTCCGTTTCTCTGCATCCATCTGTGAATAACATGTCAACATTTTCCAGACATACTATATCTTCATCATCATAATTTTCTGCCAAACATCCTACAGCGCAGAATTTAGACGTGCATATTCTTACTTTTTTTGTACACTTATTTTTTAATAAATTTAATAATGATTTTTTTTTATTTCTCATGGTTTGTTCCTCCTTTTTTTTGAACATAACGTATTTACCGGAAAAAAACATTATATAGTTCGGTTAATATAATATGTTGATGTTTTGAACTAATGAGTATTTCATAATTAAAAAACCGGATTGGTATAAAGGAGATTTTATGGAAAATATTATTAGACGAAGCGGGGAATTTCTTTTATCTGAAGGAATTTTTCTTATAATAGCTGGGATTTTAACAGTTTATTTATCACAGACAGCTGCTGTTTTATTGGCTTTTATATTGAGTGTAGGTTTATTATTTATAGGACTTTACAGATTTATTAATTCAATAGTTATGAGAAAGGAAATAACGTCTCCCTTTCTGTCGGTAATGTCGGGAGCGTTTCTTGCTGTTATAGGATTGTATCTGATATATCATCCGTTGTTTAATATTCTTATTTTAACATTGGCTGCAGTACTGTATTTTATTATTGAAAGTGTAAATTCGTTTTCCGTTGCCGTTTCAAACAAAGGGTTTGGAAAAGTTTTCCTGATATCTTTATTTACGGGAATTATTCAGCTGCTGCTTGCAATTATTATTATAGTGGGGCTGCCGTATAATTCGCTGTGGTTTATAGGTATGTTGATAGGTATAAACTTTATTTTTGCGGGGATTACAAGTATATCAGGTTATTTTCGTTTAAAAAATCTGATAGAAATTACTAATCATTAATACTTGCAATGTATTGATAATAAGGATTTTTAGGATATTTATTGCCAATTGAAATTAAATTCTGTCTGTTTATATATCCCATCCTGTATGCTACTTCTTCAAGGCAGGCGATTTTAACACCCTGGCTGTTCTCAATGGTTTGTATGAATTGCGATGCCTGGAGAAGTGATTCATGAGTTCCCGTATCAAGCCAGGCAAATCCGCGCCCTAAAAGTTCAACATTTACTTTTCCTTTTTCAAGATATGTATTATTCAAATCAGTAATTTCAAGTTCATTACGTGCTGACGGTTTTTGGTTTTTGACATAGTCTGTAACTTTATTATCATAAAAATAAAGACCCGTAACCGCATATTGTGACTTCGGGTTTTGGGGTTTTTCTTCTATTGATACAACAACTTTGTTATTGTTATCAAATTCAACAACTCCGAATCTTTGAGGATCTTTTACCTGATAAGCAAATAAAGTGGCGCCGCCTTCTTCTTCTGTTCTGGCTACAGCTTTTTTCAAGGTGCTTGAAAAAGAAGGTCCGTAAAATATATTATCACCGAGAATTAAAGCGCAGCAATCGCTTCCTATAAAATCTTTTCCTATTATAAATGCCTGTGCTAAGCCGTCCGGTGAGGGTTGTTCAAGATATGAGAATTTAACTCCGAAGTCAACACCGGTGCCGAGTAGTTTTTGGAAATTAGGCAAATCCTGCGGTGTTGAAATTATTAAAATATCTTTTATTCCTGCAAGCATTAATACTGAAACAGGATAATAAATCATTGGTTTATCGTAAATAGGAAGCAGTTGTTTTGATATTGCAAGGGTTGACGGATACAACCTTGTTCCTGATCCGCCGGCTAAAACTATACCTTTCATTCACACCTCAACTCTAAATATTCTTTTAGTGCCAATTCCCAATTTCTGCATATTTTGTTATTTTCCATTTCACTGTTTACGGGTCGTTTTGCAGGACGGGGAAACTCTGCTGTAGTACAAGGTACAATTTTCGTTTCGTATCCCTGCAGCTCAAAAATTTTCTTTGCAAACCCGTACCAGCTTGTTTTTCCGCTTCCGCAAATGTGATAAATGCCGTAGGGAGGGTTTTCTTCAAATAATTTTACAATCCCGTTTGCAAGTTCCACCGTCCATGTAGGGCTTCCCGTCTGGTCATTTACAACTTTTATTTCTTCTTTATCTTTCAAAGATAACATTGTTTCAACAAAGTTTTTTCCGTGATGACCGTATAACCAGCTGGTTCTTATTATATAATATTTTTCGCATATATCACGTATTATATTTTCGCCCGCAAGTTTTGATTCTCCGTATACATTTACAGGGTTTGTTTTATCATAAGGTTTATATTTACCTTCCTTTTCTCCGTCAAAGACATAGTCGGTAGATATATAAATTATGGGGATATCTGAATTTTTACACAAAACAGCGAGGTTTTTAGTTCCTTCAAAATTAATTTTGAAAGCGGTTTCTTCATCTTCTTCCGCTTTATCTACATTTGTGTATGCGGCACAATGGATAATACAATCAGGTTTTGTTTCTGTCAGAACGGATTTTACTGTTTCGAAATTTGTAATATCCATATTTTTAGAAGATGTTTCTATTACTGTGAAATTGCTATCTTCCAGAATCGGACATAAATCCTGTCCAAGCATTCCTGTTGCTCCGGTAACAAGAATTTTCATTAAACAGCACTCCTGCATTTGTTTTCAATTGCTTTTATCCAGTCCTGATTGTTTAAATACCAGTTGATTGTGAGCTTTATACCTTCTTCAAAAGTTACGGAAGGTCTCCAGCCGAGTTCGGATTGAATTTTGTCATTACATATTGCATATCTTCGGTCGTGGCCCGGTCTGTCCTGAACATACTCTATTGATGATTCATCTTTATTCATGGCTTTAATAATGAGTTTTGTAATTTCTATATTTGTTTTTTCATTATGACCGCCGATATTATAAACTTCTCCCGTTTTTCCTTTGTGAAGAACTGTATCTATTGCGCTGCAATGATCATACACATATAACCAATCACGTACGTTAAGCCCGTCGCCATATACAGGAACCTTTTCATTTTTAAGTAATTTTGATATGAAAAACGGAATTAATTTTTCCGGATACTGATAAGGTCCGTAATTATTAGAACATCTTGTTATTAAAACAGGCATTTTATAAGTTTCAAAATATGCTTTCACAAGTAAATCAGCACTTGCTTTAGATGCCGAATAAGGACTGTTTGGTGCTATCGGCGATGTTTCATAAAAATATCCCGTTTTGCCTAAAGAGCCGTAAACTTCATCGGTTGAAACCTGCAGATATCTTTCAATTTTTGCTTCTTTTGCTGCCTGTAATAAATTTAAAGTTCCCGCAACGTTTGTTTCTATAAATATCTCAGGTCCGGTGATAGACCTGTCCACATGACTTTCGGCTGCAAAATTTATAATACAATCAGTATTCTTTACAAGTTCATTTACAAGTTTTTTATCACAGATATTTCCATGCACAAACGTATAATTAGGGTTATTTTTAATGTCATTCAAATTTTCAATATTTCCAGCATAAGTCAAAGCATCCAGATTAATTATTTTGTAATCCGGATATCTGGTTAATATATACCTCACAAAACAGCTTCCAATAAATCCTGCACCGCCCGTAACCAGTATTTTCATTTAATTTAAATCCTTCACATCTCTTAGTAACGGCTGTATTTTATCTTTCTCACTGAGAATGGGTTCAAAATCAATTCCCCAGTTAATACCTATATCCGGGTCATTCCATAAAATTCCTCTGTCATTTTCTTTGGAATATTCATTTGATGTTTTATAAATTATTTCTGCGGTATCGCTTAAAACAACGAAACCATGAGCGAAACCTGCGGGAATATATAAAATATGATTATTTTCTTCCGATAATATTTCACCAACCCAATGTCCGAATGTTTTTGAGTTTTTTCTTATATCAACAGCAACATCAAATATTTTGCCCCTGCAGCATCTAACCAGTTTTGCCTGTTCTTTCGGAAATAATTGATAATGAAGTCCTCTTAAAACTCCTTTTGAAGATTTTGAATAATTATCCTGATTAAAATCATCAGTTATTCCGTTGGACATAAAATCGGATTTTTTATAGCCTTCAAGAAAAAATCCTCTGTCGTCTTTAAAGACTCCAGGAATTACTAGTTTTATATCCGGTATTTCAAGACTTACAAAATCAAACGGCATAATTTTTCCTTTTATGCCTATTATATCAAAAAAAAGTCAAATTGAAATTATTTTATTTCAAATATAAGATTGGTAAATTCTATATCATCGTAGTCAATAGATTCTGTTTTATACAAATTTCTTCCTGTTTTAATTGTTATATTGTTATTCTGATTATATCTTATCAGCTCTTTAGGAATAAGAATTTTTTGATTATCTCCGTTAATTTTAATTTCTGCAATTTTGTTTCCGTTAAAAAAGATTTCAGGGGGACTCGAATATGCAGTAAGCACTCTTGATTGTCCCAGTCTTTGTGCATATATTGTATCTATGCCTATTATGGAGCCGATGCTCAGATATAATTGCTCATTTTCTTTCATCGATTTTATTTTAAAATCTTTTGAATAAAACGCTCCCATTGAATTTAGGCTGAAATCTCCTGCATTGGCGCTTCGTGCTGAGAAAGAATCGTCTCCTATATGAATCATATCGGTTTCTACTATAATATCCTGAGGTGTTGTTTTTTCTATTCCTATGTTTATGGGATTATTATAGTTTGAATCAAGAGTTAAAGAATGCGGTTTATATCCGGATTTTTCAAGTGACATAATAGTCGGAGAATCTATCTTTGTTTGTAATTTAAAAGATCCGTCTTCTTGTGTTTGAGTTTGGTAATTTTTAGCGGGAATCTTGATTATTACGCCCTCAATAGGAATATTCGTTTCAGAATCATAGATCTGATTATAGTTTTGGGATGTGCTTTTTTTAATTTCTCCCGTTATAGTCTTTGAAAAAGCGGGAAGTCCCAAAGTTATAATTAAAATAGTCAAAAATTTTTTCATAGTCCTCAAACCTTTTTAACAGTTTAATTAAGACTTTTAAAATTTATAATGGAAAGTTGATTATATCTTTGTTCCTAAATTGACAATTTATTTTGAATATATTTAAATCAAATTATATTCTTGTAGTTTATTTCTAAAATGGAGTTACTGAAATGAAAGTTGTTGCGATTAACGGAAGTCCGAGAAAAAACGGAAATACGGAATTAATGTTGAGAAAAGTACTTGAAACGGTTGAAAAACATGGTATAGAAATTCAATTTATACAAATAGGCGGTACTGATATTCATGGATGCCGCGGATGCTGGGCATGCAGAAAATTACAAAACAGGAAATGTGTATTTAATGATGATATTTTAAACAGCTTGTTAGAAGATGTATTTTCTGCAGATGCGGTTATATTTGGTACTCCGTCTTATTTTTCCGATATGACTCCCGAGTTAAAATCTTTTATAGACAGAGCTGGTGTGATAGCACTTGGAAACGGAAAACTATTTAAACATAAAATAGGAGCAGGTGTTATTGCGCAAAGAAGAGGTGGAGGTACTTCCATTCAAGCTGGGCTGCATCATATGTTTTTAATGTCCGAAATGATAATTCCCGGTTCCACTTATTGGAATCTGGGGTTTGGGTGTGAAAAGGGCGAAGTATTATCTGATGAAGAAGCTATGCGGAATATGGTAAATCTTGGTGAAAATATAAGCTGGCTTTTGAAAAAAATAGTATAAGTTTATATTCAACAATAAAAGGAGGGCTTTTATAAGCCCTCCTTTTGGTTATTATTTCCTAAACATAATAATCTATGTTGTCTGTTGATTTGTTTGTATTTTTCAAACTTCCTAATTTATTCAATAAGAATGAAGTTAGTCTTGATTCCATTGTTTTGGAAGTTTGTGTTTCTGTTGTTGTATTTGAACTCGAATTTGCACTTGTTGCTGAAGCCGTATTAGCAGAAGATAATAATGTTGGCGGTTCTTCGGGTTCTACTGTATCTGACTGGGCATCATCATCACAATCTTGAGAAGGATCTGTAGACGGTTCATCAGGTTCTGTAGTCGGTTCCGTTGGAGTTGTCGGTGTAGTTGGTTCCGTCGGAGTTGTCGGTGTAGTTGGTTCCGTCGGAGTCGTTGGTGTGGTTGGCTCGGTCGGTTCCGTTGGAGTTGTCGGTGTAGTCGGCAGAGTCGGTTCTTCTTCATCTACCGGTATATCCGTATCGGAAG
>CAZNEN010000002.1:0-159732 GCA_964572355.1 uncultured Muribaculaceae bacterium
GAGACATCATCAACTAAAACATTCGCCTTGATCATATTAGATAAAACTTCTGCTATAAAGAGCAAATGAGAATAATTAATTGCATTTGGTATTGATTCCAAGTTGTTTAATAGCCGAAAAAATCTGGATCTTGTTTTGAAAAAATTGTTTGAATGCATCTTGTTTTATTAATTCAAGAATTTTATAAGAAGCGGTTTCCCTAACGGGACCGGGTTTATTTGTAAGATTATAAACAAGCATATCAGCTTCATGCTGATTATTAATTTTGTCAATTTGAATAATACAAAACTGTTTTTTTAGTTCATTGTCACCCGAAAGTTCATTAATCAGATTTTCATGCGTAAGATCTTCTCTGGAGTATTCCACCGCACAGGCAAGCATTTGCATATTTTTTTCATAATTTATATCCATAAACATAAATATAGCATAATTGGAGGTTAAAAATGAACTAAGAAAGGTGTAAAGTAGTTATAACTGTTATAAAACATGTTATATAATGTTTTTAGTGAGAGGCAAGGAATAAAATGAAAGAAATTTTGAATTTTTTTAAAGAAATTTTTATGCTTGATTCAAACGAAAAAATGCCCATAGGCTTATGCGGTTTTGAATGTGCGGCAGAACCGGCAGTACGAACCGTAAAACCTAAAAGAAAAAGAGAAATGCGTCTTTCCGAATTAATGGATAAATAATTATTATTTATTATTGCCCGATCTTCATTTTAAATATTGCTTGATGAATAAAATTTGTTGAATTATAATAAAATTCGGTAGATTAAAGCGATATGGAGTTTAAAAATGAATTTGGCAAACATGATGAAACAGGCACAACAGGTGCAAAAAAGATTACAGGATGCACAAAAAGAACTGGCTGCAGTTGAAATAAAAACAGAAGCTGCAAATGGTGCCGTTACGGTTGTTTGTGACGGGCATGGAAAATTCAAATCCATCAAATTGACAAAACAGGCTTTAAATTCGGAAAATCCCGAATCTGTTGATGATGAATCGGTAGAAATGCTTGAAGATTTAATTTCTTCAGCAATGAAACAAGCTACCGAAGAAGCTAATAAAAAAATGCAGGATAAAATGAAAGGCATTGTTCCTGCAGGCATTAATATCCCCGGATTATTCTAATGGAATATACAAAGCCCTTAGCACAACTAATAGAATTTTTCCAAAAATTCCCAGGAATAGGTCCTAAGTCCGCTCAAAGAATGGCTTTTCATTTATTAAAAATGCCGGCGGCAGAAGTGGAGAAATTCTCAAAAATATTAGTTGAAGCAAAAGAAAATATTCATTACTGCAATATTTGTTTTAATATGTCCGCTAATAATCCTTGCGAAATATGCAGTGACGACAGACGGGATAAAAGTGTCATTTGCGTTGTTGCAGAAACAAAAGATTTAATTGCAATTGAAAAAACGCGCGAATATAAAGGACTTTATCACGTTCTTCAAGGAATGCTTTCTCCTTTAGATGGTATCGGAGTTGAAGACATAAGAATAAAAGAACTGCTAACAAGAATTACCGACACAAATATTGAAGAAGTTATTCTGGCTTTAAGCCCGTCTGTCGAAGGTGAAGCAACCAGTATGTATATTTCAAAATTATTAAAACCGTTTAATATAAAAATTTCAAGAATTGCTTTCGGTCTGCCGGTAGGTTCCGATCTTGAGTTTGCGGATGAAATTACTCTTGCTAAAGCAATTGAAGGGAGACGTATTATTGATTAAGGAGATAAAAATGAGTCAAATAACAATTAGATCTGACAGAGATACCGATTATACTTTTACTTACCAGGGAAAAGACGTTACACTTGAAGCAAGAAGCGTAATAAGTATTGCAAACGGACTTCAGGATGTTGTACTCCCGACTTGTAAAATGAAAATTGCAAATAATTTAATAGTAATTAAAGAATAAAAAATAAAAAGTTTCGGATAGAAAAATTCATCCGAAATTTTTTATATATACAATATGAAGAAAAATTAAAATTATCTGTTATTCCTCTAAAGTTATACTGCAGTTTTTCCGATATTAAAAAAGTATTTGGTTAAAAAAGGAGAGTTGTATGTCTGAATTCGGGAAAGAAGAAATTTTCAATAAATACAAAAATCTTTTTGGCGATACAAAAGCTACAATTGAAGCAATCCAAAAATATCTTAATGAAAATTCATCTTCAAAAACAGAAGATAAGGAACTTTTGAAAGAAGAAGAGCCTGCCGCTTCAATTAATAAAATATTAAACTGTACAACCGATGAAGAAACAAATTCTGCCATTCAAAAAATAATTAATAATCTTTAATTGTTTAAATAAAATCAAAAATGTGTTATTATTAACCCGCAATATTTATTTATAAGGGGTTAATATGAAAAAAATATGGATTCGTGACATTAAAGATTATGAAGGAAAAGAAATTACCGTTTTAGCATGGCTTTATAATAAACGTTCAAGCGGAAAACTCCACTTTCTGCAATTAAGAGACGGCACCGGAGAAATTCAGGCTGTCGTTTTTAAGGGAAATGTTCCAGAGAGTGTTTTTGAACTTTCCGATAAAATAACTCAGGAAAGTTCGGTTGAAGTAAAAGGAATTGTTAAAAAGCATGAACGCTCTAAAATAGGATATGAATTAGATGCAACGGATGTTAAGGTTATTTCTCCTTCTGTTGATTATCCTATTACTCCAAAAGAACACGGAACTCATTTCTTAATGGAACACCGGCATTTATGGCTGCGTTCTTCAAGGCAGAGAGCTATTTTAAATATTCGCCACAGAATTATAAAATCCGTACGCGATTTCTTTGATTCTCATGGTTTTACACTTGTTGATGCTCCAATCTTTACTCCAAATGCCTGTGAAGGTACAACCAATCTTTTTGAGACGGATTATTTTGATACTAAAGCATATTTAACTCAGTCAGGACAATTATATATGGAAGCGGCAGCTATGGCCGTAGGCAAAGCATATTGTTTCGGACCTACTTTCCGCGCCGAAAAGTCAAAAACGAGAAGACACTTAACGGAATTTTGGATGGTTGAACCTGAAATTGCATTTGCAGATATCTATGATGATATGGATTTAGCCGAAGAATTTATTGAATACATTGTTGCTCAGGTTGTAGAACACAATAGAGCAGATTTGGAAGTTTTGGAACGGGATATTTCCAAACTTGAAAACATTAAGCGTCCGTTCCCGAGGATTTCATATGACGAAGCAATTGAAATTCTGCATAAAAAAGGTAATGAAACACCGTGGGGCGAAGACTTCGGCGGAGATGAAGAAACTCTTATTTCGGAACAATTTGACAAACCCGTTATGATACACCATTATCCTATGGCGGTTAAAGCTTTTTATATGAAACAAGACGGCGATAAAGCAGCCTGTGTTGATGTAATTGCACCCGAAGGATACGGCGAGATGATAGGCGGAGGTCAAAGAGAAGATGATCTTGAAAAACTAAAAGCAAAAATAAAAGAAAACGGATTATCCGAAGAAGTTTTTGACTGGTATTTAGATTTAAGAAAATACGGTTCGGTACCGCATGCCGGATTTGGTCTCGGAATTGAACGAACGGTCGCATGGATCTGCGGTTTGCCTCATGTTAGAGAAACTATCCCGTTCCCGCGTCTTATGGACAGGATAAGACCTTAATATGTAATATGTATATTTAATTCACCCTGAATTTACGCCTTCTCCTGTTACCGGCTATAAGAAGGCTTACAATGGAGAGTACTCAAAGAGTATTTCAGGGTTTTTTTATTTCATAAACTTTCGAATCAAGCTCAAAATTACCGGTCTGAGTTTAGCAAATTGCAAAAATCAAATTTGATTTTAAGAATTCTTAAATACTGCCTAATTATATTTTTTATTCTTGATTACGTTTATTCCCCATAAACGGATACCGTTATTTTTCGCCAGAATATAAATACCGATTTCTCATTTACATCTATATAACTTATCTTTGTTATTCCGCCGTTTTTTGCTGCTCTATCAGTTCCCGCATCACCTACTTCCACAAGAAACAAAACATTTGTTGACGAAGCACTGCCTTTTTTTAACGTGCTGAAATCTTTAACTTCCTGACCCGTTGCCGTTACAGGATATGATGAATTTGTATAAAACAATCCCATTGCTTCAGATTTAGTTTGAGAACCGAAAAAAATTATACAAGACAATAATAATAACTTAAACACCGTTTTTTTCATACCTTTTATTCTCCTTACTTACTCTCCGTATACAATTGTTTTTTTTTCTTTTACGTATATCGGAATAAATAAAAGCGGAATATAAACTTTTCCGATTTTATAATCCACATAATATATTTTCTTTATATTACCGTTTTTGGCGGCAGCATTAACACTTGCATCACCTGTTTCAACAAGGTTAAAAATATTAACGGAACTTGATTCTCCCCGTTTTAAAAAGTTCAAATCAGACACATTTACAGAGTCCGTTGCCGCAGCACTTTGAGGATAACTGCTGTTTGTATATATCAATCCTTTATCATAAAATTGAGATTGATTTATTCCGATTGCATATGACATATTTGCGCTTATTAAAATTAACATCAATATTAATATTAGTTTCTGCATTGTTTTTTCCTTATACATTAAAACAATTTAATTTTCTACTCCCCTGTTTTCTTATTATTCAGAGATTCATAAAATAATATTTTGTCTTTATTTTTTGATACTATAAACCCATCAGTATAATTAGCACCTTTATAAAACGGATAAAATATATAAAATACAGACTCGTCATCAGGAATTATATCCCCGATTTCATTGAGATTCGTATATTTTTTTTGTTTTTTTAAATCCTTATATTTGATTTTTTCGTAAATATTATCTCTATTCCTTCTGATGACTTCATTAATATATTCTTCATCCGTATTATATTAATAATGCGGTTAATATATTTATACTTATCCTTAACCATTTTCTTTTAACAAAAAACATAATAGCCCTAAAAATTATCAGCACTAATATTAAAGGAATAAAATGTTCTGCCGCAAAAATAACAACATCAAAATTGACAGGTTTCTCCAACATAAATGCAAGAAAGAACACAAAAAGGATAAATATTAAACCCAATAAAACCAGCATAATATCCATATACTTTAATTTCATAAAATTCTCTCCGCAGATTTTGTAATCTATGAGAACATTATACACCAAATTAAAAAATAAAGTATAACATATTTTCCTATATTAATATAATAAACCTTTTGCAATTTCTCTCGGAATGATTATATCAATAATCTCAAAGTAAGGAATTATATCATTTGTATCCTGCAGTCTTTTGTCAAGTGTTTCGGAACAAAAAGAACCGGATTGTAAACAATCCGGTTCTTTAATTGAAGCTTAAATTTTATTTTTTCTTTTGTGTATTAAGATATTGAATAAGATCATTGGTAACATCAACACCGCCGGCATAAACAACACCGTAGTCAAGTATTACATCAAGCTTTTTACTCGCGGCAATTGCTTTACAAGCAGCCAGAATATTATTTCTTATTTCTGTTTCTTTTTGCTGTTTTAAATTATAAATTCTTTCTTCTTTTGTTCTGAATTCTTTTTGAATCTGTTCTTCAAAAGTTTTCTTTTGAATAGGCGACTCAATTGTTTTATATTGTTTATCCTTATCTATTGCATACTGCTGGAGTTCGAGCAGTTTGTTATCAATATCTTTATAAGCATTACGTGCATAAGTATAATCGGTAATTACTTTTTGGAAATCAGCATAGCCGATAGTTGCCGCATTTACAGACAAATTAGCAGCCAGCATTACCAATATCGCCGTTAAAATAAATTTGAATTTAAACATTATATCCTCCTGTTCAAGTTAATTTTATCAAATGATATTTATAAATACAAGATAAATTAATTCCTAAAATATTTCAAAATTTCTAATAAATTATTGCAATTTAAAACCATATAAAAGAGAGGCTTTGTAACTTAAGCCTCTCTTTTTGTTCTTGGTGTCGCAAACTAAGCACGCGCACCCGATTTAGAAATAATTTCTTCCTGAACATTAGCAGGAACCTGCTCATACTTAAGGAATTCCATAGAAAATGTACCTCTTCCCTGAGTATTTGAACGAAGATCAGTAGCATATCCGAACATATTTCCCAGAGGAACCGTAGCTCTGACAATAACGTTACCCGTATTACCAAGAGGTTCCTGACCTTCAATACGTCCGCGTCGTCTTGAAATATCACCGATGATTGTACCCGTGTATTCATCCGGAATTTCAATTTCTACCTTCATCATCGGTTCTAATATGCAGGGTCTTGCTTTTTTACAGCCGTCTTTAATAGCCATTGAACCGGCAATTTTAAATGCCATTTCGGAAGAGTCAACTTCGTGGTACGAACCGTCATAAAGTTCAACTTTAACGTCAATCATGGGATATCCTGCCAGAATACCGCCCTCAAGAGCTTCTTCCATACCTTTTCTTGCAGGTTCAATATATTCTTTGGGGATGGCACCGCCGACGATTTTATTTTCAAATACAAAACCTTCATTTTCGCCTGCCGGTGAAATTCTGATTTTAACGTGTCCATACTGACCTTTACCGCCGGATTGTCTGATAAACTTAGCATCCTGATCGGCATTTCCGAGAATAGTTTCACGGTATGCTACCTGAGGTTTACCAACATTAGCATCTACTTTAAATTCTCTTAATAAACGGTCAACAATAATATCCAGGTGAAGTTCACCCATACCTGATATAATTGTCTGGCCTGTTTCGGAGTCTGATTTAACTCTGAAAGAAGGATCTTCTTCTGCCAGTTTTTGAAGAGCAATACCCATTTTATCCTGGTCAGCCTTTGTTTTAGGTTCAATGGCAACCGAGATAACGGGTTCGGGGAATTCCATCTTTTCCAATATAATGGGTGCATTTTCATCACATAAAGTATCACCCGTTGTTGTATCTTTTAAGCCCACTGCCGCACAAATATCTCCGGCATATACTTCGGTTATTTCGTTTCTCTGGTCGGCATACATTTGTACCAATCTCGAAATACGTTCTTTCTTACCGTTAGTAGCGTTCAAAACATAAGATCCCGAAGTTAATTTACCGGAATAAACTCTTAAGAATGTTAAACGGCCTACATAAGGGTCTGTCATAATTTTGAATGCAAGAGCAGAGAACGGTTCACTTTCGGAAGAATGTCTTGCAACTTTAGTACCGTCTTCAAGTTCACCTTCAATAGCTTTTACATCAAGAGGAGACGGCATATAATCAACTACGGCATCAAGCAGAAGCTGAACACCCTTATTTTTAAATGCCGTACCGCAGGTTACGGGAACAATTTTATTTTCGCAAACCGCTTTTCTTAGAACTTTTTTAAGTTCTTCAACCGTAGGTTCTTCGCCTTCCATAAATTTCATCATTAAATCATCATCAAATTCGGAAACTGCTTCAACAAGTGCTGCATGGTATTCTTTTGCCTTATCAAGCATATCGGCAGGGATTTCTTCTTCTCTGATATCCGTACCTAAGTCGTTAGTGTAGATTTCGGCTTTCATATTCATAAGGTCGACCAAACCGGTAAATTTATCTTCAGCCCCGATAGGAAGCTGAATAGGAACAGCATTTGCACCGAGTCTGTTTTTAATCTGATCAACAACTCTATAAAAATTAGCACCTGTTCTGTCCATTTTATTAACGAATACCATTCTAGGTACTTCATATCTGTTAGCCTGTCTCCAAACCGTTTCAGACTGTGATTGAACACCGCCTACGGCACAGAATACCGCTACAACACCATCCAATACACGAAGCGAACGTTCAACTTCAATAGTAAAGTCAACGTGTCCCGGAGTGTCAATAATGTTAAACTGATGGTTTTTCCACATTGCGGTAACCGCAGCGGATTGAATTGTAATACCTCTTTCACGTTCTTGATCCATAAAGTCGGTAACGGCAGCACCGTCATGAACTTCACCGATTTTATGTGTTTTACCCGTGTAGAAAAGGATACGTTCAGTGGTAGTTGTTTTACCGGCATCTATATGAGCCGCAATACCGAAGTTTCTTACCCTTTCTAATGGAACTTGTCTTGCCATTTTCTTTTTCCTTTATAATTACTACATTTTTTAAAACTGTTAAGGCATTAAGCCGTTAGTTTAATATTTACACAAAAACATTTTTTTTTAAAGAACTTGTTTAAGTTTCAGGTTATTGATTTAAATAATTTAATATAAAACTCCGATAACAAAGGATTCATTCGTAAAATTTTCTAAAGAAAATTTGGAGAATTATGTTTAAACAGTTATAATGCCGGGAATAAACAATATTACGGATCATAAAAAACATATAAAAGTAAAACAGCAAAGTATAAAGGAATATTTTAACAAATAACAAGCCTGATTTAACGGCCCGGCAAACTTTAAACGGGGAATAATAATTAAAAAGAGGTTGTTTTAATTGTTAAAACGGTTATATTTCGCAGGAATTTACCATATATGCGCTTTATGGTTAATTATTGATAATAGATAATTAATACAATAAAAAATACAGAACAGAAACTTTATAAAATAATCGAATAAAAATAAAAAATTATATACCGAAAAAATTCGGTCAAAGAAACATGCAAAATGAATGTTTTTTATACGGGACTTTCTTTACATTTTGTAAACTATTGACGAATTTTTAACAAAAGTATATAATTAAACACGTATTTGGAAAAAGTTTCGAAAAAGACGAAAGGTAAAAGAATTATGAAAAAATTAGGTTTCACCCTTGCTGAAGTTTTGATTACTTTGGTTATTATTGGTGTAATCGCAGCAATGACAGTTCCTACGCTGATGAACAATACTAACGCGCAAGAGTTTCGTTCGGCATTAAAAAAAGCTATTTCAGGTGTTAATCAGGCTTTAACTCTTCATTATGCATTAGAAGGTTTATCTGCTCAGGACTATACTTCAGCGAAGGATTTAGTTGAAGATGTATTTAAAAGAAGAATGAGCGTTTTGGAAGGCGGCAATACCAGTCAATTTACAGACTCTTCTGTATGTTCGGATACAGGAGCTACATTCACAACCGCTGACGGTATGATTTTCTGTGTAACAAACTTTCATTCCGACGACAGTGATGAACAGGGCTCAATATGCGATTCTTACAACACAACACCTTGCGTAACAGGTGGTAGTGATGTACCAAACTTATGGATAGACGTAAACGGTGCTAAGAATCCGAACAGAGTTACAACTTCTTCAAAAAGACCTAAAGATATCTATCAGGCTCAAATCTATTCACAGAAAGTTGTTCCTTTCGGCGATCCTACACAAGAAGTTATGTTTGACAGCGGTACTGAAGGCGGATTTACTTCCAGCAGCTCAGCAGGCGGCTAATATAGATACTTGAAATTCTCAGCGGATTATTGAGGATTTATTAAGAACAAAAAGAGATAAAGAAAAGTTTTCTTTATCTCTTTTTTCGTTTAACTGTTTTATAATCATTTTATTTGACAAAACAACATGAACTTTTGTCATCAGAAACTTATTCCCCCTCTTGAAAAATAATAAAAAATATGTTACAATTGTAGTATAAGGAACATTAATTTATGTACACCGAAGCACTGGCGCAGCAAAGAATATTCTGTTCCGAGAAAATGGTCTTAAAACTTGGATTTATATTACTGGCATTAACTGTTTTCTCAGGGCAAAATATGCCGATTGATGCATACTACAGCGGAGGAAATATTATAAAAAACCATATTCATGAAAATATTACGAAAAAAGAGCAAAATGATGCTCTTTTTTTATTGCGTGAAAAATGGAATAAACAGTTAGAAACAAAATACGGAAAAAACAAAATTATTCAAATCACGGACGGAATTATATATACAAAAATGGTAAAATATATTAATTCAAAAAGAGTTAAAATAAATATTGCCGAAGTTAACAGAAATATCAATCCGGATATAGAAATTGTTCCTGTTATGGCTTCAAATAAAATGCATTCTAAATCAAACATAAAAAGTATAGCCGAAAATACAAATTCCCTGCTTGCCGTTAACGGGACATATTATAAACAAGATACCGGCACGCATTTAGGAACACTTGTTATTAACAACGAAATCATATCAGGTCCCATATATGAACGTGCCGCATTCGGCATAGGGAAAAACGGTTTTACGACAGCAAGAATTTCTTTTGAAGGTTACATAAAGAACAACAAGAAACAAATAAAAATAAATAATATTAACCAGCCGAGAATGCTTGTTTCGGATATTTTAATATATACTTCAAAATGGGGGAAAAAAGCTCCTTCAATGAACAAAAGCGGCTTATATATTACAGTTGCCGGCAGCAAAATAACCGCAATATCCAAACAGCCTTTAACACTTCCCGAGAACGGATTTGTAATTTCAGGACCGGCAGACAAGCTTGATATTTTTAAAATCGGCGACAAAATCGAATATGAATACGGCTTAAATCCTTCCGTTGAAAAAATCGATAATATAATAAGCGGCGGACCTTATCTTATAAAAAACGGTGAAATTTTCATAGATGCCGCAGCGCAAAAACTGACTGCGATAAAAGGAAGAAATCCGAGAACCGCAATAGGTTATACAAAAGATAACATAATGATTCTTGTAACAGTTGCCGGCAGAAAAGAAGGAAGCAGCGGCATGACTTTAAACGAGCTTGCAAAATTAATGAAAGATTTAGACTGCCATGAAGCAATTAATCTTGACGGAGGAAGCTCTACCGTTATGTATGCAAACGGTGAAATATATTCGGGAAGTAATCTTAAAAATTCGGCGTTGATAAGCAATGCCCTTACCGTCAGAGTAAAATCATAATTAATTTATTTGAGATTAAATTCTTCAATTATATTATCTGCAGGAACCCGTTTTAAAGCAATATATTCATATACAGGCTCTAAATACTTTTCTTCACCTTTTTTATTTTGTCTTAAACTTGAATATGAAATATCAAAAAACTCTTTTATTAAATCAATAATAACAAGATTTTTAAGCTTTGCATGTACACCGTTAACCGGTGCTGTTTTTCTGAGCTGTATAAAATCCTCGTATTCATATTTTGACAGAATATTTTCTATCTCTTCAACAGCATCTTCATTATACATAATTCCTTTCCAGAATGCAGGAACGGAAAATGTCATTGGAGTATTCTGTGCATCATGGTTTCTGATTTCTATATAGCTTTTTAATCTGACATCGGGGAAATATAAACTTATATGATTTAACCAGTCAGACATTTGCGCTTTTATCCCCATATAACCGTTTTGCATAAAATTTCCGAAGGTTTGAGTCGTACCGAAGAAAGTATTACCTCTTTGAATAAATATCATAGGAATATCAAGAAGAACTTCAACATAATCTTTAAACGTAAAATCAAGATTTCTGTTAAACAACTTAGAATTTATATAACCGCATCTGTCCTCATCAACATTCAGCCATGAGTTAGCTCTGTATGACTTATAGCCTGTTAATTTTGAATTTCTCACAGGCGAATTTGAATAAACAGCACTTATTACAGGACTCATTTTTAAAGCAAGCGATAGTTTTCTTATTGCATCTTCTTCACTTCCGTAATCAAAATTCACCTGGATTCCCGCAGTTTCTCTCATCATAACAAACGGTTCAAGCCGCTTTAAAGGAAGATACTTTGTCATATATTCGTATCTTTTTTTAGGTATTACTTTTATATTTTCATAAGTAGAAACAGGCTGTATTCCGCTGTCTAAGACGACAGCACCCATTTTTTCGGAATTAAATGAAAGTTCGTTATAAAAATCCGTCATCTTTACGGTTACATCATCAAGATTTTCATAAGGCAAAAGACTTAATTCTATCTGGCTGCCGGGTTCAAGCGTAATCATTCCCATATCACTGCTTAATCCCGTAAGATATTCACCTTCATATATTTTTTGCCATTTGCTATTATCAAAACTTTCAAGTATCTTTACGGCATCAAAGTATGTTACGGCTTTAAAATTATTTTTATAAGCAAGCAGCTTTTCCGATTCAATTCCGACTTTCCTATCCGTCTTGCAGCCCGAAAAAAAAACTTCCGCAAGTTTTTCTTTGTTTAATACCAAATCAGAATTATTATTTGTTAAAAGCATAAACCCTTTCTCTTGAAAAATGTTTTTCAATTAATTTTTCCAAGCAAGCCGTTATTTTATCTTCAAAATGAATACCGTAATGCTGATTTATTTCACGGATAAAATAGCAAGGACTTGTTACATTTATTTCTATTATTTCTTCATTTATTATATCCAGTCCTATAAGATATAATCCTTTTTCAGACAATTTATCCGCTATATTTTGAGCCGTTTCTTTTTCTTTTTGCGATAAAGACGCATCTTTAAAGAATTTATCAGAATGAATTGAAAATTTAAAATTATGATCGCCGGGAAGTTTTTGAATACATTCATCCATAACTTCATTCCCGACTATTAACACTCTTTTATCTCCTTCTTTTGCGGTGGAAAGATATTTTTGAACCATAACGGAAGTTTTTCCCTCCTCCGTCATATTGTTTATTATCGTCAATAAATTTTTATCTTCATTTTTAAGATAATAAACCCCGTTGCCAAAACATCTGTTTAACGGTTTTAATATAACCTCCCGATTTTTTTCAACGAATTCCAATATCAACTCGGGTCTTGAAGTTACTATATTTTCAGCAACAGCCTCCGGAAAATAATTTATATGCAGCTTTTCGTTAAAGTTCCTGATTTCGGAAGGATCGTTTATTAAAAGAGTTTTTTCTCTGTCAACATAATCAAAAACATAACAGGCATTAATATAATTAATATCAACGGGAGGATCGGGACGAAAGAAAACCGCACTAAAATCATTTATTAAAAATTTATGTTTTTCCTTAATATAAAAAATGTTTTCATCTTCAAGATATGACTGCATTGCAAGAACATAAGCTTTTGCATTTTGAATAAATAAATCACTCTTTACCGCAATTGACACTTTATAATTTCTTTTTAAAAATTCCTTTATAAACCAAAAGTTTGTGACTAAATCATTAAATTCAAAATATTTAAGCTCAATTTCATCGATGATAAATAATATATTTTTTGACATAATTTGTCCCTTTTACAGACATAATTTTAACACTTTAATTAATTTTTTCAATAAACCGGTTGTCTGCTTAAATTTATTTGACAAAGCGAAATACCGATTTATTTAAAGCCATCGAACTTATTTTTGCAGTAAAGTGCGCAGCGGATTTTTCAAATCCTTAAGATGCTGAAACAAATCAGGTATAACGGTTTTTTGTATCGCCTTAAGCCTGCTTCGATACCTGTTTATTCATACCTTAATGCATCAATAGGATTTAATAACGAAGCTTTATAAGCGGGATAATATCCGAAACCTATTCCGACAAGACCGGAAAATCCAAGCGAAAGAATAATAGAAAACAGCGAAATAGAAATGCTCATTCCGTCGGAAAATATTTCAACCGCTTTTGCCCCCAATATACCGGTTATTACACCGATTAATCCTCCAATCATAGACAGCATAAAAGACTCTATTAAGAACTGCCACCTTATATCAGAAGCTCTTGCACCTATTGCCATTCTTATTCCGATTTCTTTTGTACGCTCCGTAACGGATACAAGCATAATATTCATAATGCCGATACCGCCTACAAGCAATGATACAGAGGCAATTGAAGCAAGCAAAATTGCAAAAGTCTGAACAGTTGATTTCATTTTTTCCTGAAACTCGGCAGAATTTCTTATCTCAAAGTCATTTGTTTGATTTTTTCCTATATTATGGCGGAAAGCCAAAAGCGCTTCCACTTCCTTTTCAACATCATTAAGAGAATCAGCATCTGTTCCTTTTACAACAATCATCTTAACAGTTCCGGGGAATACAATGCCAAATAATTTTTTTTGTGCAGTTGTAATAGGAATAAAAATTAAATCATCTTCATCAAAAGGACCGGTAGAACCTTTAGTTTTAAGAACTCCCAAAACTTTAAAAGGGACATTTCCTATTCTTAAAACTTTATTAACAGGATTTACATCGCCAAAAAGCTCCGTTGCAACAGTTGAACCGATTAATGCAACCTTTGCACTGTTTTTTACATCTTCAAGCGTAAAAGCACGACCTGATTCTACTTCGTAATTTTTAATATATAAATATGAAGGAGTAGTACCATACACAGTGGTCGACCAATTTTGGTTTCCGTACATTACCTGCTTTGTTTCATTTGAAACAGGAGCGACGGAATCAACACCGTCAATCGTCGTTTGGATTGCAACTGCGTCTTTTAGCGTTAGTGAAGGTCTGGAACCCATTCCCATACTTACACCGCCTGTTTTTACCGAAGCAGAACGGATTGTAAGTATGTTAGACCCCATAGATTCCATATTTGCCTGTACCTGCTTACTGGCACCAGTTCCTATAGCAAGCATTATAATAACGGCGCTTACCCCTATAATAATACCCAGACTGGTTAAGGCAGAACGCAGTTTATTCACTTCAAGTGAATTTATTGCCATTTTCATTGTCGATTTAAAATCTATCATACTATGTCTGCCTTGTTCTTGTTTTCATCCATTCTTCTTTCGGCTGGTCGGAAATTATATTTCCGTCTTTGAATTTTATTACTCTTTTGCAATATTCAGCTATATCAGGTTCATGAGTAACAAGCACAATTGTCTTTCCCGTTTGATTATTCAGGTTTACAAAAAACTCCATAACCTCAATACTCGTTTTTGTATCTAAATTACCAGTAGGCTCATCTGCCAGAATTAAAGGAGCATCATTAACAATTGCACGCGCAATTGCAACTCTTTGCTGCTGACCGCCGGACATTTGATTGGGCATATGGTCTTCTCTGTTTTCAAGACCAACAATTTTAAGTGCTTTTTTTGCCCGTTCATGACGCTCGGCTTCAGGTATACCTTTATAAATCATCGGAAGTTCAACATTATCAAGCGCAGAAGTTCTCGGGATTAAATTAAATCCCTGAAATACAAAACCGAGTTTCAAATTTCTTATGTCCGAAAGTTCATCTGCAGAAAGTGAAAAAACATCCACACCGTCCAGATGATAAGTTCCCGAATTCGGTCTGTCCAGAGTCCCCAGCATATTCATGCAGGTTGATTTTCCGCTTCCTGATGCACCCATTATTGCAACAAACTCACCTTCTTCAATACTCAATGATACATCATTAAGAGCATTAAAGCTTTCATCACCGGTCATGTATGTTTTTATGGCATGTTTTACTTCAATCAGACTCATTTTACAACCTTGGTACTCTCATTGCTTTATTTGCAGCCTTGCTTCCTTCAGAACCGACATATACAAGATCACCCTCTTTTATTTCATCCGAAATTATCTCTGTATATGAATCATCATTTGCTCCGGTTTCAACATTTATTCTTACGGGTTTTCCTTTTTTATCTATCCATACACCCTGCCTTTCATATCTTTGTTTATTATCGGCAATAGTAAATTTTAGCGCACTGTTTGGCACGGTTAATACATTTTCCTGTTTATCCGTAATAATGGAGACATTTGCAGTCATGCCCGGAAGAAGTTTGCCTTCCTCATTTTCCACTTCAATAATTACGGTATACGTTACGACATTTGATTCGGTTGTAGGCGACAGCCTTACCTGGCTTACTTTACCGGTAAATATACTGTTCGGGTATCCGTCAAGAGTATAATTAACATTTTGTCCTACCGATACTTTACCTATATCAGCCTCTGATACGCTTGTTTCTATCTGCATTAAAGTTAAGTCTTCGGCAACAGTAAATAAAGTAGGAGTCTGATAACTTGCAGCAACGGTTTGTCCTTCTTCCACTTCTTTTGATATTACTATGCCGTTAACCGGGGACGTAATTCTTGTATATCTCATATTAGCCGCTGCCGTATCATAATTTGCCTGAGCTTGCATAATCGATGCTTTTGAAGCAGCAACTCTCGCCAAATCCGATTTATATGCAGATTCCGCAGAATCTAAATCATCTTTTGATACAAGATTTCTTGCATAAAGATTTTTATATCTCTTATACGTTTTCGTATCATAATCCAAAACAGCCTGATACTGGGCTAAAGTCGCTTTGGCATTGTTAATATTTGCAATTGCCTGCTGCAGCTGTGCTTCAAACAATGATGTATCAATTTGCGCAAGAAGCTGCCCTTTTTCAACCTCGGAATTATAATCTACATATATTTCACTAATCATACCGGATACCTGAGAACCGACATCAACTGTATTTACAGGTTCTATAGTCCCAGTTGCTTCAACTATTTGAGTTATTGTCCGCAGCTTAACAGGCTCCGTTACATATTTAACCTTTCCGTTCTTTTTCATAAAAATGAAAGGAACTGCTATTATTAAAATTACTAAAATCGGAATTATTATTTTTTTCATTATTTTTCTCCCATTGCCGTTTGCAAGTCCGTTAGGGCTACATTATATTCATAAATTGTCTGTACATAATCTCTCTGGGCATTATTATAATTTTCTTTTGCATCCTGAAGTTCTATAAAATTACCTAAACCAACTTCATATCTTGCATCCGCAAGTTCATAATTTTCAAGAGTCTGTCTTACTTTTGTCTGCATAAGCGGAATATTTTTTTCCAGTTGAATCATATTAATATAAGCAGCCTGAATTTCAAAATATATATTTTGTTTTGTTAATTCGACATTCCTCTTTGCAATTTCCAATTGAGCTTCGCTCTCTTTAATTCTCATTCTGGTATCCATAAAATTAAGATTACTCATGGATAAATATGCCCCGAGACTTATTCCGTTTGAAGAATAATAAGTATTATTCGACCAGTTATAGCCTACCTGTCCGGTTAAATCAGGGAAATAGTCTTTTCTTGTATATTTTAAAGCCTGCTCTACCGCATCTTGTGTTGCCTGCATCGAAAGTAAGTCGGGTCTGTTTTTATACCCTATCTCTATTGATTCTTCAAGAGTATAAGGATATTTAGTAAATTTATAATTTTCAAGTATATTGGTTTTTTCAACCTGCATTGTAAGAACAGCTTCTTTGGGTTCTGCCGTTCCGTCCTCTTTCGTCGTAGTATTCGCTATATTTAAAAGATTTACCTCCGCATAATTATTTTTAAAATTAAACGTTTCCGTATTTTCAATTTGATAATCGGGAGCATTGGGAATATACATCGCATTATTCAGCTGCACAATTGAATTTTGATAAGTATTTTCAGCACTTACCAAACTTATTTGCGCATCACTTAAATAAACTTCCTGATTGACTAAATCTATTCTGGAAACAAGCCCTTCATCAAAAAATGCCTTTGTTCTGTTATATTGCCTTTCGTTAACAAGAACATTGGCTCTTTGAATATCTAAATTGGCTTTTGCCGCTAAAACAGCATAATATGCCGATTTTACATTGTTAGTTGTATTTAAAATTGCATTTTGCAAATCAAATTCCGCCGCAATTTTATAGAATTTCTGCATTTTGACTTGAGTAAAAACTTTACCGAAACTATATATTAACTGGCTTAAATACACCTGTGCCGAAAAACTTTTACTGTTACTCGGTCTTATTCTGTTTTCGGTATTTGCAAAGTCATATCCCGCACTTGCCCCTATGGAAGGAAAGTAATTAGCTTTACTCTGTCCTACTCTTGATTCATACATTTTAATATATTGCTCATATATTTGAATCTCAGGACTGTTTTTTACGGCAAGTTCAATACAATCATTAACTGACAATGTCGAACCCTGTGTTATTTCTTCTATTGCTTCAGCTTTGAACACTAATATAAATAGTGTAAATATTAATATGTATGTCTTAAAAAGTAGCCTGCTTTTCATATATTCTCGTTCTTCAATATATATTATAAATTGTTTTTTTAAAATGGAAATCAGTTAATAATATTATATATTTCTACCTGTACTATAGACATTAAACAAACACCAATGAACTTTTATTAACATTCTACATCAATGTTTATAACGAAAAACAATTTTAATAGTTCAAATTTCTTAAAGCAAATTTATTTCTTCCGCAAGAGCTATTGACTCATCATCCATAGAAACAGGAATTTGTATTAATCCCATATCTCTTAAAACAGCAAAACGATGACGTCCGTCGTGGACATAAGTTGTTATTTTACCGTTATCGGATTTTTTAAGATATATATCCGGAACAATAATTCGACGGCTTGTATTTAAAAATCTTTTAAATCTTTCATATTTAAATCCGGAACCGTTAGCCCCGTTTATACCGACATAATATTCTTTATCTTTTTGTAATTCATTATCTAATTTTCTTGTATTCACTATTTGAAGCTTTTTTCCTGCTTCTCTATCCATGTCGGATAATATCATTCTTGAAATAATACTTTCATCAGAAAGTGATTCCGATTAAGGTATCAATCTGTAATTTATTTTCAATTTTGACAACATTTTTATCATTCTTACATCATATTCAAAAGGAGTATGAATAAACACTTTATCCGGATATCCGTAGTCATACGGTTCAATAATAATATTATATTCATCTTGTTTAGATAATATTTTATTATATTTTCTGCCCTGTATACTATCTCTGTCTACGCAAAATGTTCCTTTAAAACTTATCGGATTCATATTCATATTCCAATCCTTATCTAATTTAGATACAAATATCTGTTTTATTAAATACAGACTTGATTACGTTTTTATAATTTTATATTATATTTTTAACATTTTCTTATTATTATGAAAATATTTTTTGTTTAACTGATTCATTCTCTTAATAACCGTAAATATTTAAAATTGCCACTTAGCGACAACTATGTAACATTACTACAAATATAGTAAATTTTTTTGAAAAAATATTAAAAAAGTGTTATAATGAAAATGTAGATAGGAAGCCCCGATAAAAGGGCCGTTTAAAAGTCCTTGATCGGGTACAAGTAAAAATCACCTGAGCGCGCGTAGTTTTGCGAAAGGGACATATGGACAAAATACAATTTCATAATGACCTAAAAAGGTTAATTGAAATTTTGCCGCCGAAAATCGTTGAAGCACTAAGACCTTATAATTTAGATGATGCTATTGAACTGGTTCTTGATTTAGGCAGGATAGGAGAAATTCGTTATTCGGACGGAAAAATTGACTACTTGGGTGAAGAAAACATAACAAATGAAGATATTGAATATATAACTTCAAAAATTCAGCCGTTTACAAGTGACAATCGTTCGGGAATACCCGGAACACTTCACAGAATAAGTGCCATAAGAAACAGACAGGGAAAAGTTGTAGGACTTACCTGCAGGATAGGACGTGTTGTAACCGGAACTATAGCTTGTATAAAAGATATAGTTCTTCAAAACAAAAGTATTTTATTTTTAGGACGTCCCGGAGTAGGAAAAACCACAAAACTCAGAGAGATTTCAAGACTTGTTGCAAATGATTTGGGAAAAAGAGTTGTTGTTGTTGATACGTCGAATGAAATTGCAGGCGACGGTGATACTCCCCATCCTGCCATAGGCAGAGCAAGAAGAATGCAGGTTACCCAGCCGATTTATCAGAAAGATATTATGATAGAAGCTGTTGAAAATCACACACCGGAAGTTATAGTTGTTGACGAAATAGGAACGGAAGAAGAAGCTCAAGCCGCAAGAACAATTGCAGAACGTGGTGTTATGCTTATTGCAACCGCACACGGCAATACTCTTGATAATTTAATAAAAAACCCCGTACTGTCTGATCTGGTTGGAGGAGTAAGTTCCGTTACACTCGGTGATGATGAAGCAAAAAGAAGAGGCTCACAAAAAACCGTACTTGAAAGAGAAAAACAACCGACATTTGATATAGTTATTGAAATTATAGACAGAAATACACTTGCCGTTTATAAGAATACGGCTGAAGCAGTTGATTATATTCTGCGCGGCTGGCCAATAAGACCCGAAATAAGGAAAGTTGATCAGGTATACGATAATAAAACACAGGAAATAAAAGATATTGCAAATGAGACAACGGAAGAGGAAGAAGAAACCCTTGCAAGCCAAAAGCTAAAGTTCAGTTTCTCAAGACAAGAATATGTAAAACAGGTAAAAGATTTCAAAAAAATATATATTTATGCTGTAAGCAGAACGGTTCTTGATAAAGTCTTAGAACGGTTAAATCTTCATGCGGAAGTTACAAGAAATATTGAAAATGCCGATATAGTAATTGTTCATAAAGCATTTGCAAAAGGCGGTACAAAAATTTTAAGCATTGCCAATGATTATAAACTGCCGATATATTACGTACGGTCCAATTCAATGTCACAAGTTCAAAAAGTAGTTAAAGAAGCCTTACATATAACCGACAGCGAAACTCTTCAAGGGTATTATGATGATGCCGAGCGAGCATTAGATGAAGCAAAAGCTGCTATTCAAAAAATTCTTGAAGGTGCGGATAAAGTCGAATTGCAGCCTCAAAATCAACAAATAAGAAAACTACAGCACGAACTTGTTGAACAGCATAACCTATCAAGCGAAAGTGTAGGCGAAGGACCTCAAAGACGTCTAAGGATTGTAGGCGGCAGCGACTTTAAACATGCGGGATAATAATAAATAAAAAAGAAAGAGAATTCCGAATCGGAATTCTCTTTCTTATAATTAAATAAAATATTAACGTTTTGAAAACTGGAATCTTTTTCTTGCTCTTTTGCGGCCGTATTTTTTACGTTCTTTAACACGTGCATCACGTGTCAATAAACCTTCTGATTTTAATACGGTTTTATATTCTTCATTGTATTTTAATAAAGCTCTTGAAATGGCATGTTTAATAGCTCCTGCCTGAGAAGTTACTCCACCGCCTACGGTTTTCACTCTAACATCAAAATTTTCCTGATTATCAGTTAACGCTAAAGGTCTATATACCATCATTTCTAAAGCTGCCCTGTTGCCGAAATAATCAGAGAACGTTTTACCGTTAACAAAAACTCTGCCTTTTCCTTTTACAAGTTTAACAACAGCAATTGCTGTTTTTCTTCTTCCGGTTGCCATGATTTCTTTATCTGCCATTATTTAGCCTCCGTTTCTTTATATACAACAGGTTTTTGAGCTGCATGCGGATGTTCGCTTCCTGCATATATTTTTAACTTGTTGAATTGGTCATGACCCAAAGTATTATGCGGCAGCATTCCTTTTATAGCTTTTTCCAACGCCAAAGTCGGATTTTTTTCCATTAATTCTTTGAATGATGCAACCTTTAAACCGCCCGGGTAACCGGTATGATGATAATACTTTTTATCTGTTTCTTTTTTGCCCGTTACGGAAATTTTTTCCGCATTGATAATAATTACAAAATCACCTGTATCTACATTAGGTGTATATTGCGGTTTGTGCTTTCCTCTTAATAAATTAGCGGCCAATACGGCGAGACGACCTAATGTCATTCCGTCTGCGTCTATTAAATACCATTTTCTTTCTACTTCAAGAGGTTTAGCTGAGTATGTTTTCATAAGCTTCTCCATCTATATCATTGTAAATTACTTTTATTAATGTCAGCCCGTCAGGGCTTATGGTCGAACCTGCTTTTGTTTTATCCCTCGATTCGAGAATATCTTTTAGCACCTCAGGAGCTAAGGATTTCCTTTCTATCATCAGGAGAGTTCCGACGATCGATCTGATCATATTGTACAAAAACCTGTTTGCAATAAAGTCAATGTAAACATAATCTCCTTTTTTTGCTGCTTTAGCATAATACATATTGCAAATCTTAGAAGGATTTGCAGTCCTTACTTTTTTAAAAGAAGTAAAATCATGTTCTCCCGATAAATAACTTAAAGCCTTATTCATTCTTTCTATATCTAAAGGGTATCTGACCAGCAAACAATTTTCATCCCACGCACTTCTTTGAGTCCTGTTCGCAATTGTATATCTGTAATATCTTGCTTTAGCACTTTTTTGTGCGTGGAATGTTCTCTCGACTTTTATTAATTTCTTAACACTTATAGTTTTTGGAAGAAGACCGTTAAGCGAATTAATGAACTTACTCGGATTTAGTTCAAGCTCTGTTTCAAAGTGAGCAGTCTGCCCCTTAGCATGAACACCGGCATCGGTTCTGCCTGAGAAAATTGTTTTGGTTTTTGTTTTTGTCAAAGTACTGATTGCTTTTTCCAGTTCATCCTGCACTGTTATTACAGGCTTATGACTGTTTTGCATATTATTTGGCTGCTTTTGGCTGCCTGCGTATGATGTACCGATGTACTCTATTTCCAATAAGTATCTTTGCATTATACTAATTGAATTAAAGCCATTTCAGCAGCATCACCGCGTCTTGGCGGCAAGTGATATATTCTTGTATATCCGCCGTTTCTGTCTTCGTATTGTTTGCCGATTTCAGAGAAAAGTTTTTTCAGAACAGTCTGGGGTACTAACTTTTTACCCTCCTGTAATTCTTCAAAAACTTCACCGGTACGGCTGTCAACGAACTTTGATGTCTCAACATCAAATATAAACTTAGCAGCCTGCCTTCTTGCATGCAAGTCGCCTCTTTTTGCAAGAGTAATAATTTCCTCCGCATAAGGTTTTAAAGCCTTTGCTCTTGAAATCGTTGTTTTAATTTCTCCATGCAAGAACAATTCAGTCGCCAGAGATCTTAATAAAGCCTTTCTCTGGTCTTGAGGTCTGCCAAGTCTGTTTCTGTTGCATTGGTGTCTCATTTTATTTGTCCTTTTGTATTATACTTCTTCCAATTCTACACCTTCCGGATTGGGCTGGAGTTCCAATCCTACCTGATGCAGTTTTTCTATAACTTCATCAGAAGATTTTTTACCGAAAT
This sequence comes from uncultured Muribaculaceae bacterium, assembly GCA_964572355.1. Classification (GTDB taxonomy): domain Bacteria; phylum Cyanobacteriota; class Vampirovibrionia; order Gastranaerophilales; family Gastranaerophilaceae; genus Avigastranaerophilus. The sequence goes on from CAZNEN010000002.1 coordinate 22,764, forward strand.
TTTTAATATTCAATAAATCATGTTCCGATTTTTTAAGTAATTCAGCTAAAGAATTAATACTTGCTCTTTTTAAACAATTATACGCTCTCACGGAAAGTTCAAGATCTTCTATTGTAATACTCGGAGCCTGAGCTTCTTCTTCAACTTCTTCAATTACATGCTGGCTGGGAATTATTGCAGGCTGACCCGTAATTGCAGCTATCTGCATAAAATGTTCTATCAGGAGATTTGCAGCCTGGCTTAATGCACTTGATACATCTATACTTCCGTTTGACCATATTTCAAGAGTTAACTTATCATAGTCGATAACATCGCCGACACGTGTATTTTCAACATTGTAGCTTACTCTTTTTATAGGCATAAACGATGCATCTATAGGAAGCAGGTCTATAGGCATATTTCCTTTATTTTCTTTAAGAACATCAACCGTTCTGTAACCTTTTCCCGTTTCAACGGTAATATCGGCAGAAATACTTCCGCCTTCAGAGATTGTACAAATTAACCAGTCGGGATTTACTATTTTTACCCCTGCAGGTAATTGAAGATCACTTGCAAGAACAGGTCCCGGTTTATCTACTTCAAGTCTTAAATGCTGCGGATCTTTATCTTCCGTTTTTATAGTTAATCCTTTCAGATTTAACATAATATCAATAGCATCTTCAACTATTCCGGGGATTGACGTATATTCGTGTGTTATACCCTCAATCCTTATAGAAGTGACTGCGGCTCCTTCAAGAGAAGATAACAATACTCTTCTCAAAGAGTTGCCTATAGTTGTACCAAAACCTTTTTCTAACGGTTCAACAACAAATTTACCGTATTGTGATCCGTCTGAACTTGTTGTTGTATTTATACATTTAATTTTCAATTCCATTATAATTAATCTCCTACAATTATTTAGAATAATACTCGATTACAAGCTGCTCTTTAAGTTCGGGGTCTAATTCTTCTCTTTCGGGAATTCTGTCAAATGTTACTTTTAAAGCATCTTTATCTATTGTCATCCAAGCAGGCGCCAGTGCTAAATCAATAGATTCTCTGACTGACTTTATGAAGTCCATGCTTCCTGCTTTGAACGTAATAACATCGCCCGGTTTCACAATATATGAGGGGATATCAACTCTTTTACCGTTAATCAGCACATGCCCGTGGTTAACTATCTGTCTTGCCTGTTTTCTTGATATAGCAAAACCCGTTCTGAAAACAATATTATCCAATCTTGACTCTAATAACTGTAAAAGAATGGTGCCTGTTACACCTTTTCTTCTGCTTGCTTCCTTGTAATATCTTACAAATTGCTTTTCATTAACAAGGTATGTTAAGCGGATTTTTTGCTTTTCATTTAAATGAATAGCATATTCTGAAAGTTTTTTTCTTGCTGCGCCATGCTGACCAGAAGCATTTTGTCTTAATGAAGAAACCAACTTTCTGTTTGATAAATCTGTAACTCCGTAGTTACGATATAATTTATTTGATGGTCCTGTATACTTAGCCAATTTCTGACTCCTTACGTTATTAATTATTACACTCTACGTCTTTTCGGAGGACGGCAGCCGTTATGAGGAATAGGCGTTACGTCCTTAATTAAGGTTATCTCAAGTCCGGCAGCCTGAATGGCTCTGATAGCCGTTTCTCTGCCCGAACCCGGTCCTTTTATATACACTTCAACTTTTTTCATGCCCTGATCAATAGATAACTTGGCAACTTTTTCCGCAGCAGACTGTGCGGCAAACGGTGTACCTTTTCTTGCACCCTTAAATCCGCATCCGCCTGCAGATGCCCATGCAATAGCATTACCCTGAGTATCTGTTGAAGTTACGATTGTATTATTAAATGTTGACTGTATATGTACAACACCTTGCAATACATTCTTTTTTTCTTTCTTTTTTGTTTTTACCGGTCTAGCCATTGTTTATATTACTCCTTCAATTATTTCTTTTTGGCGATTGGGCCTGTTTTTTTACCGCGTCTTGTTCTTGCGTTTGTTTTTGTTCTCTGTCCTCTTACGGGAAGTTTGCGTCTGTGGCGCATTCCTCTGTATGAATTAATCTCGCTCAATCTTTTTATATTTAAAGACTCTTCTCTTCTTAAATCACCTTCTATTGTGTAGTGGGCAATTTCTTCTCTGAGTCTTTTAATATTATCATCCGTAAGATCATCAGTCCTTAAATCTTCGGATATTCCGCACGCTGCCAGTATTTTGGCACTGCGGGCAGGACCTATGCCGTATATATAGGTCAATGCAATTATCATTCTTTTATTACGAGGTAAATCTACCCCGGCAAGTCTTGCCATAGTCTCTCCTTTTGTCTTATATCTTTCTTTTGGATTTTTAACCTGCTTTAATTTCCCTTAAATAAAATCCTTTATCCGGTTCTTAAATTGCTTTGCAATTCTGCCTTTTTACCGGCTTCCTTTCTTTTTGGGAGCTTTGCTTTGCCATACCCCCGAGGGAAATTAGCCCTGTCTTTGTTTATGTTTGGGATTTTCACATATTATTGCTATTCTTCCTTTTCTCTTAATTACTTTGCACTTATCGCAAAGCGGCTTTACAGATGCTCTGACTTTCATTTTTTATTTCCTTTATTTTAATCTGTATGTAATACGTCCTCTTGTCAAATCGTACGGGGTCATTTCAACTTTCACTTTGTCACCCGGCAGAATTTTTATAAAATTTTTTCTTATTTTTCCGGATATATGTGCCAATATTTCGTGTCCGTTTTCTAATCCGACCCTGAACATTGCGTTCGGCAGTGATTCTAATATTGTACCTTCAAATTCAATTACATCTTTTGACATTATTCTCCTCTGCTGTTATAGGTCAATATGTATATCCTACATGTTAAATTTTTCAAATCAAGCTTTTTTTTCCTTCATTACTATACCTTCTCCCTTTTTTAATTTTGTTTCAGATTGTTGTTTTTTTAATTTTACGAAATATTCAACAAAGAATTGATTCTTGCAATCAGCCTTAATTCTTATATTTAACACCTGTTTGTAAATTTTTCTTAACATGCTAAAGTTTTGTTTTTTTATTTAAACAAACATAAATCAGCTATTATTAAAAAATTGACATATTTTTTTATTTTAAATAACATCTTTAATGTAATTCGAAATTTCCCGTGATTATAAGCAGAGTATTCGGTATGAAAAAGTTCTTTAAATATTTTTTATTTTCTGTTCTTATCTTCGCACTTTTATTATATGCCGTTGAATGGATTATATGGTTTCAAGAAAATCACAAAATGCGCAAAGCCGGAATTTTTCCTCCTTCAATCCAAAGATTAGCTTTTCATCCCGGTATTAAAAACTTTGAGTTTGATCCTTATATATTTCCAAGACCGGAAAACGGGTGGGGGAGAGCGCCCGAAGGACTTCAATACACAAACAAAAAACCAGTAGTTATTTTCGGCTGTTCTTATGCATACGGATACAGATTAAACGACTCGCAAACTCTTTCTTATAAACTTGCAAATTATGCAAAAATTCCGGTTTATAACAGAGCATGGTCCGGATGGGGTATTTCGCATATGCTTTATCAGGCAAAAATTGAAGAAATCTACAGACAGATTCCGGAACCTGAATATGTTATTTATGTCTTTATTGAGGATCATATACGAAGACTTTATTTAATGGCATTTTCTTCATGGAATATTTTAATAGATGAACAAAATTTAAGATATAAAGAAAAAGACGGAAAACTTGTAGAAATAAAAAATACAAATCCGCTGTTACGACAGATTAAGAGACTATATATTGTTAACAAAATTCATCACCGGTATGTTTTAAAATATATATACGACTTTAAGAATAAACAAAAATGCAATGATTTTGCAATTAAACATTTTGTTGAAGCTAAAGAAGAAATGCAAAAGCACTGGAAGAATACTAAATATACAGTTCTTTTTTATAATACTCAAAATGAGTATTTAAAAAATAAATTGGAAGAAAACGGGTATACTGTTATTAATACATCGGATTTAACGGATAAAAACCTTTCTTCTCCCGTATATATGTCAAAAGATTACCACCCGAAAGAAGCAGCATGGGATTTACTCGTTCCGCCGCTTACAAAAAAACTTGAACTTTAGCTGATTATGAAAAAATATATAAAAATTATTTTAATAAATATTATATTTTTAGCCGGGCTGGTTTTTACATTTGATTTTATAATATACAAATACTATGCGGTCGGTTTTTATAAAAATCATCCTGCCGTATATAAAATAAACGAATTTAAGTATATGCCGTATAGGCCGGAATACTTATCAGATTTAGAAAGTTATTTTAACGGTCAAAACAATTTATATTTCGGGAGAAAACCCGACGGTCTTGAATATAAATATGCATCCCCCATTATATTATTCGGCTGTTCATATGCTTTCGGACAGTATCTTAATTCTAATCAAACATTCAGTTACAAATTAGCTCATTTATTAAAACGCCCTGTCTATAACAGAGCAATATCCGGCAGCAGTTTCCAGCATATGTATATGCAAAGTATTTCGGATTCTTTATATAAAGTAATTTCTGATACAGATACCGTAATATATATTATGATAAGCGATCATTACCGGCGTTCCATGCTTTATTATTTTGATATACTTGATTTACATGTATTACCGCATTTCGTAATAAAAAATAATAAACTTATCCAGGACGATTATAAAAATCCTGTAACTAATTTTCTTAAATCATTATATACAGCGAAATATATAAATCATATTTTTGTTGAAAATTATATTAAAAATCCTGAAAATGCAGAAAAATTAACAGATAATGCTCTGTTATATTTTATCGAAACCCGTAAAAATCTTGAAAAAAAATACAATAAAAAGCTTAAATTTATTGTAATATTTTTTGAAGACTGGGAAATCCTTTACAAGGACATCCTTGAAAAAAAACTTAAAGACAAAGGATTTATTACAATATCAACAAAAGATATTACTGATACGGATTTAAGGCTGGAAAAATACTCAATGCAGGATAATCACCATCCTACGGAAAAAACATGGGATATGTTAACTCCGGCACTGGTAAAAAAATTGAAGCTTTAAATATCAAAACGTCTGTATATTTCGTTTATATTTTTGAGATAATCCTGAATATTAAAACAATCATTTATTTCATCCGTTGAAAGATATTTTGTTATTTCTTTGTCTTTTAATAAATCAGCTTTAAAATCACCATTATTATTGAATGCATCAAGTGCATTTTTTTGCACAAGGGTATATGCGTTTTCTCTTGTAAGTCCTTTTGTGCATAATTTCAAAAGAACTTTTTGTGAAAATATAATACCGCCGAATAAATTAGTATTTTTAAGCATATTATCTTTATGTATTACAAGATTTTGAATTGTATTTGTTAATCTTACAAGCATATAATCCGTCAATATTGAAGAGTCAGGAAAAATAATTCTTTCAACACTGCTGTGTGAAATATCTCTTTCGTGCCATAAAGGAATATCCTCCATTGCGGCAATGGAATTAGAGCGTACTACTCTTGCAAGTCCCGACAAATTTTCGGCAGAAATCGGGTTTTTTTTATGAGGCATTGCCGATGAGCCTTTCTGTCCCTTAGAAAAACCTTCTTCAATCTCCAAAACTTCCGTACGTTGAAGATGTCTTAATTCAACTGCAACCTGTTCTATAACACAAGCAATCAAAGCAAGCGCCTGAAGATATTGGGCATGTATATCTCTGGCAATTACCTGTGTTGAGAATTTTACCGGTCTTAAATTTAGAATTTCACAAGCAATTTTTTCAACTTCGGGAGAAATATTACTATAAGTTCCGACAGGACCCGAAATTTGTCCTACTCCGGCTTCTTCCAATGCTTTTTCAAAATTACGTTTATTACGTTCAAATAAATCTATCCAGCCGCATAATTTAACTCCAAATGTCATAGGTTCCGCATGAACTCCGTGTGAACGGCCGACACATATTGTATTTTTATGTTCTTTTGCTTTTTCTTTTATTGTTTTAATTAAATTATCTAAATCTTTAAGAATAATCTTGCCGGCATCTTGCATTTGAAGTGCCAGAGCAGTATCAATTACATCACTGCTGGTCATTCCCATATGAATATAACGTGAATTCTCGCCTACATTCTCATTAACATTTGTCAAAAAAGCAATCAAGTCATGATGAACTTCTCTTTCAATTTCATCAATTCTGTCAACGGAAAAAGAAGCTTTTTCCGTTATATCTTTTAATACATCATCAGATATAATCCCTATTTTGTTATATGCCCTGCAAACAGCAAGCTCTATTTTAAGATAGTATTGAAATTTAGAGTCGATATCCCAAATTTTTTTCATTTCAGCTCCGGAATATCTCTCTATCATAATTCTTCCCTTTTTCAATATTATCAATTATATTATATACCAAAAGGGTAAACAATAAAAATCCGGAATTAAAAAGTTTTATGAACTTCAAGTTTTCTTTTGATAAATCCTCAAATACACTTCCCCCCTGTGCGATTATTATAATATGTAACATTCTTTTTATTGTAATATTTATTGTTTTAGTTGATTTTTTGATATATACAAAATACAAATATAATACATAAAAGATACGAAACATATTGAAATCTTTCCTCCTGTTACATATATTGATAATTATAAAGCCGGTTTTTCGCCGCAATCATTAAGTTTTTATAACAACAAAAACAAAATTTTAAATAAAATAAGATATGAATTTAATAAAGATTTTAAAGATAAAAAATCTGTTTTGATTTTCGGATGCTCTTTTGCATACGGTTTTGGACTAAATAATCATCAGACGGTTAATCATATATTATCTATGCTGACAAAAAGAAATGTATTCAATTTCGGAATTTGTGCAAGCGGAATTCAACATATGCTGTTTTTATTACAGAATGAAGATATACACAAAATGATTAAACAAGAACCGGAATATGCAATATACATATATATTCCGGATCATATAACAAGATTAAGAGCAAATATATTTCCTTCACCTATGACAGCGAATGGCATAAATATTCAGTACAAAATAAAGAATAATAATCCGGAGCTGAAAAAATCTCTGTTAAATAATTTTTCAAAAACTTTTATTATTAAAAGTTTATATTACCAGTTTGATTTACACAGAAATAATACAAAATCTAAAAACAAATACGATAATTTCATTCTTGCAAATGAGGTATTTCTGCAAAGTAAAAAGCTGCTGCAAGAAAAATACCCGAATATAAAATTTGTAATATTAAGATACTAAATAGAACATGACGAACATGAGACCCTGGAACTGCCTTATATGTGGAATGATTTGGAAAAAGAAGGTTTTATAATTATAAACTCATCAGATTTAATTAAGCGAAAATTCAGATATTCATCGGAAGATACAGCAGATGATGAATATCATCCTTCTGAAGCGGCATGGCAATTATTATGTCCCGAATTAATAAAAAAATTAAAGTTGTAAATATCAAAATGTATAATATTCGTTTATATTTTTAAGTTATAACAAAATATAAAACTACAATTTTTTCATCTCATCACGGGAATATCTTTCAATTATAATTATTCTTTTTTAACTTTTTATATTATATTATGTTTATCAAAATAATCAGTTTGAGGAATTATCTAAAAACAATGAAAAACAGTCTTTTTATTATTATAGTTAACATATTTATTATAATCTGCCTATTTTTTATATTGGATATAGCTTTTTACAAAAAAATAAAAAATAATTATAAAAAAGAGAATAATCGAACAATAGAAAAATATGGATATAATATTCAAAGACCTTACATATTAGACTGTGACAGCTCAAATAACTGCTTTGACGGATTAAACGGTGCTATTCCCGGCAGAAAACCCGACGGTCTCGAATATAAAGATGCACCCCCCCCCCATTATATTATTCGGATGTTCATTTGCTCATGGTCTTTATTTAGATACTAATCAAACATTTAGTTATAAACTGTCAAGTACATTAAAACGTCCTGTATATAACAGAGCATTACCCGGAAATGGTCTGCAAGGTATGTTATTTCAGACTGAAAGCAGTAATGATGCAGATGATATAAATAACATATTCTATAAATTTGTTCCGCCGGCTGATACAGTTATATATATTATGATAGATGATCATTACAGAAGAATGCTTGTTGATTTCTTTGATTACCAATGTAAAGACATAAATTTAAGGTATATTTTAAATAAAAATCAATTAAAATTAATAAATAATGATTTAAACTTAATAAGCTATCTAAAATCTCCTTACATTATAAGATTTTTAAATCATCAATACATACAAAATTACATTAATAATAGAAAAAATGCCGATAAATTAACCGATTTAGTACTTTTGCATTTCATTGAAACAAGAAATAATTTACAAAAAAAATGGACAAATAAAAGCAATAAAGAATTAAATTTTATTATAATTTTCTATAGTTATGAAGAAATACCGTATAAAGAACTTCTCCGGCAAAAATTAGAAAAAAACAATTTTACGGTAATTGATACAGATGAAATTACGCAAGAAGATTTATTTTCAGAGCAATATAACATGCATGAAAAGGATTATCATCCAAACGAAAATGCATGGGACCTGCTGGTACCGTTAATAATTAAAAAAGCAGGTTTATAAATAAACTTTATTTTTAACATCATTTGTCATACAATAACACTATAAAGAGTTCAAGAAAGGGAAAACGATGACAGCCAGACAACCGTTTTTTTATGATATTACATTAAGAGACGGTAATCAATCATTAAAAAAACCATGGAATACAAATGAAAAAGAAATTATTTTCAATCATTTAACAGAGCTTGGAATACAAGGTGTTGAAGTGGGTTTTGCAGCTGCATCGGATATGGATTTTGAAGCATGCACAAGACTTGCGCAAATTGCGCCTGATAATGTTGTCATCTCCGCTCTTGCACGATGTGTTAAACCGGATATTTTAAAAGCGGCAGAGTCAATTCAAAGCGCAAAGAAAAAAAGAATTCACGTTTTTATTGCAATGAGTCCTTTTAATATGGAATATGTTTTGAACAAAAAACCCGAAGAAGTTAAGAAACAGGCAATCGAAGCGGTTACATATGCAAAAAGTCTGATGGGCAGCACGGGCGAAGTTCAATTTTCCGTAGAACATTTCGGCGACTGCCATGAAAATATAGATTTTGTTATTGATACACTTAAAGAAATTGTAAAAGCAGGAGCAAATGTTATTAATCTGCCAAATACCGTCGAAAGAACAAGACCCAGAAAATTCGTTGAACTTGTTGAAAAGGTTTATAATGCACTTTCAAAAGATATAATAATATCAGTGCATAATCACAATGACCTTGGTATGGCAACAGCCACAACGGTAGAAAGTTATTTTGCGGGAGCAGTTCAGCTTGAATGTGCGCTCAACGGACTTGGCGAGCGTGCGGGGAATACTAATCTTTATGAAGTTGCGGTTGCACTGCATAACTCCGATGTTGATGTACCTTTAAATCTGTCAAAAATATATGAACTGGCTCTTACAATATCAGATATGTCAGGTGTAAAAATATATGAAAAAGCTCCCTTAATAGGGCCTGAAGCACTGGCACACAGAAGCGGAATACATCAAGACGGCGCAGTCAAAACGAAAGATATGAATAAAGGCGCATATAGGCCTATTCACCCTTCACTGATAGGAAGAAAAGATGACGAAAAATTAGGATTTACATCTCAATCAGGTAAAACCGCAATCTTTGAAATAATAACAGATGCGGGATACCCTATTACGCTTTCCGAAGCTCAAAGAATTGCGCCTGTAGCAAAAGAAGAGGCCGAAAAAATCGGAGAACTTTCAACAAGAAATATTATTGATTTATATTATAATAATGTTCTTAATGTTAAAGGGGCATTTAAACTCTGCTCTCTTGACAGAATAGACGAAAATAAATCTACTTTGAAATTTCTTTATAATGATAAACAGTATAACATTGAAGTATACGGCAACGGACCTGTTGATGCTTGTATTAAAGCTATTCAAAAAGCAGGATTTAACTGTGAATTTTTAAACTATGAACAAAAAGCTTTAAATATGGGATCGGATGCTTCCGCTATGACAATTATGCAGTTTAAAGCCCCTGACGGACAAACAATTATTTCGAGAGGCTGTGATGAAAGTACTTTTAATGCTAATTTAAAAGCCATATTTAACGGACTAAATATTATTGAGAATATGCTCCCAAACTGTTTAACGGCAAACAATAAATAAAAAAAAAAAGAATTTATTCAGTTTTTGTCCAAATATCTTTTCGTAAATAATTTTTGTTTCATATATAATTTTTACAAAGGGAATTGTTATGAAAAAAATTATTATATTTTTGCTCTTTGTGTGTGTATTATCAACAAATATTTTTCTTCCCGTATTTGCTATTACTGCAAATCCGTTTTCGCATGATAAAGTAATTGATTTAATACAAACCGAAAATATAGTCTCAAAAGATGTTGAAAAAAGCTTAAAAAACTCAATATCAAAACTATACGGCGAAAAGAATAAAGATGAAATATACATAAACATACTTAAGATAATAAAAGAAAGCCGTTTAAACCGGAGTGATAAGCTAAAAAAAGACGATTTAACCCGCACTGATGACTGGTATAAAGATGAAATCATCTATATGTTTTACGTAGACCAATTCGGTGTTGATGATGATATGAGAGCCAATACCTTTAAAGACTCGCTCAAAATGCTGCGATATTTAAAAGATTTGGGTGTTACAACCATATATATGCTGCCGTTCATGGACTCCCCCATGAATGATGCGGGTTTTGATATCAGAAATCCGCAAGATGTCAGAAAAAATCTGGGAGGTATGTCCGAATTTATCCAATTTATTACCGAGGCAAAAAGAAGAGGATTTAAAATTAAATCAGACCTTGTTTTAAATCATTTTTCCGATCAGCATGAATGGTTTAAACAGGCACAAAACGGAGACTTGGATAAGCTTAATTATTTTGTGGTATCTGAAAAAGAACCTCAAAAAACTGTTTATAAAGATGAAAAACTCGGCTATATAGCAGAATATAAACACGATAGCGGAAAAATTTCAAAAAGAAGATTAATCTTCCCTGAAATTACGGATACAAATTATCGCAAAGTAACCATAAATAATAAAGATTATTATTTATATCATACATTCTATCCTTTCCAGCTTGATATAAACTGGGAAAATCCCGAGGTTTTATATTATAACCTCAGGACCATAGCTTTCTGGGCAAATCTTGGCGTGGATATTTTTAGAATGGACGCTATACCTTACTTGATTAAAGAACAAGGAACAAATGCGGAAAATTTACCAAAAACACATGAAGTAATTAAGATTTTAAGTACATTTTTGCAGGAAACTGCACCGCGTTCCGTAATTCAGGCAGAAGCATGCCAGCCTCCCAAAAAAATTCTTCCTTATTTCGGCAATGAAAGAAAAATTACAATAGATATAGACGGAAAACAAAAAGAATTAACAAGGACAAATGAAGTCCAGATTGCATATCATTTTCCGTATATGCCTGCTATATGGGCAACTGTTGTCTCGGGGAATAATTCATACTTCTGGAAAATTCACAAACAAACTCCTAAAATTCCCGACACCGCAAGCTGGGCCGTTTTCTTAAGAGTCCATGATGAATTAACCCTTGAAATGGTTAACGAAAAAACAAGAGAATTATTATATGAAGATTTAACGGAAAAAGGTGCAGAATTCAGAAAAGGCTATGGAATAAGCGGAAGAATGGCAAACTTTCTGGATAATGATCCGGAAAAAATCAATATGACTTTTGCGATTCTTTTATCATTAAAAGGAATTCCGATAATTTACTACGGCGATGAAATAGGCAGCCAGAATAATTTTTCTTATGCGAAAATGTGGGCAAAAATCAGAGAACGGAGAAATAAAAATAAAAACGGCGAAAAAACAGAAATGCTTTCATATTTTGACAGCCGTGATATTCATAGAGGTGCTATTAAAAGAAATACCTTATACAGAGCGATGTATGGTTCAAGATCCTTTAACAGTAAAATCTATCATACCTTAAAAAGACTGATTGAAGTAAGAAAAAATTACCCCACACTCTCAAGAGGCGATTTTACCGAGGTTAAGTCAAGTAAACCGGAAATATTTTCATATTTAAGAACCGGAAAATCAGATAAAATTCTCATTGTAAACAATCTTTCAGACGAAAAAGTATTTGCCGAGCTTGACAGTACTTTATTCAATTTTGATAAAGCCGCTTCTGAAATAAAAATGACAGAACTTATTACAAAACAAGATAAGAATTTTAAAATTGACAATAAAAAGCTCATTATAAAACTTAAACCATATGAAACAATGTGGTTAAGTTTTTAAAATTTTAATATAAAATACTAAAGAAAACATAATTTCTGCCGATAATTACAGCAGGAGTTCCAATGTCTGAAAACATAAACAACAGCCAAAATATCGGTAATACCTATAAATATTATAATTACGAATTACAAAAGTATGATACGGATGAAGACGGGGTATTATCTGTTTTTGAAATAGAAAATATTCAGGATGAAGAAGGAATAGATCTTCTTGCACAAGATTTAAATTCAGCCCAAACAGAAGAAAATAAAGAAGAACAGATTCAAATACTTGAAGCTAAACTTGAATCCGTAAATAATCAGCAAGGTGCAATCAGTTCTTTATGGAACGGAATTAAATGTTTAACCGGACTCGGTTCAAGCAGTGATAAATGTGAACAAGCAATAGAAAATTTTAAAAACGGAGAAATTACATACGAAGAAGCCGACAGCATAATTTCCTCTTTTTCCGAAAAACAAAAAAGTTCCGTTAATTTAATATCAAATATAGCAACAGGACTTGCTTCAGTAGCAATAGTCGGTTCGGCTGTAATGACAGGAGGGTTATCATTAGGAGTTGTGGCAGCTGCCGCAGGTGTAGGAGCAGCAACAAAAGCAGGCATAAAGTTTGCCGATAGGGCCACTAACAAAGTACAAGGAGATGCTCTTGACGGCAAACAAATTTTAAAAGATTCTTTATCCGGAGCTGTGGACGGTGCAGTATCCGTTGCAACAATGGGAATGGGAACAGCAGCAGTCACAAGCAAAACCGTTGCACAGCAAACTTTAAAACAAACAGTTATAGAAGGTGCCAAGGCAGGTGCTAAAGCAGGCGCAATTTCAGGAGCGGTCACGGGTGCAAGTGATTATACAATAGAAGCTGCAGTAGAAGAAGATGTTGAATTTAATATTGAAGACTTAGCAAAAACTACGGCATTAAATGCAGCAGGCGGCGCATTAGCAGGCGGTGTTATCGGCGGAGTAAGTTCAGGTATTCAGTATAACAAAGTTAAAGCAGCCTCTGCAAATACAGCTGCAAATACGGATTCACCTGCAGCAATTCAAACCGAGACAACAGCAGATTCTGGCATAGTTGAAACAACAGCAGTAAAAGCCTCCTCAGAACCGGAACTGCCTGCTGAAATTAAAGCCGAACTTTCTCAACAAGCCGAAGATTTGAGTAATTTATTTAACACCAATATTGATGAGGCAACAATACAGATAGATAATGAATTCGGTAATCTTAGCAGTGTAAATGGAGTTTCCGGAAGAGCTAAAAGTTCAAGCTCAATATATGAAAAACTTGTTAAAAAATTTAATAACGGAAAATTAACTTCAACATCAACACAAGACTGTATTGATTCAATAGGTGATGCCTACGGAACAAGAATTCAATTAAAAAGTCTTTCGACTGAAGAAGCAAAAGATATTATAGAAGATTGTTTATACGGATACAATATAACCTATGATCAGTTCATTAAATATATGAACGGTGACAGTTCCGCTCTTGATGAAACAGGAGCAGCCGTATTAGAAGAGATTAAAGGAACAATCATTGACCTTCTAAAGGAAAAACAAACACAAGAAGTCGTTGATCAACTTGCTGATGCAATAGGAAACGGAAGATTAGTTATAACGGAGCTAAATAATTACGGTGATGATATAACTTCATACTTTTCTAATGCACAATTACAAGAAATAGCCGACGCTTATTATATCCAAACCGGAAAAAGATTAGACCTTGTTACCTATGACGATTTCACAAAAAGTTCGGGTACAAAATTTGATTTGGAAAATTCTTCCGATTATACAATAAATATTGACACCGGCAAAGCTACAAAAGAATCCGGATACGCAACCTCACAAATGAACACTAAACAAACATTATCAGACGGTACTACAGGAAACGGAGAAATTCAAATCAGAGGAACAGAATTAAACCAATTTGCGGATGCGGAACATATTCCCTATGATATACGTACAGGGAAAATAAAAGCTACGGATACAGAATATTCAGACATATTTGACATAATATCAAATATGTCTCCCGAAACTTATGAAAAATATAACAGTTTTTTAACAAATACATATAAATACTTAAGACTTAAAGAGCTGGGCATAGAAACAACTATGCCAGATATTACACAAATATTCTCCGAAAATGAACTCTCGCAAGAGGCAATGAAATTACTGGATATGCAGGGCTTAATAACAATAAGCCAAAGAAGCCATTAACAAAAATATTTTTATTAAGGTTTTAATAATGCTATAATAAGGAAAAATTATGAACATAAATAATAATTATAATAATTTCAATGCACCGTCTTTTGAAGCTAATAAGGATAATTTTTCAATGCTTGATAAAGAGAAAAAAACGGATTCTCTCCTAGAAAAAGGTAGATCTATATTATATAAAAGAGCGGAAAGAGAAGTTCCCGAGAACGGAAAATTCAGGAAAATTTTCGTTGCTTTTGATATACCTGAAACTCAAAATGAAGCATTAATTTCTATTGAACATGATGCCGTTTCTCCCGAAGTAAACAGAAGACTTTCAGTAGGCGTTCACAGACAAAATTCAGACAGAATAACTTCTAATTATCTTTTTAAAGGAACAAAACGGGAAGTTCTTGATTATATAAACAATAAAGATAATCAAGCCGAATTACATAAAACCATAAATAATTTATCAAAATCCGTTGATGATTATTATTCTTCTTTATAAGATTTTATCCGTATTTTTTATCCGCATTTACTTGTAAAATATCTTTGAGGAATATACAATAATGTCGTATAGTTTATTATTCGAGGATACACTAAATTATGACTTATTGTGATGAACAAAAAAAATCACCCTTTGCAAGTAAAGAAGCAAAAAATATTATTAAAGAAGCGCTAAATACTTTAGGCAAAAAACATATGGCATTTATCGCTCATGCAAACAGTTTCCCTTCTGAAAAAGGTAAGAATACAGGTTTTGGAACAATCAATTCCAATGCGGCAAAAAATCTTATTGATTTTTTATCCGGTGTATTTACGGATATTCAGTTAGGACCTGCAGGGAAAACAAAATCTATTGACGCATCCCCTTATACCGGTACTATTTTTTCAAATAATCCTTTATTTATTGATTTAGAACAGCTCACCACAGATGAATGGTTCAATATACTTTCAACACAAACATACCATAGAATAACCGAAAACAATCCGAATAAAGATACAAACAAAACAGCATATTCTTATATTTTTAAAGAACAGGAAAATGCGTTAAAAGAAGCATATGAAAATTTTAAAAATGCAAATTGTCCGGAATTAAAGGAAAAATTTGAAAACTACAAAAGAGAAAACAGCTTCTGGCTTGAAAAAGACTCTCTATACGAAGCATTGACAATTGAACATAACAATGATTACTGGCCAATGTGGCAATCAGAAACCGATAAATGTTTATTTAATCCTCAAAATGATGAACAAAGAACACAATATACACAAAGAATTAATGAAATCAAAGAAAAATATGCCGATATTATAGATTTTTATTCATTCTGCCAATTTGTAATTTCGATTCAAAACGAAAAATCGAGAGAATATGCACAATCAAAAGGCATTAAAATGATAGCGGATCGTCAGGTTGCATTTTCGGACCGCGATAACTGGGCTTATCAGTCATATTTCTTAGACGGCTGGTGCTTAGGCTGCCCTCCTGATTATTTTTCGGAAGACGGACAAATATGGGGATTTCCCGTAATGGATCCGGAAAAACTTTTCAATCCGGACGGTTCTCTGGGCGAAGGCGGAATATTAATGAAAGAACTCTATAAAAAAATGTTCTGCGAAAATCCCGGCGGTGTCAGAATTGACCATATGGTAGGCTTAATTGACCCGTGGGTTTATGTATCAGGACGTAAGCCGAAAATTGAAGAAGGTGCGGGAAGACTATATTCATCTCCGGAACATCCTGTTTTATCAAGATACGCTATAGCATCTACGGATGATTTAAACCCCGAGGTTGAAGCGGATAAAGAAGAACGAATTCTAAAATTAACAAAAGAACAAATAAAAAAATACGGCGCATTTGTTGAAAAAATAGTTATAGGTGCTGCTGAAGAAGTAGGCCTTGATAAAGACTCCATTGTATGTGAAGATCTCGGAACTTTAACATATCCGGTTGTAAGCGTAATGAAAGAATATGATCTTCAAGGTATGAAACTGATTCAGTTTGTAGTTCCCGAAAAACCTGAACATCCTTACAGATGTAAAAACATACCGCCGAGAAGCTGGGCAATGGTAGGAACACATGATAATGAACCTATTGCAATGTGGGCAGATGCCACTGTTAACACGGAAGCCGGATATTTAAACGGCATAAATCTGGCGGAAGACTTATGGCCGGATGCTTCTGATGAACAAAAAGAAGAAATTGCGGTCAGAATTTCCAAAGACGCTCATTTCTTAACCCAGACAAAACTGGTTGAACTTTTTGCCTGCAAAGCAGAAAACATTCAAATATTCTTTACCGATTTTCTTGGACTTTATGATGTTTATAACCGCCCCGGAACTTCGGGAGATCAAAACTGGTCACTAAGAATTCCCGATAACTATGAGGAAGTATATTGCAATAACCTTAATGAAGGCAAAGCTTTAAATCTTCCTTTAATTTTAAAACTTGCAATAGAAGCACGGGGTCACAAATTTGTTTCCGATAATTGGGAAATAATCAAAAAACTTGAAAGTATTATGTAAAGGATAAATATGCACGAGTTAAAAGTGGAAAGTTCATTTTCGGCGGCGCATCATCTATTAAATTATAACGGAGAATGCGAGAATCAACATGGACACAACTGGAAAGTTGAAGTATATGCAAGAGGAAATGAACTTGATAAATCAAATCTTTTAATAGATTTTAAAGTCTTAAAAAAAGAACTTAATGAAATCCTTAAAATACTCGACCATAAAGATATTAATACACTTGAAGAATTTAAAAATATAAGTCCCAGCAGTGAATTTATATCAAAATTTATTTATAAAAAGTTAAAAGAAAAAATAAACTGTATATCAAAAGTATCGGTTTGGGAAACAGAACGTGCATGTGCAAGTTATTTTGAGGAGTAAAAATGCACATACTTCAAGCAATAATTATGGGAATAGTACAGGGTTTGAGCGAATTTCTGCCTATTTCAAGCTCGGCTCACCTTGTTATAACATCTAATCTTTATAAGGTCATAAAAAATATTCCTCTGCATGTTGAATCCTCTCAGGAAATTTTTCTTGATATAATGCTTCATCTGGGAACTCTTGCTGCTGTATTTATTTATTTCAGGAAAGATTTGACAGATATAATAAAATCGTTTATTAATGCCGTAAAAACAAAAGAATTTTCCGATATTAATGCCAAAATGGCATTATACATTTTAATCGGTACTGTTATAACAGTAGCCATAGCATTCCCTTTGCATACAATTGCGGAGGATTTAGTATTTTCTCCTGTTATAGTAGGAATTTTACTTATATTAACAGGTATTTTGCTTTTTATAAGCGAAAATTATTCAAAGAAATTATCCGAAAAGTCAGATAAAATAGATTTTCGAACCTCAAGTTTAATGGCAATAGCACAGGGTATAGCGGCACTTCCGGGGCTGTCACGTTCCGGACTAACAATAGCAGCCGGCCTTTTTAGTAAAAAAGACAGAGTTACTGCCGCAAGAT
Source organism: uncultured Muribaculaceae bacterium (assembly GCA_964572355.1). GTDB lineage: Bacteria > Cyanobacteriota > Vampirovibrionia > Gastranaerophilales > Gastranaerophilaceae > Avigastranaerophilus. The sequence goes on from CAZNEN010000002.1 coordinate 40,800, forward strand.
ATTCATTTTTATTGAGTATTCCCATTATTTTAGGTGCGTCTATGGTATATCCGTTAATAAAAATTGATATGACGGAATTTATTAATTTTAACTGGATAGCCATCCTCTCCGGAACTTTGGTTTCCGCAGTTTCCGGATATTTGTGTATTAAATATTTTATCAAATTTGTCGGAAGATATTCACTTGCAATTTTTGGATATTATTGCATAATAATAGGTATATTTACTTTTGTGTTTTTTAATATTTTTGCAAACGGAGTATGATTAAATGAATTTAACTGTTAATTATATTCAGGAAAAAATTGGCGGGTTTAAACCGGAACTAGGAATAATATTAGGGTCAGGACTCGGAGATTTTGCAGATGATTTTAAATCAATCATTATTCCTTACAGCGAAATTCCCGGGTTTGAAAATTCGCAAATTCAAGGACATAAAGGCCAGCTTGTTTTTGCGCAAATACACGGCAAAAAAGTTGTAATGATGCAGGGAAGGTATCATTTTTACGAAGGCTATTCAATACAAACGGTAACTTACCCCGTTAAAATAATGAAAAAACTCGGAGTAAAAACACTTATAATAACAAATGCGGCAGGTGCAGTTAATGAAAATTTCACCCCCGGTGACTTAATGTTTATAACAGACCATATTAATTTTATGGGAACAAATCCTTTAATAGGAAAAAATGATGATACATTGGGAACTCGTTTCCCTGATATGAGTGAAGTATATTCAAAAGAATTAATCAATAAAGCGGTTAAAATTGCAGATAAATTGAAAATCAATTATCAGAAAGGTATTTATGCTGCAACAACAGGTCCAAGTTATGAAACTCCCGCAGAAATTAACATGTTTAGAATACTCAAAGCAGGTGCCGTAGGTATGTCTACCGTACCTGAAGCTATAGTTGCAAATTATTGCGGCTTAAAAGTTCTTGGTATAAGCTGTTTAACAAATTATGCCGCCGGAGTTACCGATAACGCATTAAATCATCAGGAAGTAATTGACACTGCAAACAAGGTAAAAGAACGTTTTAAAACCTTATTATCCGAACTTATAAAACAACTGTAATTTTTATTATAATAAATTTATCAGATAAATTAAATACTTATAGTAACTCTTGAACCTTCTTTATGGTAATTTCCTCCTCCGCATATTGTTTCAATTACCTTTAAAAGAAATTCTCTCGGGGCTTCCATCTGATTAATATAAAATTCCTGATTTCCCAGATGTCTTATCTTTATTATTGCCTTAGCCGTTTTATCAGCCGGAACATATAATGAAGCAACTTCCATATCTAAAAGTTTTTGTTCTGTTTCTTCGTTAAATCCGTGCGCAAGTTCAGGAATAATTCCTTTTATTGCTATTATTCTTCCGGTAAATAACGGAGAATCTTTTTCTCTGTGCAGAGCTTTAGGTTTATCTTTCATATTCGAAACAAAACTTATTGAATGCCAGAGTATATTCATTATTGCTATATGCCGTTGTTTATCATATTCATGATAAATATTTTCAGTTGGTATTCCCCTTACCGCAAAAGATTGCTTTAAATATTCCACTGTAAGAGCCATATTCTCAACCATTTTATCAAACAACACGGCAGTATTGGCATTTGACTGCTGATACTCAAGGAACTGCTTATACATATGACTTGATACAAGGCTCATTCTCTCTTGTATTACGGAAGATTTTCTTACTGTTGTTTCCAAATCGTCAAAATTACCGCTCAAAAAATCCTTCTCTTTCTGTTTATATTTTATTAGAAAATAAACCTTAATAAAACCATTTTAAACGGTTTTATTACAAAAACGAATACTTAATTTACATTATTTATTGTTTAAATAATAAAAATTTTTATGTAAAATGTCAAAAGGCGGTATATAAACAATTGGAATTATGAGAATAGTAATAGTAGGATACGGAGAAATGTTTCAGGCACTCATATCGGGTGTTTTGAAAACAGAGCATAAAATTGTCGGAGTATTCAGGCAGGAAAATATTAAATATTCCCCGATAAAAAGATTTTTTCATGATTTCATATGTCCTTCTTCGGATTTTAATTTTATAAGAGCATTGAATTTAAAAGATATAAATGCACCGGGGGTTAATTCTCCTAAATTTATAAATGAAATTTTAAAATTAAAAACTGATTTGATTATAGCAGGTTCCTGGGGTGAAAAATTTTCAATCCAAACAATAAAGACGCCCTCTATTGCCTGTATTAATACTCATCCTTCACTTCTGCCGGAATTCAGAGGTCCGAACCCGTATATACATGTAATATTACAGGATAAAAAAGAAAGTGGTATAACCTTTCATTTAATGGATGTGAATTACGATACGGGTGCCATATTGCTGCAAAAACCCGTTGTTGTCACAAATACGGACACAGGCGGAAGTTTAAAACTCAGATGTTGCGATGCTGCAAAAAAAGGAGTTATTGAATTATTAAACGATTTTCAAAACAAAATTAATAATCCTATAAGCCAGAATGAATGCGCTGCAACCTATCAGCATAAAATTCCAATATCGGAATCACTTCTTGATTTTACCAAAGAATCAGCTCTTGAAATTGACAGACGTATAAGAGCATTAACTCCGTGGTTAAATTGTCACATATGTTATAAAAATGAGTTTCTTACTTTTAAAGACTATAAAATATTTGGAAAACCATCCCAGAAGCCTGCCGCAACTATTATCAAAAAAACAAAAAATTCCATATTTATTGTATGTAAAGACGGAAGAGTCATTCACTTTAAAAGACTATCCGTAAAGCGTCCCTTTCCAAAAATTTATACCTGCTTTTACCTTAAATATTTTATAAAAATAAATTCTCAAGCAATATAAACTTTTTAATGTATAATTAGAAAAAGACAGGAAATAGAAAATGTTAGACTTAAATTCATCATACGAAGTTATTACTTTTTCAATAGGAGATACTAAAGCCGGTTCTAAAATGGGCAAACTTCAGGTAAGAAATATTGAAGATTCAACAATACTAAATTGTATTTTATGGGAAGAAACATTAAACAGACTTGATTCTAAACTCTTCAGAACCAATAATATAATAAAAATTATCAGCGGAACATATAATGAAAAATATAACAACTGCCTTATTTCTGATATAGCACTTGTAAAAGAAGCTAAATTAGGGCTTGATGAAACACAAAGAGATAAAGTATTTAACGATATTATCGTCTACATTAATGAAATAAAAGATAAAAAACTTGCAGAGTTTGTATCTTCTCTTATCTTTGAACATGAAAATGAATTTAAAATTGCACCCGCTGCAAAATTAATGCATCATAATTACATAGGCGGATTACTGCAGCATACATATGAATGTCTTGATATAGCGAAAAATGTTTTAACAAAATGTAATAACAAAATAAATTCCGATATAGTCTATGCGGCCTGCATTCTTCATGATTTCGGCAAAATTTTTGAATACAAAGTCGATATGGAAACAGGTCTTATTGAATATGATGAGGAATTTAAAAAAGATTGGAGAACACACTCACAATGGGGATTTTCCGTTTGTATGAATAACGGATTTAAAGATGTTGCTAAAATGATAGCAGCGCACCACGGCCGCAGTGATTGGGGTGCTTTAATAGACTTAAACGATAAAGATGCAGAGCCTTTTATGTATATTATTCATCATATTGATGACTTATCAGCAAAATTTGGTAAAATATCAATATCAGACATAAATTAAGGATTATAATATGAAACAAATATTTACTTTGATATTTTCCGTTTTATTATTTTTCTGCTTTACGGCATCTGCCAATGCAGATACGGAAATAAAAACGATAAATAAAAAAATTAATGCAAATATAAAAACCAAAAGGATACCTGCAGGAACATTAATAAAATTGAAATTATTGGAACCGTTAAGTTCTTCATTCAATTCTTTAGGCGATCAGTTCGATTTAATGGTTATAGATAATGTAGAGGTTGATAATTACATAGTTATTCCGCAGGGTAGTGTAATAAGAGGGTCATTAGAGGAAGTTGAAACTTCAAAAATACTTTATAAAGGCGGATTAATAAGACTATATTTTGACCATATAGTAAGTTCAACAGGAAAACAGGTACCATTCTATGCCGGAATTTGCAATAACCCGAATATAACTTATGATGGTGCTTTAAGTTCAAAAACCACATATAAAACAGCATTATCCAAAACAGCACAAACAACAAAGAATATTGTTGTTAAACCTACTTCTTGGGCATGGGAAAGAGGCGGGGAACTCTTAAACGGATCTCCAAAATATGTTTTTGCACCGGTTACTGCAATTGTTACGGTGCCTGTTGCAGGAATATATTTTGTGGGCGATGCAATTGCGGATATATTTAAGAAAGGTGAAGACATAACCGTAAATCAGGGAGAAACTCTTCAAGTGCAGTTGTTAAAACCTTTAGATATGCCGGTATATTAAATGTTTAACAGAAAACTGATTATAAATAGTATTTTTCTCTTAAAAAATCTGCATGGAATATTATTTTTGACAAGAGAGAAAAAAATATCCAAAATATTGCTTGAAAAACAAATTCATCTTTCAATTGCCGAGTCATGTACCGGCGGTCTTGTAAGTTCAAGATTAACGGACATAGCAGGCTCCAGCGGATACATATTTCAAAATTTTGTAACTTATGCAAATGAAGCCAAAGAAAATCTGCTTGGAGTAAATACCGCAACAATACAAAAATACGGAGTTGTAAGTTACGAAGCTGCTAAAGAAATGGCAAAAGGCCTTCTAAACAAGTACAACTGCAGTCTTGCAGCAGCAATTACAGGTATAGCCGGACCTGCAGGCGGCAGCAAAGAAAAACCGGTCGGACTTGTTTATATGGCAATTGCAAACAAAAATACTTGCGAAACTTTCAAATTTCAAGCTCCTTCTCTTTTATACAGGCGCCTTATGAAATATGAATTTTCAAATAAAATGCTGGATTTTCTTTATAAATTCTTGGTTCGGAATTATTAATATTCTCTCTTCTCAAAATAATGAAAATGAGTAAAGGGCCAGAACAAAAGCTTTGCTCTTCCTATAAATCTATCCTTTTTTAAAACTCCCCAGTATCTTGAATCTGCGGAATGCCCCCTGTTATCACCCATCATAAAATATTCATCTTCACCTAAAATCATAGGTCCGCAAAACATATTTTCCGTACAGTCAGGATATTCATATTTGTCCATAATATAAGGTTCTTCAAGAATTTCATCATTTATTAGAACATCAGCAGAACCGTCATTATTTTTCACAATTTCAAATTTATCACCCGGTAGAGCAATAACTCTTTTAATATAAGCAATGTCTTTGCAGAAAAACCCCGTTAGTCTTGCAAATACAGAAAGAGGATCCTTTTTTAAATTCTCCTGAGGCGGATAAAATACCATAACATCTCCTCTTGAAGGAGTTTGAAAAAATCTTGAAACTCTTTCAACAAAAACTCTGTCTCCTTCTACCAGCGTAGGTTTCATTGAGGCAGAAGGAATCCATCTTATCTCACCTAAGAAAAATCTTATAATTATTATTGCAACAACAACAAAAACAATTGTATCAACTATTTCTTTTAATACCGCTTTATTCATTTTATGCCTGCCTTATATAAATTTTCCGTTATATTTATTATTTCACGTTTATACTGATTATCTTGTATAAAATCCAATGAAGCAATAGCCCTATCTGCATATTTTCTAATTATATCAACAGTCTGCCGTATATATTTTTTATCAGAAAGTACAGAACTTATTATTTGATTCTCAGAAAGATTTTCGACATCAATACCATCATCCCGCATAAATATAATGGGGGCTGTATATATCCCGCTATGAATATCACTGAAAACGGGTTTTGTATTATCCGTTTCAAGAATATTTAATAAATCATCTTTTATCTGAAATGCAATACCAAAGTTCTTAGCAAAATTATGTATTTTATCTCTTTCTTTTATATCCGAAATAATACATAAAGCAGCAAGCGGAGATTTAAAAAGCTCTGCAGTTTTATCTTCTGATTTTCTAATATATTCATTCATTAAGGGAGTTGTACCAATTGTATAATTTTGATTTATCTCTCCTCTGCACATTGAATAAAGTGATTTAGAGAATAAATTAATAATATCCAATTTACCGCATACAATAAGTTCTCTTAGTGCAATTGACAGTAATAAATCTCCCGCAAGCACACTTAGATTGTTACCTAATTTACGATTTAAAGAAACCCGTCCTCTTCTTGTATCCGCATTATCAAGTATATCATCATGAATAAGTGTTGAATTATGAATTAATTCAACGGCACAGGCAAGACTGTAAATTTCTTTATTAATTTCAATTCCTACAGCTTTTGCCATAAGAAAAATCATGGCAGGTCTTATTCTTTTGGACTTTGCATTCAGAAAAGCCTCTATTTCATCCGCCATATGATTTTTGTTGTCAGATAAAACATTTATTATATGTTCATTTAGTTTTTCAAGTTCTGTATGAATTATTTTCAAAATATTTCCTCTTTTTTACTATTTTATTATAAATATTTGTTTTTCAGTAACAAATTATTTCTTGTTTATTTGTTATATGAATAAAGGTTAATTAAATGAATGTTCTAAATAATATTTCAAATATAAATACGATAAAAACTTCTCAAGAAGAGAATAAAAATATTGAAAACCGGCCGCAGCCGGCAAAAGCAGAATACAAGCCTGATATTCTTGATATTTTTAGCGAGAAAGTAGTAAATAAAAAAGATATAAATGACATGGTTACGGTACCCAGAGCAATATTTAAAGGATACCTGTGTTTTACTGCCGGAACTACTTTTAACTCAATAGCTTCATTAATGAAAAAAAATAAATTTTCAAAAGGACTAAATATTGCAGGCTTATTAATGTCAATTTACGGTACTTTTAACTTTGTAAAACCTTTTCTAATTCGTGATAAAGATTTGACTAAATCAGAAAAATAAATTATCTTTAAATTGTCCGAGGAAAAATTTATGATAAGCCTAAGGCGTGAATAAATTTTTTTGAGTGATGTTGAGAAAAGGTGAGCAACTGGATATCGATGATGAGTCGGCGGCAAGTTGCAATGCCATATTAAATAAAGGAGATTAGTTTTATGTTTAAATTATTTGTTTGGTTGCTGGTTTTTGCCGGAATTTATTTTGCATACCAGGCAGGCTGGTTCAGAAGTATAGTAAATTATTTTGAAGAATCTGCACGTCAAGCACGACAGGAACGTGTAATTGAAGAAGATGACGGCAGTATAACAACTATAAGATACAGAAACGTTATTGACTTACTGACAGGTAAATAATTAAAAATACTTGAAATTAAAAATTGTGCATGTATAATTATCACATAATGTTGCGAGAGTAATTCAGTGGTAGAATGCTTCCTTGCCAAGGAAGATGTCGCGAGTTCGAGCCTCGTCTCTCGCTCCATTTTAAGACAAAGAACTCATTAAGTTCTTTGCTTATTTTTTTGGAAGGCTCGAACGAGTAGCAAGTAATAAAAGATAAACCATTGAACTATGGCGAAACAAGTGAACTTCTATCCATGTAACAAAGGTATGGAAGACTCTCGTTTTTCTCTATTTAAAACACATTATCTGTAAACCTTTCAGAAAAGCAAACCGTTTTTTATTTAAGTTTTTTCATTAATATTACAAATTACAGCTATTCTACTTTATTTATTACAATTTTTTCTTCTACTTTTACATCAGCATTTGAACCTTCATCAAAAGAATAGGAAATAAACCAGGGAGATAATTTATTTCTGGCTAAAGCTATATATTTACTCTTTAAAGATGAAACATTAAATTTCTTTTGTATATTTTGCAACTCTTTATTGTGATAATTATATAAAATTGTTCCCATTTCAGTCGGATCAAAAGCAACCCAGCCATATTCTTTAAAATATATCTCTACCCAGCTGTGTTTTGTATCATTATTTCTTGCAATATTTCCCGTCACTATTCTTGCAGGAATATTTTTTGCTCTGCATAAAGCGGTCATTACAGCAGAATATTCACCGCATTTGCCCAACCCTAAAAGCAGAGCTTCTCTTGCTCCTGCATTTTTAGTTATTAATGTGTATTTAATGTGAGTCTGTATATATTTATATATATTTTCAATTATTTCTTCTTGCGTTTTACCCGGTATTTTTTTTGCTATTTTCATTACGTAAGAATCATTTGATTCTATATAAGGTTCTGCATTAAGATATCTCAATAAATTAGTTTCAGGATAAAGATTACTATTAACTGATTTTGCTGTTTCTAAATCGTAAGTTCTTAAATCAGCAAATCCTTCCAATGTAAAAATTATTTCACCTGATTTTAAATCAGAAAAAGAGTATTCCGCTATATTGTTAACTCCATCATTATAAATTTTTCTAGGCTGCGGTGAAATATTTAAAGATGATAAATACTGTTTTCCCTTTTCTGTTTGAGGAAGATAAAGAGTAAAGGTTAAACTTTTTACATTCTTCTGTATTTTTATAATATATACGTAACTAAACTTATACCTTGTAAATCCGGGTTCTAAAGTTTTTTTCGTTTTTAAATCTTGTATTGCTTCATCAGGCAATTGTACAATATTTTGATGTAATTCTCCGGTATTTATATTTTTATTCTTCGGTGTTTTACCTCCGGCTATATAGCCCAAAAATACCAGAATGCAAAATAGAATAGCATAAAGAAAGTACAGTATAGAGGATTTATTTTTGTTGTTACTCTGCATAATACTCCTGCTTGAATTCTATTATATTGAAAAATAGTATGTAATTATAATTATACAATAATATCAGAATTTTTTACTTATAATCCCAACAATTTATATTTCCGCAGTATCTGCAAACAGCATGTCTGTTCATAAAAGTTAAGTCAGGTATAAATGTGTATCCGTCAACCGTAATTATAATATCATTGTTTTTTGTATATTCAATATTAAAATTTTTTGTTCCTTTATAATCAGGATTAAACATTAATTCAAACTTATCAATTGAATTACATTTTTTACATTTAAACATAATCCCTAATCAGTTCTTTCTTCTTCTACCTGATGCTCTTGCAATTATTTCATCGGATTCTTTTGAAATCTCTTTAATTTTTTCCCCATCATAAAATTTATACAGTTCAGTAAAGCAGCAGCATCTGAAAGGCAGCGTAAAACCGATAATAATAAAAGAAATTCCACCTTCAACAATTGTTCTTGCAAGTGTTAAACTGTCCAATCTAAAATTAACAATTGACAAAATATCGTTAATATTATCAAGTGGAAGTATTTGAACAAATGACTCACATCTGTTAATAAGAAAATAAGAAAGTGATATTTTTTCACTAAGCCATATAAACATACCCGGAAGAAACCAGTATGTTGTTACATAACAAAGAAACAAAAGAATTATTGTGGGTATTATATTTGCTTTAACAAGTTCAAAACTCCTTGAAATCGCTCCTATCGCACCTATATTATTTTCAAATGAAAATACTTGAAATGACAAACATAAAAAAAGCCATATTAAAGGTGCAATAAATATTAACGGAGGAATTATTATAAGAATTGTAATAATAAGCATTAATATTACATACTGAAACAATCTTCTTTCTATAATTCGATTGTTTGATTTAAAGTCTATATTTTTAGTTTTCTTTTTATTTGACACCGTATAAAACAAAAGATTTAAAGAGCAAAAAGCAATTATATAATCATAAACAGCTTTAATAAATATCAGAAGAAAAGGCAATAAAACAGCAATGTATATTATTATAAGATTACTGTCTTTTCTAAAAAAATCAGAAATATTTTTAATATTATCAATATTTGTTCTGAAATAGTATGCACAGGTAAAAATCAATATAATTCCAATTACCTGTCCTAAAATAGGGAAAGCCAGATACTTAAAACATTGATCAAGATATAAAAAGTAAGTTTTGATACTTGAAAAAAATATTGAAAATACACCTATAAATTTGTTAGATTTCTTTTTTGTCATACTTCCTCTTTTTTATATTTTATATTAGCATATAAGTATAATCTTGTACGAAAAAAATTTTCACCAACACATTCGGATAATAATGAAAATTTTTAAAAGATATTTTGGAAAATGTATACAGCCGGAAAGCATCAGCAATCCAACACCAAATACAGCATAAGATTATACGGTTTAAATTTAACATGTTTGGAAAAGAAATAAAAAAATTATTATCTACATTTACTGAAGAAGATTTTTATAAAAACGCAGATTTACATATTCACTCATGTGAATCAGACGGTATCATGACTCCTTATGAAATAATTGAACAGGCAAAAGGATGCGGTTTAAAGTATATTGCAATATCCGATCATAATACTCTGGATGCATACTTTACAACAAATATATTAAAAGAAGATATTGTCATACCCGCAGTAGAATTTGATTGTATTCATAAAGGTGTTCTTGTTCATATATTAGGCTACGGAATAAATATAGACAGCCAAGAATTAAAACCGCTGCTTGCGAAATCAAAATTCGGCAAAACTTTTAATTTATACAGATTATTAAAACTGAGAAATCCGAAAAAAGTAATAGAAACAATAAAAAAAGCAGAAGGAATTGCAGTATTGGCGCATCCCTGCTGCTGCTGGACTTTTAATCTTGATAAATTTGTAAGTGAATTAAAAGACCATGGTCTTGACGGAATAGAAGTATTTTATCCTTATAAAAAACTAAGAAAAATATTTAAATTTCATTCAAAAGAAAAAGTAAAAAAAATAGCAGATAAATATAATCTTATAAAAACAGGCGGAACGGATTCTCATGGAAAAAATCTTTTATAACTTAGTTTTTGTTATTTCATCCAGATAATTTCTTACACCGGTCGTAATCATTAAATTAGGTTCTTTATTACAAAAATCATCCAAAACAGTTATACCTGTTGATACTTCTCCTTTTTGAATATACAAAAGTCCTATTAAAACATCATTTAGAGGAGAAGATTTATTATCTTTAAGTTTAGAAAGCTCATTTTCAACAACACCGAGAGTTTTATAATTTTCTGCCAGTTTCAAATAATAATCAAAACATAAAACGTTAAGACTTACCGCTTTTTCAAAACATGGCCGTGCAAGATCATTATAACCTATTTTTTCATAAGTTATACCCAGATTAACATAATAAGCGGCACTAGCCTGTGAATTCGGACTTAAATCTATTGCAATTTGAAATTCTTTAATTGCACCGTAATAGTATTTGTCTTGAAGATATAAAAGTCCTTTATTATTATGTCTGTATGCATTATTTTGCGCTTTAATCACATTATCGGTTGCACTTGATGCAGCCGTTATTATAAATAATGATAAAAAAGTTATAAGTAATTTTTTTAAATACAAATTTCAAGACCTTCTTTTGCAAAAAAATAATTTTCATTTTTATTTTTATAGAATTTTTCAAGAGAAGTCAACTTTTCATCATTATATGCAGGATCGAAATGATAAAATGCAAGTTTTTTAACATTAGCCGCACAAGCAACATTATATGCCATATCAAAAGTGGAATGCCCAAAACCCTGTTTGGGTGCAACTGCAGATAAATAATCCTCGGTTGTATACTGGCTGTCATGAATTAATAAATCCGCATCTTTAGCAAACAATTCAAGTTTTTTCGCACCGCCATAGTAACATTCGGTATCCGTTGCATATACCACCGATTTATTTTTATATGTTATTTTAAAACACATAATACCAAAATTGGGATGGGAATTTAATTTTATAAAAGAAATTACAAGTGAATCTTTTTTAGATTCCGTATCATCTATTTCGGAAACTCGTTTTAATACCGGAATATTTTTGTCAAAAATTATTACATCCGATTCGGTTATATCTGAAATAGTACAATCCGCAGTAATATCATATAAATTAATAGGAAACGATTTACCGAATATTAATTCCGACAGAGTTTTATCAAGCGAAGAATTAAAACCGCTGTATCCGAATAATGAAAAGTGCGTTGTAACAACATTAACAGGTTTAAAGAAATTTAACCCCTGTATATGGTCTTGATGGATATGACTCAATAAAACCGTTACATTTATCGGAATTCTGTCGAAAACATTATCTGCAGAAGAAATATGTTCTTTAAATATTTTGTCCCCTAACGGTATTATCCCTGTTCCGCCGTCAAGTATTATTCTGTGAGAACCTGCAATAATTTCAACACAAGAAGTATTACCGCCGTATTCGAGAAAATTTTCATTTGCTACGGGATAAGATCCTCTTACGCCCCAGAACCTAACTTTAAAATCATCTTTCTTCATAAGATTTTTACCTTTTATTCATTATTATTGTAGTTTCTCTATCTGAAGGTTTACCATAATAACGGGCTCCTCCGAATGTAATAATCTTTGCTTTTGATTGCAGGTCTTTTAAGTTTGTCTCCATAAATTTAAAATTAAATATAACTTGTCTGCGTTTATTGTTAACTTCTACTATCCTGAAAGCATTAGGATATCCGCATAAAGAAGGACTTGATACATGGAGGATATTACCTTTTTTTGTTATTTTTGCTGCATGATAATGACCTGCAAAAACAGCTATAGGCATTTTATATTTATTTAAAACTGATTTAACCTCATTAACATTTAAAATTTCATGATCTTTTGACTCAAACGGCGGCAAAATAGGAAAATGTATAAATATTAATACAACATCTTTTTTAGACTTATCAAGTATTTCATCAAGCCAGCATAACTGCAAAGACGGAATAATTCCATGAGATGAAATGCCTTTATTTTTTGCTCCGTCCATTACAATAACTCTTATATTTTTTTGAGGTTTAAAAGTATAATATGTCGAATCAAAAATATAATTAGGATTTTTTTTATTCAATATTTTAATAATGTTTGCTTTAGTCAAATAACCGTCCGTAGTTGTATCATGATTCCCGATTACATAATACCAGGGGTAATTAAGTTCATTTAAAGTATCGGATAAACTTTCTATAGAAGATTTATCAGGTCTGTCTATACCATCACCGGTTATCATTACAAAGTCAATATTATTTTCTTCGTTTATTTGATTTATTGCATCTTCCAATAAAGGTTTTGTTTTTGATAATAATTTATAGCTTGTATCATCTCTTACAAGTGAATAATGTATATCAGAGAGTTGAACAAACTTTAAATTACGTGAAAACGACGGCTGGTCACTTAAAAAAAATAAAACAGTAACCACAAAAAGAATAAATAAACAGTCTTTCAATAATTTTCCCATAAGCAAATTATAACAGATAAAGTAAATATCTCAAAAAATAATTGCGATTATATTATGATACATATAAACTAAATATTATGAATAATGATATAAAAATAAAAAACATAATATTCTATTCGGTTTTTACAATATTAACAATTATTATAATTGATCTTGTATGGAATCCGCGTATTTACATTAAATCAGATTATATTAATAATTTAATGCACAAAATTTCAGTTTCGCAGAATATAACTCCGCAAAGATTATTTATAAAAGCCTGGAGAATTACAAAAAATGAATATATAGATAAATCTCTCAACGGCCAAAATTGGGCAAAATGGAGATTAAGATATTTTAAACAAATTCATACAACAGAAGATGCAAATATTGCAATTAACAGCATGCTTGCAAGTTTAAATGATCCTTATACAAAATTTTTAAAATCAAATTCATTTAAAAATCAAAAAATTATTCTTGATTCTCAAATAACAGGTATTGGCATTTTATTTTATAAAGCAGGAGAAAATGTTATTGTAAATCATGTTCTTCCTAATTCGCCGGCACAAAATGCAAATATATTAACCGGAGATTATATTATCAGTATAAACGGTACAGAAGTTAAAAATATTGAAGCAGATGATATAGCGGAACTTATAAATTTCAGTAAAGACGAAATAACTATAATCATAAAACGTAAAAATGAATTAATTAAAAAAATTCTTACTAAAAAAACTATTCCCATAAAAACTATGAACTACGTAATTACAAAAGATAATATAGGAGTTATATATTTATCAAATATTATGGGAAAAAAAGCGACAAATGATTTTAATGAAATAATAACCAAAACAAACAATACTAACGGAATAATAATTGATTTAAGAAATAATTACGGCGGAATTATAGCAAATGCAATGCAAATGGCAAATCTTATGCTTAATAACGAAATGATTGTAAGTATAAAATCAAGAACAGGAAACGAATATCAGATTTATGCGGATAATGAAAAAATATTTAAGGACAAACCTGTAGTAATTTTAATCGACAGAAAAACGGCAAGTGCCGCCGAAATTCTTGCAGGAACTTTAAGAAACAATATTAATGCTATACTTATCGGTGAAAAAAGTTTCGGAAAAAGTTCCATTCAGCAGATAATTCCCATGCAAAACGGAACAGGACTTATTATTACTTCAAACAAATATATTTTACCTGACGGTAAAGATATAAATAATAAAGGATTAATTCCGGATATTACAATATATAAAAAAAATAATACTGAAGATGTACAATTACAAGAAGCCGTAAAATTAATAAAAAAGATAGTGAAAAAATAAAAATAAAATGTTATAATCAGATTGCTCTATACGGGTATTTATTTTGTTCCTACATCTTGATTAATAGGGAAAGATGACTCTCATAACAATGCAGTAGACCTGCCGCGCAGCAGGAAACGGATTTGTTAAGGCACTTACCCACCTGTGGAGTATTCACAGGTAACAAAATCATGCTCGTATAGGGCTTTATAATAAAAGAATACGGAAGGTTAATTTTCCGTATTCTTTTATTAAATAAATTATAAATTATTTATCATCTAAAGCAGCAACACCCGGAAGAATTTTTCCTTCGATAAATTCTAAAGAAGCACCGCCGCCTGTTGATACATGCGTAAAATCTTCCGCTTTAAAGAATTTTTTAGCAGCACTTACCGAATCGCCGCCACCAATTACGGAAACAGCACCATTTTTTGTTGCATCAACTACAGCCTGCAATACTGCTTTTGTTCCTTCCTCAAATTTAGGATTTTCAAATGCACCTACAGGACCATTCATTAAAATTGTTTTTGAAGATTTTAATACTTCTTCAAATGCTTTTCTTGATTCCGGACCGGCATCAACACCTTCAAATCCGTCAGGAATTTCATCAATTTTAACAAATTTATTTGTACCATTGCCTGAAAAATCATCAGTTACAAGAACATCCGTAGCCATAACAAGTTTTACACCTTTATCAGCAGCTTTTTTTTCAATAGCTTTAGCAACATCCAATTGATCATCTTCACAAATTGAATTGCCTATTTTCCCTCCGTTTGCTTTAACAAATGTATAAGCCATACCGCCGCCGATTATTAAATTATCAACTTTATCTATTAAATTTTCCAAAACACCTATTTTAGATGAAACTTTAGCACCGCCTACTACTGCAGTAAATGGTCTTGTAGGATTATCAAGAGCCTGTGATAAACATCTTAATTCTTTTTCCATTAAAAGACCGGATACAGCAGGTTTTAAAACTTTAGCAAGTTTTGCGGTTGATGTATGATTTCTGTGTGCAGCACCAAACGCATCATTTACATAAAAATCACCTAATTTTGCAAGTTCATTTGCAAAAGTCATATCATCATCTTTTGCTTCTTCAGCTTTATAGTATCTTATATTTTCAAGTAAAGCTACCTGTCCGTCTTTTAATTCCGCAACCATTTTAGGAGCATCTTCAACATCAGGAATAAACATTACTTCTTCCCCTAATACTTTTGATAAATATTTTGCAACGGGAGAAAGCGTAAATTCAGGATTTTTTTCGCCTTTTGGTCTGCCCAAATGTGCCATTAATATAATTTTTGCACCTCTGTCTTTTAAATATTTTAACGTAGGCATTATTGCTTGTATACGTGTATCATCAGTTACATTTTTATCTGCATCCAGAGGAACATTAATATCAACCCTTACAAGAACTCTTTTACCTTTGATATCACCTAAATCTTTAATAGATTTTTTCATTTCGTCATGTCCTTTCTATATAATTTTACTGCCTTCATTTTCTATATTTAAAGTTCTAATATCACAATTTACATTCAAATCTTCAAAAATTTGTTTTACATCACTTTCAATTTTTTCAAATCCGTTATCTTTAGAAATAATAAGAATACTCGGTCCAGCACCTGATATAACACATCCTATAATATTATCTTTATTTTGAATTGACTCATTCAATTCTTTAAATCCTTTTATTAATTCTTGTCTATATGGTTGATGGATTTTGTCTTTTAAACATTTTTTCATTAATTCGGCATCCTGCCTGTATACAGCATCAATTAATAATGCACATTTTCTTACATTGTATGCAGCATCATAAATACCTATACTTTCAGGTAAAACCGACCTTGCTATTCTTGTGTCAAGTTCATAATCCGGAATTATAACCGTTAACTTCCAATTTGAAGGCCAAGGTATTTTAGAAAAAGAAACACTTCCGTCATCTTCTATGGAAGAAATACAAAATCCGCCGAATATTGCAGGTGTTACATTATCGGGATGACCCTCAACCTCTGATGCAATCGACAATAAAACGTCATCATCAGCAGGACTACCCAATAATTTATTTGCGGCAATAAGACCTCCTACTATAACCGATGCACTGCTGCCAAGACCTCTTGTTACCGGAATTCCGGTTTTTATTGTTATCTTTATATCATTTACACTTTGACCTACAAAATTATATAAAAGCTCAATGGCCTTATAAACAATATTTTCTTCATTTTTAGGTATAGATAAAATATCATAAGCGGCATTATCTTCAATAATGTTAATTTCCAGTCCGCTTCCAGGCATTACCTGTTCTTCAACTGTAATTTCATTATAAATCGGTAAAGCTAAACCCAAACAATCAAAACCCGGTCCTAAATTTGCCGTTGTAGCAGGAACTTTTACACTAACCTTCATATCTGACCTTTTTATCTTATCTGTATAGGCATTATTAAGCAAATATAATTTTCTTCACTTTCAGGCATAAATACGGTAGCCGATAAACTTCCGTTCAAGCCTATTTTTACATTTTTTGCCTCCATTGTTTTTATGGAATCCAAAACATATTTATAATTAAATGCAATTGTAAGTTCTTCACCCGTATAATTACAATCAATTATATCCTCAGAAGCACCTGAATTAGGCGTTTCAGCCTTCAACACCAACTTATTATCGTTAAATATAAATTTAACAATGCTTGTTCTGTCATTTACCATAGTTGAAACTCTGTCCAAAGCCGTTATTAATTCATCTCTTACAAGAACAGAATTATTTGCCGTAGATTTCGGTATCAATTGTTCATAAGGAGGATATTCACCTTCTATAAGCCTTGAATTTATCGAAAAACTCATTGTTTTTAATGTTAATTTCGATTTATCCACAATTAAAATAACTTTTTCTTCCGAAATAAAAGAACATATTCTTACAAATTCGTTTAAAGTTTTTGAAGGAATAACAAGTTTTGCATTTTTGGAATCTTTATTTTTAATGGTTTCTATAATTCTTGTTAATCTGTTTCCGTCTGTTGCAGCCATTTCAAGCTTTGTATCTTTAATCAAACAAAATACACCTGATATTACATTTCTGTTTTCATAATTTGCAGCCGCATAGACCGTATTTTTAATTGATTTTAAAAATGGTTCCAATTCAACTTCTATTTCGGTTCCTTCGGGTATTTCATCTTCTATTTTCGGAAATTCCTGAGCCGAAATACCTATAATTTCAAATTTAGAATTGCCGCAGCTTATATTTACAATATTTGTGTCTTCGTTTAATAAAAATTCAACAGGTTTATCAGGAAGTTTAGCTGCTATTTCAAGAAGTTTTTTGGCAGGCAGCGTTATTTTACCTTCTCTTTTGACAGCAACCGTTGTTTTTGCTTTTATTGAAATTTCCAAATCAGTAGCACTTAAATTGAGGACATTGTCCTTTACATCAAATAAAACATTTGCGAGTACAGGCTGCACATTACCTCTTTGAGCCGTTACTTTTTCCACTATTTTAAGCTTATTAAGCAAAGATTCCTTATCAATCGTAAAAAACATATTAATCCTCTGTTATAGTTGTGCACTATTATATTATATAAGAAAAATAAAAAATTGATTAAAAATAAATAATTTATGTTTTGATAAGTTTTTATTACCTTTTTATATTATTTTATATATAAAAAATAAAAGTAATAATAAGTTCTTTTATAAACTGTATAAAATTATCCGTAATATTTATAATTGTTGAATTTTGACTTTGTATAAAATCTGTAGAATACAATTCAAAAACTGTTTAAAAAATGTATATAACTTTTTTAAAATTGCTAAAAAAATAAAAATATAAAAAGTTTTTAAATTTTAATTCAAATTTTATACAACTTTATAAATAGTTTTCTACAGGTTTTCTACAATAAATAATTAAAATATTTTGTAAATTTTTTATACAAAAAAGGCATGTAAACATGCTGTTTTATTGTTTTTCATCTTTTTTTAAATTCATGCTTTTTTGGTCATGTAAAAATTTTGAAAGTTTATATTGTTCAAAACTCAAAGAAAAATTATAAAGTGCATTAAGTAAATTTCTTCCTGTATTACTTTTTGCAATTATTAATGTTTTGTCATTATTATTTTTTGCAAAATATAATTCAGTTTTTAAAATAATATCGACTTTATTGAGGGAAGGTCTTGTTAAACGTTCAATCAGCCATTCATTAAGCAGATTAACGGAATTTTTATTTTTATTTTCCTGAAGGTATTTTGAAAATTCTTTCAATATCATAGCTAAATTATATTAAAATAAATTTTATTTTATTTTTCAAATGTTTATTATGTTTTTAATTGTTACATAAAGTAAATTTATGGTTTTTAATTAAATCTAAATTATAATAAAAGAATGAGAATAATAGGTATAGATCCGGGACTTGCAATAGTCGGATATTCAATTATTGATATTGAAAAAGGAGAGCATATATTAACATCATCAGGTTCTATTCAAACGGATAAAACAAAAACTGATGCATCAAGGCTTTTTGAAATAGAAACTGATATGCAGACAATAATTAATAAATATAAGCCTGATATGGCAAGCGTGGAGAAATTATTTTATTTTAAGAATCAGAAAACAATAATTCCCGTTGCGGAGGCAAGAGGTGTTATATTGTCAGTTCTTGAAAAAAATTCAATTCCTGTGTATGAATATACTCCCATAGAAGTAAAACAAATGATTACGGGATACGGCAGAGCAACAAAAAATGAGGTTGCTAAAATAGTAGAAATGACTGTTAAATATAAAAAAATTCCAAAATTGGATGATACTGTCGATTCTATTGCAATTGCACTTTGCTGTTCTCGTAATAATATAAATTAATGGAGAAATTAATGTTTAGTAAATCATTATTAAAAATTATATCAATATCTTCTTTTATAACAGGTTTAATTCTTGGTATTTTCACATTAATTCCTCCTGTTATATGGATTATTTTTATATTATTAATGTTTTGTATTTCACCCTTTATAATTGTATATTTGAAAAAATTAAATTTAATAAAAAATATTGAGATTGAACAATGTTTAGCTATAGGTGCATTATCAGGTGCGGCTTCATTTGTTGGATTTTCAGTTGTTTTTTTTCCTTTAGCTTTTATTTTAAATTTAATATTTAATACACAATTTTATATATGGATAAAGGTTTTATTGCAAAATATAAGTTTTTTGTTGCCGATGATTTTCTTTATTGCGCTTTTGAGTGCAATTTTAAATATGTTTTCAGGATTTTTAACGGCTTATTTTTATCAATATACTAAAGTAAATAAATAAGAGGATATTATGAATTTTGAATCTAAAATAAAAACAATAGAATGGATAGATAATATATCAAGAATGATAGATCAAACAATTCTTCCTTATGAATTTAAAACAGTTGATATTAAGACTGCGGAAGAAATGTATAAAGCCATAAAAGATATGATAGTAAGAGGTGCTCCGGCTATAGGTATAGCAGGTGCTCATGGAATAAGTCTTGCGGCAATTGAGCTTGCAAAAAATATAGAAGATAAAGACAGTTTTATGAAGGCTTTAAAGGAAAAAGCTTTATATTTAAAATCATCAAGACCGACAGCCGTTAATCTTCAATGGGCGGTTGATAAACAGATTCAACTTGCGGAAAGCATGAATACTTCAAATATAAATGAAATTGTTAATGCTTTAAAAGAAAACGGAAAAAAGCTTGAAAATGAAGATATAGAAATAAATAAAAAAATAGGAGATTTTGGAGCAGAGGTCGTTCCTAAAGGTGCTGCAATTTTAACACACTGCAATGCAGGTGCCTTAGCCACGGTTGGATATGGGACAGCGCTTGGCGTTATAAGAAGTGCTTATGCAAAAGATTCGACAATAAGGGTGTTTGCAGATGAAACACGCCCCAGGCAGCAAGGTGCAAGGCTTACAACATGGGAACTTACTCAGGACGGAATACCTACAACTCTTATTACTGACGGTATGTGTTCATATTTTATGTCAAAAGGTATGATAGATATGGTTGTGGTTGGTGCGGACAGAATTGCTGCAAACGGAGATACTGCAAATAAAATAGGTACTTATACCGTTGCTGTTGTAGCAAAATATCATAATATACCTTTTTATGTTGCGGCACCTTTATCTACCATTGATATTTCAATTAAAACAGGATGTGAAATTCCTATAGAGGAACGTTCAAAAGAAGAAGTAACACACATTAACGGAGATTGGATTTGTGCAAAAGATGTTAATATAATAAATCCTGGTTTTGATGTTACTCCTAATTCATTAATTACGGGTATTATTACGGAAAAAGGAATTTTAAAACCTGATTTTACAAAATCAATAACGAATATTTTTAAATAAAAGTTAAAGGACTATGTAATGAATAATGTACAAAATAAGAATAATCGATTTTATATTCTTATGTTAATTATTTCTTTAATTTTTATACGTGTTATTGTATATCTTTCTCGTAACTGTACGCTTTTTGGAGATGATTTATCCTATGGACTTTATTCAACGGGAATATTTGATACGTTGAATCCTTTTAGTGAAGTCAGTGCTTTTAAAGTTCATGGCGGAGGTTATCTTTGTTTGTTTTTAACTAATTTTGTTAATTTCCATCTTCCTTATATGTTTAATATACATCCTAATGATTTTATTTCAGCTCCTCATGGAGTAATTAAAGGTATATTTTATTGTCTGATTTTGTTGTCAGTTGTAAATTTCTCCCAAATTTTTAAAAAATCAAAATTAATATATTGTTTGTTTTATATATTTATATTTCTTTATTCCGTTTCTTTAATAATAAATTTGAACTCATTTATTATCTCTACTAATCATGCATTCTACAGATACTTTTTTCCTTTGATGTTTTTCAGCTTTTTTTGGAGTTTTATTTATAAACATATTATATTTTCAAATATAAAACAAAATAATTTTAAATTATTTTTGGCTTCCGTTTGCGCTTTTATAATAGGAACTTCGGTTGAAATATTATTTTTCTCATCTGCTTTTCTTGCAATGTTTATTATTTTATATAATTTAATATGCCGGAAGTTTTCAAAATCTAACTTATTTAATTTAAATAAAAATTTTTATATTCCTGTAATTGTTTTATTTTCCGGAGTAATTGCATATACTTTTTCATCAGGTTTTAAAAGTGTTATTGATGTAAGAGGAATGCATGAAGGAGCGTTAAATTTAACACATTTAAAAGAATTTTGCATTATTTTTTTTAATACTTATATAATTCCTGATATTATAATCTGGATTATTTTTATAACCGTTATAATATTTTCTTTTTATTTAGGATTAAGAAAAAATAACTTAAAAAAAATTATTTTTCCGTTAATAATGCTTATTTCTGTTTTTTCTGTGATGTTTTCACTGGTATTGTGCGGCAAAACATATTATGATGAAGGAGAATTCTGGCTTGCTCATCCGAATATACATGTTCTGTATAACGTTTTAATTTTATATCCTTTATTAATGCTGTATAGTTTTTGTTCAAGATATTTTAATTTATTGAAAAAAGATAAGAAATATCTTAAAACATCAATAATAATTCTGTTAATATTATTTTCTGTTTATAAAATATTTAATATAACAGAAAATATTCCCTATTCTTATTGTTATAATGATACCGGTTTAATGGCGGCAGCAAAGAAAAATAATTATATTGCGGAAAAAATATTTCGTTTTTATTATTTACGTAATAAAAAGCCGTATTTACCCTCGGATTTAAATACAATGGGTGAGTCGAATATAAGATATGCTCTATGGTACAGATATTGCAATGAAAATGATAATTGCTGCGACAACAGTATATTTAATGCAAATTACTATATCAGGTTATATAAAAATGAAAATGCCAAAGTGCAGCAATACTGTTTTATTGATGACGGTTATGATGAATTTTATGCTCAAGGCGGATTTTTTGAAAAAGAAGAATTGAATAATATAAAATTTCAAAATTTATATGAAAAAGATTTCATTTTTAGCAAAAAATAGCTGTTTATACATAGAGCTATTTAAAAAAAAAAACTAAAATGTTATAATTAAATTCAAAAAAGGAGTATTTTATGAAAAATAATTGTAAGTTTTTAGCGGTTGCGCTGGGTGCTTTTGTGATTGGTTTGGCAGTTAATAATTATGCAATTTCTGATGTTCCTTCAAATTTTAAAGTAGCTGTTGTTGATGTACAGAAAGTTGTTGCATCTTCATCACAGGTTAAAGCATTAAAAGAAGATCAGAAAAAACAAAATCAGGAAATATCTAAGTTTATAGATAATGCTAAAACTGCTTTGGATAAAGAAAAAGATCCGAAAAAGAAGAAAACATTAGAAGAAAAATATACTAAAGAATTTCAGACAAAAAGAGAAAATATAGCTAAGAATTATGAAAAAAAACTTCTTGAAATTGATAAAAATATTTCAAGTTTAATTGATGCAAATGCAAAAGCAAACGGTTATGACCTTGTACTTGCTAAAGGTGTTGTACTTTCAGGAGGAACAGATATTACCGATGCAATTACAAAAGAAGTAAAATAAAAATTATTAAAATAAAAAGAGGTTCAACCTCTTTTTATTTTTAAAAAGATTTTTTAACAACATTTGCAAGAGTCTTCAAATCAGTAAACAACTGTCCGAATTCTTCGGGATATAGGGACTGCGCACCGTCGCATAATGCTGTTTCGGGTGAATTATGAACTTCAATAATCAGTCCGTCAGCACCTGCGGCTATGGCTGCTTTTGACATAGGAGCTACTTTGTCCCTTAGACCCGTTGCATGACTCGGATCAACAACAATTGGCAAATGACTTATCTTTTGAACAACAGGTATTGCAGAAATATCAAGAGTATTTCTTGTAATATGTTCAAATGTTCTTATGCCGCGTTCACATAGAATTACTTCCCGATTTCCGCCTGCCATTATATATTCAGCAGACATCAGCCATTCTTCAATCGTAGCACTTAAACCTCTTTTAAGTAAAACAGGTTTTTTTATTGCACCAAGATTTTTTAATAAATTGAAGTTTTGCATATTTCTTGCGCCAACCTGAAGAATATCAACATATTTCAAAAATATCGGTATCTGATTAACTTCCATAACTTCGGATGTAACAGCCATATTATATTTATCGGCAACTTCTCTTAAAATTTTTAATCCTTCTTCTCCGAGTCCCTGAAATGCATATGGTGAAGTTCTTGGCTTGAATGCACCGCCTCTTAATATTTTAACTCCGTATTCGGATAATTTTGCGGCTGTTGCATCCGTTTGATCGTATGTTTCCACCGTACAAGGACCTGCTATCATGCCTACATAACCACCGCCGAATTTGACATCTTTTACTTGTATTATTGTATCCTGCGGTTTAAACACTCTGCTTACAAGTTTATAAGGTGATGTAATCCTTATTACTTCTTTTACGCCGTCTAAAAGTTCTATATCTCTTTTATCTATTACTTTTCTTCCTACCGCACCTATTACGGTATGGTCTGCTCCTCTTGAAATATGAGCATCAAAGCCTTTTTGTTTAATAAAATCAATAACTTTTTGTATTTTTTCTTCATCAGCCTGCGGCTGCATTACTATCAGCATATTCTTATCTCCATGAAAGATTATATAATAAAAAAGTTTAAACAAATAGAAAGTAAAATTAATTATTATATATAAGAATATTTAGGGTCTTGTTAATGTCAGAGGAATATCTTTCGGATAAATTTCTTCCGTTACGCCGCTGCAGCCGGTAATAAAAAAGAAATCAAAGTTTTTACCATGTTCTATTTTGAGATCATCAAAAGGAATACTTATTTCAAATATTTCTTTATTAATATATTTTATATGATGTCCCCATTGCAGTTCCCACAATCCGTCTTTTACCGCTTTTGAAAATTGCATAGGATATTTTCTGTTGCTGGTTAATGCTATTTTAACCTCATAAGTATATCCGTCCAATAATACAGGTAATAAACTGTCTGTTTTATTTGTAGTTCTTGAAGGTGATGTTAACTCAAAGGAATTATTGTAGGTCTTAATATATACATATATTGAATAATATTCCTTAAAACTTTCTTTGCTTTCAAGAATATATTTACTTATGTCAAAACGCAAATATAAATTATCTTTATCCATTCCGAAATAGATTCTGTTTAATAATTTATTTTCCTGTAAAATAGGACCGTCCGGTATATCAATACAGCCTGCATGAAGCCATTCATCATTATCTTTAACCATACCGTTTATTAACGGTGAAATTTCTCTTCTGGGATTTCTAAGCGGTTTTCCCATAAAAGAAATCAAAGGCATTTCAAGATATGACGGAATGGGTTTTTCGATAATATTATAAACGTTTTTAAGATGTTCTCTGAATAGAAAGTCAAATATATGATCCTGGCCCGAATTATTTGGTTCTCCGTACCACCAGAACCAATCTGATCCCTCAGCTATATATAATTCGGATTTTGCGGATTTTATCTGTTCTTTTGTAAGCCTGCCTGATTTTTCAGCTTCTTTTAAATCGTTTCTGGTTTGAACAAGATATTTCCAGGCAAGATTTTTAGTCGGCTCTGCTATCCACAGTTGAAATTCCTGATTAATCCAGGAACCGGAAGTTACTTTTTTTATTATTTTCTCGGTTTTCTTATTTGCATTTATATAATCACTTATTAAGACCGTATTAATATTTTTATCTTCATTTATTAAAGAATATAGTCTTTCAAGAAAAACGGCACCATCTTTTGCATAGGATTCCCAGCTGTTTTCTCCGTCCATTGCGATAGTAAATATATGTTTTTCATCAGGTGAATTTTTTAATTTGTCATGAACTGTTTTTATTCTGTCAAATAAGTCATTTGCACATAAAATGCTGTCATGATGAGGATATTCAAAACTTATAAGGTTGGGAATTACGGAATCTCTAAATATTATATTAATTTCTTTTCCGCATTTTGTCTTATAAACGTATAAAGAACATACATCATAAGGATCTTCATAACATCCTCTGAAATCCCTGACAAATTCTTTTTTTATTGAATTGGATAAAACGCTTTCATCCGTTATAACCCATTTAATACCTGAATTAGCAAGGACATCAAGAGATTTTTGGCTTATACAATGCTCGCTCGGCCATATTCCCTGAGGTTTTTTCCCGAATACATCAGTTATTTTATCTACAGCCATTTTTATTTGTTCTTTTGCATCAAGTAATAATGCAATTTTACAATCGGGCATGGGATGTTTTAATGAGGGGGTTTTTAAATCATTCGGATTAATTAATATTGGCAAAATAGGATGATTATAAGGACTTGTTATAATTTCAATCCTGCCTTCATCCTGATATTTTTTAAATGAGGGAATAATCTGTCTTATTATTTTTCTGTTTAATTCAATTAAGGAAATTCTGTCTTCAAGAGAATAATTGCTTCCTTTATCAATGAATTGTTGCAGTTCCGGATAAACATTAAACCATATCGGATCAAACCAGACAATGTTAAATAAAAACATTATGTCTGCATATTCCTGAAGGGTAAAATCTTCAATATCCGTTTCGGTTTTACTGTACCTTTTAATATAAAGTTCGTTATATCTCGGATTTTTTGAAATTAGACTTTCATAATTTGCATCAAAAAAATAGTTCAAAATATAAAGTTTATCATCATCCGTTAATTCTTCAACAGGTGTAATTGTTAATTTTGAATGTATATCATGTCCGTCATGTTCCGCATAGTCTTCTATTGCGTCAATAAGTGCCGGAACAATACTGAAATTTAATTTTATATTAGGAAATTTATCCAGTAAAAATAGCATATCAAGATAATCTTTTATTGCATGAAGCCTTGCCCAAGGCATAAGTCTGATACCATCCGGCTGCGCTTGATAATTTGGCTGATGAAAATGCCACACAAAAGCAATTGATAATTCTTTTTGCATAGTTTACTTCCTAATAATTAAGATAATATCATTTTTAATTTTAATAAACAACAGTTGAAAATTTCGTTTAATCTATAAATGTTAAGATATTTAACAAATACTTATAATCAACAAATATATTACTATAACTGAATGTTGAGTGTATTGGTTACATCTAATATAGAGAAAAATTTTTTAACATCTGTACAAGATAAAAAAAAAATGTTTTAATTATATAAAACCTAAGTTAAACTCATCACATAGTGTATATTTAAGTAGTCAAATGACTATTTGAGAGAGGAGATTTGGTATATGCCGTTACAAAAATAACGGTCTTTTTTTATTTTCTTAAAAAGAACTTTAAGTTCTTGAAAATACTTCAACATCAAGAGAATCCATTGTTCCCGAGAGGAAATAAGCACTTGATGCTATCATTGCAGCATTATCGGTACAGTATTTAAGTGCGGGAGCATAAATTTTATAACCTTGTTCTTCAAGTGCAAACATTTTCTTTCTTATTTCGGAATTTGCAGCCACTCCGCCAGCAAGCACTATTGTCTTTGCACTTATATTGTCAGCTGCCTTTTTTGTCTTTTTTAGTAATACGGAGCTTACATTTTCCTGAAAACTTGCGGCAATATCGGCTTTTGGCAGAACTTCATTTTCTTTTTGTAAATTTTGTATTAGTTGCAGAGCTGCTGTTTTTAATCCTGAAAAACTAAAATCAAATTCGTTTTGCAGTCTGGCTTCCGGAAGTTTATAAGCAAAAGGATTGCCTTCCTGTGCAAGTTTATCAAGATTTACTCCTCCGGGATATGGTAATCCCAGTAGTCTTGCAACCTTATCATAAGCCTCTCCTACTGCATCATCTATGGTTTCACCTATAATATTTTGTTCGAGAAAGCTTTTTACTTCTATAATTTGTGTGTGTCCTCCGCTTATCAGAAGTGCTGCAAAAGGCGGAGTTAAATCGGTGTTAAGATAATTTGCACATACATGTGCATTTAAATGATTTACACCTATAAAAGGTTTATCATGAACAAGAGCAAGAGCTTTTCCTGCATTCATTCCGACAAGTAAAGAACCTACCAGCCCCGGACCGACCGTTGCTGCAAATGCGGTTATTTTATCTGCGGTTATATTTGCGTGTTCAAATGCCTGTGAAATAACCAGATTTATTGCTTCTAAATGTTCACGTGCCGCAACTTCAGGAACAACTCCGCCAAATTCGATATGTGTTTTAATTTGGGAGGCAACAATATTTGATAAAACTTCTCGTCCGTTTTTGACTATAGCAGCTGCTGTTTCGTCACAGCTTGATTCTATTGCAAATATTATATTGTCTTCTTTGCTGTCGGGTCCTATTAGTATGGTTTTATTACTTATTGGTGTTTTAAATTCTTTTATATTCATTTTTCTGATATTCTATTTTATATATTTTATAATATCATTTAAATAGTTTTTATGTGAGGATTTTATTATGACAAGACCGATGAATATAACGGAAAAAATTTTAGCAGCTCATGCCGGTTTGGAAGAAGTAGTTCCCGGGCAGCTTATAGGTGCAAAAGTTGATATAACTTTAGCAAATGATATAACAGGTCCTGTTGCAATAAAAGAATTTAATAAAATAGGTGTTGACAAAGTTTTTGACACTGCACGGGTTGTTTTTGTTCCGGATCATTTTGTACCTAATAAAGATATTAAATCAGCACAGCAGGCAAAAGAGTTAAGAGAATTTGCCCGTGAACAGAAGCTTGAAAATTATTTTGAAGTAGGCAGAATGGGAATAGAACATGCTTTACTTCCGGATAAAGGTATTGTAACGGCAGGTGATATTGTAATAGGCGCTGATTCGCATACTTGTACATACGGGGCATTGGGTGCTTTTTCAACCGGTATGGGTTCAACTGATATAGCCTGTGCAATGGCATCAGGTGAAACTTGGCTTAAAGTGCCTTCGGCAATAAAAGTTGAATTTCACGGCAAGCTTAATAAATGGGTAAGTGCAAAAGATTTAATTCTTTATTTAATAGGTGATATCGGAGTAGACGGGGCTTTATATAAAACTCTTGAAATTGGCGGTTCAACAATAGAAAATATGCCTATGGACGGCAGATTTACCATTTGTAATATGGCCATTGAAGCGGGAGCTAAAAACGGAATTATTATTCCTGATGAGATTACAAGACAATATCTTGAAAACAGAACTAAAAGACCTTATAAATTTTATAGCAGTGATAAAAATGCACAATATGAAGAAGTAAAAGTTTATAATGCGGAAGATATTGAACCTGTTGTTGCGTTTCCGCATCTTCCCGAGAATATAAAGCCTGTTTCAAAAGCCGGAGATATAAAAATAGATCAGGCAATAATAGGGAGCTGTACAAACGGAAGACTTTCGGATATTAAAGCTGCTGCGGAAATACTGAAAGGAAGACAAGTACATAAAGATGTAAGATTAATAGTATTTCCCGCAACTCAACAAATTTATCTTGATGCTTTAAGACTCGGTTATATTGAGTCAATAATAGAAGCAGGCGGTGCTGTATCAACTCCGACATGCGGACCTTGTCTGGGCGGACATTCGGGTATTTTAGCGGCAGGTGAACGTGCAATATCTACTACGAACAGAAATTTCGTGGGTAGAATGGGACATGTTGAAAGCGAGGTATATCTTGCATCTCCTTATATTGCTGCGGCAAGTGCCGTATTGGGGCATATAGCTTCACCTGAAGAACTGTGAAAACGGATAACATAATAGAACTGCCGCAATAAAAAAACACTTTTAGAAGTTTTTATATGATAAAAATTCCATTTTTTTACATCATTCTGTCAAAAACTCTTTGCAAATAGTTTTTAGGTGATGTTTTCTCTGTTTTTTCGTTATTTTTTATATAAGGTATATCAATATTTGTTATTTTGTTAAGTCCGTTAATTGTTGATTTTTCGGAGTATCTATAGGTTAAAACGGATGAATCGGTTTTACTTGGAGTAAGTTCACTTATTGTTATTTCAATCATATCCGAGTCTTTACCTATCTTAGAACCTAATTTTTCAAAATATTCGCAATCTTCTTTATTAAGTAGTGATGAGGTGCTTTAATGGTAGTTTTTGCATTGAAAGAGAGTTGATTTGCCATTGAAATTTTTTGTATGTTCATAATATAATTCCCTTATTTGTGAAAAATAACAAGATTTCGTAAAAAAGTTTTTTGTCAGTAATTATTATATAATATTTTTAAAAAGAATTAAATAAATATTATGGAAAATTTCAATTTTTTAAAAAAAATAAATAGTGATTTATATGAAATTATATCGGAGGCGGAAAAACTCTATAAAGATGAATATTTTGAGCAATGTATTGCACAGACAAGACGTTTTGCGGAACAAATTTGCACTGATATATTAAAACAAAACAATATCTGTTTAAAAACTTTTGATGAGATGCTTTTGAAACTCAAAGAAAATTCTAACGGAACTATAGAAGAAAAAGAATTTATTGATGATTTATATTTTATAAAAAAACAAGGCAATATTTCCGTACATTCTGGAAAAGTTAACAAAAACGGTATTACTGCGCTTGAATGTTTAAAGCGTGCTTTTGAAATAGCGATAAATTATTCCGTGTATAACCAAAATGCATCAAAAAATATACTTAAACTAAATTACAATATTGAACTTCTTATAACAGGGAAAGAATCACGGATAAATAAATTTAAATCTTTGCAAGAGCGATACAAAAAAGAAAAATTGAAACAAACAAAAACTGTATTACAGCAAGATAAAAATGATATTAAAATTAAAACGAACAAAATTCAAATTAAACCAATAAAAGTAACTTTCTTTTGGAAAACTGTTATTTTTCTTTTCGGAATATCAATAATTTTAATTTTATTTTTAATAATAAGAATAAATTTATTGTAAAATGCTTTTTAATTTGTGACGTCCGTAATGAAGAGCATATAAAAAGAAATATTCATCGGGGGCAAAGAAAATATGTCCTCTTGACTTATTTTCTTGTATATCTTTAATTATTAGTTCGTTAATTTCTTGTTTATTCATTCCTTTGGTACAAATATAATTACATTTTTGATCAAAACAATTCTTTTTGTTTATTTCTATATTTGAAATTCCCAAACGTTTATATTTTTTAAAAACGGGAGCCTTTTTGTCAAACCAGAAATTATGAATGAATAAAGTATCTATTATATCTTTCTGTGTTTTTGCATATGATAATGTACTGTTTGCTTCTTCTTTTGTTTCTGAAGGATAGCCTATGATTGCATAAATATAAGTATATATTCCTGCATTTGCAAAAAGTGAAATAGTATTATGTCTGTTATCGAATTTTATTCCTTTATTAAGCAGTTTATATATTCTTTCGGAGGCGGTTTCAAAGCCGAATTCTACCAGTCTTAGACCTGATTTATAGAACTTTTTGCATAATTCTTCAGAATATAATTTGTCTTCCAATCTTGCACAACAAATATATTTTATATTAAGTTTTCTTTTTATAATTTCATCCGCAAGTTTTGATAAATATGCAGGATGGAGAGCTTCATCAATAAATTCAAATATTTTAATATTATATTCTCTATTGAGAAATTCAATTTCGTTGACAACTTTTTCAGGTTTTTTAATCGTATATTTTTTTGGCGGATAATGAAGTCCGCAGAAAAGGCATTTACCCCAGTAACATCCTTTTGATGATTGTATTGGCATTATAATGTCAGGAGTGAAATATTTATCTAGTGATAATCCGTCTAAACACATTTGAGCCGCATTATTAATATTATATTCTAAATCAGGCTTTTTACTGATTATTTTCCCGTTTTTTTTATATATTAAGCCTTTTATGCCGCTTAAATTATTATTTTTTCCGGATAAATAATCCGCAAGCTGCACTATTGTTTTTTCTCCGAGCCCGACCATTACATAATCATAAAATATATCGAACGCTTCAGGCATATTTTTCAATTCATTATCTATTCTGGATATAATATTTCCTCCGATGGAAATTTTTATATCGGATGTTTTTTTTAAAATTGCAGTTAATGTCAATGCAGGGATTATTTGTGTTTCATTGGGGCAGGAAATACAAACAAAATCATATTTGTCAATGTCATATTCTTTTATTTTCTTTTTATAGAATTCATAAAAAATATTTTCATCCGTATTTTGAACGGTTTGATATTTTATACTGTTAAAATTCACCTTATATAAAGGATTGTTATATGCGTTAAAATTACAAGAAGCAGGGGCATAAGGAAGCATTGCTATTTCAAATGCTTTATACATCTGCTTTGATATATAATCCATTTTGTCTATATTATAGAAAGTTTTTTTATTTTTGTATTTCTTAAGATAATTATTTATATTATTTATAATTTTTAAATTTTCTTTTTCTTGTTTTAATTTTTTTTCAATTATTTTGCAGGTATAATAATGGATTTTATTATTTTCATCCGGCATATCGAATTTATAAGATTTTAAATAAGTAAGTTTTTCTTTTGCTTTTTCATATGAATTTCTTAGAAATTTTGAATTGAAAATGTAGTGAAAGAATTCAACGGATAAATCTAAAGATTTAACATTATACCCTGCCGCTTTCAATTGTCCTGCAAGAAGCGGAGTTGATAAATACGGGCTGACAGGACTTGCGGGAGGAGGAAAAATAAGCAGTATTTTGTAGTTATTTTTCATATTATGATGATATCATAAATGCGGAGTACGATTAATCGTACCCCGCAAAAAATTTATTAGTTTTATTTTTAATTTGTTTCGTCATAATTTTGAGAGTCTGTTTTTATAATATCAAAGTCAAATTTTTTCCATTCTTTAAAACCGCCTCTTAAAACTACTGCAGGATATTGTTTTTCGATTAAATCTAATGCTTTATTGTATGCTCTCGGACAAGAATCGGAATAACTGTAAACTATTGTTACTTTATCTTTATCCAATATATCAAAATTTTTATCTTTTTCATCTTTATAAGGCAGATGAACGGCATAAGGAATATGTCCGTCCGTATAGTCATTATATTCGCGTACATCTGCTATATTAATTGTATTTATTCTGTTTGCAATAATATCATCTAAGGTATAGGGACCAATTGTAAAAGATATAATATTTTCAAAAAATTTTTTGCCGCGTGATAAATCTTTTGTTATATCGCTGTGAAAAAACATATAAAATCCTTTCATCCAAGTTTACAAAAATAATTTATATTAAATTTCTATAAAACAAATTACCTTATAAGATAAATGTTTTGTTTATATTTTTATAAATGAAGATTTTTAAGGAATGCCTGTTCTGTTTTACAGTAAATTTTTTGAACATTGTAAAAATATTCGTTTTTTCATTGACTTTGATTTTGGTTAGTCGGATAATACATGAAAATAAGGTTAATGTCATGAGTGATTATTTGATAAAAATTGAATATAGTTTTTAAAGAGAAAAACATCTTTGTTTTTCTCTTTTTTTTAATAAAAAATTTAATTAGTGCGGAATAATAATGATTAAAGAAAAAATAAAAAAAATTCATAAAACAAAAGTTATAGGAATTGAGAAAGTATCAATAAATTCATATCTTTTAGAAATTGAATTTAAAATACCTCAAGAAATTAAAGCGGGACAATTTATATCCATTTACTGTGAAAATCATACTTTCAGGCGCCCATTTAGCGTATTTTCCTGTAATAACGGAAAAATCGGTATTCTCTTTAAAGAAAGAGGAAAAGGTACAAAATATATTAAATCATTGCAAGTTGGAGATTCAATAGATATAACCGGAGCATTCGGCAATGGATTTAGCATAAAAGATAAAAAAGCTTTATTGATAGGAGCAGGTATAGGTGCTGCTCCTATTGCATTTTTAAAATCAAAACTATGTGAAAAAAGTACGGAAAATATGTTTATTGCAGGATTTTTAAATAAAGATGAAATTCCCTCCTGTATAAAGCCTGATATAACATATACCGATGACGGTTCATACGGAGAAAAAGGCAGTATTATAACAGGCATTGAAAAAGCAATAAAAGACTACAGTCCTGAAATCATATATGCCTGCGGTCCTGAAATTGTTTTAAAGACAGCATCAAAAATCGGAGAAAAATATAATACGGAAATACAAATTGCTATGGAGAAAGTAATGGCTTGTTCTATAGGTGTCTGCAGAGGCTGCGTTATAAATATAAAGAAAAACGGAAATATAGTAAATGCTGCTGTTTGTAAAGATGGTCCCGTATTTTTGGGGAGTGAGGTTGTATGGCAGTAGTAAACAGCGTTTTAAAAACCGATTTGAATGGTCTGATTTTAAAAAATCCTGTAATGACCGCATCAGGTACATTTGGCTATGCAGATGAATATAATGATTTTATAGACGTTGAAAATCTCGGTGCAATAGTGACAAAAGCTATTTCTTTAATGCCGCGCGAAGGAAATAAACATACCAGGATTGCTGAAGCAAAAGCAGGCATGATAAATTCTATAGGACTTGAAAATGTCGGTATTGAAAGATTTCTGACGGATAAGGTTCCTGTTCTAAAAGAACATAACATAGAATTTATAGTTAATATTGCAGGTTCAACGCTTGACGAATATACTGAGTTGGCGAAAATATGTAATAACAATAACATTAAGGCAATAGAACTTAATGTATCATGCCCGAACGTTAAAACAGGCTGTCTTGAATTCGGAACGGAGGATAAATCTTTATATGAACTTGTTTCGGTGGTGAGAAAGGAATATAAAGGATTTTTGATAATAAAGCTGACCCCGAATGTTACGTCCGTTGAAAGTATAGGTATTGCAGTGGAAAAAGCAGGAGCTGATGCGGTAAGTGCAATAAATACTTTAAAAGGCACGTCAATAAAATTAAATATGATAAACGGAAAATTTTATAAAACGGTTATACATGGCGGGTATTCTGGAGCAGGAATAAAACCTGTTGCGCTAAACGCAGTAAGCAGATTATCAAAAATTTTGAATATTCCGATTATCGGTATAGGCGGAATAGAAACACTTGAAGATGTGCTGGAATTTTTCGCGGCAGGTGCCGAAGCCGTTCAAATCGGAACAGCTAATTTTACACATCCGGATATTGCACAGAACCTTGTGTTTGAACTTAAAGAATACATAATTAAGAACGGATTTAAAGATTTAGCGGAGTTAAAAAAAGAGTTGAGGGTATAATAAAATGACAAATGAAGTATTGGATTTACTTGAACAGGCACAAGGGGTACTGCACGGGCATTTTTGCCTCACATCCGGACTGCACTCTAATATATATTTTCAATGTGCAAAATTGTATCAGTATCCGGAAATAACCGAACAACTCGGAAAAAAACTGGCTGAACAGTTACAAAACATAGAATATGATACAATTGTTGCTCCTGCAATAGGTGCTGTAATAATCGGATATGAAACCGCAAAAAATGCGAAAAAACGAAATCTTTTTGTTGAAAGAAAAGACGGAATAATGTGTTTAAGACGCGGATATTCGCTTGAAAAAGGCGAAAAGGTCGTAATAATAGAAGATGTTATTACAACGGCAAGAACCATAAAAGAAACAATGGAAGCAATTAAAGAGTTTGAGCCGGAAATTGTTGCGGTTGGCTGCATAGTGGACAGAACTCAAGGCAAAACAGGCTATAATATTAAATCACTGCTGCAGATAGATCCTGTTGTTTATGAGCCGGATAAATGTCCTCTGTGTAAAGAAAAAATACCGCTTGTAAAACCCGGAAGCCGCGAAGAAAAGGCAAAAGTATAATGGAACATTTAATTGACATAGAAAATATTTCTAAAGAAGATATTTTAAATATAGTAAAGCTTGCAAAAGAGTTTAAAAAAGGAAGTAAAATAAGTGATATTTCAGGCAAAACACTTGCTCTGATGTTTTATGAAAATTCCACAAGGACAAGATGCAGTTTTGAAATAGCGGCAAAAAAGCTTTCCATGAACGTAATAAATTTTGATGCAGGGCATTCTTCGCTTTCAAAGGGCGAAAGCTTAAAAGATACAATTGAAAACTTGTATTTTCTTGGTGTAAACGCAGTGGTTATAAGGCATTCTCTTTCAGGTATAATAAATAACGTAATGCAGCTTGTAAAATATCCGATAAAATTTGTAAACGGCGGAGACGGTACGCATGCACATCCATCACAGGCTTTACTTGATTTTTATACTATGCTTGAAAAAATCGGAAGTGTCGAAAATAAGAAAATAACTATAATAGGGGACGTATCTCACAGCCGGGTTGCAAAATCAAATATAGCTCTTTTGTCTAAATTTGGTGCGAATATTCATCTTTGCGCTCCTACTTATCTTCAATTTGAAAAAATTGAAGCTTTTAATGTTAACTATCATAAAAATGTCAGGGAAGCAGTAGAAGGTGCTAATGTGGTTATGGTTTTAAGGGTTCAGAATGAGCGCCATGAAAAAGAAGGATATCCTGATTCAGCTGAATATAAAAGGCTTTATGAGATTGATACAAAGCTGTTAAAGCAGTATGCGGCAGATAATGTAATATTAATGCATCCGGGACCTGCTAACAGGAATATAGAAGTATCATCGGAACTTTTGGATAATCAGCTGGGGAAAACGATATTAGAACAGGCACAAAACGGAGTATATGTCAGAATGGCAATCTTAAATATGTTGTTGGGAGATAAACATGCTTTTTAAAAATGCTGA
The DNA here is from genome assembly GCA_964572355.1 of uncultured Muribaculaceae bacterium. Classification (GTDB taxonomy): domain Bacteria; phylum Cyanobacteriota; class Vampirovibrionia; order Gastranaerophilales; family Gastranaerophilaceae; genus Avigastranaerophilus. The sequence continues at coordinate 76,952 of CAZNEN010000002.1, forward strand.
AATAGTAAATCCTAAAAATAATTTTCAGGGAAAATCAGATATAAGAATTGAAAACGGTTTAATAAGAGAAGTAGCCGTTAATATTATTCCTTTAAATAATGAAGAAGTTATTGATTTGACAGGAAAAATTATAATCCCCGGACTTGTTGATATACACTGCCATTTAAGAGAACCCGGATACAGTGCAAAAGAAACAATAAAAACAGGTATTTTGTCTGCAATTAACGGAGGATATACGGCAATATGTCCTATGGCAAATACTAATCCTGCTGTTGATAATGCGGCAACTTTAAACTATATAATAAGTAAAGCAAAAGAAGTAAGCGAAATAGGATTTTATCCGATATGTGCCGTAACAAAAGATCTTTCTGGAGAAAAAATCGTTAATGTATCAGAACTCCTTGACGGCGGTGCGATTGCGTTTTCTGATGACGGAAAACCTCTTGAAAATGTGAAACTTTTGAGAGAAGCTTTAAGATATATAAATTCTCATAATTCTCTTATAATCTCGCATAGTGAAGATTCTTCATTAGCACAAGAAGGAGTCATTAATGAAGGAGTTAAAAGCACAAGGCTCGGACTAAAAGGTATTCCTGATATTACCGAGGCTTTGGCTGTTGCAAGGGAACTTGAAATTGTAAAAAATACAAACGGCAGATACCATTTTGCTCATATATCAACGAAACGCTCGGTTGAACTTATAAAAAGAGCAAAAGAAGAAGGCTTAAATGTTACGGCAGAAACCGCACCTCATTATTTTAGTCTTACGGAGGATGACATTATCGATTATGATGCGAGATTTAAAGTAAATCCGCCGTTAAGAACAAAAGAAGATTTAAATGCGATTATATCAGGGCTTCAAGATGGTACAATAGATGTGATTGCAACCGATCATGCGCCTCATACCGTTTATGAAAAACAGCTTCCGATTCAAAATGCCCCCATGGGAATTGCAGGTTTTGAAACGGCTCTTGCACTGGCTTTAACTAATCTTGTTCATACAAAAAAACTATCATTTATTGATACAATAAGAAAATTTACATATAATCCGGTATCTGTTTTGAATATTCAAAATCAAGGAACAATTGAAGCAGGCACAGAAGCTAATTTGGCGGTTATTGATATTAATGAGGAATGGATTGTTGATGCTTCAAAGTTTAAATCCAAATGCAGAATTTCTCCTTTTGATAAAATGAAATTAAAAGGAAAAGTAAAACAGACAATAATAAAAGGTAAAATATATAATATAGGATAGAAAAATGCAAATAAAACCCGAAATAAAAGAAAAAATAGTACTTGCACTCGATGTAGATACACTGGAACAGGCAAAATCACTTATAACCGAGCTTAAAGAATACGTCGGTGTTTTTAAAGTGGGTTTGCAGCTTTATATGGGCTGCGGGTTTGAAGTTTTTAAATTTATGAAAGAGCAAAATATAAAATTCTTTTTTGATGTAAAACTTCATGATATTCCTAATACAGTGGCAAAAGCCTCTGAAAATGTAATAAGAAACGGTGCATCATTCTTTAATATTCATACAACAGGGGGAGAAGAAATGATGAGAGCGGCTCAAACGGCTGCAAGAAAAACAGCTGCAGAACTCGGAGCCGAAAATCCCGTAATTTTGGGTGTTACTGTTCTTACAAGTATAAACGAAGACTGTTTGAAGAATGAACTTAAGATTCCTTATAAACCTGATGATTATGCGATACAGCTTGCATTAAGCGCAAAAAATGCCGGTCTGGACGGTGTTGTAGCCAGTGTTTGGGAGGCAAAGAAAATTAAGCAGGTTTGCGGTAAGAATTTTAAAGTATTATGTCCCGGAATACGTCCCGAATGGTCGAATAAAAATGATCAAAAACGTCTTGCAACTCCGAGTATTGCCATAAAAGAAGGGGCAGACTATCTTGTTATAGGAAGGGCAGTTACAAGTGCAGAAGATAAAGTTAAAGCTATTCAAATGATATATGAAGAAATTGAAAATGCTATACTAACGCAGAATAAATCATATGCAAAATCAAAAGGTAAACTTATTCTTGAAAACGGAATGATTTTTGAAGGGGAGTCAATAGGCGCAGAAGGTATATCGTACGGAGAAATTGTTTTTAATACGTCAATGGTAGGTTATCAGGAAATTTTAACCGATCCTTCATACGCAGGTCAGACAATAGTTATGACCTACCCGGAAATAGGTAATTACGGTATAAATAAAGATGATTTTGAAAGCGGGAAAATACACGCAAAAGGATTTATTGTTAAAAATATATGTGAACATGAATCTCACTATAAAAGCTATATATCACTTTCCGACTATTTGAAACAAAATAATATTATAGGGTTGAAGGGTATTGATACAAGATATCTTACCCAGATAATAAGAAACTACGGGGCAATGAACTGTGCTGTTACGACAGGAGATATTACTCCCGAAATTAAAGCAAAAGTGAAAGAATACAGAATAAGTAAGAATATTACGCTTGATGTAACAACATACAGAATTGAAAAATACTCAGGCAGCGGTATTAAACTTGCAGTTATTGACATGGGAATCAAAAAAAGCATTCTTGATAATTTTAAAGCTCTTAACTGTGATATAACCGTGTATCCTGCCGATGTTAAAGCTGATGAAATTCTGAATAATAATTTTGATGCCGTGTTAATATCAAATGGACCCGGTAATCCGGAAGATGCCGTTCAAGCAATTGAAACGGCAAAAAATCTACTCGGTAAAATAAGAATATTCGGTATTTGCCTGGGACATCAAATATTATCATTAGCGCTCGGGGCCGGAACATTTAAACTTAAATACGGACACAGAGGCGGAAATCATCCCGTTATTAATTTAAAAACGAATGAGATATTTATTACTTCCCAAAATCATAGCTATGCGGTTGAAGAATCGTCACTTCCTGACTTTGTTGAAAAAACGTATATTAATCTTAACGATAATACAATAGAAGGGATTTGTTGTGACAAATATAAAATTAAGACCGTTCAATTCCATCCCGAATTAACGGCAGGACCTTATGATGCAAATAAAATTATTACAAACTGGATAAAAGAAACGGAACAGGAAAAATTAATAATTGTATAGAAAGAGATATAAAGTATGCCGATAAATAAAAATATAAAAAAAGTTTTAGTAATAGGTTCGGGACCGATTGTGATAGGACAGGCTGCCGAATTTGATTATGCTGGAGTTCAAGCTTGCAGGGCGCTTAAAGAAGAGGGAATAGAAGTTGTTCTTGTAAATTCCAATCCTGCGACTATTATGACGGATGAAAATATTGCCGATAAAGTATATATTGAGCCTTTAACACTTGAATCCTTGATTTATATAATTGATAAAGAACGCCCAAATGGAGTTATTGCAACGCTTGGAGGTCAGACAGGTCTTAATCTTGCGCTGCAGCTGTATGAAAGCGGAACTCTTAAAAAATATAGCGTTGAACTGTTAGGTACAAAAATAGAATCCATTAAAAAAGCAGAAGATAGAGAACTATTTAAAAATTTAATGCTTGAAATAGATGAACCTATTCCCGAAAGCGATATAGTATCAAGTTTTGACGAAGCTAAAAAATTTGCACAGAAAATAGGTTTCCCTATTATTGTAAGACCTGCTTATACTTTAGGCGGAACAGGCGGCGGTATTGCAAATAATTACAGTGAATATGAAGAAATTGTATATACGGGGCTTTCTCTTAGTCCGATATCACAGGTGCTTGTTGAAAAAAGTATTGCCGGCTATAAAGAAATTGAATATGAAGTAATACGTGATGCAAATAATACGGCTATTTCTATTTGTAATATGGAAAATATAGATCCTATAGGTATACACACGGGCGACAGCTTTGTAGTTGCACCTACGCAGACTCTTACAAACAAAGAATGCCAGATGTTAAGAAGTGCAGCACTTAAAATAATAAGAGCATTGAAAATAGAAGGCGGATGCAATGTTCAGTTTGCACTTGATACTGTAAGTAATCAATATTATGTAATAGAAGTAAATCCCCGCGTGAGCCGCTCATCTGCTCTTGCTTCAAAAGCAACCGGATATCCGATTGCCAAAATAACAACGAAAATTGCAATAGGGTATAATCTGCATGAAATTCCAAATTCCATAACAAAGAAAACAGTTGCTGCATTTGAACCGGCTATAGATTACGTTGTTACAAAAATTCCCAAATGGCCGTTTGATAAATTTAAACACGGCGATAGAATATTAGGTACCAAAATGAAAGCGACGGGAGAGGTAATGGCAATAGGAAGAACTTTTGAAAGTTCATTTAAGAAGGCTATTACATCCATAGAATCAAAATATACAGGACTTCTAAGAGGGCGCCATCTGGAATGCAGTGAAGATGAATTAAAAGCACTTCTTCATGTTCAGGATGACAGAAGAATTTTCAGAGTGGCTGAAGCGATAAACAGAGGGATAAGTGTTGATGAAATAAATAAAATAACCAAAATAGATAAATGGTTTATATATAAAATAAAGAGTCTTGTAGATTTTGAAAATAAACTTAAAAGCGAACAATTAACTCCCGATTTATACCTTGAAGCAAAGGAAAAAGGCTTCTTGGATGAAGAAATAGCAAAGTATACTCAAATTTCCATATCGGATATAGAGAAGCTGCGCCGCGAAAATTCAATAAGTGCATCATTTAAAATAGTTGATACGTGTGCAGCGGAGTTTAAAGCATATACCCCTTATTATTATTCGACATATAACGAAGTTGATGAAAGTGATTCCGATAATGACGAAAAGAAAATTTTAATATTAGGTTCCGGCCCCATAAGAATAGGGCAGGGTATTGAATTTGACTATTGTTCAGTCCATGCGGCATGGGAAGTAAGAAATAACAATTATAAATCTTTAATTGTTAATTCAAATCCGGAAACTCTTTCAACTGATTTTGACGTTGCTGATAAATTGTTTTTTGAACCTATGCATATTGAAAATATTATGAATATTATCGAAAAAGAAAATCCGGAAGGAGTTCTTGTTCAATTTGGAGGTCAGACGGCAATAAATCTTGCACCTAAACTTCATAAACGAGGGGTTAAAATTTTAGGTACTTCTCTTGAATCAATAAATATAGCGGAAGACAGAAAACTTTTTGAGCAACTGTTAAGAGAGTTAAATATTCCGCAGCCCAAAGGTTTTGCTGTTAGAAAGCAATCTGAAGCTCTTGAAGTAGCGAAAACTTTGGGTTATCCTCTGCTGGTTCGTCCTTCCTATGTTATAGGGGGACGTGGTATGCAGGTTGTCTATAATAAAGACGAGCTTATTTCATATATTGACAGTGCATTAAAATTTTCTGATGAGCATCCTATTTTGATTGACCAGTATATAGAAGGAACAGAACTTGAACTTGATGCAATCTCCGACGGAGAAAATGTTTTAATACCTGCGATAACTGAACACATTGAAAGAGCGGGTGTTCATTCGGGAGATTCCATTGCTCTTTATCCGACAAGAACCATTTCGCAGCATATTATTGATAATCTTGTAGTTTATACCGAAAAAATAGCCAGAGCATTAAAAATTAAGGGATTAATGAATATTCAGTTTATATTGAAAGATGGCGTTGCATATATTATTGAAGTAAATCCCAGAGCTTCAAGAACTGTGCCTATTTTAAGCAAAGTTACGGGTGTGCCAATGGTAAAAATTGCAATTGATGCGATATTGGGTAAGTCTATAATTGAACAGGGATATAAAACGGGACTTGTTAATACAACCGAGTTGGTATGTGCCAAAATTCCCATATTCTCCTTTCAAAAACTGAACAGAATAGATCCTGCTCTGGCTCCTGAAATGAAATCAACAGGCGAGGTACTGGGTATTGATACTTCATATGAAAGAGCATTGATAAAAGGATTCCTTGCCGCAGGCTATAAACTTTCAACGGAAAGAGGAAATGTATTAATATCAATAAACGATCATTATAAAAAGGATTCGGTTGAAATAGCACAAACACTGGTTGATTTAGGATACAGACTTGTTGCTACAACGGGTACGCATAAATATTTAAAACTGCACAATATTGAATCTAAAGAAATAGAAAAATTTGATATCAAAAAAATGCAAAGAAATATGAAAAATAAAGAGCTTTGCTTTATTATTAATACCCCCACAACAAATAACAATTCTGTGAGATACGGCAGTGAGGACAGAGGATTTTTAATAAGAACAATAGCTGAAATGTATTCTACACCGTGTTTTACAGTGCTTGATACGGCTAAAGCATATTTGGAAGCACTGAAGTCGTATATGAAAGATGATAATCTTACTTATGACAGTATTGATAAATACAGAAAAGAGAAGCAGGTTTGCAGCAAGATAACAGAAAGCTAAAACTTACAAAAAAAAAGTTTAAAATTAATATAAAAAATATGGGTATTGATATTGATAAAAATGAATACCGTGAAATTGTTTTATCAAATTCAAATCATCCTGAAAAATTTGACAAATAAAATCGGTTTATTGTCTAATAACATTATGAATATTAATGTAGAAAAATCTAAACCCTTGAGAGGAACTATTGAAATTCCCCCGGATAAATCCGTTACACATAGGGCTTTTATGTTATCAGCTCTCACTAAAGGACGGGTTAAAATTTCAAATTTTTCTAAAGGAGCGGATTGTATATCCACTTTAAATATAATTAAACAGTTAGGCTGCAATATTAAGTTTCTGAATGAAAAAGAATTAATTGTTGATTCCTCAAATGCTCTAAAAATACCGAAAGGTGTGCTTGACTGCGGAAATTCCGGAACTACGGCAAGACTTATGATGGGAATTCTTGCCGGACAGAATTTTAACAGCAAATTAAAAGGCGACATAAGTCTTTCAAAAAGACCGATGAAAAGGGTAATTGCTCCGCTTGAATTAATGGGAGCAAATATAATACACAATGACTACAAATTGCCTGTTGAAATTTCAGGTACACCATTAAAGGGTATAGATTATAACTCGCCTTTAGCTTCCGCACAGGTAAAATCATGTCTGCTTCTTGCAGGTTTAAATGCGGAAGATAAAACGGTATTTTCTGAACCTTATAAATCCCGTAATCACACCGAGTTAATGTTTGAATATATGGGAGCTGATATTAAAATAAACGGGAACACCATAGCTGTAAAAAAATCACAATTAAATCCCGTAGATATTACTGTATGCGGTGACATTTCTTCTGCGGCATTTTTTATGACAGCGGCTCTTATTGTACCCGGTTCCGATATAATAATCAAAAATGTCGGAATTAATGAAACACGCTCCGGCATTATTGAAGTATTTAAAGCCATGAACGGAAATATAGAGATAATGAACGAAAGAACTGTTTCTAACGAAAAAGTTGCAGATTTAAGAGTAAAATATTCCGATTTGAAAGCAACAATTATTGAAGGCAGTATTATACCAAGATTAATAGATGAAATTCCGGTTATAGCAGTTGCTGCAACTCAGGCTGAAGGAACTACCATAATAAAAGATGCTCTGGATTTAAGAAATAAAGAAGCGGATAGAATAACTTCCGTTAAAACCGAACTGTTAAAACTTGGCGCGGATATAGAAGAAATGCCGGATGGATTTATTTTAAACGGAAAATCCGAACTTCAAGGCAATTGTGAAATTGAATGCTACCATGATCATCGTATTGCAATGAGTGCTTATATTGCAGGATTAATATGCAAAAAACCCATTAAAATTAATGAATTTCAATGGGTTAATATTTCTTTTCCGGAATTCTTAAAGTTAAATTCCGCACTTATTGCATAGGATAATAAACCTTGCTTCCTCGAGCCGAATCAACATTAAAAGCAAGAATAATTTTCTCACCTTTATAATCATCAGGCGGTACATCAAAACTGTTTATTTTAGTCAGCAATATAAGAATAGAATCATCTAAAGCTTCATTATTTGATTTTACAAGAATTTTTTTTGTATTTAATATACCTTCTTTATCAATGGTAAATACAATTCTACATTCGTCTTTACCTTTAATTCCCGAAGAATCCCAGGCGCTTGTAAATTCTCCTCCTATTCTTACCAGATATTCTCTTAGAACAGGAGAGATTGTTCCTAACCTTTTATTTAATATTGGCAGATTTCGATTTGGATCTTGAGATCTGAAATTAGACGGCAGTGCATTATCCCAATATGATTTTACATTTGGTAATTTTACATTTGCAATTTTCGCATTTTCTTTAACTTTTTCTATTTTCTTTTCACGGTAAGGAGGCAGAAATAAAATTATAATACTGAGAAGAATAGAAATCCCTATTGTAATTAATGCTTTTTTCTTATCAGCTCTTTCTTCTTCCTCTTCTGCCAGTTGTGCTAATTCTTCACTGGTTAATTTCCTTCTTCTTGAAGAAGTTGTTTGTTTTACTTCAACTTCTGGTTCGGGTTCATAAAATTCTTCTTCTTCAATAATTTGTTCAAATATATCATTTCCGCATTCACAAAAATCCGGGCATTGATCATATTCTTTGTTGCATTCTGTACATCTATACATTATTGAATTCCTTAAAATTAATATTCTTTATCTACTTTTTCCAGTAATTCTTCTCTTATTATGATTTCAAATTTAGTAATACCTAACATTGTTGTCTCCATAATAAGAATTGCAGTAGGAAGCATAGCGGCAATAAAGCTTAATACCATACCTGTTACATCACCGCCCATAACTCCTATAAAGTATGAAACGTTCATTGTAATTTCTATAAATACAACGGCAACTGCAATTAAAAAGAATTTTTTTGCTTCTTTTTTCAGGTTTTTGCTGCTTTCTACACCGTGAAGGGTAACACCATGGACATTATAGTCGCTGAATCCGTCCTGTTTTATAACATTCGATGCAAATATTCTTTTTGTTATTGCAAAAGATGTTGCAAAACAATGGAATGCGAATATAATCATTAAAGTTGCAAGTGTTAAAAATATAGGCGAAAATTTAAACCCTGCGGAAAATCTTATCCATCCTGCAGCTTCGGGGAAACATTCCGCCAGTGTTTGAGATACACCATATGCAAGAAACGGTGCCGTTATAATACCAAGAAGATATTCCCATACCGCTTTTATTTGCAGATTGAATATTTTATTATTAATATCTTTTAATTTTTTCTTGGTAATATTATTAACAAATAAAGTAATCCACTGCTGATAATCTTTTACAACAGCCTGGAAGTCTTCTCTGCTTTCATATCCGTCAAGTTCTTCTCCTGTTTCTGCAATAATATTTTTTGTAAATCCTGCAAAAACACCAAGGAAAATGCATAAGAAACTGCATAAGATTAACATCTGAGGTATTAATACAGGCAGATTATACGTATGAATAAATAATTCCGCAACGGAGAAAATAAGAATCAACCCGAAAATACCAAATGCAGATAAAAGACACAATCTTTGTATCAGTAAAGATGACTGAGAGAGTCTGGATTTACCTTTATTTTGAAGAATAAGAAACTGTCCTTGTTTTAAAAGCAGAGTTATAATTATAAAACATATTGAAATTAAAAATAATATTCTTGTTTGTATTTGTACCGTAATGCCCCATATTACCGTAATATCTTTTAAAATGTAAGACATTGTCAAAGGAACAAACAATATAAATGCATTTAAAACTCCGAGTATTATTTCATTTTGAGAAAGTTTTCCTCGTAAATAATTAGATTTATAAGCTATTTCTTTTGTAATTAAAGCTCTTCTTCTTTCAATATCCGCTTTTTTTCTTTCGATTTTTATTTTAGTTTGCGCCCCTATACCTTTTCCGTATAGTGTTTCAATATCTTGCTCATTGAGTTCTTCATCCTCAATCATGGTAATTGTTTTTTTATGTTCCGCCTGTTTTATTCTTTCCGCATTTTTTCTGTTTGCAAGCTCTAAAGAACCCGGAACTATTTTTGGATTTGTTCCTGCAGTTGTAATTTTAATGCTGATAAATTCGTCCGTATCTGCAATCATTAATTTGCAGAGTGAACCTATTGGCATGGATGCTCCTATAGGTTGTCCGCGAAAAAGTACTCGTTCACTTTTTAAATTATTAACTATCTGCCATTTTCCGTTATCTGTTTTTTGGAGTGAAATTATTAAATCAAAACTCAAATCAAGTTTGTAATGACATCCGGGAGCTGTTCCTATGTTAATTACATTAGTTTCATTAAATACTTTTTCATTATTTTTGGATGTTATGGTAACCTTCATCTTTATCCTCTATCTTCCTATTGCTTGTGAAAATTTTCTGAGTGCTTGTTCAACATTTTCTTCGGAAGCAACAATTAATTTTTGTTCACTCATAACCGGAACTAAAGCTTGTCTTACATCATCGAGCTTTTGGGGATGCGCATAAAGAAAAGTTAAACTTAAATCGGGAATATATTTTAATGTATTCTGAATATTTTTTGGAAGTGTATTCCAATTAATTTGTTTTGTGATATCTCCCTCATTTTCTAAATCTCCCAGAATAATAATTGCAGGGACATATCCGTCGGCTTTATATATAAGAGCATCATCTACTGCCTTTTTCAAAGCCAGTCCGTATGCAGTTCCGTATGCCTTACTGTCAAATTCACTTCTTTTATTCATTGCATTTCGCATAGCAATTGTTTTGTGAGGATTACCGTTATAAATATTATATGCATCTTCTGTTACGGCATATATTAATGTGTGATCTTCAGAATCAAGTCTTTTAGCCATTTTTAATACAGTCTGCTGCTGCTGATATAGTAAATTTCTGTTTGAGGCCGATACATCGAGTAAAAATATTGCCACTACAGGCTTAAATTCTCCAAACTCTATTTTACTGACACCAACAAGAATTAATTTTCCTATAAAAACCATCAAAGGTAAAATTATACCTAAAATTAAAGCTCTTCTAAACATACTACTCTCAAAACTAATAATATTACGTTAAGATTGTATCATATTTTTTTTATATTATGCAAGTTGTTTCTTTTTCTGAATGTCCAAAAATCAGGATGAAGCAATGCTAAAAATGGAATTATTTCAAGACGTCCTATTAACATGTTTAAAATACTTATTAATTTTGACAAATCACTTATAGAACCGAAATTTCCCATCGTACCTGCGACAGAACCGAACCCCGGACCTATATTTCCGAGTGTTGTTATTGCTGTTGATATTCCTATAGCGGAATTTTGTTCAATAAACGTTAATAATACTGCGGTTACGGCAAAGATTGCATAATAAAAAATAACAAACGATATCATTTGTCTTACGATATCTTCATTTATAATTGCTTTGTTTATTTTTATCGGATAAACACCGTTCGGATGATATATTTTAGATATTTGTCTTCTCAAATATTTAAAAATAAATATAAGTCTTAATATCTTTACGCCTCCTGCGGCAGATCCTATAGATGCTCCGGAAAACATTAATATGAACAATAAAAGCTGTGCGCGTAAATTCCACTGTGCAAAATCAACCGAGGCAAATCCGGTTGTTGATACAATTGATACAACCTGAAAAAATGCTGCTTGTGTTGAATCTTTTAAATCATATATATTATGGGTTGTAAGTGTTATTGCAATAAATAAAGTAAATAAAAAAATTATTGCAATATATGTCTTAAATTCTTCATCTTTAAACAATGCTAAAAAATTTCGTTTGACAAAAACTTTATATAAAAGAGCAAAGTTTGTTCCCGATAAAAGCATAAAAAAAGCTATGGTCCAGATAAATTTAGCCTGTGTATAAATCATCATGCCTAAAGGATGAGTTGATAAACCTCCGCCGGAAAGGGTTGAAAGAGAGTGACATACGGCGTCAAAAACAGGCATTTTCATAAATACAAGTATTATAAATTCAAGCAATGTAAGCGAGAAATAAATACTCCAAAGTGCAAGAGCGGTTTGTCTTATTCTGGGTGTTAATTTGCTGTCTGTTGAGCTTGCTCCGGGCAGTTCCGCAAAAAACATTTGTCTTCCCGCTATTGAAAACTGCGGCAGAATTGCAATGAATAATACTAATATACCCATACCTCCGAGCCATTGGCTGAATGAACGCCAGAAAAACATTGTTTTGGGAAATATCGTAAAATCCGATAAAACGCTTGCACCTGTGGTCGTGACTCCTGAAACGCTTTCAAATAATGCATCAACTGGTTTTAATCCGAAATATAAGAATATTATTGAAGATAACAGAGAAAATAATATCCATGATAATAAGACTGTTGCAAGAGCTTCACTTCTGTTGATATTATTTAATTCCTCGCCGCTTTTTGCTTTCCCTTTTAGAATAAAACTAAGTAAATATGACAATAAAGCGGTATAAATAAACGGGCTGCAGGCATAATTTTCATGCAGTATAAGTGCGCATATACACGGTATAAGTAATACTATCGCAATATACTTTAATATTAAACTGACAGAATTAAATATATAATTAAATTTCATTTTAATCAGTACCTTTTAAAGTAATTCATAATACTGTCGGCATTATTTTTTGTGGTAAATACAATTATATTGTCATAAGGCATTATCTGTGTTGTGCCATGCGGGATTATAACCCTGTTTCTTCTTTGTATTGTTGCTATTATAGCACTGCAAGGCAGTTTTAAATTCATAATCATGTCTGTTTTAAAATGAGGAGGAATACAAATTTCCAAAACTTTTCCCTGCCCTCTTTCTACGGTGGCTAATATCTCAACTTCCGTTTTTATAAGATGATTTTCAATGTCTTCAATTGCGGCACCGTTTTGTGATATTGCAACATCTATCCCTACTTTTTCAAACAGATTTGCATTTGCATTTTTGGAAACCCTTGTTATTACTTTAGGAACGCCGAGCTGCTTTGCAAGTAACGAACAAAGCAAGTTTTTTTCATCATTATTTGTTACGCTTACCACAACATCGCAATCGCCGATACGTTCTTCTTGAAGCAGTGTAAAATTAGCACCGTCGCCGTTTATTACAAGAGTATTTTTCAGATTTTCGGTTAATTCAATACATCTTTTGTAATTAAATTCAATTATTTTTATTTTTATATTAGCTTTTTCTAAGTTTTGTGCAAGCATTAATCCTACATTTCCGCCTCCTATTACGGCGACCTGCCTTATATCGGAATTTTCCTGAAAGAATCTGCTTGCGAGTATATCAAGAGAATATGATGAACCCATAAAAATAACTTTATCGTTCAAAAGCAACTGTGTATCTCCGTTTGGAATAAATAATGTATTATCTCTTGTAATTCCGACTATTAATGTTTCATCGGGAAAGTTGCAATCTTTAACTTTTTTATTTATAAATTTAGTACTGTTTACAATTCTGTATTCAAGGAGTCTTGCTTTTCCGTTAGCAAAATTCTCAACGTCTATTGCATTAGGAACGGTAATTATTCTGAAAATTTCCTGCGTCATAAGCTCTTCCGGCCAGAGGACATAATCTATCATTAATTCTCTTTGATACTTTGAGCCTCTTACAAGAGAGAGAGATTCAACATTTTCTTTTTTGCTTACAAAACATATGGTTTGCAATCTTGTCATGTTTTTAACGGTTAAACAGGCTACTATATTGGATTCATCGTTATCCGTACAGGCAATAAAAAAATCGGCATCTTTTATCCCGATTGATTCCAAAAGCGAAATGTTGGCTCCCGAGTCCTGCACATATTCTATGTCTAATTTATCAAGATTATTTGTATCATTTGAGCTGTCATCTATTACAATTATATCATGGTCTTCGTAAAATCTTGCAGCAATAAGGCAAGCCAGTTCATTTGCACCGTATATTACAATTTTCATGAAAAATCCCTTTTTCCATTTTTACTTATAAACTAAAAAGGAGCTTTTGTCTATTATTAATTTAGTTTGATACTTCCTTTAAGAAGGCTGACTGTTTGCCGAAGATTGTTTGTTTTCTCTTTGATATTGTTTTTTTGTTGTGATTCTGTTTAGGATTCCTACTGCTGCCGCAACTATCATTGTATTTGTTAAAAATGTAAGACCGTATGATAAATTTTTACTTTAGTCATCAACTTTTTTTACGGAATTCTTACTGTTTTTAGAAAATAAAAGACCAGCTTCAAATAATAAATATGTTGGGACAGCCAGCATAAGCTGGCTCATTACATCAGGCGGGGTCAAAATTCCTGCAACTATTAATAAGCCTACTATTATATATGACCTTTTATCAGCTACGGAATCATATGAAACAATGCCTGATCTTATTAAAGCTATTGTTATTAAAGGAACCTGAAACATTAAACCGAATGCCAAACTCATCCATAGAGCAAGTGTTACGACATTTGAAATATTAAATACAGCCTGTATATTTTCGGTAGAAAAACTTACTCCGAAGTTTATAATTAAAGGTAAAATAAGAAAAATACAAAAAGCGGCGCCTGTTACAAATAATAAACTTGAAATTATTACAATTGATTTTATGAATTTTCTTTCATGCTCATATAATGCGGGAAGAAGAAAATCCCAAATTTTTTTTGCTATGTAAGGAAAACATATTATAAAATCAATAACTATAGCTGTTTTAATCTGGATTAAAAAAACCTCAACCGGAGAAAAATAATTTAATGTAATTTTATTTGTTCCCAGTATTATTTTAATTAAAAAATCTAAAGCTTTCGGTGCTGCAAAGAAAGTAAACGGCAGCACTATTGCAATGGCATATAAACACTTTAAGATTGTTTCTCTTAAAGCTTCAAGATGCGAAATCAGACTCTCATTTTTATCTTCTTCACTCATTTTTGTTATACATCGGTAGGTTTATATTCTTCAGGTTTTTCGCCCGCATCTTCTATTGCTTCTTTAATTTCATCGGCTTCTTTTTTAATGAGTTCTTTTGCTTTTTTATATTCATAAGAAGCTTTACCGAGTGCTCTTGCAAGTTCGGGTATTCTTTTCCCGCCGAACAGCAGTAGTATTACAACAAGTATAAGTGTTATTTCTGTTATTCCGAGTGACATTTATTTTTTCTCCTTCTAAATTATTATATTACTCTTTGTTCTTTTATAGCAAATATTTCTATTGCGGAAAAATTGCAGCTTTTCTTGCAGGCACTGCAGCCTATGCACTTTGAAGCATTAATTACGGATTTCCCTGTTTCATCTTTATAAATTGCTTTTGCCGGACATTCTAAATTGCAAATCCCGCAGCTGCTGCATTTATCAGGATTTATTACCGCCATTGCAATTCTTGTATGCTGCTTTTCTTCAAGCGAAATTCTTTTTATTGCACCTGAAGGGCATACTTTTGAACATTCATTGCAATCATATTTACAGTAATTTTCGCCCTGTTTATAATCAATATGGACGGCTCCGAAATTATCGTTTGCTTTTGTTAATATTTTATTCGGGCATGCTTTAATGCATAAGTTACAGTTTAAGCATTTATTAAACATTCTTTGAAGATTAACGGCACCGGGCGGAAGTATTATATCTTTAAATTTTTTAACCGTATTGCCGGCTGAAATAAGTCCGTATTTTACGGCTCCTGCAAATGCGGCTGCAGCCGAAGCGGCAATGATAAATTCTCTTCTTTTTATATTAAATTTAACCTGTTCTTTTGTTTTTATACCGTATTTAATTGCTCCTTTATAACATTTACCGAGGCACTTAAAGCATTTTATACACACTTCGTTATTAACTGTTTGCTCGGCGGAATCGATACAACCTGCGGGGCAGCTTCTTTCACAAAGAGAACAAGACATACAGCTCTCTTTTTTAATATATATTTTAAACAGAGATATCTTTGACAATAATCCCAAAATACAGCCGACAGGACAAATATCCGTACAGAATAATCTGTTTTTAAATATTGCCAGCACTCCTATAATAACAATTGCAATAATCCCTGCCGCAGATAAAGTTAAGGCCGAGCCAAACAGAGTATAAGGGTCTGTATATCTTATAAATAATGCACTTCCTCCGATTAAAACCCCGAATGTTAAAGCGGATATATAATATTTAAAAGGATAATTTATCCGTTTTTCATTATTTCTTTTATTCCTGATAAGGCAGATTATTTCCTGAAAAATTCCCATTGGGCAAATTAAAGAACAATATATCCTTCCGAACAAAGGAGTTATCAATATAACTGATATTAACAAAATTATAGCAATTGTCGAAAAATCAAAAATATTTCTTTGCAAAACGGGGGTTAATTGAATATCAAATATATGAACAGGATAAAATAAACCTGCCATTGCTGCAATGGCAAGTATAAAAATAATTAAAGCTATACTTAAACGAATTATATACAATAGGTTTTTCATATTTATCTTTATCCGGCAGTATCTAAACTTTTAACGGTTGATTCGACTTTCTTTAGTAATTCGGGTATATCAAGCCCCTGTGGACAATTCTTTGAACATAGATGGCAATTAATACATTTATCTGCTCTTTCATCCTCTTTTAATGCTTTATAGTTATATACAAACATAAATGTTTTTGAAGAAAGATTTGAACTTTTATAAATGTTGTACAATCCGAAAATTGCAGGAATATTAATTGCTTTCGGACAGACTTCCAAACAGTATTTGCATGCCGTACAATTAATCTCACCGTGTTCCTGTATTATTTTTGCAATTTCTGCCGCTATTTTTTCTTCCTGCTGAGTAAATTCCTTAAAATTAACAAAAGTATCTATGTTTTCTTTCATCTGCTGCAAATTACTCATGCCGCTTAAAATAGTAAATACTCTGTTTTTAGAGCTTGCCCACCTCAGCCCGAAAGAGGCTTGAGTTTCATCCGGACATTCGGCTTTTAGCTTTGCAGCTGCTTTTTCCGAAAGGTTACATAATCCGCCGCCTCTTAAAGGTTCCATTACAATAACGGGAACTCCGGCTTCATCTGCAATTTCGTATAATTCTTTAGCATTGATTACTTCCCAGTCCAGATAATTCATTTGCAGCTGGCAGAAATCCCATTTATGTTCTTTAATGACTTCACGCAGCATTTTGGGATCACCATGGAAGGAAAATCCCAGATTTTTTATTTTCCCTTCTTTTTTTAATTTTAATAATTCACCGTACATATCATTGTTACGATAATTGTTTATTGTATTTTGATTTAAATTATGAACCATATAATTATCAAAATATTCAACCTGGCATTTTTTTAATTGTTCGTTAAAAAGTTTATGAACATCTTCTCTTGAATTTACTAAATATGCAGGATTTTTGTCGGCTAAAAAGAAACTTTCTCTGGGATATTTCTTTAATATTTCTCCTATTGCAATTTCTGATTTTGAATCAACATACATATAAGCCGTATCAAAATAATTTGCACCGTGTGCCATTGCATATTCTACCATTTTGTCAAGTTCAACCATATCTATTTTGCCGTCACGCATAGGAAGTCTCATACAGCCAAAACCCAGCAGCGGAATATTGAGGTTATTAAATTTTCTTGTTACAACCTGATTTTCCGCTTTTTGCACTTCTTTTTTTCCGCAGCCTGACGTAAGCATTGCAGCTCCTCCGACAGCCATTACGGAACTTAATATAAATTCACGACGTTTCATATTATCTCCTTTTTGTTTATTAAATATTTTACTATCTGATAGCTGCTCTAAGTCAAGATAAGACAATCATATTAATTTATACATGAAAAGATGAAATAGAACAGTATTAGTTTATTTTGTTGTAATATAATTAAGAATTCTCAATAATTCTTTTGTGTTGATCACGCCATTGATATGAAATCTGATAATTAAGATTATTTTCAATTGCTAATTTTTTCATTAAAACCGCAAGCTGAATTATTTCATCGGTAATGCAGCCGAAAATACTGTTGGGATTATTTGCACTGTTGGATTCGCAATCAATTACAATATTTTTGACACCGGATTCAATGCATTTTTTTATGAATAATC
The DNA here is from genome assembly GCA_964572355.1 of uncultured Muribaculaceae bacterium. GTDB lineage: Bacteria > Cyanobacteriota > Vampirovibrionia > Gastranaerophilales > Gastranaerophilaceae > Avigastranaerophilus. Next base: position 94,805 of record CAZNEN010000002.1, read on the forward strand.
TTATTTCGTTTTCGTCAGCATTCATGGAAAAGAAAATATATTTTACAAAAAGCATATCCGGATATTGTGAATAAAGTTTTATATTTTCCCAGACTTTATTAAAATTATTCTGGCGTTTGATTTTTAAATAGTTTTTTTCGCTTCCGCTGTCAGGGCTGATCTGAATGCTCATTGAACCGTCTTTAAGCCCGCTTAATATTGTTTGGGAAAATTGGATACCTGAAGAGTTTATTGCTTGACGAATATTATTCTTATGAAAAAAATCGGCTATTTCTTCAAATTCGGAGCATATGACAGGTTCGCCTCCGCCCCAGTTTATTAAGCAGGAAGAGTTTATCATTTCATTTTTATTCATTTGTTTTATTATCGGCAGAAGCTTGTATTTTATATCTTCGGTTTTTCTTCCTATACCGCAATAAATACAATTTGAATTGCATTTAGTGAAATGATTTATTGTAAGAAATTTTATATTGCCTGATTTTGGAAATAAAGGAACTATCTGCTTTTGCAAAAATTTACATCCTTTACATGGAGCCAGATTAGTTTGGTTATATATCATCAGTCTGTTTATATTTTTCAAGTATTCCGAAAATTGAAATTTTTTAATCATTATCGGAAATATAAGAGGCGGTGAATATGGTACTTTTGTACAATGACAACATGTATGTACGGAAAACGGCCAGAATAAAATATCGGAATATAATTTCTCACAAAAGAATAGTTCTTTACCTGCCCATTTTTTATTAAATTTATTTATAAGAAAATTTCTGAACATATTGAAAAGTTTACCTTTTCTCTAATGTTATTGCAATATCGTCTATTGATTTTATATAAAAAAACATTAATACATTAAATAGTGGATTTTAAATTTGCACAAAAAAGAAGATACTAAATTATGTAGAGTATGCGGATTAGAGTGTAATTTGTGAGGCGGTAAAATTGTACAATTCCATATACCCGGCTTACGCAGGATATTACTCGGGTGTAAATAACAGGCAGATAACAAGAAAGCAGGAGAACGAAAAAAGTTCTCAATCGTCTCATAGCGCACAGGAAGAAGTACAAAAAGGAGACAGTCATTCATCAAACCGGGGTGCGTATTTTCCAAACGGCGAAAAGGTAGCCATTGACTATACAAAACGCAAAATAAATATAGAGCAGGTATTAACGGATTTTAAAAATACAGCTAATGCAATAGGAGCTCCTGATGATATTAAATCAGAGGTATTCTCTTATCTTGATTTAATAAACAGTCAGGCGCAAAAAGATAACCCTAATCAGCAAATTATTCAGTCAAATTTAAAAAATGCCTCACAAATACTTGATGAATATATAACAAATACTTTGAATAAACCTTCAAAAGTAGTGGAAAATTGGGTTGATGCTCTTTTCCTGCAAAAAATCGATTATAAAATACCGGTTAAAGAAATACCTGAAATAGCCGTTCAAAGTACTGCCGCAGATGAAAATAGTCCTGTTATATATTCTAAAACCGATTCATATGAAGTGCGGCAGGAATCACAAACAGCAAAAAATCAGAATACGGTGTATGTTCCTGATGATCCCGCATTGAAAAGAATGTTTATTCAGGCTAAAAAATATGCGGCAATAGACAACAAAGAAAAAGCATTGTATGCCTTTGAAAGCAGTTTGGATTATGCGACTGAAATAGGTGATAATCAAACTCAAGCTATGATACATTATGAACGCGGCAGGTTGTATGATGATATTAATCAAATTGATGATGCTCTGTACAACTATAATAGAGCGGCAAAACAAAGCCAGGATAATAATATAAAAGCAAGAGCACATTTTTCTATGGGGAAAATATATGATGATTATGTAAAATTTGAGCCTGCCGTTAGTCATTATTGCGCTGCCGTTTCTTTTGCCGGAGAAGCGGATAATCTTAAACTTCAAACGCAGGCATTATCTGATTTGGCTCAATTACATGCAGGCAGATATGATAAGAAAAATACAATGATGTTTATGGATATGGCTGATACAATAGCCTCAGAAACGAATGATAATAGAGTAAAAGGTATTATTTCTTCCAAAAATGCAGTGTGCTGTAAAAAAATTGATGAAAAAATAAAAGCATTAAAGTATTATGGAGAATCAGTCAGATCATTTTTACAAACTGATGATAACGAAAAACTTGCAAAGAATTATATGAATGCTGCCGAGCTTATGGACGGCTACGGCAATAAGGCAAAGGCTATGAAACTTTTATCAAAAGCGTATATTGCAGCTCAAAGTACAGACAACGCCGAGTTAAAGACGCAAATTACCATGCTGATTGCACAAAATAATATTTAATCTTGTATACATTTCCTTATAATAAGAAAATAAAATGCGACCTAAAGCCGCATAAGTCAAGAAAGGAATGGTTAGACTATTAATTTATCTGTATTATTACATATTATTGTATACTAAGCAAATTTGTGAATATTTGTTAATAATTTTTAACATTTTGTATAAAATGCTAATGTTATAAAAAAGGATAAATTATGAAAATAGGTATTATAAGTTTAGGTTTAATCGGCGGTTCTTTGCTAAAGGATTTAGTTTTACAACAGGAGCATGAGTTATATGCGGTTACAAGAAACAGGAAAACTCTTGATGAAATAAAACCGATTGTATCAGATTGTTCAGATGATATAAATATTCTTTCCGCTTGCGAGATTGTATTTATTGCATCTCCTATTAATAAGACTCTTGAAATAATGGATGAACTTGAAAGCGTTGTTAACAAAGATTGTATTGTTCTGGATTGTGCAAGTATTAAAGGATTTGTTATACGGAAAAAACGTCCGTATAAATTTATAGGTTCTCATCCAATGGCGGGAACGGAAAATAACGGCTTTGCCGCATCTTTTGAAGGTTTATTTAAAGGTGCAAAATGGGTGCTTACTCCTTCTGAAAATATTTCGGAAAGTGATTTTAAAAAAGTTGCCGGTGTAATTTCCGCAACAGGCGCAAAAATATTGATAACAACACCTGATGAACATGATATGGCAGTTGCTTTGATAAGTCATATGCCCATGCTTATTTCGCAGTCATTATTTAAAACGGCTCAGAATAATAATTTGGCAATGAAGCTTGCCGCAAGCGGCTTTAGAGATATGACACGTCTTGCTATGTCAAACCCCGTTATGGCGGATGATATGCTGAAATACAACGGTGAAAATATCAGAAAATCTTTAGAAATGTTACAAAAATCCGTAAATTATTTAATTAATACTAAATATTTTGAAGAAATTACCGATATAAAAAATACACGGTCGAAAATGTACTCGGATGAAGGGAAAAATTTAATTTGAATTATAAATGTATCATTTAGTTTTATATTTAATTTAAAAATTTGGTTTTATTAATGCAAAATTTTAAAGACATTAAAATAAAAAAACCGATTTTCATCGGTTAAGCTTACTATATATCAGAGAGAGGAATCAGAGAGAGAACACTTATCTGCTTTGGTAAGTTTGCTATTTTGCTATCCTCTATTAACATAATTACCCTTTTTTCTTTTTTAATATCGTGTATTTTATACACTTGTAACATATTGTTACAATTTAAACGGGATATATTTTATTTCTTATAATCGTACCATTTTTCAAAGGTTGAGAAGAAAATTAAAGCATAGTTTTTCTTTCCGCACTCGATTCTGAAAATCTTATCAAAGAAGAAAAAAACGGGATAATAGACAAAAAACGGCATTTTAGTAAATCTGTTTATTAAAAATAATGTGCGGTTCCTGACAAATTCTTTATCTTCTTCTTTCATATTAAGATGTTTAAAATCATATTTCATTTTATTAAAGAATTCTCGTTTATAGGGCAGCTTAACTTTCATAAACCACCAGTAAAGCGTTATGACTTTATAATCCCAGTAATAATATTTCATTTCGTCGAAGAGGTTTATTTGTTTTAAATTATCACCTATTAAATTGAAAATTTTAAAATAATCAAAGAAGGTTTTATTTCTTGTATTTGTGACAGCATTTTTTCTGTTGTATCTGTAATATATTAAATCTTCTCTTAAAATTGAAATTTTATCTGCTTTAAAAAATGCGTCATAGACAAATACATTATCTTCAAAATATATACCGCCAGGGAATTTAACATCTTTTTTAATAAGAAAATCACGTTTGTAAATTTTGTCCCACGGTACGCTTGTCTGCCAGAAAACACTGTATTTAATATCCCGCCAGTTAAATGTTTTATTGTCAAATTCTTCGGGAATTTGTTTTAATTTGGCGTACACATGGTTTTTATCAATTCTGCCCGTTAAATCATCAAATTGATTCCAAGTGCATATTGTAATATCGGACTCCGTTTCCGTAATTTTATTATAAAGCTTTTCAACAGCGGTTAATTCCATGTAGTCATCGCCATCTATGAAAAATATATAATTACCGCGTGCCATTTTAACACCGAAATTTCTTGCTATTCCTTGTTTTAAGTTTTCTGAATTCTTATAAACAACGAAACGGCTGTCTTTTTGTGCATATTCATTAACTATCTCAAGTGTTTTATCCGTTGATTTATTATCGACGACAATTATTTCAATATCTTTAAATGTTTGATTTACTACACTGTCTAAAGTTTGTCTTATATATTTTTCCACATTATAAACAGCTAAGATAACACTGACTTTTACTGACATATTCCGCCTTTTTGTAAAATATATATGTTTCAACCTATATTTTATCATTAATTTAAGGAAATCAATAAAATATAATAAAATGATATCGGTCTAAATATATTTTTTTATTGTAACGGTTGGTTTTATTTTAGTATAAGTCAAATAATTTTATTGAAAATTTATTTTATCAAAGCTCAGCAACCAATAGACAAACCGGCGCATATATTTATGGATTGTCCCGTTATTGATTTTGCACTGTCAGATATTAAAAATCCGCAAGTCTGTGCAATTTCTTCCTGTGTCACGAATCTTCTTTGCGGAATAGTTTCTATTATTTCTTCTTTTGAGAAAATTTCTTCCAGATTTTCATTTTCTATTAGTTGAGTATCAACCCAACCGGGGTTTATTATGTTGACGGTGATATTGTTCTGTGCCAGTTCAAGCGCAAGTGATTTAGTCAATCCTATTAATGACGCTTTTGTCATGGAATAAACGGAAGCAAATCCCTCCCCCGTAACTCCAGATATGGAGCCTATGTTTATAATTCTTCCCCAATTTTGTTTTTTCATGTGGGGAATGACCAGACGGGTAAGCTCATACGGAACTAAAGTATTTAATTTAACGGAATTTATAATATCATTTTTTTTCATTTCTTCTATCGGGGAATAAAAATAAACTCCTGCATTATTTATTAAAATATCAATATTTGTATTTAATTCATTAAATAATTTTTCTGCGGAATTATCATTATACAAATCAATTGCTGCAAATCCTTTAAATTTATTTTCACTGCATAATTTTTCAAGTTTTTCTTTGTGTCTGCCGGTTATATAAACGTCAAACCCGCTTGCAAAATACTTTGCAATTTCGAGTCCTATTCCGCGGGATGATCCCGTAATTAATATTTTTTTCTTATTCATCATCTACATTTGTTATAAAACTTAATAGCGACATAATAAAGGAATTTATTATTTCTTTTTTCTCATTATCATCAAGAGTTTTTATAAATTCAATACAAGTGTGAAGATTGTAATTTCTGTCATACCACCTGTTGTATCCGGGAGGCGCATTATCTGTCATATTTTGAATTGCAGAATCAAATTTATCTTTATATTTAGCAAGAATTATCTGCAGAAAATCCTGTGCTATCAATTCAACATTATACTCATCAACTGTTTCGAGGAGCAGTATAAGTGATTTTAAATCGGGATATTTATCATACCAGCGCTTATACATAACGGTCTAACCTGCGGGCCAATTAAATTCTCTGCCTGCCATTACATGTACATGGATATGAAATACTGTTTGACCTGCACTCTTACCTGTATTAATAACGGTTCTGTATTCTTTTATTCCCAGTTTTTTTGTTATTTTGGGAATAGCGGAAAATATATCAGCAAATGCTTCTTTTGAATCAATATCATTTAATGATGAATAGTGTTTTTTCGGTATTACAAGAAAATGCACGGGTGCCTGCGGGTTTAAATCATTAAATGCAATAACTTTATCATTTTCAAAAATAAAATTTGACGGGATTTCTTTATTTATTATTTTGCAAAATATACAGTCATTATTCATTTTTAAACCTCTGTTATTAAATATATCTTTATAATATAGCTTTTTCATATTTTATAAAACATAACCATAAAAAATGCAAATAAAATGTACTTTTAAAGATATTTGTAACAAAAACTTAACATTTTAAAAATTTAGGCAATTTCATAATATAAAAATACTTTATATAAATACGAGGATTCAATTAAGTTTTAATTTTGATTCAAATTTTATATTTCATACTTACCTTACTTACTACCTTTACTAACACACGAGGAAATTGAAAAAGATTTCAGAGGAACCCTAAAAAGTTCCTTTTTTTTTATGTTTTCGTTTTAAAATCTATATCTGTTCTGAAAATTTTATTTTTATAGTTTATATTATTAACTGCTTCATATACTTTAGATACCGCATTTCTGCCTGATGCGCAAACAGACAGTACTCTGCCCCCGTCAGTGTATAAATTGCCGTTTTTTTTCTTTACTCCTGCAAAGAATATTTTTACATCGGATTTGCAATTAATATTGATTTTATCACCGGCAGCCGGATTATAAGGATATCCTTCAGATGCCAGTACTATACATATTGAAGGTATATTGTTGAATTCTGTTTTTATTTTATCCAGTTTTCTCTGGACTGCTGCGATGAGAATTTCTAATAAATCGCTTTTAAGATTCATCATTAATACCTGAGTTTCGGGATCTCCAAAGCGCATATTAAATTCCAGCACCTTTATTCCCGTTTCGGTTAAAATGAGACCGGAATATATAATACCTGTAAAATCAGCTTTTTCTTTAATTAATGCATTTTTTAATAAGGTTAAATATTCTTTAATCTTAGTTTTATTAATGTTAACCGGGCATATTGCGCCCATTCCTCCCGTATTGGGACCTTCATTATTTTCTTTAAGTTTTTTGTAGTCTTTTGCGACCGAAAGAGGCAGGAGTGTTTTGCCATCCCAAAAGCAAATAAGTGAGAATTCTCTTCCTTGCAGGAATTCTTCAATTACTATTTTTTTTGAAGCTTCTTTGAATTTGCCGTCCAAATAGTCTTTGATTATTTTTTTTGTATTTTCTTTATTATTTGCAATGCAGACTCCTTTACCTGCCGCAAGACCGTCAGCTTTTATTACAAACGGAAATTTATACGGAATATTTTTTATATCTTCATATTTTTCAATAATTATATAATCTGCTGTAGGAATATTATTTCTTTGCATAAATTTTTTTGCAAAAGATTTAGAGCTTTCAAGTTGTGTCCAATATTTGTTTGCGCCTATACATGGTATTCCCGCATTTGAGAATATATCTGTAATGCCGTCAGCAAGCGGTTGTTCCGGACCTATGAGAACTAAATTTATATTTTTTTCTTTTGATTTTTCCGCAAGTTCCTTATAGTTTTCGGCGTATATTATTTCTCCGAGATTTTTAAATCCGTCGTTTGATCCGAATAGGTATAATTTATTTAATAGTTTCGATTGTAATAATTTATCGGCCAGAGCATGTTCTCTGGCACCTGAACCTATTAAAAGAACATTATATTGTTTAATAAGTTTTTCAATTGTTCGGGGCAGAAGTTTATGTTCGGCTTTGTGTATTTCTCTTTCGAGTTCTTTAAGTGTCATGTCTGGATTTATTTTAACTGTTTTCTGTGCTATTATTTCGCCCGAATCAACTTCTTTTGAAACATAGTGAACGGTTACCCCCGTTTTTTTAACTTTTGCGTTAAATGCTCTTTCTATTGCATTTTTCCCTTTAAATTCGGGTAATAGCGACGGATGTATATTTATAAATTTCCCCTCCTTAAGCATATCTTCAGAAAGAATACGCATATATCCCGCCAGAACTATTAAATCAAATTTGTTTTTTTGTAAAAAAGCTAACGTATTTTCATATTTAATGCAAAAAGATTTTATCCCGAGCCGCTTTGCCCTTTTTAATACATAAGCATTGTAATTATCAGATACACAGGTAAATTCTATCGAACTGTTTTTAAAATAATTAATAACAGCTTCAAAATTAGAACCGCTGCCTGAAGCAAATATTGCAATTTTTGTCATTATCTTTTATTACTCCAAGTTTAAACGGATTATATTTTTTACATATTTTAATTATTTCGTCAAAGTTTTCGGGATTTGCAATAATACAAAAACCGACTCCCATATTGAACACTTTATATGCTTCTTGTTCTCCCGTATATTTTTTTATTTTTTCAAATATCTGCTGGGGAGGAATAAGTTTCAAATCAATTTCGCCGCATAAATTGTCGGGGATTATTCTTTTCAAGTTAGCGGCAATACCGCCACCTGTTATATTTGCGCAGGCTTTTATTAATTTTTTATTACAAAGTTCCGAAATCTCTTTTGTATAAATGCAGGAGGGTTTAAGAGCTGATAGAAATTCATTGCAGGTTAAGAGTTTCTCTTTATATAATTTTCTTACAAGAGTAAATCCGTTTGCATGTATTCCGTTGGAGGTAAGACCTATAATAATATCACCTTTATTAACATTTTCTTTTTTCAGAAGATTTTCTTTCCTTACAAGACCTACGGAAAAACCGGCAATATCAAAATAATTTTCTTTGATTAAATCTTTAAGTTCCGAAGTTTCTCCTCCGAGAAGAATTGTATTATATATGTCAAGTTGTTCCTTAAGACTTTTTATTATTTTTCCTGTAAATATTTCGTCTAATTTATTTACGGCAATATAGTCAAGAAAAAATAAAGGAGCCGCACCCGAACAGATTAAGTCATTAAAATTAACCGCAATTAAATCACATGCAATAAAGTCATATAAATTGTTATCAATTAAAGGTATAATTTTAGAGCCAATGCCGTCGGAAGTTGCCGCTATATAGTAATCCGGAAGAGCCGGATGCTCTGTAATCCCTGCAAAAAGTCCGATATTGTTACTTTTTACTGTATTCTTTATTAAAGCCGTTAAAAAGTCGGCTTTTTCTGTATCTACTCCTGATTCCAAGTATGTAAACATATATCTTCCCGTATTTATGATAATTATATCACTAACTTATCTTTATACCCGTATTTCATTTTTTTGTTTTAATAATGTTATTATATTTTTATGAAAAAAATTTATAAATTAATAGGCTATGTTATTCTTATTTTAGGTGCAATTTCTATGATTCTGCCATTTGTTTATATGGTTAGTTTATCATTTATGACCGATAAACAGATTTTTTCCGCTGCGGTTAATTTTATACCCTTGCCATTTACAGTGGATAATTATAAATATGTAATAAATTATGCGGATATTTTCAGATTCTTTTTTAACAGTATGTTCGTTGCAATTGCAACAACACTGGGACAAGTTATAATTTCGGCACTTGCAGGTTATGGTTTTGCACGTTTTAATTTTAAGTTTAAAGAACAATTATTCTTTTTGGTAATAGTAACAATGATGATACCTCCGCAAGTTAATATAATCCCTTTGTTTTATATAATGAAAGAGTTTAATTGGATTGATACATATCAGGCTTTGATTATTCCGGGATTATTCGGAGGATTTGGCGTATTTATGATGCGGCAATGGTTTAAATCAATACCTGAAGATATGGAATTATCAGCGCGGATTGACGGTTGTAATACTTTTCAGGTTTTCCTGCAAATAGCAATGCCGCTGGCATTACCTGCATTAATTACACTTGCGATTTTTACTTTTATTACGACTTGGAACAGTTTTATGTGGCCTCTGGTTGTAACCAATACGGAAGTAATGAGGACTCTTCCTTTAAGTATTGCGGATTTTAAAGGAAGTTTCAGAGAAGTAACGGACTGGGGTGCATTAACCGCATATTCCGTTATTTGCACTGTCCCTGTTATATTAATATTTTTACTAGGCAGGAAATATTTCATTAATGATATCTTGAACGGCAGTGTAAAAGAATAAAATATTCATATAAATATATGATTTATTTTAAAATAATGACAAATATAATTTTTTTATTAATAAGTAATATGTGTATGGTAATATCAAAAGGTTTTACGGATGATAAACAGTTTAAAGAATATGGTATCACAAATTTTATATGCTCCCGTATCAGTTCAAACTTCGGCAGCTAAATCAAGCGGTTATAATCCGTTTGAAAATCCTTTTGTTCAATCTCAATCATTAAGAAGCAGCAGTTATGCCGTAAACAAACCCGTAAAGGGCGGCTATTTCGCAGGATATTACAACGGAAAACCCAATATTGTGGGCAGAAGGCTTTTTATCGAGGCATAATAAAGGTAATAAGTTTTTAATATCCGTAACAATTTAAAATTCTGTCGTTTTAGTCGGATTTTTAAATTTTGTTATATTTGCCTGGAATAAAAGATTAATATCACCCGTAGGACCGTTTCTGTGTTTTGCAATAATTATTTCGGCTTTACCTTTGTTCGTTACATCATCTTTATTGTAATATTCATCTCTGTATATAAACATTACGATATCAGCATCCTGTTCTATTGCGCCTGAATCTCTCAAATCAGACAGCATCGGCCGTTTATTGGGACGTGCTTCAACTCCTCTTGACAGCTGTGAAAGAGCAATTATCGGGACATCAAGTTCTCTGGCAAGTCCTTTCAATGAACGTGAAATAGCAGAAATCTGCTGGTTTCTGTCATTAGGGTTTCCGCCTCCCTCCATTAACTGTAAGTAATCTATTACAATTAGTCCCAAGTCTTTTTCTTCCATCATAAGACGTCTGCATTTTGCTTTAATATCCGTTGCGGTGATACCTGATGTATCATCTATATAAATTCTGGCATCGGACAGCCGTGTCATTGCTTCAACCAGTTTTTCCCAATCTTTAGGCTGCATATGTCCCGACGTTATTCTCTGTGTATCAACTTCCGCTTCTGAACATAACATACGTTTTACAAGCTGCTGCTTTGGCATTTCAAGAGAAAATATTGCAACTCCTTTTTTCCCTTTTAAAGCAACATTTTGTGCCAGATTAAGTGCAAAAGCGGTTTTCCCCATGGAAGGACGTGCCGCAAGAATAATCAAATCAGATTTTTGAAGACCTGATGTTAATGCATCCAAATCATAAAATCCCGTTGTGACTCCGACAAGATCATCTTTATTGTTATATCTTAATTCTATTTGTTCATAGCTTGTTACTACAAGATCCTGAATCGGAATTAAGTCGCTCGAGTCTTTTTGTGCCGCAATATTAAAAATCAGTTTTTGTGCATTATCAAGCACTATATCGGTTTCTTCATTTTCATAAGACATTGATACTATTTCGGAACCGGCATTTATAAGTGCGCGTTTTATTTCTTTTTCCTGGATAATCTTGGCATAAAATTCTATATTTGCGGTTGTAACAACATTTAAGGCTAAATCGTTAATATAAGCTCTGCCTCCGGCATTTTCCAGTTCTTCTTTATTTCGTAAATATTCTGATACGGTTAATATGTCAATCGGTTGGTTTTTTCTGAAAAGTTCTAAAATTGCTTCAAAAATGATTTTATGTGCAGGCTTATAAAAACTTTCGGGTCTTATAAATTCCACTATACGACCTAAAGATACAGGGTTAACCAAGACAGCACCGAGGACTGCTTCTTCTGCTTCCACACTTTGCGGTAATAATTTAAGCATGCCGACCTCAGGCTGCTTCACGACTTTACTTGCCAATTTGCCTCCGGATTTATGATTTTTATAATTTATTCTGCAAATGCTTTTGAATTGTTATTATATTCAAGCGACAATTCTTTCGTTTTGTCTTTTTGTTGTGCAAGATACTCCTGACCGTTTCGTACTATTCTGTGGATTTGCTGTATATCACGGTCAAGATTACTCAGTACCTGCTCTGCGTATGCTTGAGCTCCTTCTCTTGTTTGAAGAGCTTCCTGATATGCACTTCTTCTTATTGACTCTGCCTCTTCTGTCGCTTTGTTCTTCATCTCTTCGCAGCTTTCTTTAACCTGCTCTTGAATTTTTGCTGCTTTTTCTCTTACTGCACGGATTAATTCCGATTCGCTGAGTATACTTGCGGCAGTATTTTGAGCTTCATTTATTATTCTGTCTGCTCTGTTTTGTGCTTCCATGTAAATATCATCGCGTCTTTTCAGTATCATTTCAGCCGTTTTTATTTCTTCCGGTAAAATAGCTCTTATTTTGCTTAAAATATCCTGTATGTCATCCGTATTCATAAATAAGCAGTAGCCGCCGACATGGAATTTGTTATCCAGCATTTCGTCTGCTTCATCTATTAAATGACTTACTCTTAATTCTGTCATGGTTTTAACCTTTCATATATTTTAATTCTAAATATTTTGCTACCGGTTCCGGAACGAATTTTGATATGTCCCCCTTCATAAGAGCTATTTCTCTTACTGTTCCCGATGATATAAAATTATATTTGGGTTTTGTTATAAGAAAGACCGTATGAATGTCACTGCATAAAGCACTGTTTGCCTGCGACAGCTGCATTTCGTATTCAAAATCAGATACCGCTCTGAGTCCTCTTATTAATACATTAGCATTTTTTCTTTTTGCATATTCAATTGTCAATCCGTCAAAGCTGTCAATTTCTACATTTTTTATATCTTTGCAGGATTCTTGAATTAATGTAAGCCTGTCTTCAAGAGGTAAAAAATTTTTTTTATTTACATTGACGGATACAACCAGTATTACTTTATCAAATATATTTGCAGCTCTTTTTAGTACATCTAAATGACCTTTTGTTATCGGATCAAAACTGCCGGGATATATAGCTGTTCTCAATATTTTTTACCTTTGTTGCAATGCTCACAATATAATTATATTGCAATCATGTTTTTAATATTCTTTAAGGAGATTAAATGTTTATGATTTTTTACAATAAATAATTATTATGATGGATTGTATCTTGTAAATTTACCGTCAAAATACAGATGAATACAGTTTTTACCGTTTTCTTTTGATACATATAAAGCTTTATCAGCCCAATCAATAAGCTCTTTAATATCATCAGCCGCATTTGGATATTCGGCAATACCAATACTTATGGTTGGTCTTATAATTGTATTATCATCAACTTTAACTTCTATTTCACTTATTTTTCTTCTTAATCTTTCGGCAATGGTTACTGCGTTTAAAGCAGCCGTTTCAGGAAGGATAATAGTAAATTCCTCACCGCCGTATCTTGCCGGTATATCAACATGTCTTATTGTTTTTTGTATTGTGGAAGCTATTTCTTTTAGAACCATATCACCGACTAAATGTCCGTACATATCATTAACAGTCTTAAAATTATCAATGTCCATCATAATTAACGAGAGTACATGATGATATCTTTGCACTCTTTTAATTTCAGATTCAAGTAAGAAATAGAAATGACGATGTATATATAACTTTGTTAAACCGTCTTTTGTTGCGAGTTCGTATAACTGCGCATTGTCAACGGCAATAGCTGCTTGATTTGCTAATGCTTCAATAAATTCTAAATCTTTTTTACTAAATAATTTACCGTTTTTCTTATTTGTAATATTTATAATTCCTATACATTCACCTTTTGCAATTAAAGGAACACATATTAAAGAAGAAATATTTGAATCGCTGTTTGAAAACTGGTTAAATCTCGGATCTTGTCCGCCGAGATTGGTGATTATTGATTTTTTTTCAGTGAATACTTTTCCAGCTATTCCGCTTTCTGGTTTCATTTTTTGGCATTCCACTATACCATTGTTTATATCATTTTCATGTTTCTTGTCTTTAAGACCGTATACAACCTTTACCTGAAGTGTGTTATCGGATGGATCATAAAGCATTAAAGAACCTTTTTCCGCATTAACAGTTTCTATGGCTTTATCTAAAATTACGCTTATCAATCGTTTTAGGTCGTCAATAAAGTTTACGGCCTGAGATATATTATAAAGAATTGAAAGATTATGAAGTGTTTTATTTAAATCTACAATTTTATTTTCCTGTTCTTTATTTTTGATAAATTTTCTTAAAATAGGATCAATACAGTTGAATACTTGATTTATATATTTATAGTCTTCAACCGTAAAGTCCGAATCATCTTCTTTTTTACTAAGTGAACAAATACAAAACGGGACATTATCATTATAAAATACTTTTATGTACTCTGTCTGGAGTTCATACAATTTATGTGTATTCCAAAATGCTTTGTAAATCAGACTTCCATCCTGATTTGTTACTTTTATTAATTCTTCGGTTTCATTTTGCAGAAACGGGGCATTATCAGCTTCAAATTCAAACTCCATATCACTGTCTGCCGTAATATTTTTTGTTTGAAAAATTCCGTTATTATTTAAGAAAAATCTTATATTTTTAAGATTTAGAGAAGATTTAATAAGAAAAGATACCTTTGAAAGCAAATCTTCAATGGAACGCGACTGATTTGCCACCATATTCAAATCAAAAAGATTATGCAGTTCCAGTACATTTTTTTGTAAAATATAAACTTTTTCAGCTAAATCTTGTGTCATAATTGTATTATACATCAAAAATATTTATTTTCTCATTGGTTGGCTGTATCTTTTTTTGGCTTTTTGTTTTCAAGTATCATAAGCAAAACAGAAGAAAGCAATAATACAGGAACAAAGAAATTTTTAATATTATTTTTAAATGCCGTTTTAAACGGCCGTTTATCATTACAGCCGGCAATAGCCCATACAATTGTCATTCCAAAGAGAATAGGAACTGATTTCTTTGTATGTTTAACAAAACTATCAGTATATGTTTTTACCGTGTCCATTCCTTTTTTTAACATAGAAGCAGCTTTGTTTTTCTTAGTGTTCATTGCAGGCATACGGCTGTTTCCTGCCGAAACTTTTTGAATCATAATTTCCCTTTTTATTGTTCAGTCTTTATAAATCTGCTTGTTACCATTATATCGTGTTTTAAGCGTTTCGTCGAGATTATAATTAAATTGTTACATTTTGATATTTTATCTCTCTCACAACCTTGTACAAAATCTAACCCCTGATTATCAGATAGTATTTTAGGCGCTATAAATTGTATTAAGTTATCGGCTAAATTACTTTGAATAAATGAATTATTTAATGTTCCGCCGGCTTCAATTAATATACTTTTTATTCCTGTATTGTATATTATTTTGATAGCATTCTCAAGGTTTATATACCCGTTTTTCAGCGGGCATTTTATAATTTCGACATGCGGGGCATATTTTTTAAATTTTTTTTCGTCAGTTTTTTCTGAAGTTATTATAATAACCCTTGTATTATCACTGTTATATATATTACTCTCAGGTATTGTTGAGAGATTTGTATCTAAAATTATTCTTACCGGATTTCTTCCGTTTTTTATCCGGCATGTCATATAAGGATTATCTTTTTTGACAGTATTGGAACTTGTTAAAACGGCGTCATATTTATTTCGCAGTTTATGTACTTGAAGACGAGAATATTCATCAGTTATCCATTTAGAGTCACCTGTTCTTGCGGCAATTTTTCCGTCCAGCGTTGTTGCTGTTTTGATTGTAATAAAAGGTTTATTTTCCGTCTGGTTTTTGATAAATATTTCATTTAGTTTTCTGCATTCATTTTCGAGCACTCCGGTTATAACTTCAATACCCGCTCTTTCCAATTTTTCTATTCCTTTACCCGAAACTATGGGATTTGGATCAACCATACCTGTTATAACTCTTTTAAATCCTTTTTCTATTAATAAATCGGCACAGGGAGGAGTTTTACCGTAATGCTGGCAGGGTTCCAAATTTACTATTACGGATTTGCCTTTTAAATCTTCTTTTGCATTTAATACCGCATTTCTTTCGGCATGATTTCCTCCGAAAAATTCATGTCTTCCTTCTGATATTATTCTAAAATTGTCATCAAAAATAACAGCCCCGACTAAGGGATTGGGAGAAACTCTGCCCTCGCTTTTTTTTGCCAGATTAATGCATCTTCGCATAAGTTTATTATATTCTCTTAACATTTTTTACTTTCTTATAAAAAGCATCTGTTATAATTTGTGAATATTTCCCTTTTTCATTAACGGAAATAATTATCAGGTTTTTCCCGTTTTCAAGTTCCGCAACTCCGACAATTCCTTCTATATCTTTTATCGGAAGATTCGAAATTTCAGCTTCAATCTTTGCATATGGAATTTTCTGGTCTAAACCTTCTAATTCTCCCTGTTTTTTTACTTCTATTTTATCAAACTTCACAATCTGGTATTTATATTTATTTATTATATTATCAATTTTTTCTTGTAATTTTTCGCTGTTTATATCTTCTTTTGTTAATATATTTTCGTTATTAGGCTCAATCATAATTATTTTTTGTTCGGTGGCATTATGTTCCGCTATTATCATTTTGTTTTTTAAGATTTTTAAATTCTTGTCTATTGTGTACTCTTCATCAATTTCCGATAAGTCCACAATATCTTTTGTTTTATCGATAATTTCTTCCTGTGTTTTGTTTTGATAATCATTAATCCGGCTTTTTATAAAATCTATTACGCCGATATGCTGTAAACCGAAAAATACCAGAACAGCAATAATAATTTTTATTATAAAACTAAAACAGCCTTTCATTAAGACTCCTTTACCATTAATGTTAATTTAATTGAATTTAACCGGAATTTGTAATACATTAAGTATAACTATGATAAATAAAGAAATCAAGAATACTGACAGTATTAATGCGGATTATGAACAAGCAACGCCTATGTTCAAACAATTTCTTGATATAAAAAGAAAGCATCAGGGAGTTGTTTTATTATATCGAATGGGTGATTTTTATGAAGGTTTTTTTGAAGATGCCATACTTTTTTCAAAAGAACTTGGTTTGACTCTTACTCATAAAGAAGGGGGCAGTCTCGGTGATGTGCCTATGGCAGGTATTCCCGTAAAGTCTTTAAATACATATATCCCTAAATTATTAAACAAGAATTATAAAGTTGCAATATGCGAGCAGCTTGAAGATCCTAAAGAGGTTAAAGGACTTGTTAAAAGAGATATCGTAAAAACTATTACTGCAGGGACCATTACGGAACTTAATCTCTTGGAGCCTACGGGGAATAATTATCTTGCCGCTGTTATTAATGTTAATAATATTTTCGGACTTGCGTATACTGATATTTCAACAGGAGAATTCAGAGTTACTAACGGTTCATTGGAAGAAATACTCTCAGAACTTGCAAGAATTAAGCCTTCAGAGATATTAACACCGGTAAAAAAACAAAAAATATTGCCGTTCCAGATTGTTCCTGATGAAAAAATCGATTTGCCCGATGAAATTACATCCGTATATTCTTGTACTAAAATGTCCGAATTATCTTTTCAGGAAGAAAGAGCTTCGGTAAATTTAAAGTCTTTATTTAATGTAATATCTCTTGATGCTTTCGGTTTTCAGGAATATAAAATTGCTTTTCGTGCAGCCGGTGCTATAGTTGATTATATTGCGGAAACCCAGAAGGGTATTTTCCCGAAATTTGATATTATTAAACCTTATTCTATATCCGAATATGTTTGTCTGGATGCAAGTACAAGAAAAAATCTTGAGCTTATTGAAACTTCAAAAGACAAAGGTAAATACGGAAGTTTATACTGGGCAATAGATAATGTTAAAACCCCTATGGGGGCAAGACTTTTAAAATCATGGATTACCCAGCCGATTAAAAATATTGATGAAATTAATAAAAGACTTGATTCTGTTGAAGAATTTGTGAATAATTCAACAGGGAGAATAAATCTTTCAAATTTGCTTGACAGAATTACCGATATTGAACGTCTTGCAGTTAAATTAAGCAACGGAACCGTAAATCCCAGAGATTTATTATCTTTAAAATCTACACTGTCACTTTTGCCTAATTTTAAAAGTATTTTTAATTCTTTTGATAGTGAATATATAAATAATTTTAATGTTAATACGGATGAATTAACCGAATTTGCATCCGTAATAAACAGAACTATTGAAGAAGAAGCTCCTGCTGTAATTAAAGACGGCGGTGTTATAAAAGATAATGTAAACGGAGATTTGGATTATTTTCGCGGTCTTTTAACAGGCAGTGAAAGCTGGCTTCAAAAATTTGAAGCCGAACAAAAAGATGTAACGGGAATTAAAAATCTTCGTGTAAGTTATAACAGAAATTTCGGCTATTTTATAGAAGTTACAAAATCTAATCTTTCCCAGGTTCCCATTAATTATGTAAGAAAGCAGACTCTTACAAATGTTGAAAGATTTATGACGGAGGAATTAAAAAAACACGAAAGTGATGTTCTTTCCGCAAGGTTTAAGTCTGTTGAATTAGAACAGAAAATTTATAATGATTTAGTCGAATATGCAAAAGCTTTTGTTGAGCCGATTAAAGAAGCTGCTCATTTTATTGCGCGTGCGGATGTTTTGTTGTCATTTGCGCTAAGTGCTGTTGAATCAAATTATGTAAGACCCGAAATTATTGACTCAAATGAATTATATATAAAAGACGGCAGGCATCCGGTAGTAGAAAAGATTCTTCCTATGGGGCAGTACGTTCCCAATGATTTAAGACTGATTGCCGATATCCATAATTATGAAGATACTCAGTTTATGATATTAACAGGACCTAATATGGCAGGAAAGTCAACCTACATGAGACAAAACGCTTTAATTGTACTTATGGCTCAAATAGGTTCTTTTGTTCCGGCTTCATATGCCCGTATAGGTATTGTAGATAAAATTTTTACAAGAGTAGGTGCGGTTGACGATTTATCATTGGGGCAATCAACTTTTATGGTTGAAATGAATGAAACCGCATATATTTTAAACAGCGCTACCGAGAAAAGTTTAATTCTTCTCGATGAGATAGGAAGAGGAACTTCAACATATGACGGAGTTGCAATTGCATGGTCGGTTGCGGAATATATAGCAACAAAGATTAAAGCCAGAACTATTTTTGCAACGCACTATCATGAACTGAATGTTATGCCGAATTCAATAGAACAGATAAAAAATTACAGAATAACATTATCGGAGCAGGACGGAGAAATTCAGTTTTTGAGAAAAGTAGTTCCGGGCAGTGCAAGTAAAAGCTACGGTATTCAGGTTGCAAAAATGGCCGGTCTTCCGCAAGCTGTTGTTAATAAAGCTCAGATTCTTATGAACAGAATGCAGAAAGATTACTCAAAGGATCTTTCAAAAAGAAAATCAAAACAAGCATATCCTGAAGTTCCGCAGTTATCTTTAACTTTTGAGCAGAAAGAAGTATAAATGACAAAGTTCTTTAAAAGTGATAAAGGGATAATTTTGATATTAATTGTTCTTTTTTTCTGTATTCTTCCGTTTTTCTTTTTGCATCAGGGTTTGTTGCTGATTGATACCGGAAGAGAGTTTTACCTTCCTTCTCAAATTAATTTGGGCGGTATTCTATATAAAGATGTTTATAATATATACGGTCCTTTTTCTTATCAGTTTAATGCCGTTCTGTTTAAGATATTCGGTGAACATTATAATACTCTGTATTTTGCGGGAATATTGAATTCATTATTAATAACTGTTGTTATGTTTTTATTGTCACGTGAATTTACGGATAGAATAAAATCTTTTTTTATAGCTTTATTAACAATGTTTTCGCTCGTGTTTACAACTTTTTTGTATAATTCAAATATTACATATGCATTTGCAATGGTTTATGCCCTTAGTGCTTTTTTATTATCTTTGTTGTTTTTAATCAAGTATTTTAAAAAAGAAAATGCAGTGTTTGCATTTGTTTCCTGCTTTTTTGCAGGTCTTAGTATCGCAAATAAGTATGAATTCAGTTTATATCCTGTTGTTTTAATATATTGTCTGTGCTTTTTAAAGCCTGTCGGAATTAAAAACGGTCTGAAATCATTGCTGTATTTTTGTATTATACCCGTTATGTGTTTTAGCATATTATTGCTGCAAGGACTTAGCTATGACGATATTAAATATACAATCGGTATGTTTAATAATATGTTTAATGCTCCGACTCTAAAATTATTCTATTCAATTTTCGGAATATTCTTTAATATCGGAAATTTGCAGGGATTAGTTAAAAATAACGGCATATATGCCGTTTTTGGAATATTACCTTTATTAAATTTATTTTTATTTCTGGCTAAATTTAAACAAATATATAAGAATAAGTATCTTTTTGTTTTTATTTTATGTTCACTTGCTGCCTGTGCAAAAGGTTTTATATTTTTGAATGTTAATCATATGGGAATATTTGTATTTCCTTTATGTATTCTTACCTCGATAATATTACTTGAAAAATACAATGTGAAATTTATTCCGGTAGTTCTTGCAGCTGTTGTACTTCTTTTTGCGGCGGAAGATTTTTCATCCTTGAAATATAAAAATTATTTGCTTGAAACACCGAAAGGAAATATATATACGTTTAAAAAAGACGGTGAATCCGTAAAATATGTATCCGATTTTATCATTGCAAATACGAATAAAACAGATAAAGTTGTTGTTATGCCGGAAGGTTTATTTATTAACTTTATAACCGAAAGAAAAGGTGATAACTTTTTCTATAACCTGAGCCCCCTGTTTTATACGGATGTTTTCGGAGAAGAAATGATTTTAAGCCGTTTTAAAGAAAATAAACCCGAATATTTTGTAATTCTTCCCATTAATAATATTGAATACGGAAAAAGTTTTTTCGGTATTGATTATGCACAGAATTTTTATGAGATGATTATTAATAATTACAATTTAATTGAAGAAAAAAATAATATAAAAATCTTTAAAAGAAAGAATTTATAAATGAGACAAATTGCTTTAATAAATCACGGCTGCGCAAAAAACCTTGTAGATTCGGAATTAATGCTGGGTAAATTAAGCCAAAACGGATATAAAATTACGCTTGATGAATCAAAGGCCGATATTGTTATAATTAATACCTGCTCGTTTATCCATGATGCGGAAAAGGAATCTGTACAATCTATTTTTGAAATGATAAATGCAGGAAAAAAAATTATAATTACGGGTTGCTTGCCTCAAAAATATAAACAGGAGCTTAAGGAACTGATACCTGAAGCTCTTGCTTTTATCGGAACATCGGATATTGATAAAATTGTTGATATTGTGAAGAAAATTACAAAAGAGAAACAGACTGAGTATGAAGTAAACGAAAATCCTCAATACTATTATCCTGAAAATGTCAAAAGACAGCAAATAACAATGGGAGCAAGTTCTTATATAAAAATAGCCGAAGGCTGCAGTTTTGATTGCGGTTATTGTATAATCCCCAAATTAAGAGGACCTTATATCTCTCGAAAAATGGAAAATATAGTACAGGAAGCAAGAGAACTGGCTGATAAAGGTGTAAGTGAAATAGTTTTAATTGCTCAAGATACAACAAGTTACGGCAAGGACATATACAAAAAACAGTCATTAAAAGAGCTTTTAGTTGAACTTAATAAAATAGAAAATTTAAACTGGATAAGAATAATGTATACATATCCTTCAATGCTTACTGATGACCTGCTTGAAACAATAAATGAACTTGATAAAGTTGTAAAATATATAGATGTTCCCCTTCAGCATGTAAGCAAAAATATACTTAAATTGATGAACAGACCCGTTGAGGATTATAAAAAACTTATAAAAAAAATTCGCAAAATTATTCCTTCTGCAGCAATCAGAACAACTTTTATTGTGGGTTATCCGGGTGAAACACAAGAAGATTTTCAAGAACTTTGTGATTTTATAAAAGAAATGAAAATAGACAGACTCGGTGTTTTTGAATTCTCAAGGGAAAAAGATACAAAAGCATATAATTTAAAACCTCAGATAAGTGCAAAAATAAAAAAACAAAGAAAAAAACAATTAATGCTTTTACAGCAGAACATATCAAAAGAATTAAACAAGAAATTAATCGGTAAAAAAATAAATTGTATTGTTGAAACAATAAATGAAAACGGTATAATAACAGCTCGCAGCTATAAAGATGCCCCTGAGGTTGACGGATTGGTTTTTATAAAAACGAAAACTCCCGTTATTCCTGGTGATATAATTACTGCCGAAATAACGGGAGCTGTTGAATATGATTTAACTGCTATTTTTTGTTAGAAGCAATAAAATCTCTTTTTTGTTTGTATTTTTGTACTCTTCTGTCTTTTATTGCTTTTGGGTTATGTTTAATTAGAGTATCAATAACAAATTTTTCCAGATTTTTGTCCTTATCGGAATTATATACTTCCGCTAATTTTAATGCAATTTCAATATGTTCCGGATATTGCTTATGCAGTTCTTTTAATTTATCTTTAGCTAATTGTTTTCTTCCGAGCCTTAAATCTATAAATGTTTCAAGGATTTGAGTATCCAAATCATCATTTATGTTTTTTGCAAGATTTAAATATCTTTCCGCAGTTACATAATTTCTCATTTTGTAATAATTAACCGCAAGATTATATAGTATTACATGTTGGTTTTGGAAATCATTAACAACCAGAGGGAGGACTCTGTTTAAAATATAATTTGAACGTTCATACTGCTTTTTATATCCATAATTAATTGCAAGATCAACCCATACAATAATATTTTTTCTGTCATCTTTTAACTTTGCAATTAATCTTTGTATTTCAAGTTCAAAATTTTCACCCGGGTAAGTTGTTAAAATTTGGTGGTAAAACATATTATTGTATTCTTCGGAAGAAATAGGAATATCAATAACATCGGGTATCATTTTATATATTAACATTAAAGTATTAACATCACGGCTTGAAATATTTGTTGTTTTATTATCATTATCCAAATAATCACCGGTATGATACATTATGTCATTCGGAGAAGCACTATGTCCCCATAATCCCAAAGCATGCCCGATTTCATGTTCCGCAAGCGATAATAATTTATCATTATCGTATTTTAAACCCTTTGTATCGGTCGGTTTGATATAAACATCAATTCTTTGAAGAGTATTATCTTTTATGGCAGGAATAGCTTTACCTATTCTATTGGGTTCATAGTTGTCTTTGAATGTTACATCATCAACAAAACTGACACATATATTTGCATTCTTATTGCCCATTGTTTCTTTGAACATAATTTCGCCGTTAGTAGCTGTCTGCCAGTTTAAAAATGCTTTTCTTACAGTTTCATAGTATTCTTTAGGTATACCTGAATCACCTGATATTGAGTATGTAATCGGGCTTTTAATATTCCATCTTACAAGTTGATCCTCATATAAAACATTATCTATATAATTAGGTCCTATCTGTCTGTCTAATTGTTGGCGCATATTCATCAATATATTATCCGCAAGTTTGCTTGCTTCATCACAATCATCCAATTGTGCAATTTCATATAATTTTTTCTGATTTTCATATGTAGGCGGTAATTTTGATAAAGCCATGGCCTGATAATAAATTGCATCATCATCATAAGGTCTTGACTCTGATACCATTTTGAACATTTTATAAGCTTTATCGTAATTGCCGGCCGCCATATATTTTTTACCCTGATTAAACATATGATCAGGCATTATTCTTTTTAAATAAAAGAATATTCCCAAAATAACCAGCAGAACAACACTAAAAACAATAAATGAAATTTTCATATTATTTTGGTTCTGCTGTCTTCTTTCTTGTTTTTGTACCATATTATCTCCTTTATATTATTTATTTAATTCTAATAATTCTGATAATTTTTTAGTTTCCAATTTGGATAATAATTCGGAATTACCTTTTATTTTGAAATATTCCGAGAATTTTTCAGTTGTTTTTAAATTATATGAACGTCCGTTTTTATCTTTTTTTCTGCTTATAAGACCTTTATCAACAAGTTCTTGAACATGTTCATATGCATTTGAACCTCGCATTTCTTTTAATTCGGATTGTCTTATGGGTTCTTTCAGGGCGATAACCGTTAATGTTTTTAGGACTGCATTTGAGATATCAACAGGACATAGTTTTTCGACAATATCCATATATTCATCCTTAACCTGAATAATATATCCGTTTTCATCATCAATTTCAAGCGCACCGTTGCGTGATGAATAATCAACAATTAATGAAAGCATTGCTTCTTCTACATCTTGTTCTTCAGCTTCAAGTATTTTGGCAATTTCTTTTAAATCAACAGCTCTTCCTGTTACAAACAATACAGCTTCTATTCTTGATTTCAGGTCCATATTTATACCTCTATGCCGTTTGTTCTTCCGCTTCTTCTTTTGAAGGAGCTTTGCCTTTTACTACATATAAATCGGAATAAAATTCTTCCTGTTCCAGATCGAACTCGCTTTCTGCCGATAAAAATAGCAATGCTATATATGCGGATATTTTATCAAGCCCCAGAAGAGTTAATGTATTTAATTCCACTTTTTCTTCTTTTTCAAAAATTTTAATTAAATTTTCATGAAGAATTTTTATGCTGCTTTCTATGTATTCTTCATGAGCAAGATTAATAATGTCATCACTTGACATATTTGCATAATTTCTTACTCTTCTTTTGGCTCGTTCTAAAGAGTTTTTAACCGCCTGTTTTTTATCAAGCTGTTCATAAAACTCTAATTGGCGTATTAAATCTTTTAAAGTTACAATTCTGTTTCTGTTTAATTTAACGCTTGTTCTTCTTTGAATTATGTCTTCAATAGGTATAACATTATCAGGAAAGTCCTGATAATACATATCATCAGAGAATCTGGAATCATCGTCGTTATCATATTCCGGGTTAAATTCTTCCTTTGCTTCAAATTGCATGGGGTCAAGCCCTACAAGAACATTGGATTTTAATTTCAATAATACTGCAAGAAAAAATAATGCTCTGCCGCTTAGACGAAGATTATTTGATTTGCTTTCCGCAATATGCAGCATATATTTATCGGCTATATCGGCAATATCTATATTCCAAGGGTCTATTTTCCCTTGTTTCGCCATTTGGACAAGCACTTCAATTCCGTCGAGTTCTTCTGACGGAGTATCTAAAATTGAATCAGGACTGAAGCCTAAATCCTTTTCGTAAGATTTAGCCGTGGATTGGATATAGAAATTGTTTGTCTCCTTTGGATTTAACATTTCTTACTTAGTCCCTAAATTTCACGCCCGTTACACGTGTTTTGCCATGCTCTTTTTGTGTCACACCTATTGTCCTATTAGCTGATTCTATCATGGGTTTTCTGTGACTAACTACTATAAATTGCGTATTTTTTGCCTGTTGCTGTATAATATCCGCCAAACGTTCGACATTAATGCCGTCAAGATTTGCATCAACTTCATCTAACGCATAAAAAGGAGCCGGCAGATATTTTTGTATAGCAAATACCAGAGCAAGTGCAGTAAGGGATTTTTCTCCTCCGGACATAGAACCTAGTTTCTGTTTTTTCTTATCTCTTGGTTGTGCTTCTATTGTTAAACCGCCTTCAAAAGGACTTTCGGGATTTTCCAGCATTAATGACCCTTCTCCTTCCGAAAGTTTTGCAAAAATATCTTTGAAGTTTTCATTTATATTGTTATATGTTTTCATAAATGTTTCTTTTTTTATCTGTTCATAACCGTTCATTTTTTCAAGAATCTGTTTGCGTTCGTTTGTAAGTGTTGCAATTTGCTCTTTTTTCTCTTCCTGTCTTGCTTTTACTTCATCGTAAGCTTGGATTGCAAGCATATTAACGGGTTCCATTTCTTCCATTCTTTTTTGAAGCCTCTGGATTTTTCCCGTTATTTCTTCGGTTGAAATTTCTGTCGGAACAAGTGCATTTATATCTATTTGTTTTTCTTTAAATTCCGATCTTATTTCTTCAAGCATCGGTTCTAGCTCTCTTCTTCTTGATTTAAACGCTTCAACCTGCTCGGTAATTTTTTCGATTTCATTTTTGAGTTTATTTTTCTGTGTTTCTGTATTTAAAAGCTCTTCCTGAATTAAGTCGCGCTGCTGCTGCAATTGAACAAGTTTCTCGCCCAGAGTTTTAATTTTTTCTTCAAGAACGGTTGTTTTTACTTCAATCTCTTTTATTTCTCCGGCATATTTTTCTTTATCCCATTCTCCTGTTTCATTATCTTTTATAAGACGCTGGATTTGTTCTTCTTTTGTTTTTATAAGTTCTTTATTAAAATCAATATCTCTGTTTGATTCATTAATTTCATTATTACATTTTAATATTTTATTCTGATAGTCTTTTATTTGATTTTCAATGGCGGAAGTCATTTCTTTTAATTTTTTAAGTTCGCCTTCTGTCATTTTACTTTCTATTTCAGTAATTTTATCTTGCAGAACAAGCATTTCATCATTTAAAAGTACAAGTTTTTCCTCGTATTTTTCCAATTTTTTTTCTATATTTTGAACTTTCGGTTCGTTTTCTTTGATTGTTTTATTGCATTCTTCAATTTTTTGTTCGTTATTTTGAGAATTACTGTTTAAATTATTTAATTCCATTTTTGCACTGTTTAGTGCAGTCATTGTATTAGAGTAATTAGCTCTTATTTTTTCCTGTTTTATTTCAAGTTCTTCTTTTGTCTTTTCAAGTATGGCGTATTGTTTTTGAAGCTCGGTAAAGCGGGATTTATATTTTTGCAGTTCATCATCTTGATTTTGGCTGAACTTAAGACCGGTATCGCGTCTGTCACCGCCCGTTATAGCACCTGATTTCTCAAATAGACTGCCATCCAGTGTTACAATACGGTATTTGCCTATTAGTTTTTTTGCACTGTCATAATCGTCCGCTATTAATGTTTCTCCGAGCGCATAATAGAAAACATCCAGATATTTATCATCAAAATCAATAAGATTAATGGCAAAATCAATAATACCTTTTTCTTTCGGTATTCTAAGACTTGCAGGTGCTTTTTTTATTTTGTTTAAAGGCAGAAAAGTTGCCGTTCCTGCTCTTGCTGTTTTTAGATAATCAATACAGATTCTTGCCGTATCTTCATCATCCACGACAATATTTTTCATTCTGCCGCCCATTGCAACTTCAAGTGCCGTTGAATATTCTTTATCAACGCTTCCTAACTGCAGCAAGGGAGCATGAACACCTCTTATTTTTGCTTTTAGTATTGAATCTATAGCGCGGCCCAAGTTAATTTCTTCATATGCACTTTTTTGTGCTTCAATAGTTAATATTTTCTTCTGTGCTGTTTGTATATCATGCATTAAATCAGATATTTCGTTTTTATTTTTATCAATATTATAGATAATATTTTCCTGCGCAAGTTTATAATCGCCCAGTTCTTTTGCAAGTTCTTCCACCTGCAGGGTTAATTTATCTTTATTATCTTTAAAATTATTCTTGAATGAAGTTAATTCTTCAAGAATCTTTTTTGAATTTTCAATATCTTTTTTATAAGATACAAGTTCTGTTTCAAGAGGAATAGTTTCGGATTTTATATTCCATTCGCTCTCCTTTAGTTTTTCAAGTTCTTTTTTGAGATTGTTTCTTTCTTCAAGTTGTTTATCAGCATTTTTATTTAAACCTGAAACTTCTTCAAGAATTTTTTGAAGTTCAGTTTCCTGAATTTTTATATTTTCTTCAATTGCAGCAATTTCAGCTTTTTTCTCTTCAATTTTTAAATTTATTTTATTAATTTTTTCTTTGTGGTTCTCTATTCCGTTTTTGGAGTTCTCAATGGTTTTTAAATTGTCATGGATTGTTTTTTCAACCGAGCTTATGGCAAGATTTTTCCGTGAAATCTGCCCTTTTAATTCTTCAAGCTGTTTTTTTGTTTCAATTTGCTCAGCTTCTCCATTATTTTTTACAAGTTCGGAGATTTCATTATATCTTTTTTTTATTTCGGAAAGGGTATCATCCAATTTTTTCAGGTTGTTTTCTTCATCTTTTTTCTTTTTGTTAAAATCTAAAATACTTTGATGAACAAGTTCTAAATTTCTTTTGATATCAAAATATTTAACCGTAGTAATTTGGCTTTCAAGCTGAAATTTTTCGGTTTTTAATTTTTGATATTTAAGTGCCGTTTCTTTTTCCTGAGCAAGACGTTCAATTGAGGATTCAATCTCCGTTAAGATAATATTTGCATTTTCAACCCTCTCTTCGACTGTCAATAACTCATTCTGAGCTTTTTCTATTCTTCTGTTGAAGTCTGCAACTCCCGCAATTTCATCAATAATTTTTCTTCTTTCAACGGCAGAGCAGTTTGTAATACTCATAACATCACCCTGCATCATAACGTTGTAACTGTTTGGCGTAATGCGGTATTTTTCAAGCTTTGTATGAATTTCGGTAAGTGTTGATACCTGATCATTCAGATAATAAACACTGTTAAAACCTTGAGAAGACTTTTTAATTCTTCTTGCAACCGTAATAGGTTCTTCTTCTTTATCTTCCGGTTCAAAGACAACTTTGACAAATGCTTCATTCCTTTTTGTATGGGTAGAGATAAAATCCGATAATTGTTCGGTACGCAAATTTCTTGCGCTTGCAAGTCCGAGTGCAAACAATATACTGTCAATGATATTGCTTTTTCCTGATCCGTTAGGTCCCGAAATAGTTGTAAATCCTTTCAGAAACGGGATTGTAATATCACTGGCAAAAGATTTAAAGTTATCTACTTCAAGTTCTTTTATGTACATTAACTTTGATGATACCCATGTCTAGACATTTATTATTACACAACAAATACGCATAATAGTCAAAAACATTACATAATCTTAAAAAATTAAAATCATATGTTTTTTGCAATAAACGAATAATAAAAGTAACGGGCTAGACTAAGCTATTTCCGCCGGTTCTTTAAGCAGCAGATTTCTTGCATGAATTGCAGTTGTTTTTAAATTTGTGTAATATTCTTTATCTTTTTCATTAATCGAATTTTGTTTGCCTGTATCAGCCATTTCTCCGATTTGGCTTAGTAAATCCGCTGTCTGCATTATATTTCTGTATATTGTGCCTTCATCAATATTATCCGGCTTCATTCTTAAAAGTTGATTCCAATTTGTCATGCTTTCATAAGGGTTTGATCTGTTTAAATCAGCCCATATATAGACCATTTCAGCAGCATCTTTATTGTATTTTGCATTATGGGGGATTATTCCGTTATTCATTTCTGAATTAAAAATATCTGATGATATTTTTAATAATGTTTTAAATGTTTCGTTTATTTTTTCTGAATCGTATTCTATTCTTTCCGTATCACTGCCGTCATATGTTTCTTCCATATTCTTTATTGCACGTATTTTATTCAATAATGTATCTTTTGTGGTAATTATATAATACATTTTCTCTGCATTATTATAATGTTCCTTTATTTGCTGCGGAGGATATTTCTTTAAAAATTGATAATTGGAACTTAATGCATCCGGTATATTTTCATCAAGAAATTTCATATTTTCCGCAGTTTTAATTAAAGATTCAAGTTCTTTTTTCTTTCTTTCAAGTCTTGCTTTTGCTTTGTTTCCTTTTGCGGATGTATCCGTTGAAGCAAGCTCCGTTCTTAATTTTTCGATGTAATCATCTATACTTTTTGCATTAATTTGTTTTTTAAAAACTTGAACTGCTTCAAAATGTGATTCAAGCACTTTTGAAGGAACAGTCTCTTGTTTCTTTAATGCTTTTACCAGATCTTCTTCAGAGTACTTTCCTGTTGTTCGGGTTATTTTATACATTTTCTTTTTTTTAGCTTCAAGTTCATTTAATGCTGATTTTATTGCAGATTCGGATATTTGAGGTTTTTCTGTGTTTTCAACAAAATTCAGCATTTCATAATAGTTTGAAAAACTGTTTATATGTTTGCCGAATTTAGACAGCATTGAATTTATGGAATTTACCATTTTTTGATAAACATCACAAGAACTGAAGCGTGTTTTTTCAAATATTTCTGAAAAATCGGAATCAAAACCTATTGCGGTTTCATTTTGTCTTGCGGGAATAGCTATACTTGCGGCAAACATGGCAAGCGCCTGCGGTGATATACTCTCAAGAATTCCGGAATTAACCGTTTCTGCCAGAGTTAATGAATCATATCCTTTAACTTTTGAGGCTAA
The DNA here is from genome assembly GCA_964572355.1 of uncultured Muribaculaceae bacterium. Taxonomy (GTDB): domain Bacteria; phylum Cyanobacteriota; class Vampirovibrionia; order Gastranaerophilales; family Gastranaerophilaceae; genus Avigastranaerophilus. The sequence goes on from CAZNEN010000002.1 coordinate 124,860, forward strand.
ATGTGCAAGTATGGAGGGTTCGGTTTTTCCGTCATTTTCAACTAAAAAACCTCTGTCCTTAAGAACATTTATTTTTCTGGAACTTATTTCCATAAGTTTATTAAATTCTGGTGTTTCCTTAGATGCATCTTTATTATATGCAAAGAATGTTTTACCGTATATTTCAGGTAATTTTGACGAGTCGGAATTATGCTTGTAATATTCGGATAAGAAAGCATAATCGGGAGAGTAGCTGCTTTTAACGGAATCGCAATCTGCTACTTCCAGATAAAGAAAATCCTGCAGCGAGGTTCTATCAACTGGCATTGTATATACATAGCCGACAGTATCTATTCCACGGCGTCCGGCTCTGCCTGACATTTGTTTGAATTCATTTGCACTAAGCATTCTTACCGGTGTTTTTTGTTCATCGTCATCTTCTCCGATTATAATTTCCGAATCCAGAAGCTTGCCTGTATTCATATCATCATCACATGGTTTATAAGGGCTTGAAATAACAACGGTTTTAGCGGGCATATTAATACCTGCTGCAAGAGTTTCGGTTGCTATTACGGCTTTTATTAATTTTTTCTGGAATAATTCTTCTATAAGTTCTTTTTGTCCCGGAATAATACCTGCATTATGGATTGCATAACCTTTCTTTAATGCTTCGGTATCTAAATCGGCGCCTGTATATTTTTGAGAAATATATTTATCCAATATATTTTGGATTTCTTCTTTTTCCTCTTTTGTTGTAAGATCAGGTCCTTCTTTACCCAGATATTCAAGCACTTCTCTTGAATATTTTCTGCTGAATATAAAAAATATTGCGGGAAGTTGTTTTTTTTCGTTTAATTGTTTGATTGCCGATTTAAAATCACTCAATTTCGGTTTTTTTACGGTTAATGTATTTTCAAAATCCGGGGTTTCTCCTCTTTTTATTGCCTTTTGAATTCTTTTTTCCAATTTTTTATATGAATCGGTTGACAAAGAATCAAAATGCAGCGGAACACTTCGTTCTTCGGGTGGGATCGATATGAGAGCGACATTATCTTTATCTTTTAAAGAATTTATCCAGTTTTTTAATTCCTCGGGATTTCCTATTGTTGCACTCAGTTCTAATGTTTGAACGTTTTTAGGTGTAAACATAACAGATTCTTCCCATACAGAGCCTCTGTCGGGGTCACCTAGATAATGAAATTCGTCAAAAATAACAGTACCGAGATTTTCCATTAAAGGATTCTTTTCTCCGTACATTCCTGCCAATGCCATATTTCTGTATACTTCGGTTGTCATTATGATAATCGGAGCTTCAATATTTTCTCTTCTGTCGCCTGTTAAAATACCTACATTTTCATCCCCGTATATTTTTCTGAATTCATTAAGCTTTTGATTGCTTAATGCCTTTAAAGGCGTTGTATAAAAAGTGGTTTTTCCCTCGTCCATGTTTTTAGAGGCGGCATAATATGCAATTGCAGTTTTTCCTGTTCCCGTAGGGGCTTCTACAAGAACATCTCTGCCATCATTTAATGCTTTAGCGGCTTCAATTTGGAACACATCAGGATAGCAGTTTTCAGGCAAATGAAAATAATTATTTTTTAATGTTTCGTTAAATGTTTTCTTTCCGAAAGAAATAATATCCCGTCCATAGTATATTTTAAATACGTTAGAGGGATTAACTGATTTGGTTTCTCCGGGTATTGTATTATTTTGCACGCATGTTTTAACTCTCTTTAAATTATTTATGTTATTAATACCCGATATTTTTGATATTTGCATATACCTTCGCCTTGTACATTCCGCTTGTTATAAAAACCGAAAATATTTTTTTGTCCTTATTACGGGGAAATATTAAAATAATGTTACAAAAAAAGGAAAAGAAAAAATCGAGCTTTTAAATAATAACTTTAAATGACAATTTTTAAAACAAGTTATTTTAAAGTTTTAATTTATAAACTTTTTTAAATCCGATTTATCAAATACTTCAATACTGTTTTGATTATGTACAAATATTATGCAGTTAATCAGAGGTTTAAACATTTCAAAATCATTATAAGATAATTTTTTATTTAAATCGGCCATATTATCCGCTAAAAATTCCGTTATTAAAACTTTGTTTTTAAATACAAGAGAACTGAAATAATCAAGAGCAATTTTACTTGTTATGCCTTCAAAATAAATGATATCGGGTGCTTGAAATTCAATAAAACGCATGGCTTTTTCAATATTAAAACCTATATTTTCATTCAGTTCGCATTGATTTACATTATTAAGCTTATATTTTGCAATAGATTCAATTGTCATTATATTTTTATTTGAGTCTGATATGTCAGATAAAACAGAATAAATTATATGAGTTTTGCCGGAAAGTGAAGAACCGCACACAAGAATTACACCGGGGGTTTCGGTTTCTGTTTTAATTGCGGTAATTTGAGAATCACTTAATCCGATTTCGTCCAGTTTTTTAGGAGGTTTATATATTTTTAAAGAGATTCTTTCTCCGTTAATTGTAGGGAATGCCGATGTACTTGCCGTTAGAACAATATCATCAACTTTAAACACCAGCTTGCCCAATTGGGGGAGTTCGCATACATTTGCATCCAGAGAAGAAAGTATCTTAAGTTTTGAAATAAACGGCACCACAAGAACGGATGGAATTTGCCCCGTATTTATAATTTCATTTCCCATCCTGAAATTAACGCTTAATCCGCCGGGAACATGTTCAAAGAACATTTCGTGTACGTTATTTAAAATTGCCTGTTTTAATATTGCTCTTATTAGGATTTGAATATGTTCGTCGGACAAAATATCGTTATGGAGTTCTTCCTGCCAATCATATTTATTTTCGGAATCTTCAATATTTATTTGTCCTACGGAGCTGTCGCTTTTATAATATTCTTCAATCTTTTTCATAACCAGAGATTCGGCGGAAACTACAGGTTCTATATCACAGCCTGTTTTTTCAACAATCTTGTCAATTGCAAATAAATCCAGAGGGTCTGCCATCGCGACAGTCAAAACATTTTCTATTTTAAAAAGAGGAATTATTTTATACTTTTGTGCATCATTAAAACTTATATAAGCTAAGCATCTTGTATCAAGTGTATAATCTTTTAAATCTACATACGGGATATGAAGTTTGCTTTCTAAAAATTTTAAAAGAGAATCTTCCGTTATAAGTTTGGATTTTATAAGAATATGTCCGATATTAACATTCTGGGATATTGCAAGTTCATGCGCTTTTTCAATATCTTCATAACTCACAAGACCGTCTCTTACAAGGTCATATTTCAGTTTTTCCAGTGTTTTGTTTGTAACTAATTCCATATTATCCTATGTAGCTTTTAACCTTTTCCACAACATAATCAACTTTAAAAGGCTTTGTAATATATTCGTCTGCGCCGGTTTCTTCTCCTATTACTTTATCTTCTTCTTGAGAACGTGCCGTTATCATAAGAATAGGTATATCTTTATATTTGCTGTCGTATTTTAGCAATCTGCTTATTTTATATCCGTTAATTTTGGGCATCATAACATCAAGGATAATTAAATCAGGCGAGATTTCTTTTGCGAGTCTGAGACCTTCTTCTCCGTCAGATGCGGTTATACATTCATAGCCCTCTGCTTCAAGTACAAATTGCAGTATTTCTATTATATCAGCTTCATCATCAACTATTAGTATCTTTTTCATCCATATCCCCTTTTGAAAAACAGTTAAGTTTTTTCATTAATTCATCGGCGTTTTTTCCATCCCTTGGAAACAGCGCCGATGAATATACTATATCACATTCCTTATATTCTTCACTAATTGTTTTTATATATGTTGCAAGTTTTCTCACCTCAAAATCAAATACAAATGAGTCCATATCCACGGCATAAGAATAGTAATATCTTTTATTATCTTTTTCAAAAGAATAATCCTTGAATACGGAAGTTTTACGAATTATATTTTCGGAAAATATTTTTTCTTCGGCATTTATTCCGTCAATAATATTTTCTTTTAAGAATATTAAAGCAATATTTATATGTTCTTGTTTTGCTTTTTGGATTTCCTGTTCTAAAGAATGTTCAAAAATTTCTTTGTCATTCATAATGGGAACGGCAATGTAGAAAGTGGTTCCTTTGTTAATTTCGCTTTCAAGCCATATAAAACCTTTATGAGCATCTATTAGCCGTTTTGCAATCGGAAGTCCGAGACCTGAGCCTCCTGCCTTTCTGCTTAAAGAATTTTCTATCTGTTTAAACTGTTCAAATACCTTATTCCAGTTCTCTGGGGCAATGCCTATTCCGTTATCTTTAACCCCAATTTTTACGTATTCTTTGCTTAAATGTTCGGGCAGAGATTCAAAAAATCCGTTATTTCTTATTTCGTCGGCACTTATCTTTGAACTTGTTATCTCAATTGTTCCATTTTCACGCGTAAATTTTATTGCATTTGAAATAAGATTTGTTAAAACCTGTTCCATCCTCTGTGTATCTATATAGACCAAATCAAGCGTATTATCCAGATAAAGATTTATGGAAATATTCTGTTCTTTGGCAAGATTTTCCAGAGTATTTTTAACAAGTTCAACTGGCAGATTAATATTGGTTTTTTCAAAACGAAATTCCATTTTTCCCGCTTCTATTTTTGATAAATCGAGCAGGTCATATATAATTGCGGAAAGTCTTGTAACATTGCGTTTGGCAATATTTAAAAATTTCTCCATTGCTTCGTTGACTTCACCGGTTGTACCTTTTAGTATTATGTCAAGAGCGCTGTTTATAGATGTTAACGGTGTTCTTAGTTCATGTGATACTATTGAAATAAATTCTGATTTTAATCTTTCAAGCTTTTCAAGTTTTATATTGGTATCTTTAATTTCTTCATATAAAATTGCACTTTCAAGCGGAAGCGATACCTGTTTTACAAGAGTCGTGAAACATTTTGTATCATCCTGCGCAAAATCCGTTTCTCTAAAGACTTCTATTATTCCGTAAAATTTATTTTTTATATTTATCGGTGCAAAAAGATTATCATATCCGAATATATTTAAATCATGTTCGCCAAACTGGTCTTTGTTATATTTAATTACTTCAATATCATTTATAGTCGGGTTAATAGAAAAAAGATTTTTATAACTTAATAAAGCTCGAAGTTTTATGGCATTTTCCAGCCTTTGTGAAATCGGGAAAATGGATTTTATAATAAGTTTTATATCATTGGCATCATTTAATACCAGCGCATAACATAGTGACAATGAAAGACTCTGTTCAAGTCCGTCCGTCAAAATTTCAATTAATTTTGTTTTATCGAGCGATCCTGCCAGCTGGGTGCTTGTTGTATATAAAACATTCAGTTGGTAAAGACTTTTTGCAAGGTCGCTATTATTTTTTGATAATATTCTGAAAGTATCTCTTAATTGTAAATTTGAATTTACCGATGATAAAAATAAATGCTCATTAAACGGTCTTGTAATGTAAGAATTTGTATATTTTAAAATATCGTAATCCGTATTTGTTTCGGGCAGCAAAATAATAGAACGTATGTCTTTTGTCTGCATGGTGAGTTTTAATCTGCGTAAAATTGAAATAGTATCTATATTTTCAGCCAGACAATCAAAAATCATTAAATCGGCAGTTTCATTATTAACGGCTTCTTCTGCTTTTTCTTCGTTATCGGCAATTATTATTTCGTAGGAATTGGCGGAAATAATTTTTTCCGCTTCAAGAATTGTTGTTTTATTATCTGATACCAGAACAATTTGAGTCATTATATTACCTATTATATACACTATTTTAACAGGATTTAAATTTCATGTTTAGATTTATGGAATCTTAATTATTTATTAAGCATTAAAATCTGTTTACATTTCTTAAAAAAGGGTAAATATTCGGGTTTTAAAAATACTTTATATACATGTATAGGAAAGGATTTTGAAGTTTTTTATGGTAAGTGCTATAGACTCAAATATTATAAATACGGCATCACAGGCAGCAACAGCCGTAAATTCGCCAAAAAAGGCAAACAGTATTAAAAGTCTGATTAAATATGCAAATAATGAAACACTTGTACAGGCTCCTGATACATTTACTAATACGGCAAAAAGCGGAGCATCAAGTTCTGTATTTTTTGAAGGTATTCCTTTTGCTTTTTTGTTAAAAAGAAATAAAAAACTTTACGGAACACTTATAAATGAAAAAATGAAAGCTCTCGGACAAAAAAATCAGCAGGCTCTTCAAAATTTATTACATGGCAAAGGAAATATATTTAAGAGAATAGGTGATTTTATCAGTACGGCAAATAAATCAGTAATGGAATATTCCAATATAAAATCGTCCGTAAAAACAAAATTTAAAGAACAGAAAGCTGCGGCAAAAGCAGCAAAAAGAGCGGCAAAAACTGCGGGAGAAAAAACTGTTACTAATGCAGCAAAAGAAGCTGCAGAAACAGCTGTAAAAACAACCGGTAATACCGCTAAAACTAAAACTGTTTCAAATGCGGCAGCACAAAGTTCTGCAGGGAAGGCTGTTAAATCTGCAGGAAATAAAATATCAAATAAGTTTTTAAAACGGATTACTTCAAGTAAGTTCGGAAAATTTATGAAATCGTCAGGTGCCGGAATAATGCTCGCTTTTAGCGGTATAGCCGAATGTTTAACGGAAGTTGTACCTACATTTAAGGAACTTGGAGCAGAAAAAGGATTAAAACAGCTGGGTAAATCTGCAGTAAAAGTTGCAGGAGATACGGCAGGATTTATAGCCGGTCAGCAAGCTGGAGTTGCAGTGGGAACTGCGGTGGGAACTGCAATATTCCCAGGGGTGGGTACAGCAATAGGTGCTGCTGTCGGATTTGTAGGCGGTTTGTTAGGCTCTTTTGTTGCAGGGAAAATAACAAAAGCTATCACCGGTCCTTCTGAAAGAGAAATAGCCAAAGAAGAACAATATAATCAAGCCGCAGAAGAAATAGCTTCTGACAATACGCAATTGCAAGAATTGGAAAGAGCTGTTTCTATAAAGATTCAACAGGAATCGCAAAATGGAGAGCTGAGCGAAGATGCTCTGGCGGCACTTGAATCGCTTGAAAATCTTAATAATACGGACAATCCTTTTGCAGCATAATCAATTTCATATAATATAGAAAACCGCAGGCTAACCTGCGGTTTTTGCATTATATTATTACCCTTAGTATAATAATTGTAAACAAGGAGGATTTATGAAGGAATCAGCGGTTAGAAATTTCCTTTCGGGTTATTCATGTTCCGAATCCATTGTGCAGGCAGCAGTTGATAAAGGGTATATTCCTAAAGAAACGTTAAGTATAGCTACATCATTTTCCGGCGGAATGGGAATAAGATGTCTTTGCGGAGCCGTTGCGGGAGCGCAAATTGTAATAGGCTCAATATTCGGAAGGAATAATGAGAATAGGGACGGAATGAAAGCACGTGCTTTAGCGAAAGAGTTAAGCGAAAAATTTGCACAAAAATATAAAGTAAACTGTTGTAAAGTATTAAGTGCCGGTTTTGAATTTCATTCACCCGAAAGAAAACAATATTGTAAAAATATGGTAAAAGACAGCTGCGAAATTCTGGAAGAAATACTTAAAACTAATCTTATAAAATTGTAATTTTATGTTTGTTTTATAATATGATTTTACACAGAATGGTATTGAGCAGATAGGATTATGTTCTTAGATAAAGCAAAAATAAAAATTCTCTCCGGTAAGGGCGGTAATGGTATTGTAGCCTGGCGAAGAGAAAAATATGTTGATAAAGGCGGTCCTGCCGGAGGAAACGGCGGTAAAGGCGGTGATGTATATCTTATTGCAACGGAGGATATGACTACGCTTATGGACTTTAAATTTCAATCTGTCTTTAAAGCAGAGAACGGAGAAAACGGTTATATAAAAACGCAGCACGGAAAATGCGGAAAAGATTTATATATAAAGGTTCCCGTAGGAACTGTTGTTCGGGATATTTTAACGAATAAAATTATTGCGGATATGAATGTAGCTGAACAAACTGTTCTTGTTGCAAAAGGAGGAAGAGGCGGCAGAGGAAATGCATGCTTTGCTACGGCACAAAAAAGAGCACCGCAATTTTGCGAGCCGGGTGAAAACGGTATAGAAAGAATTCTTGAACTTGAACTGAAACTTATAGCTGATGTTGGTCTGCTTGGAATGCCAAATGCTGGAAAGTCGACACTGATTAGTGCGGTCAGTTCCGCAAAACCTAAAATTGCGGACTATCCGTTTACTACGATTGTTCCGCATCTCGGCGTGGTTAAAAAAGATACAGGCGACGGGTTTGTAATTGCGGATATTCCCGGACTTATTGAAGGGGCTTCGGATGGTATAGGTCTTGGTCATGAGTTTTTGCGACATGTTGAAAGATGCCGTTTTCTTATTCATCTTATCGATTTAACACAGGAAAATCCTGTTAAAAATTACACAATTATTAATGAAGAACTAAAAAAACATTCTGCCGAACTGGCTGAAGTATATCAAATTATAGCTTTAAACAAAATTGATGCCGTTGATGAGCAAACACGAAAAAAGTATTATGCGGCATTTAAGAATATATCTGATGATGTATTCTTAATTTCAGCTGCAACAAGAGAAAATCTTAATGAATTCATCTATGTTGTTTCAAAAAAAGTAGATGAAATACCAAAACCCGTTATCAATGTGGAAATTGAAGAAGATGAAGGTGCAACCGATAATGATGACAGTTCATATAGTGTATATAGAGCAGATAAACATACATTTATAGTTGAAGGCGGTAAAATATTCAGACTTGCAAATGTCACTGACGGCAGAAATACCGAGCAATTGTTCAGATTCCAAAACATATTAAAATCGATGGGAGTTTTTGACGCTTTAAAAGAAGCAGGTATACAGGAAGGGGATGTTGTTAAAATAGGTCATCTGGAATTTGATTATTTATTTTAGCAATTCAAAGTGGTTTTTGTTAAATTTTAATATTCCTTCATCGCGCATTTTACATAATTCCCGCGACATTGCACTTCTGTCAACACATAAAAATTTTGCCATTTCCTCTCTTGAATAAGGAATTGAAAAAACCTTGCCGTCATTTTTATATTTATGCAGAAATGCCAGTATTTTATCTCTTGTCGTTTTTTTACCTATAATATCAATTTTATTATTTAACAATGAATTTCTTTTTGAAATCATTTTCATAATATTCTTTATAATTTGCAAATGATAAGAACAAATTTTTTCACAGGGAGTTATAACTTTTTCAAAAGGGAGAAAAAGTATTTCACATTCATTTAACGCATTAATATTTACGGGACTTATATTTTCACCGAGACAGACTATATTGTGTCCGAAAATATCATTAATTTTAAGCTCCTCCAAAATAATTTTATTTTCCGAACCGTCATTCTTAAATATACATGCATTACCGCTTAAGATTACACCCAAAAAATCAATTCTGCTTCCCGCTTTAACTATGGCGGAATTCTTTTTAAAAGTTTTTGTTCTTATTCCTATACATTTCAGAAGTTCAAGAATTTCGTTGTCTTCTATATTTTCAAATAAATCGATATCAAGCATAAAAAACCTTAAATTATATTAGGATCAGTAGTCTTTTTTCTTTTCTTTCTCTTTTTTGTCAGATCGGAAATATTTAAATCTTTTTTAGCATTATCAATGGAAATTTTTGCAAGCGGTTTATGGGTTCTTTTATCATAGAAAACAAGCCAGTGTTGTCTGTTTGGATTATCTACGGAAAACGAAAGAACACCGGATACATTTTCTCCGCGTTTTATTGTTTTCATGGCAAGAGAATTTTTGTAATCGGTAAAAATTGAAGGATTATAACTGTTGTGCAGATCATTAACCATTGCTATATCAAAAGACGAAAAATCTGTTTTTGAATTATTTTTAATTATTAAATCAAGAGTAATTGTATTTAGGTTTCCGAAAGGATCTTTTTCCAGAAATATATCCGTAATATTGACATCCAGACCATCGTATTTAATTTCATCCTGTCTTACGGCATCGAAAGTCATAACAGGAATAGCTTCCGTACTTCTGATTTTAACTTTTATTTCATCGCCCGGGGAAATAAGAACATCACTGCCTTTTCTGAATAAACTTAAGCCTAAAGCAATAACACCGCCCAAAGCGGCACCTCCAAGGAGAGTATATCCCTGACTTGCCACCGCACCTGCTACTCCTGCCAGTTCTATGGCTGCTGCTGCTCCGTATACTCCGCCTACAGCAGTATATGTTAAGTTTTCACCTGCTATTTTTGCCGCAGATTTTGCGGGATGCAGTTTTGAAGTCATTCCTCCTTCTATAGGGATTTCTCTTCCGTCGGGAGTTATAAGATAATCAAAAGAAAGTTCTATGTAGCCGTCGCGTCCCAGACGTTTCGGGTCGACTATATTCTTTATCTTGCCGTGTGCCACGGTTCCTTTCGGCAACAAAACACCGCTGCCGGCAAGAACATCTTCAGAAACTTCAGCAAAAAATTCATCGCCTTCTATTGATGTTTTGCCTGCAAGAACCTGTGAAACGGTGAGTTCTATTGTTTTATCTTCTTCAATTTTTTTTACTTCTTTTGTAAATATTTTATCCTGCTCCTGATTTCGTATATCGGTTTCTTCAATATGCCCGCGGAAAGGTGCAGAAGCATATACCGGTAATAAAAAATCAGACAGGCAAAATGTACTTATTATAAGAACGGATATTAACTTCTTTTTCATACATTAATATTTTACTACACGTACAAAGTATTTCCAAATCGTTAAACTTCACGAATTTAAAATATTAATAAAATTCTTTATTTAACAAATCATTCGTGCTAAGATTTTACTTAAAAAAATAGAAATAGAGGTTTTAAAATGTCAATTGCCGCAATGGAAGAACTCAGAAAAAAATATGAAGTTGTAATAGGGCTTGAAGTGCATGCACAGTTAAAAACAAAGTCAAAAATTTTTGCATGTGATTCAACGGAATTCGGAAATGAGCAAAATACCCAGATAAGTCCTGTAACGCTGGGTATGCCCGGGGTTTTGCCGGTATTGAATAAAGAATGTGTTAATATGGGTATACTTACGGGACTCGCTTTAAATTGTACAATTCCTGAATATTGTAAGTTTGACAGAAAACAGTATTTCTACCCCGATTTGCCGAAAGGATATCAGATTTCGCAGTATGATCAGCCGATTTGTGTAAATGGATACATTGATATCGGCGGAAAAAGAATAGGAATAACAAGGGCGCATCTTGAAGAAGATGCAGGAAAGCTTGTTCATATGGGAGCTTCCGGTATTGCGGGTTCAAGTTATTCTCTGGTTGATTTAAATAGAGCCGGAACTCCGCTTCTTGAAATTGTATCCGAGCCTGATATGCGTTCATCAGATGAAGCAAAGGCATATATGGAAGAATTAAGAACAACTCTAAGATATATAGGAGTTTGCGACGGTAACCTTGAAGAAGGTTCCATGAGATGTGATGCAAATATATCGGTACGTCCTTTGGGGCAAAAAGAGTTCGGGACAAGAGCAGAAATAAAAAATGTAAACAGCTTTAGAGCACTCCAAAGAGCTATTGAATATGAGATAGACAGACAAATAGATATTGTTGAATCAGGAGAAAAAGTCGTTCAGGAAACAAGATTATGGGATGATAATCAGGGCATTACAAAATCCATGAGAGGCAAAGAAGATGCTCATGATTACAGATATTTTCCGGAACCTGATTTAATGCCGCTTCAAATTTCAAGAGAATGGGTAAGTGAAATAGCTGCTAAAATGCCGGAGCTTCCTGCAAAAAGAAGAGAAAGATATATTTCTCTGGGACTTACTCCTTATGATGCAAATGTTCTGGTAGAGCAGATGGATATAGCTTTATTTTATGATAAAGCTATTGCTCTCGGAGCTGATGCAAGAACGGCTAATAATTTCTTAATGAAAGAAATTGCCGCTTACATGAAAGAAGAAAAAGTTACTATTGAAGAAACAAAGCTTACACCCGAATCTTTTGCGGAATTGATTAATCTTGTATCATCATCTTCTATTTCAAATAATATAGGCAAACAAATTGTTATTACATTATTAAAAGAAGGCGGAAGCGCAAAAGATATTGTAGAAAAACAGGGTTTGAGCGTTATTTCGGATGAAAGTTCACTTCAAATACTGATTGATAAGGTTATATCTGAAAATCCTTCACAGGTTGCATTATATAAAGGCGGTAAAGATAAGTTATTCGGATTTTTTGTCGGTCAGGTTATGAAAGAAACTAAAGGCAGAGCAAATCCGCAGTTATTGAATAAGTTATTAAAATCCGCTTTGGAAAAGTAATTAAGTTATAATAGGTATTCTTTTAAATACTTAATGTTTGTCGAGGTTCTTAATTTTTTAAGAGCAATACTTTCAATTTGTCTTATTCTTTCTTTTGAAAATCCCATATCTTTTCCGAGTTCTTCAAGGGTTTTGGGTTTACCGCCGTCTATACCGAAACGGTTGATGATAATTTTTCTTTCTTTATGGTTTAATTCCTTAAGTATTTTATTTATATGTACTTTTAACATTTTTTTGTGTGCATTATTTTCCGGTGAAACATAATTTTCGTCTGCAATATAATCTTCAAGACATAAATTTTCGGCAATTGGTGTGTCAAGACTCATTGGTTCAAGTTTAATGGTATTTAGTACTATTTCAACCTGTTTTACCGGAATTTTTATTTTTTCTGCGATTTCTTCAACTGTCGGTTCTTTTCCGTATGTATAATTAAGTTCAAACATAGCTTTTTTTACAAGCCTTATTTTATCAATCATATGAACAGGAATTCTTATGACTTTTGAGTTATTTGCAATTGCTCTTACAATTGTCTGGCGTATCCACCATGTTGCGTAAGTGGAAAATTTAAATCCTTTGGAATAATCAAATCTGTTTGCCGCTTTAATAAGTCCTAATGAACCTTCCTGGACAAGATCCATAAACAGTACTCCCTGTCCAGTGTATTTTTTGGCGATGCTTACTACCAATCTTAAATTTGCTTGAATAAGTTTTTTCTTTGCATTAAGTGCTTTTTTTTCATTTCCTTCAAGTATATCTTTTCCCAATTGTTGTTCTTCTGTTCGTTTTAACAGTTTTATTTTTCCTATATCTTTTAAATACATTTGAAGAATATCATCTTTATAAACAATACTGTTAAAAGATGTTATTTGTTCTTGTTCTTCGTCTTCATTTAAATTAATAAAGTTTTCTTCCATATCTTCAATATATTGAATGCCCATAATTAATCCCCATACTTATTATTATGAGCTTTGACGAAAAATTTTATATTGAGTTCCTTTATTTAAAAAAAACCTTGCGGGGAAGATGGCAAGGCTAGTAATATTATTTGTTTAAATTATTTGATGTATATTTAGGTATTTTTATAAATGAGATTAAAGGAATTACCGTTAAACAGGCAATCGCAAATATTCTGAAAGTATCTATATATGCCCATAGATGCGACTGCAAAATTAATTCATTATATAAAGAAGTTTTTGCCATCATAACATTTTTCCCATATCCGATGTAAATTGAGAGATATTTTTAAACGGAATAAAAGAAACTATAAAAAAAGCTGCGGTGTTGTTTTTGAATAAAATTATTTGTTAAAATTTGCATGTAAGTTATAATTTATAAATTATATTAAATTATTTTAAAATATGTTAAAATAATCCTTACGAAGTATTTTTCAGTTTAATTGATAAGGAATTTTGTATGAATTTATTTAGTTTAGTATTAGGGAAACAGTATAATATACTTACACATCTGCCTGAAGCAGTTCTTGTAATTGATGAAAACGGAAAAATACGCTATGCAAATAAAAGAGCTTTCAAGCTTTTTGAAACAAATAAACTCAGAGGAAAAAATATTAATGAATATTTCATTATAAATTCTGATAATATTATAAGCAATAAAGATGAAGATATTAAGCAAATTCTTAAAATAGTTTCCGAGGAACAGAACACCAAAATAACGGATGTTAAAGTAACTGATGTTTCTTCGGGCAGGAAAAAAAGATATATTATTACAATTATTGATAATACTCAGGATCATTCACTCTTAGATCAATTGATAACGGAAAGACAAGAACAAAAAATTCTTAATCACACAAAAAATGTTCTTTTGGCAAAAATGTCAAATTATTTGCGTTCTCCTTTACATTCCGTTATTGGTTTTTCCCAGGCAATGCTTGAAGGATTAAGCGGAGAAATAAATGAAAAACAGGAGAAATATCTGAGAATTATGAATGATAATTCGTCCGAGTTATTGATATTAATAGAAAAATTAATTGAAATGTCTCAGGCGGAATCTGATATATATCAGTTTGATTATACGAATTTTGATGCTGCTGCACTTCTTTCGATTATTGTTAATGAAATGAATGTAAAATTAAAAAATAAAGATATTAAAATTACGGTTAATACATCGGAATTGATAAAACAAAATTGTTATTCGGATAAAAATGCATTAAAATTAATAATGTTGAATATTATTGAAAATGCGATAAATTCAGTTCAAACAGGGACTGTCAACATTAATTTATCTAATCCTATTCCCGAATTTTTACTTACTAAGGGTTTTGAAACAACATCTAATATTAATGAAAAATCTTACCTGATGTTTGAAGTTATCTGCAAAGGCGTTGATACTTCTTTGTATAATAATACCGATATATTTGATCCTTACGTACAGGTAGAAAAAAATTCAAAAAAATATCTAATGCAAAGTTTATTATTAGGAAGTGCAAAGAAATATATTAATAAATTGAAAGGAGATATTTGGATTAACTGCCAGTATTCAAATCAGGTTTCTTTCGTATTTATAGTTCCGATAGATAAAGCTTTGGTGGAAATAAAACAGGCTAAATAAAATGGCGCAGGTTGAATTAAAAAACGTTACAAAATTTTATGATAAGAAAAAAATTATTGATAATATAAATCTTAAGGTTGTTGATAAAGAATTTCTCGTGCTTGTAGGATCGTCAGGCTGTGGAAAGTCAACCGTTTTGAGGATGATAGCAGGACTTGAAGATATAACGTCAGGTGAAATTTTTATTGACGGAAAGTGTGTAAATAATATGCATCCTAAGGAGAGAGATATTGCATTTGTTTTTCAAAATTATGCACTTTATCCTCATATGAGTGTATATGAAAATATGGCATTCCCTCTAAAAATGAGGAAATTGAAAAAACAGGAAATTGAAAAAAAAGTCATGGAAGCAGCCGAAATACTGAATCTTACGGAATTACTGCAGCGAAAACCAAAGCAGCTGTCCGGAGGACAAAGACAAAGAGTTGCACTTGGAAGAGCTATTGTAAGAAATCCTAAAGTTTTTTTAATGGATGAACCTTTATCAAATTTGGACGCTAAATTGAGAGTTCAAATGCGTGCGGAAATAAAAAAATTACATGAAAAGCTTCAAACAACGTTTATTTATGTAACGCATGATCAAACCGAAGCTCTTACTATGGGTGACAGGATAGCAATTATAGACAAAGGTGTAATTCAACAAATCGGCAGTCCGGTTGAGGTTTATAATAATCCGATTAATAAATTTGTAGGGGGGTTTCTGGGGTCACCTTCCATGAACTTTATAGAATCTGAAATAATAGAGGATAAAATATCAATTAACGGTTTTGAGTTTGAATTAACAAAAGAACAAAAACGTATTCTTCGGGACAGAAAAAAGGTTTTATCCGGAATACGTGCGGAAAAATTTAATACTGCTTCATATAATTTTGAATTTAAAGCTCCCGTAGAAATATCAGAGATGCTTGGAAACAGCAGAATTGTTTATTTCACTGCAAATAAATCCTCATGCCGTGCTTTTCTTTCTTCCGATATTAAGGTTGACAAAGAAATGAATTTTAGAATTAATACAAATGATATTTTATTCTTTGATATTGAAACAGGTAATAAAATTTAAAAATCTAATTAATTATTTTTAAAATTTCTTTTAAATCTGCTTTTGTTTTTTTCACATTTGCTTCTGAATATTTAATTGCACTATCGGGATCTTTTAACCCGTTTCCTGTTAAAATACATACGGAGGTTGAATTTTCTTTTATAAGACCTTCTTTGTTTGCTTTTATAAGCCCTGCAACGGATGCGGTCGACCCGGGTTCCGCCAGAATACCCTCTGTGCAGGCCATTAGTTTATAAGCCTCTATAATTTCATTATCACTTACACAGTCAATTTTACCGCCTGATAAGTCTCTTGCTCTTTCCGCTTGTTTCCAGCTTGCCGGATTACCGATTCTTATGGCGGTAGCAATTGTTTCGGGATGAAGAATTCTTTTCCCTCTGACAATAGCAGCGGCACCTTCAGCTTCATATCCCATCATTTTGGGAAGATGAGAAGTTTTCTTAAGTGCAAAAAATTCTTCATAACCTTTGAAATAAGCCGTTATATTACCTGCATTTCCGACCGGAATAAAATGATAATCCGGAGCATCGCCTATGGCTTCAATAATCTCAAAAGCACCGGTTTTTTGACCTTCAATTCTGTACGGATTAACGGAATTTACCAGAGTAATAGGTGCGTTTTTTGAAATTTCAATAACCATTTCAAGTGCCTCATCAAAATTTCCCTGAATTGCGATAATCTCAGCACCGTACATCATTGCTTGCGATAGTTTGCCAAGAGCTATATAACCGTCAGGAATTAATACAAAAACTCTTAAACCTGCTTTTGCTCCGTATGCGGCGGCGGCAGCACTTGTATTTCCGGTTGAAGCACAAATAATGGCTTTGGAACCTTCTTCTACAGCTTTTGTAACAGCCATTGTCATGCCTCTGTCTTTAAAACTTCCTGTCGGGTTTGCACCTTCATATTTCAGATATAAATTACCTTTTAAACCTATTTTTCTTGCTAAATTATCGGCTTTTATCAACGGGGTATTTCCTTCGTTAAGTGTAATCACGGGTGTTTTATCCGTGACGGGAAGAAATTCTCTGTATTTGTTAATTAATCCCTGATAATGATTTTTTTGCATAAAGCCTCCTAATTCATAACTCTTAACAGGTTATCTATATTTTTAATACAATCGGATTTTAAAAGTTCTTTTAAAGCATTTTGTATATCCGATTCTTTACTGCGTTCGGTAATAACAACGATTTCTGCCGTATTATCCTCTTTAATACCTTTTTGCATGATTGTTGAGATATTAATATTATTATTACCGCATATTGTTCCTATAATACCGATAGCACCGGGGTTATTGCCCGCATTAATGGCAATATAATACTCATTATATGTATCACCTATTTCAATCTGGTCAGCAATTTCATCATGATGGCAAATTGACTGCGGAAGCGGCTTGTCCGAAGCTTCAAGTTCTGACGCAAGAACAAGCAAATCTCCGGCAACAGAGCTTGCCGTAGGCTCGGCTCCTGCTCCCGGTCCCGTTAGTACAATCTGTCCTACAGGATATCCTTCAAGCATAATAGAATTTGTAGCATTATCTACTTTTGCAAGAAGGTGTTTTTTTGCTACCAGCATAGGATGCACTCTTACATCAATTTTTCCGTTGTCAAGCACCTGTCCTAAAGCAATCAATTTTATTTTGTATCCTAATTCTTTTGCCGATTTAATATCCTGTGCGGTTATTTTTGTAATACCCTCGCGGTAGATTTTATCTATAGCCACTTTTTTGTTAAATGAAATAGTTGATAATATTGATATTTTATAAGCCGCATCAAATCCTTCAACGTCGCCTGTCGGATCGGTTTCTGCATATCCAAGCTCCTGCGCCTTCTTAAGAGCTTCGTCATATGACAAATTTTTTTCTGCCATTTTAGTGAGAATATAGTTTGTAGTTCCGTTTAAAATCCCGGCAATCTTTGTAATTTTATTTGCGCAGAGAATTGTTTTTACGGGCATGATAATAGGAATACCCCCGGCAACCGCCGCTTCGTATAAAATAATCGTGTTTTTTTCTTTTGCGAGCTGAAAAAGTTCGCTGCCTTTTTTAGCAAGCAGTTCTTTATTTGCCGTAACTATATGTTTACCATTGTTTATTGCGGTCTTTAATAAGTCAAAAGCCGGATTAATTCCGCCTGCTACTTCAATTACAATATCAATATCCGGATTATTTACTATTTCATATGCATTATCAGTTAAAATAGAACTGTCAAAATTTTCTATATTTCTTTTTTTGCTGATGTTTTTAACTGCTATTTTTTTTATGTTTATATTGTTAAATTGCTGTAAAACTTTATATACGCCGGTTCCTACCGTTCCAAAACCTATTATTCCTATATTCAGTAATTTCATGCTTTCTCCATATCGGGATTAATTATAAAACAATTAAATCACAATCATGTCTAAAAAACATCAAAAAAAGTAAGTTTAAATTATGATTAAGAAATGTAACAAAATATCAAACTCCTGATTTTGTACATTTTCAAATGTTTTTATATAAATGTAGGACACGATTATATTAGGAGGTTGCTTATGAACGGAGTGCAATATATTTCATTATTAAGTACAAATAACGGTACTGCTCATACCGCATTATTTTCATCTTCTAAAGGAAATGAGACAGCGGGTTCAGTGGCAAGCTCAAGTTTATATGGAGGAGCTTACTCCTCAATAAAAGGAGAAACCGCAGGTTCGGTTGCATCTTCATCCGTGGGAACGTCTTCTTCTTCATCAGGTTCAGGCGGTTCATTTTCTGCAATAGCCTGATAACAGATAAATAAAAAAGAGATGCAGTAGAACATAATGCATCTCTTTTTATTATAAAAATAAAAAATTTATTCTGATTCTTTTTCTTTTGATTCCGCTTCTTTAATCAGTGTATAACAGTCTTTACAGTATACTTCTTTTCCTTCAATCGGTTTAAAAGGAACTTTTGTCTGGCAACCGCATTTAGAGCAGTTTACTTCATACATTTTTCTTCTGTTTTTTTGTCTTCTGTTGTGTCTGCATTCCGGACAGCGTTTTGGCTTATTTGCAAGTCCTCTTGCGGCATAAAATTCCTGTTCGCCTGCCGTGAACACAAATTCACTTCCGCAATCTTCACAAATAAGCTTTTCGTCTTCGTACATTTTGGTTTTTCTCCTTAATTTGGGTAATAATTTGTAGACGGAAATAATTAAAAACTTAATTAATTAGCCTTTTGTCTACTTTGAATATTGTATAATCGAACATTGTTTTTAGCAAGAAAAAGAATAAAATTTTTTATGTATGTACTTAATATTAAGATATGTAAAAAAATAAAAATTTCATACTGTCAATTAGCAACATTATTGTTTTAGGATATTTATGATTACAGGTAGTCATCTGTGAGGAACCAATGGTCTGCATTAACAGAGTACAAAGTAATAATACGGAAAATATAAACCCGCTTTCATTTTGTCGTGCTAAACAAAAGCAAGCAAAGAGTCAATGTGAGAACCATGATACGGTTATGTATGAAGAGAAGAAGAAACATCCTGTCACAACGGGATTGATAATACAGGCCGATAAACTTTCAAAAGCGTGTACAACATATCCAAAAAAAGGATTAGAGGGAAGTAAAAATGCTAATTTTTATGAGTTTTTAACTATGGGTATGGTTCCGTATTTGGTAGGAAGCGGAATGTTGATGGCTGTATTCAATGCGGCAAGTAAATTTTTTGATACTCCCTCTGCCGTAAATGCTAGTAAACATGGTAAGAAGATGGCTCTTGGTGTTGTGTTTTACGGTATATTAAAAACGTTATCCAAAAAATTTATAGAAGTACCGTTAAATATGAAATACGGAATTGATGTAAATCTTCCGTATAATAAAGTTGTATATGAATTACCCGAAGAAAATAATAAAGATAATTTAGTAAAACATGAATATCATAAAGTATTTGAGAGCGTAGATTTTCCGCGCTGGGATTTGCTTTATAATAATGAAAGTTTTGGTCCCGAGAGAAACGGATTTTTTAATAAAGTTGCAAAAAAATTCAAAATGGATGAAGACTTTGAACATTCTGATCAAAAAACGAAACCGAAAATAAGGGAAAAGGTTATACAGTCAAGGTTATTCTCAACATTAAGTTCATATCTGTGGGCTGCAACGGGAGTAGGTATTGCAATGCAAAAGCCTTGGGAGAATATGGTTGTAAATCCGAAGAAAAGATTGGCTAACTATAAAAATTACAGAAAATTGGCGGAGGCTGCAAAAAAATCAGGACGGGAAATTGCAAAATATGACAATTTTATAAAAGATTTCGGCAAGAAATTTGCTGCCAGCTTTAAAGAATTTGTAAACGGCAGCAGTAAAAAGAACAATATTGCCGGAAGAATTTTGTTGGGAAGTGCAATTGGTATGACTTTATTAGGCAATTTTATAACTCTTTCTGACTTTAATAAAGATAGAGGATCCAGAACCCAGGCATCAATTTCGTTAATTGATGACAGTAAAGAAAAGGTAGTGTGTTAGGATGACAAATTTATTAAACACATATGTTGCAAATCAACCTATAAATAAACCCGCCGTTAGGGAACATGCTCCTTCTTTTACTTTTGACAGTAAAGATAAAATCAAACCGATGCCTGATAAAGGAAGGCTGCTTCCTTCAAGAATTTTTGGTTCTCCAATTGAATATGCAAAAGATTTAAAACAAGATGTGGTAAACATAGGTCGTGCTGCAAAAGGAAAAGCAAATGACCATGAGCTGGGAAGAATTAATGATTTAGCAATGAAGGCAGGATCTTTAGCTTTAGCTGCATATTTATTCGTTAAAAATCCTTTAAAATTGAATAAAGCAATGGAATTTGTCGGTTTCGGCACATTCTTTGCCTCTATGGCTCTTTGGCCGAAAATAGCAATACAGGCTCCGTTGAAAGCAAGAACCGGCGTAGATATTCATCAAAAATATATTGATTCTCAGGGACGTAAAAAGATGCTTCATCAGGATCCTCAATATGATTTAACCGATTTATATTCAAGAGAAGACCTTGATAAAATGGGTAAAAAGCTTGGAGTCAGCGAAAATATTCCTGACAGAGATAATTTTATTAAACAAAGAGCTAAAAAGACTGCAGTTCAAGGAAATACTTTATGGATGATGACAGCCGGTATAGCTTCTCCGGTTATGAGCGGTTTAGCTTGCAACAGACTTGAAAAACCAATAGGTAAAGCTATTGAAAAATTTGGTCTTGTTTCTTCGGAAAAAGCAATAGAATCTGGAAAATATCAAGGATTATTCTCAAGATTAAAGCAGGCTGTTTCCAATCACTCTTTGGATAAATTCCTGGCTAAGAATGCAGATAAAACTCTTGATGATAGTCTGATTAAACAATTAGCTTCTAAATTGGGCAAAGGCGCAGATTCTGCAAGTCTTCAAGCAACAATAGCAGAAGAATTGAAGGCATTAAAAAATAATGTCAATATAGATGAAAATTTTGTAAAAAGGGCTTTAAAAGGTAAAATATCCGAAAGCGTATTTACATCACTTTCCGAACAGCAAAGATCGGCATTAAATTCAGCAATAGAAGAAGGATCTTTAAAAGGTATTGCCGATATTATTTCACGTGCAGCCGGAACCGGTAAACGCGAACAGGATAAACTCGGAAAAGAATTAATGAGAATGTTGTCCGAAGCAAAGAAGAAAATGGAAACACCGAAAGTTTCAGACATAGTAGAAAGAGTAAGGACTTTATCTTCAAATCTTACAGAGTTTTCTGCTAAAAAAGGAGTATTAGACAGGTATATTACGGCAAGAGTCGGCGATAAATCAGGCACATATATTGCTAATCAGTGGAACAGAGTTGCTGAAAGTTTGATAAAATCTTTAAAATTAAGTATGAAAGATTTAAAAGCCGTGTCTCAGGGTAATACGGATATAATATATGAAAAACTTTCCGCCTTGGCGGAAAACGGTGAATCATATGATAAAACTGTCAAAAAATTAATAGAATTAATAGGCGATTATGAAGACAAAACCGGTTCTTTATTTAATTCGATGGTAAGGCAGCAAAGAACAAAAGAAATACTTGAAACATTAACAACAAATAATGAAGTAAATAGCGAAACTATCAAAAAATTAACAAAATTAATAGGTGATTATGAAAAAACAGCTAATGATTCTGTATTTATTTCAACAGTTAGACAAAAATCAAAAGAAATTTGTACGGAAGGCAGCGAGAAACTCAGTGCAAACGGATTTTCAAAACTTGCTCAAAGACTCATATCTCCAAAAAATAATAAAGGTACAATTGATAATATAATCAATGTAAATACTGCAGAAAGAATTTCAGGTGCTAATTCATCTTTCTATCGTATACTGCAATTTTTGGATTTATCTAAAAGGATGCAGGACGGAAGCTTGAAAAAACAATTAGTCTCTGTTATGAAAGAATACGGTAAAGATGCTGATGATAAAACAATTAAGAGATTGGTTGAAGCTTGCAAAGATATGCTCATGAATGCAACAACTACGGATTATGTTGAGAAATTAAAATCAGCGGGTTTTAATTTAACCGAAAAAGAATATAAAGCTGTTATGAAAGTTATGTTTGGAGAAAATTCCGGTGCTACCGTGGAAACTATTGCTAAAACTATGGATTCAAAATCGGCAGAGAAAATGTTAAAGGGCTTTAAAGCTTATAAAGAACTTTTTATGGAAAAAGTTGCAAATTGGCAAAATGGTATGACTCCCGAACTTTCAAGACGCACTGTTACGGGTGTGACAAACAGTCCAAATGCAGTTGAAAGAAATAATCTTGTAGGTAAGCCGATTAAGAATTTAATACAGGATGTTGCAAAACAAACATATAATTCTAAAAAATGGCTGTGGATTTTCGGCGGAATAATGGCAGGTTTAGTTGCAGTAACAATTACGGCAGGATTATTTATGGGCAGAAAAGGCGCAACAGAAAAGCAGGTTGAAGAAGAAAGCAGAACAAATGGCTAATTATATTGAAAAATTTTTGAATATTTCAAATACAAATACAATGGGCAGAATGCCTGCCATGACATCGGTTGTGCAGCCTAAGCCGCAGCAAATTCCGGTGCAGCAAGAGCCTTTTGGTACGAATGTATTGGAACGTTTTCTTCAGAATAAAGGTACGATTGCGGCATATCAAGTGACTCCCGTAAATAATGCACAGCCGCAGCAAGTCTATAAAAATAATTTGAGAACAAAATTTAAAAACAATGAAGCAACAATAATGGGTGTTATTATAAGAAACTTTGGAGCGGAAGACAGAACTGGCAACCAGCTGTTAAGAGAAGGCGATATCAGAGGTAATTTTAATAATGCCGTAAAAAGATTAGATGAAATGCAGAAATTAGGAATAAATACCTTGCATGTTCTTCCCGTACATCCCGCAGGGAAGCAAAATGCAATGGGAACGGCAGGTTCTGTTTATGCACCTGCGGATTTTCTGAAAATAGATCCTGCATTAGATGACCCAAATGATCCAAGAGATGTAAAAGAAGAATTCAAAGGCTTTATTCAGGAATGCCACAAACGCGGTATCAGCGTAATGCTTGATTTGCCAAGTTGTGCATCTTACGATTTATTTAAGGAAAGACCTGATTTGATGGCCTTTGAAAAAGACGGAACACCAAAAACACCCGGCGGATGGAATGATATTAGAATGTTTAATCCCTGGAAGGATGAATCAAAACGTGAATTAAATCCGGCTTTATTGCAAATGCATAAAGATTATGTTGATATATGTATTGATCTGGGTGTTGACGGTATTCGTGCGGATGTTTCAAGAACAAAACCGACAGAGTTCTGGGATACCATAATTAACTATTCCCGTGAAAAAGATCCGGAATTTGCTTGGCTCGCAGAAAGTTATACATATGAAGATGCTTCGCCTCAAATAAATATGAACTATGACAGACCCCAGGATGCTCTAAGAGCCGGATTTGACAGTTATTACGGTCAATATCATATTTTCCATGAGTGGACCAGAGCACAAGAATTAATTGATTACGTAAAAGAAAACCTGAATATGTCACAGGAACTTGAGCCGGGTAAATCTCTAATAGGTTCTTTCGGAACACACGATGATATTTCAATTATGAATCATGGCGGTGTTACTTTTACGAACCTTGTTTCAGGATTGCAGGCAACGTTACCCATGTTGAATCCGTACTATTTTGACGGATATCAAACCGGTGATGATTATATATATGATTTTGAAGGTACAACGGATAAACAAACCGAAACTGATTCTGAAGAATGTACGGTTCACAGAGGCAGACCCGATATATTTAATTTCTCAAGACCTTTAGTCGGTAAACATCCTGAATGCGGAGACTTTATGTCAAATACACTTAAAGTCAGAAGCCGAAAAGAATATAATGATATATTAACAAAGGGTTCATTCATTCCTTTAAAAGTTGATAAAAATGACGAAGATCAAATTATTACATTTGCCCGCCATTTGAATGGCAGAACACTTCTGGTTGTTGCAAACAGAGATGTTAATGCAAGACAAGCAGGAATTATTGAAATTCCGGGATTAAAAGGAACTCAAAAACTGACAAATTTATTTAAATCTTATGGTGAAAACAGTGAATTTCAGGTTTCGGACGGTAAGATAATTACGGATTTAGGTCCTGGCAGAATTCATTTATTTGAAATAGATACTCCGAATATTGAAAAATCCGGTCTTGAAGTGTTGAAACAAAAGCAATAGGTAATTTTATGCAAATATTATTAAATTCATATGTAAATCCTTATATAAATAATAATTATTCTTTTAAATCAATAAATAAGAAAGAAGAAGAAACAACTAAGGCTGCGGCACAGCCTACAAAGGATGAAATAATTACTGCTAAAACTAAAAAAGCCATTTCAGAATGTAAATATATTATTTTTGGTATATTTATTATGTATTTTGCTATGAAAAGGAATTTTAAGATTAATAAAATAAATGCGCAATTACAAAAACCTAAAACACCGACAGGAATAAAAGCTCCCAAAATAATAATAACAAAGGAAGACATTGAGAAGACTGCTAATGGCATTATGGAGAAATACTGCTAAATAAGATTAATCCCGGAACTTGTACCAAGTCTTGAGGCTCCTGCTTGAATTAAAGCAATAGCTTTTTGTTTATCTTTAATTCCGCCTGAGGCTTTTATTCTGACATTGCTGTCCTTTAAGACCATAGCCATTAATGCTACATCTTCAACTTTTGCTCCAATGCCGTTTTTTACAAATCCCGTAGATGTTTTTGCAAAATCAGCTTTTGTATTTTTAATTATTTCACAGGCTTTTATTATTTCCTCTTTTGTTAATAAATCCGTTTCTATAATTACTTTTAACGGAATATTTCCTATTGCCTGTTTGACAGTTTGAATATCTTTTTGAACATAGTCATAGTTTTTGTTCTTTATTGCTTGAATGGAAATTACCATATCAATTTCATCAGCACCGTCTTCAACTGCTTTTGCCGCTTCAAAAGCTTTAACTTCGCTTAAACAGGCGCCGAGAGGAAATCCGACAACCGTGACTATTTTAATCTTTGTATTTCTTAAAAAATTTTTTGCGGTTTTGACATTTATGCCGTTTACACATACTCCTTTAAAATTAAATTCTTTTGCCTCTTCCAGTAATTTGATAAGTTCTTCTTCGGAAGCATCCGGTTTTAGAAGAGTATGTTCAATATATTGTGCCAGATTCATTTGTTACCTTATACTTTCCAGAATTTGTGAAGTTTTAAATTTTTTGGGTGAATAATATTCTATATAGTTTTTAAGAAGATTGATACAAATATCACAAATTTTTTCCGTAACCAAATCATCATATTTTGTATGAGCTGTAAAATCTTCTTTTAAAAGTGTTATAAGAAATTCTTGTATCTTTTTAGGAATTTTAATTTTTTTACAAATACCGGCCGCACAGTTTTTGCATAAAATACCCCCGTGTTCCGTTGAGAAATAAATGTCTTCACTATCAGGCGGTGTAAGGCATTTTACACAATTATTAAGTTCAAGAGAATAACCTGTTATGTTCATCATTTTTAATTGAAATTTTAAGACACATAACATTATATGTTCTTTTTTCTTTGCAGCGGATATATATTCAAGAAATGTATAAAAAAGACTGTATATTTCATTACTGTTCGGGTCGTTTTCTATTCCGAAATTAGTTACGATTTCACAGCAATACATTGCGTAAAAAAGTTTATTTATATCTTGACGAAGATTAAAAAAGGTGTTAAGAGCCTCTGCCTGACAGATTGTATCGAGATTTCTGCCTTTATTCAGCATCATTTTATTTGCAACCAGCAAATCCATTCTGCCGCCTAGCTTGCTTGTTGTTTTTTTTATTCCTTTTGCTATACCTTTTATAAGTCCTTTTTCTTTTGAATACATAACAACAATTTTGTCGGCTTCATTTAAATTGTAGGATTTTAAGTTGATTACATTTGTTGTAAATTGTTCTTTCATAACTGTTTTAGTAATCCATTTTTCCGCTTCCGGAATATACTCCTCTTATATAATGCGTAAGTTCATTCTGGTTATCACTATGCTCAAGTGCCGTTTCTTTGGTTATAAGATTATTTTTATATAAATCATATAATGACATATTAAATGTCAGCATATCATTATAAGAGCCTTTTTGAACCATTTTATATATTTCTTCTAGTTCGTCTTTAAGAATAAAATCTTTAATTGTAGGTGTTGAATAAAGAAGTTCAACGGCAGGGATTCTTCCTTTACCGTTTGCTTTAGGCAGAAGCTTCTGAGATATGGAACCTCTGAATACTTCTGCAAACTGGCTTCTTACAGCTTCTCTTTCCAAGGGCGGAAAGAAACTTAATATACGGTTAATTGTTTGAATGGCATTAAAAGTATGCAGAGTAGCGAAAACCAGATGTCCTGTTTCTGCGGCATGCAATGCGCTCTGGACGGTTTCCATATCTCTTATTTCACCTATCAGAATTACATCAGGGTCTTGTCTTAATGCAAACTTCAGTCCGTCCAAATAATTTGCGGTATCGATACCTATTTGTCTCTGTGTAAATATGGATTTTTTACTTTTATAAACATACTCTATAGGATCTTCAATGGTAACTATATGTTTTTTCTGTGTATTATTAATATGCTCCAGAACGGAGGCTATGGTTGTAGACTTACCGCTTCCTGCAATGCCTGTAACAAGAATGATACCGTTATCAAGATGTGAAAATTTTTCTATTGTATCAGGTAATCCCAGGTCTTTAAAGGTTGGAATATCATAGGATACAAGACGCACCGTCATGGAATGATAACCGAATGACATTGCAAGATTAACTCTGAATCTGCACACATCTTCAATTTCGTATGGGAAATCCGAATCATAGGATCTGAATATTTTATCTCTCATTGATATGGGTGCCATTGTATCTATAGCATGCATCATATCTTCTTCCGTAACAGGAGGCAGTTTCGATTTTATTATTTTTCCGTCTATTCTGAATGATGGTACTTCTCCTACAATAAAGTGTAAATCGGAAGCACCGAGTTCCTGGGCTTTTTTTAACAGTGAATCTATTGTATAATCGTTCATTTAATTACTCCATAAAATAGTCTTTATACAACAGTATATTACTTTTTAAATTATATGAAAATACTTTTATGTTTTTACCAAATTAATTTTATGTTGTATGAATATTTGTTAATACAAAAAATTCCGGCCAACTGATACAATTTTGTTTATCTTTTGTGCTAAAGCCATGCTGATAAATGTTTTGCTGTTTGTCAAGGAAATTACAATAAAATGAAGAAATATTACAAAAAAATAAAAAAATAAAAAAATACCTGTTGACGACAAATTATGTTTAATATAGCATTATTATGCTAATAAGGGCAAAGGTGCAGGAATGGGTGCCGGACTTATAAAAGAGATGCTATCTGGTATGTCTTAAACCCTTGAAGCAAAAACCATAATGTAAAAGGAAGTGGAAATGAACGAAAGCAAGCAGCAAAGAATAAGAGTTTGTTTAAAGGCTTATGATCATAAATTAATCGACTTATCTGCAAGCAAAATTGTGGAAGTTGTTAAAAGAACCGATGCAAGAGTTGCAGGACCGGTTCCTTTACCGACGAAACGCCGTTTATATTGTGTGTTAAGATCTCCGCATGTTGATAAAAAATCAAGAGAACATTTTGAGATGAGAATACACAAAAGAATCATAGATATTTATGATCCGACAGCACAGACGACAGAAGAACTTACAAGAATGGACTTGCCTGCCGGAGTAGATATAGAAGTCAAACTGTAAAAGTTACAGACACATACAATTTAATAGAAGGAATCTCCTTAAAATTGAATGTGATCTACGAGGTAAGCAGAGAACGTAGCGCTCACAAAAGAAAGGTGAAATATGACACTGGGAGTAATAGGCGAAAAACTTGGGATGACGCAGGTATTTGACAAAGAAGGACTTGCAATTCCCGTAACGGTAATAAAAGTGGACCCGTTAACAATTACACAAGTAAAGACAATAGATTCAGACGGTTATAATGCTGTTCAGGTCGGTGTAGTGCCTGCAAAAGAAAAACATTTAACCAAAGCCGAAATCGGACATTTTAAGAAAAACGGGCTTGAAAATTTCAGACATCTGCAAGAATTCAGATTGGATAATCCTGAAGCATACAGCGTGGGACAGAAAATTGATTTGAGCGTGCTTGCAGAAGGAACAAAAGTAGATGTAACAGGTACATCAATAGGTAAAGGGTTTCAAGGAACCGTTAAAAGATGGAACTTTGGAAGAGGTCCTATGGCACATGGTTCCAAAAATCACAGAGAACCGGGTTCAATTGGTGCAGGTACAACCCCCGGACGAGTTATAAAAGGTAAAAGAATGGCCGGAAACATGGGCAATGAAAAGGTAACAATTAAAAAGCTTACGGTTGTAAGAATAGATAATGAAAATAATTTGTTGCTGGTAAAAGGTTCTGTTCCGGGACCTGAAGGAAAATTGGTAACGGTAGTACCGTCAAGAGTTAAATGGAACTGATACAAAGTTCAATAATAAGGAAAATAAATTATGACAAAAGAAGTTTCAATATTAAATACAAGCGGAAAACAAGTCGGACAGATTGCTCTTGATGATAAAGTATTCGGAGTTGAACCGAATTTGCATGTAATGCATATGGCATTGAGAAGGCAGTTGAATAATGCAAGAAGCGGAAATGCCTGTGCTAAGACAAGAGCTGAAGTATCAGGCGGCGGAAGAAAACCCTGGAAACAAAAAGGAACCGGCAGAGCAAGAGCGGGTTCTATCAGAAGCCCCTTATTTGCAGGCGGCGGTGTAATTTTCGGTCCTAAACCGAGAGATTATTCTTTCCAAATGCCTCAAAAAGCAAGAAGATTGGCTTTAAAATCCGCTTTATCTGCAAGATTGGATAATACTGTTTTAGTTAAAGATTTTTCTGAAATTACGGAAGCTAAAACAAAACTGGTGGCGGAATCATTAAAAGCATTGAAAGTTGAAGGAAAAATATTAATTATTGCCAATACGCAGGCTGCCGAGAACGGTCAGTTGGAATTAGCGGCAAGAAACCTTCCCAATGTGAAAATCATATTGCCGTCAAACTTAAATGTAAAAGATTTATTGGAAGCTGACAGCCTTGTAATGACTGAAGCTGCAATATTAGAAATAACTGAGAGGTTATCGAAATAATGAGTACAATGAAACAGAATAAAGAAAGATTATACGATATCATTAAGAGACCTATAATCACGGAAAAATCAATGACAATGGCAGCGTTATCACAATATACTTTTGAAGTTGCTAAAGATGCTACAAAAGTTGAAATAGCGCAGGCGATTGAACTGGCATTTCCTAACAGAAAAGTTACAAAAGTGAGAACGGTTTATATGCCGTCACATGCAAAAAGAGTAGGATACTCGGTCGGAAGAACGCAGTCAAGCAAAAAAGCAATAGTTACTATTGAAGGTGATCCGATTGAAGAATTAGCAGGAGTGTAAACCAATGGGTATAAGAAAGATAAATCCGACATCTCCCGGACAAAGAGGAATGACAAAGAGTGATTTTGCAGAAATAACTACATCAACTCCGGAAAAGTCATTACTAAAGCCGATAAAGAAGACAGCCGGAAGAAACAATACAGGCAGAATTACATGCCGTCATAAAGGGGGCGGTCATAAACAGGCATATCGCATTATTGATTTTAAACGTGAAAAATTCGGTATTCCTGCAACGGTCAAGACAGTAGAATACGATCCTAACAGAAATGTAAGAATCTCATTGGTATTCTATGCTGACGGTGAAAAAAGATATATTTTGACGCCTCAAAATTTAAAAGTGGGTGATACAATTTTGTCCGGACCCGAAGCAGAAATACAAGTTGGTAATGCACTTCCGCTGGAATTAATTCCTTTAGGTACGGTAATTCATAATATAGAATTGGTACCGGGGCATGGTGCAAAACTTGTAAGAACGGCTGGCGGCGGTGCTCAATTGATGGCGAAAGAAGGTAATTATGTCACAATAAAGATGCCGAGCTCGGAAATGAGAATGGTTAGAAAAGAATGCCTTGCTACAATAGGCGTTTTAGGCAATGCTGAATTTAAGAATTTAAGTATAGGCAAAGCAGGACGTACACGTCATTTAGGAATAAGACCTACAGTAAGAGGTGTAACAATGAATCCTTGCGATCACCCTCACGGTGGTGGTGAAGGTAAAACAGGTCCCGGCGGACATCCTAAAACACCATGGGGCAAACCCGCATTAGGACAAAAAACAAGAAAAGTAAATAAAACATCTGACAAATATATAGTCAGAAGAAGAAAACGCTAATAAAGGAGATAATTAATGTCACGTTCACTAAAAAAAGGTGTATATGTACACGATTCTTTAAAAGCTAAAATTGATAAATTAAATGCTAATAAAGAAAAAAGAGTAATAAAGACTTGGTCCAGAGCGTCTATGATTACTCCTGAAAATCCCGATATGGTCGGTCATACAATTGCGGTGTATAACGGTAAAACACATGTACCGGTGTATATATCGGAACCGATGGTGGGACACAGATTAGGTGAATTTGCACCTACAAGAATGTTTAGAGGTCATGCAGGGCAAGACAAAACAGCGAAAAGGAAATAGATTATGGAAGCTAAGGCAAGACAAACAGATATAACAATGCCGGCAAGAAAATTACGCCGCGTAATAAATCTTGTAAGAGGCAAATCCGCATCAGAAGCATTGAGCATGTTGAAATTTATGCCGTATTTTGCTGCAAGAGTTGTTGAAAAAAATATAACGGCTGCTGTTGCAAATGCGTCAGAAAAGTTCGGTGCTACTGCAGAATCGTTAAAGGTTTCTGAAATATATGCAGATGAATCAAGAACACTTAAAAGAGGTAAACCGAGAGCTCAAGGCAGAATTTATTCAAGAGTAAAACGTACATCTCATTTAACTGTTAAAGTAACTAATGAATCAAAATAGAAGGTAATAGATATGGGACAAAAGACACATCCGACCGGATTTAGAGTAGGAATAATACAACCGTGGTTCAGTACATGGTTCGCAAAAAAAGATTATCCCGAATTTGTGGCAGAAGATGCAAAAATAAGGAAATTCATTAAGAAAAAACTTTATGCTGCGGGAATCTCAAGGATATTAATTGCAAGAAAGGCACAAAATGTAACTGTAACGGTAGTAACAGCAAAACCCGGTATAGTTGTGGGCAGAGGCGGTCAAGGTATTGATGAGCTTAAAGCTGCAGTTTCAAAATTAATAAATAAAACAGTAACAATAGATGTAGTGGAAGTTGCAAGAATTGATTTGGATTCTCAATTGTTGGCTGAGTCGATTGCATTGCAGCTTGAAAAGAGAATTGCTTTCAGACGTGCCATGAAGCAGGCTATGCAAAGAGCTATGAGAGCCGGAGCTCAAGGTATAAAAGTTATGGTATCAGGCAGACTCGGCGGAGCTGAAATAGCAAGAAGCGAATGGGCGAAAGAGGGAAGAATTCCTTTGCAGACATTAAGAGCAAATGTTGATTACGGTTTTGCGGAAGCAGATACTATAATGGGCAAAATCGGAGTTAAAGTCTGGGTTTTTAAAGGCAACTTAATGCCTGGGGAAATGGCAGACCAGAATATAAAATTAAAGAAGCCCGGAACCGGAAATTTTGAAGAAAAACCGGTCGGTGCCAGAAGAAAAAGAAAATCAGCATCGCAGTCAGTTGCAGCTGAAGAAGAGAATAATTAAGTAAATAATGAAAATTAGGAGCGAAAAACTATCATGTTAATGCCCAAGAAAACTAAATATCGCAAAATGATGAAAGGAAGAATGAAAGGTCATGAAACCAGAGGAACAAAACTTGAATTAGGTTCTTACGGTTTACAGGCACAAGATCCTGCCTGGATTACAAGCAGACAAATAGAAGCTGCAAGAAGAGCGATGACTCGTGAAATAAAAAGAGGCGGTAATGTTTGGATAAAAATATTCCCCGATAAACCGATAACTGCAAAACCTGCTGAAACTCGTATGGGAAAGGGTAAAGGGAACCCTGAATACTGGGTAGCTGTAGTAAAACCCGGCAGAATTTTGTTTGAATTAGATTATCCTCAAAGAGAAGTAGCTATTCGAGCGTTGGAATTGGCTGCTCAAAAACTTCCGATTAAGGTAAAAATTGTTGAGAAAACAGGTGAATAACTATGAAAATAGAAGAAATACGCGAAAAATCAGTTCAAGAACTTAATGAAATGATTGTTGATTATAAGAAACAATTATTTGATTTAAGGTTCAAAAAATTTACAAATAAATATGAAAATTCTACTGATTTAGGTAGAGCTAACTCTCAAATGAAAGATATAAGAAAAACAATTGCAAGAGTTAAAACTGTAATAAGACAAAAAGAATTAGCATAATTAAGAGGTTATAAAAAATGCCTAAGAAAGAAAAACAAGGTGTTGTGGTAAGCAACAAAATGGAAAAAACAGCTGTAGTAAAAGTTGCTTCATATAATCAGCACCCAAAATATAAAAAGATTATAGAATCGACGAAAAACTATAAAGCCCATGATGAGCTTAATCAATGTTCGGAAGGTGATATTGTAAGAATAGTTGAATCTAAACCGATTTCAGGCGGCAAACGCTGGGTTGTTTCTGAAATTGTTGAAAAAGTAAAATAAAGGCTTATAGGGCTAAATCCTTAGTGTACAAGCAAAAGGATATTGCCGGAAAGTGAAGTTAAGTTAATTTCAAAGGATGAAATAAGATGATACAGCAAGAAACAAGATTACAAGTAGCAGACAATACAGGTGCAAAAGAATTGTTATGTATCCGCGTTATGGGAAGTTCAAACAAAAAATATGCACATGTAGGTGATGTTATAGTAGCAGCTGTCAAAGATGCTACACCGAATATGGCTGTTAAGAAATCTGAAGTAGTAAAAGCTGTTGTGGTAAGAACAAAAGCCGATATAAAAAGAGCTGACGGCAGTGTAATCAGATTTGACGAAAATGCAGCGGTAATAATTAATAAAGACGGTAATCCGAGAGGAACCCGTGTATTCGGACCGGTTGCCAGAGAGCTTAGAGATAAGAACTTTATGAAAATAATTTCTCTTGCTCCGGAAGTAATTTAGGAGACGTGAGATGAGAAACAAAAAACCAGTTGAAAAACACAGTATACACGTAAAAAGCGGTGATAAAGTAGTAGTAACTTCGGGTAAAGACAGGGGCAAAGTGAGTTCCGTAAAAAAAGTTATTACATCCGAAAACAAAGTTATTGTTGAGGGATTAAATATAGTAACAAAAGCTCAAAGGGCTCAAGGCGGTAATCAGGGCGGCTTGATAAAAATGGAAGCTCCTATGGATTCATCAAAAGTAATGCTGTATTGTCCCGCTTGCGAAAAAGCTACAAGAATTAAATATGATGTGGTTAAAAACAAAAAAGTTCGTATTTGTAAAAAATGCGGAGAAAAATTAGACTAGCGGATTTTATGAAAGAGCAAAAATAAGTAAATCCGTACAGTCCGAGAAAATGAAAGCTGTAATGAGCAGTAAAATATAAAGTAAGATATAACACAGTATGGGTATTCCGTCAGGGGAATGCATTCTACGAGAAGGAAAGAAAAATGGCAATATTAACTAAAAATCTAAAAACAAAATACGAAGAGGAAGTAAAAAAATCCCTTCAGGAAGAATTTAAGTATGAAAATGCTCACCAAATTCCGAAATTAAGCAAAATTGTATTAAATATGGGTGTTGGTGAAGCTTGTCATAACTCGAAACTTGCAGAAGCAATAGTTAATCAGCTGACAAAAATTTCAGGACAGAAAGCTTTGTCGACAAAAGCAAAAAAATCAATTGCCGCATTTAAGTTGAGAGAAGGTATGCCTGTTGGTGCAATGGTTACATTAAGAGGCGAAAGAATGTATGACTTCTTACAAAAACTTATATGTGTAGTATTACCCAGAATTCGTGACTTTAGAGGTGTAAGCACAAAAAGTTTCGACGGCAGAGGCAACTATACATTAGGCTTAAAAGAACAGTCTTTATTTCCTGAGATTTCATACGATGAAATTGACGGAATTCACGGTATGAATGTTTCGATTATAACAACAGCAAATACCGATGAAGAAGCGAAAGCTCTTTTAAGAGAGCTTGGTATGCCGTTTAAGAAATAATAAAAGGAGTTAAACGTGGCTAAGAAAGCAATGATAAATAAAGAGCTTAAAAGAGAAGCTCTGGCAGCAAAAGGTAAATATCCGAAAGTAAGATTACACAACAGATGTTCGATATGCGGACGTCCTCATGGTTTTCACAGGGATTTCGGTATTTGCAGAATATGCCTGAGAAAAATGGCTCATCAAGGTTTATTGCCCGGTGTAGTTAAAGCCAGCTGGTAACAGGCAGAGCCGCTTTAAAGTATGGCTGTAAGACTGTACTTTAAGCGAAAAAGCTTTTCTATA
>CAZNEN010000003.1:0-145223 GCA_964572355.1 uncultured Muribaculaceae bacterium
TCTGAGACAACAATATTAAATTTATCAGGTTCTTTAGACATGGAAGATAAAGAAATAAGACAATATCGTCCAAATTTTATTGCTTGAATATATTTATGATTTCTCACAAAAAAATTTAATGTATCCATAGCTTCTTTAAATGTTTCGGTAGGAAAATCATAAAATGCAAATACTAAATTGTTAATACCTGCTTTATTTGCCATTTTTAAAATTTTTTCTCTCTTTTCAAAATTAACTCCTTTGTTTATAAGAGTATGAATTCTTTTGTTACCGGATTCCAATCCCCATTGTATGGATCTTAAACCTGCTTTATATGCTTTTTTAAGCAGTGCATAATTTATTTCTTCTTCAAACCTTGAACATATTTTAAATTTTATATTTAAATCATTTGCAATTAAAGCATCACAAAATTTATCAAGAAATTTAGGATGAATAGATTCATCTATTATATCAAAGGCAGAAGCATTATATTTTTCTTTATTTTCTTTTATCTCTTTTATCAGATCATCAATTCTTTTTACGGTATAGGTTTTTCCGTAAGAGTGGTCGCAAAATGTGCATTTATTCCAATAACATCCTCTGTTTGTTTGCAATGGAAGTATTGGTTCGGGGCTGAAATATTTTTCAAAATTATAATCACTGTAATCAGGATTATATATTCTTGATAAAATAACACAGTTACCGGATGGATTAATTATTATTTTATTATTTTTTTTATGAACAAGATTATGTACAGACTCTATAGGAATTTCGTTATTGATATATTTTGCCAACTCTATAATCGAGTTTTCTCGTTCTCCGTATGAAACACTATCAGCAAAAATATCAAAAAATTCCGGAGTTTTTTTAATTCCGTCAATAGTCCTGGAAAAAAAACCGCCGCCTATATTAATATGGGCTTTGGTATGTTTCTTTAGCATATTTGCAAGGGTCAGCCCTCCGATTAATTGTGATTCAGCCCCTATTGATATTCCGATATACGAATAATTTTGTTCTATTATTGTTTTAATTTTAGATTTATAAAAATCCAGGAAAATATTTTGAGATTTATCAAAAATAACTTTTTTTATGCTGTCAAAATTATAACTCATAAAATCATTCTGATAATTAAATTTATCTCCTATGCTTGAAGGCAAATACATTAGTGAACAAATATATATTATTCTTTTTAAAAAATTTTGAGCTTGTATCAGATACTCATATTTGTAAAAATACTCGGGATCTTTAAAAACTTTATGTACCTTTTGCACACAAGATGAAAGTTTGTCAATACGGTCAAAATTTTTTGAAATCTTTTTAAATCTGTTATATTTGTTATTTAGTAGTATATTTGTTTCTGAATCATATTTACCCAAAAAAGAAGTTTTTTCTTTCTCCAATATATAATACTGATTTTTAATAATTTCCAAACTCTTATTTATATATTCTTCGGTTAAGATATAATTTATAAAATCTATATTTAAATCTATTACTTTGGCATTATAATTATTATTCTTTAGTTGGGAAACCAAACTGGGTAAAGCAAGATGAGGTCCGGCAATTGTCCACAAAGGAGGGAAAAAAAAGTAGAAATTTCTTATTATTAAAGCTGCCCATATTTTTATTATACAATAAAACAATATAATATTTTTTAAACTGTTATTTTATTAATAATTTTATCCGATTAGGCAATCCTAAAACTTTAGATTTCGTTTAATAATTATTTTATGAACTTTTTAAAAATACTGATTATATTATTATTTACGGTTAATGTATCTGTTTTCACATATGCTTTTGAATATTGCGAAGAAGATAAGAATATGTTTTACAATGCTTTTCTTGAAGGTTATTTTACCGAAATGGAAAAAGCAGTTAATAAACTTGAAATTGAACAGGTAAAAAAAGATAAGTTTCTTTCCTCGTTAAAACAAAGAACAAATAAAACGGATTTAATTAATTCATCTTGGACATGTATTCAATCATATCCGATAGAACAAATTGTTGCCGCATCCGTTATTTGTACTTCTGATTGGACAAATAAACAGTTTGAAGAAAATAAAGATTTATTTGACCTGCTTAAGTAATTTTTTTGTTTCTATATTGCTTTTTATAAATTTTTTGAACTTTGACGAATATATATAAACATTTTCGGTATCATCTTTTAATTCAAATTTAACTGCATTGTGTCTGTCGGTTCTATAATATTTGGTTTTATTGTCTTCTAAAAGCTTTATTGTTTTTGGGTGAGGATGATTATAAAAATTTGCTCCGGTTGAAATTACAATATAATCCGTTTCTTTAATCATGTCAGAATTTAATGTATTAATTGCACCGTGGTGGCCTGATTTTATAACGGTTATATTTTGTTTTGCTTCTATGGGTAAAGTGTTAAAAGAGTTTATGTCACCATCGCCCATAAATAGCAGTTTCTTGTTTTTGTATTTGCAGTATACAATCAATGAATTTTGATTTTCTGTTTCAATCAAATTGCCGGAAGGTTTATATATTGTGATTGTAAAATCATTTGTATTGTAAATTGTTGTTTCATTTCTTATTATTTCATGTTTTAAATTATTATCTTTAATGTATTCATTTATATCCTGTGACAATTTAGTATTTTCATATACATCGGAAAGAAAAATTCTGTTTACCGGTATTGTCTTAAGAATATCAATGCATCCTCCCGCATGATCCGCATCAAAATGAGTTATTATTAATGAATCAAGTGATTTAATTCCGTTATCTCTTAAATATTTGATAATAATATTTTTTGCCTGTGACGAAGAAGATAAATAAGGAAGTTTTGCCGTATCTATA
This sequence comes from uncultured Muribaculaceae bacterium, assembly GCA_964572355.1. GTDB lineage: Bacteria > Cyanobacteriota > Vampirovibrionia > Gastranaerophilales > Gastranaerophilaceae > Avigastranaerophilus. The sequence continues at coordinate 2,797 of CAZNEN010000003.1, forward strand.
AGAAAATATTTATTATCAGGGGATTTTAACAGTATTGCGTCGGCATTACCGACCGAGAAGAACAGTATTTCTGTGTGTTTATTCGGAATCTTAATAAAGCTTGCCGCAAAAATAAAGATTAATAAAAATAAACAAATAAGATATTTCCTGTTAAATAATTTATATCTTAAAATACAGGTTAAAGAAATAATTATGGAAAAATATAGCAATACTTGTAATAATGAGGGCTTTTGAACAAATATTATTGATGATGGCAGGCAGGCAAAAAATTGTGCAACATTAACAATATAAATAAGAAACGGATTGAGAATAAAATCGGCGATAAAGCAAACCTTCTGTGCTGCTGCCGGAATTAATGCAATTATGGAACTTATAAAACCGATAAAAGAAACTATGCTTAGAACAGGAATTATAGCAATATTCGCGAAAATTGAATACAGAGAAAATGTATTAAAATAAAACATTTGCATTGGTGCCGCATATAATTGGGCAATAACGGGAATGCTGCATGCCCCTATAGTATAGTTAATTATTTTGTTTGGGAAATTAAATGAAAGCAAAGGAGCTGTTAATATCAAAGCAAAAGTTACAATAAACGACATCTGAAAACCTATATCAAACAGCATTAAAGGATTAAACGCAAGCATTATAAATGCAACAAAAAATAAAAGTGCCAATGTTGAGGCAGTTCTGTCTATCAGTTTGCCGACTAATATTAAAATAAGCATTAAAGAAGCTCTTATAATAGGCGGTCCAAAACCTGTCATACAAGTATAAAAAAGTATTAATGCCATGCCTGCTGCAATAGAAAATTTATAATTAAATCTTAAACTTCTTGCAAAGAAAAACCATATGCCGAAAATCAATGTAACATTCATACCTGATGCGGCAAGAATATGGAATATCCCCGAATTTATGAATGTTGTTTTTGTATCTTCATCAGGATTAACGGCATCATCTCCGAAAATAATACCGCCAAGTATTTCAAGCATGGGTGATTTTATATTTTCCGCATGGATATTAATTATTTTAGTTCTTAAATCATTCAGCCTGCTTAAAAATTTACCTGTAAAATCGGAGGCTCCAGATATTTTCTGCCAATTGTCTTTTACATACATTAGAGAAAAAGTCTTTTTTAACTGTAAATATTTTGCATAGTCGAACTGTGAAGGGTTTTGTGCATTTGCAGGCACCTTAATTCTGCCTTTTAACTCAAGAATGTCGCCTATTTTTATGTTTTTTATTTTATCTTTTGAATCCTGCACCGTTATATATGATTTTGCATTTATATTCTTTATTGTTGCATCTTCTGAAATAACAGATGTTACTTTTGCATAAAACTTTGTTTTTTCGGGAGCATTATTAGATGGAATTGTAAGAACTTTTGCCGTTATTACCGCATCTTCATCGGAGAATGAAACTAAATCGTCATACAATTTTAAATGGCAGCTTGAATTTATAAATCCCAAGCAAAAAATAATTATTAATAAACAAACATATTTTGCGGAAAAAAGTTTTTTATACAGACATAAAATCATTGTAGCAACTAATATAATAAATGTTGCAGTTATTATATAATCAAAAAAGAAAGTAATTATACCGAGCATATACAAGCATGAGAAAATAATAATTTTTGCCTGTTTATTTATATTTAAACCGTCTTTTTCTAACATAGGGCAATTATATCATAAGCAGCCGGACAGAGCTTTTTATATTGCAATAAAAGGTATATTTATTAAAATTGTATAAATACTTATTTTTTTGAATAAGAAATTCTTTTCATTTGAACTTGTTTCAGAAAGACAAAATTTTTGATTTATTTTGTTAAAAAGGTACGAAGTGACAATATAAAGTCAAAGATAATGGAAGATTAAAATAAAGACAGCTGGTTTGATTTTTCAAAATGTTTTTCAAAAAATTTTCTGCGATGCCATTTTGTCAGTCCGTATTTATCAACGGCAGCAAGATGTGATTTTGTCATATAGCCTTTATTTTCTGCCCATAAAAATTGAGGAAATTTTTTATCTAATTCTTTCATAAATCTGTCGCGGGATACTTTTGCAAGTATACTCGCTGCTGCTATTGCAGCGGATTTGACATCTCCTTTTATAATAAATTCCTGCGAATAACAAAAATCAGGGATTTTTTTGTTTCCGTCAACGAGTATCAGAATTTTATCCGAGTTTAATTTTTTAATAACTTCATGGCAGGACTTCTTCATAGTTAAAAGCGAAGTTTTCAAAATATTTAATTTTTCAATTTCTTCCACGCTTCCCTGGTTTATTGCATATACGGAATTATTAACAATTATTTCAAATAATTCTTCACGCCGCTTTTCCGAAAGCTGCTTTGAATCATTTAACAAGGAAAGCTTTTTAATTAAATCATTGTTGCAAGAAGAAAAACAGACGGCTGCCGCAAATACAGGACCGGCTCCTGGACCTCTGCCTGCTTCATCGGTTCCGATTATATAATCAAATTTTTTTTGTTTATCTTTATCAAAATTAAATCTTTTATTCATCTACATCCAACGTAAGTCTGCCGAGTCTGCCCGTTCTGAAATCATTTAAAATATTCTGTGCGCATCTTTTTGTATCCGGTCTGCCGCCCTGAACTATCCAGTTGCGCCTTAATGCAATATTAGAAAGATTTATTTCTTCATTTTCAAGTTTATAATAATTTTTTATTAAATTAGGATATATTTCGTCAAGTGTATTAATAAAAGTTTGTGCAACGGCTTCAACATCATAGGCATTTTCACCTATTGAATCAACAAAAGCGAGCTTATATGCCTTTTTTTGATTTTCTTGTTTTAAAGGGATGATTCCCGGAGTGTCAAGCAAATCAACTTTAGGATTGATTCTAACCCACTGTTGTTCTTTTGTAACACCTGCTTTTGCTCCGGTTTTTGCTTTTGTTTTTCTCGTAAGTTTATTGATAATACTTGATTTTCCGACATTGGGCATTCCTACTACCATCACTCTTACCGCCCTTGGCAGCAAACCTTTCTTTACAAGTGCAATAATTCGCGGCTGTCCGAGTTTTATAATTTGATTTAAAATTTTTGATAGGTCCTTATTATCACCGGCACTTGTTGCCAAAACAGGACAGTTAGTTGTTTCTTTTATACGTTTCAGCCAAATTTGTGTTTGCTCATTATTTGCCATATCGGATTTATTTAAGAGGATTAATCTCGGTTTTTCTTTCACAAGTTTTTCTATATCAGGATAAGAAGAACTTTCGGGTATTCGGGCATCCAAAACTTCAATAACGACATCAACAATGTTGATTTGTTCTTTAAGTTTTTTTTCCGCTTTTGCAATATGACCGGGATACCAGTGAATAAAATCCATTTAAAACTCCCTTTAACTAATAAAAGCCATATTCAATGTGCAAACAATGATTATGGCTTTTATTCTATAATATACCTAATCTATTTTTTTTCAATTTTTTCTCTGATACGAGTTGCTTTACCTGAGCGTTCTCTCAAGTAATACAACTTGGCACGCTTAACATCACCGCGTCTTACTACGGTGATTTTTTCAACACGCGGAGAATATACAGGGAATACACGCTCAACGCCTACACCTTGGAATATTTTTCTTACCGTAATTGTTTTACCTATTCCGCTTCCGCGTTTTTTTAATATTGTACCTTCAAATGCCTGTGTTCTTTCTTTATTTCCTTCTATAATTCTTACGGAAACTCTTACCGTGTCTCCGGGATTTAATTCCGGCAGATCTTTATTCAAATATTCTTTTCCTAAATTCTCTACTATAGAGTTCATAACTACATTCCTTTGCATTGTATTTATACGTTACTATATAATATTTAAAACATATTTTTTCTTCAAGTCCTTTTTTAAATTTCAGGCAAATTTATTAATATTTATGAAAATTTTATTTATAAAAATTTTTAAAAGCTTTAACTACAACCTGTGTTCTGTCTTCTACTCCGAGTTTCTGTATTATACTGCTGACATGAACTTTAACCGTGTTAACACTTACATCCAAAATTTTGGAAATTTCATGATTATTCAGTCCTTCACAAATATATTTAAGAACGTCTTTTTCTCTGTCGGTAAGATTATAATCCGCGTCGATATTAATATCAGGTTTTTTATCTGATGATAATGCATCTAAAACTGTTGCTGATATTTTAGGGTCAAACCACACAGCTCCTTCAATAACCGATAATACAATATCGGCAAGCTTATCAGGGTTAATATCTTTAGAACAATATGCGTTTGCACCTGCCTTTACTGAATCAAGCACTTCTTGTCCGTTATTATGTGATGTGAGAATTATTACTTTTAAATCTTTATTTATTTTCTTTATTTCTCTTGTTGCTTCTATGCCGTTCATTGCAGGAAGTCCGAGATCCATAATAACAACATCAATTTTATTATTTTTCACAATATTAATTGCATCTTCGCCGCATGATGATTCATAAATTCCATTTATAAAATCTTTTGATTCAAATGCTGTTTTTAAACCGAATCTGATTAATGCGTGATCTTCCACAATTAATACATTATGCATAAAAACCTCTGTTACTGTGTAATTTTGCTTCTTCTTATATAATAGGAATTAAAAATATCTATAATTTTCTGCTCATTTAAATTATGATTTTCTTTATTAAGAATTGCAGAAAACTGCTTAAGATTTACGGAAGATAAAATCTTTCTGTCTTTGCTGCTAATTTGTATTTTATTTTCACTTATAAGTGCATCCGTAACTATATCGCAGGGTAAAGATAAAAAGGCATCAACAATTTTGCCGTCAAAATGTTTATTTTTACCCTCTGTCATAATCTTTAAAGCTTCATCAATAGGCATTCTGTCACGGTAATGACGTACTGAGGTTATTGCGTCAAAAACATCGCTGACAGCTAAAATTCTTCCTCCGAGCGGAATTTCTTCACCTTTAAGTCCTCTGAAATATCCCGTTCCGTCATATTTTTCATGATGGGATGCCGCAATTTCCGTTATTTCCGAGAAAGATGAATTTAAGTTTGTTTTGCATAAAATATCATATGTTATTTTTACATGTTCTTTAATATGGTCATATTCTTCTTTTGTAAGAGAACCTTTTTTCTGAAGTACGGCATCTTTTATTCCTATTTTACCTATATCATGCAGCATTGCTGCTTTTGAAATTATCTCGGTTATATCTTTATTTAGTCCGATTTGTTTTGATATGAGTTCAGAATAGAGTCTTACGCGTTTTGAATGACCCATTGTTATTTTATCACGTGCATCTATTGAGGCTGCAAGAGTATCAATAAAACCCGCAAATAATTTTTGCTGCTCCTCCAGCATTGTCTGCTGAATGTTAAAAAGAAGATTATTTTCTATAGCAATTCCTGCATTTGTTCCTATTGCAAATAAAACATCTTCATCTGAATCATTAAAATCGCCTTCTTTTTTATTTAAGACCTGAAAAACTCCTATAATTTCAAACTTAATATTCCGAATAGGCATACAAATCAGATTATATGTTCTGTATCCTGTTTTTTTATCAATATCTTTATTAAAACGGTTATCTTTATAAGCGTCTTTTATTTTTATTGTTTCGCCGGTTTTAAAGACATGTCCTGCAAATCCCTTATCTGCAGGAAAACGTATTTCTTCGCTGTCCATTCCGAGAGCAACTTTAGACCAGAGTTCATTTCTATCTTTATCATATAAAAAAACGCTGCATCTGTCTGCGTTTAGAACAAGTCTGGTCTGTTCCGCAATTGTTATAAGCAGTTTATCCAAACTAGCTTCGGCATTAACCGTTCGTGCTATTTTAGAGAGTGCTAAAAGCAGGGTTGTATTTTGCTCTGTATCCTGCTGATTATTTTTTTCATTGTTTTTAATTTTTATATCAATACCCGAATTGGTATTGATGAAATTTTCGGATATTTCCGCGAGCCTTGCCGCAATATTTTTAAATCCGTGCAGTTCGGCGCAGCTTATTGCTTTATCTAAATATTCAAAAGCTGTTCTTGTGTTTTGCTTTCTGATATATGTTAATGCCAGTAATTTATATGATATAACCTTTAATAAAGGAAAATCATCAAGGTATTGCGAAGCGTATGTAAAATAAAAAAGAGCTTCGTTATATTTGTTTTCAAGATAGTATATTTGTCCGAAAGCAAACTTATTTACGGCAGAAACTGTTTTTTGGTTTAAACTTTCTGCCAAGAATTTTGAATCTTCAAGCAAAAGGAGCGATTTATAATAACCTTCCGTCTTGTCCAAATATTTTACCAAACCTGTTAAGGACAGACAAATTGATACTTTTGCTATATCTTTATGAGCCAGAAAAATTTTATGTGCTTCCGATAATTTCCGAACGGCGATTTTATAATTTTCTGTGCCGTAAAGTTCAATTGCTTCTTTTAATAAGCAATCCGCATTTTCGATTGATTCAATAAACAAACTATGGTTATGCTTTTTAGGCATATAATTCCTTAACAAACTTACTTTTTCATTATACAATATATTTTATAGAATTTATATAGAGATAATAAAAAATGAAAAAAGTCAGTATAATTATTCCTGTTTATAACGAAAAAGATACTCTTCCGGAAATTATACAAAAAGTGGAGCAAGCAGCATTTTACGGATTAAATAAAGAAATTATTCTTGTAGATGATGCTTCGTCTGACGGTACAACGGATATTTTAAAAAGATTAACCGGAAAATACAAAATACTGTTTCATGAAAAAAATCAAGGGAAAGGTGCCGCAATAAGAACTGCGGTAAAAGAGGCAACCGGAGATTTTGTTGTTATACAAGATGCCGATCTTGAGTATTTACCCGATGATTATGATAAATTGCTTCCGTTATTGTTAAATGATGAAGCGGATGTTGTTTACGGTTCACGGTTTAAAAATACGGATAATTCGGGGAATTTTATCTTGAAAAATAAGCTTGCCAATATATTTTTAACGTGTTTAACAAATATTCTGTACGGAACTAAAATAACTGATATGGAAACTTGCTATAAAGCATTTAAACGCAAGCTGATTCAGGAAATAACAATAAAGTCAAACCGTTTTGATTTTGAACCGGAAATAACGGCAAAACTTATGAAGAAAAAAGTAAGATTAAAAGAAGTACCTATTTCTTATTTTGGCAGAAATCATAATGAAGGGAAAAAGATTAACTGGAAAGATGGTATACATGCAATTATAGCATTAATTAAATTCAGGTTTACAGATTAATTAACTTTAATATTATTGTAAAAAAATATTTATCGAACCTGCTTCAATAAGCAACAATTTTTTTTTGGAGAGTTAAAGTAAAAGCTATGAAAGTAGGAATGCCGACAATTAATCAGCATATTGCCAATTCGTTAGAGAAATTTTCGGAAAAAGGAGGGGAAAAAGTATCTAATTATATTAATGCTGCAGGAAAAATGGCTGTTGCTCCTCTTATTATAATGAATAATCCTTTTACGCATGAAAATAAAGAAAATCGAAAATGGGCAGCCGTTAAACAGCCGGTAGAGGCTGTTATCACGATTGCTATGCAGCTGGCAAGTCTTGCTGTTTTATATAAAGGAATTGATTCTCTTATTAAAAAAGGAAAGATTAATTTTAAATATCCTGCAGAAGCGGCAAAGGATGTTTCTAAGATTCCCAAAAAAATACTTGATGTATGCGGAAATGATAAAGATAAAGCTATTGAGATGTATAAAAATCAGTATAACGAAATTTTTAAAGACAGACTTGGTGCCGCATTAACTACACTTGTATATGTTCCTGTCCTTGCAATATCAAATAAAATATATCCCAAGATAGCTCATAAACTGGTTAATGACAATGAAAATAAACCTGTTAAATAAAATTACAAATTCTGAATTTGTTAATAAGCATATTAATAGAACTATAAAAAATGATGCATATGCAGCTAAAACATTGGTGGCGCTTAATGTTGCCAAAGATATTTTTGCTTATGGGGTGAGATTTGAAACCACAATGAAAAATAAAGAAATTCCCGAAGAAAAAAGACCTTTTGTTGCTTCAATGGATTTAATGTCAGGAGTGGTTACCGCTGCAATGCAGATAGGTGTGGGCTTTTGTCTTGCTTCACCTAAAATACAAAATAAATTATGGAATATGTTATTTAAAAATTGCAAATTTGAAGATATAGTAAAAGCAAAAAAAGGATTTAGCCAAATACTGGCACTGGTCGGTTCTACTATATTGGCAGAGAGGCTACTGGTTCCGTTGATAGCAACACCCTGTGCAGAGAAATTTGAAAAAAATTTTTTTAGGCATGAATCTCAGACAAATACAAAACAAACTCTCAGTATGGTTTCTTTTGATCAATTTGAAAAAGATATTTCTGACGATCGTTAATTGATTTTAACAAAGATGGGCTTATATTCAAATCTCAATTATTTCATATTCTCTGTTACCGAGTCCGAGTTCAAATGCTCTTTCAACGGTATGAATCCCGTGGCGGGATTCCATTCTTTCGATTAAAGATGCTTTGCCGGGGTCCGGAGAGTTATAAACAGCATCTACACATGCCTGATCTATTGCAACAGGATCTATAGAAGCAAAAATACCTATATCAGCCATTTCAGGCTCTTTGGGGTTACTGTCACAATCGCAGTCAACGGAAAGTCTGTTCGCAACATTAATATAAACTATATTTTCTTTACCTGCAAAATCCACTACTGCACTGCAGGCTTCAGCCATAGATTCCAAAAAAGCATCCTGATTTTTTGTCCAGCCTTCTTTGCCTGCCCCATGAATATTCAATTTCCCATGCGATGAGGCTATTCCTATAGACATATTTTTTAATGCTCCGCCAAAACCGCCCATAAGATGGCCTTTAAAATGAGATAACATTAAAATTGAATCGTAGTTCTTAAGATGTGAACCAACATAATTTTCTTTGAGATATCTTCCGTTTCTGACAGGCAGTGCAATTTCTCCTTCTTCGTCCATGATGTCGCACGGTGCTATATCCATAAAACCGTGTTCTTTCATAACCTTCCAGTGTTCTTTGCTGTTGCATCTTCTGCCGCCGTATGCCGTATTACATTCTACAATTGTTCCTTCCAGTTTATTTACAAGAGACTTAATCATATCTGGTTTTAAAAAGTTATGACCGCCGGGTTCGCCGGTTGATAATTTAACTGCGACTTTGCCCTTTAATTTCGTATTTAATGCGTAATATATTTTTTGTAATGCGTTTGATGAAATTTCTTTTGTAAAATATACTTTTGATTTTGTCATAACATACCTCCGAATATTCAAATTATATTACCTTAGAGCAGCTGTCAGTCAATACGGATATAAATTAATTTTCTTTAAAAAAAGAAAATCTTTAATTTACTTTAAAAATATAATATAATATCTCTTGTAAACAGGGGTAGAATGTTGTTATTCTCTTTTATTCATATTTCAGATATTCATTTAGGCAGACCGTTTTCGGATTTATCAAAATATTCGTATGACAATAAAACCGCCTTAATATATAAAAATGCGGTTGAAAAAGCTTTTAATAATATAATTGATTTTGCGCTGGTTAAAAATGTTGATTTTGTTTTGATTGCCGGTGATACTTTTGACTCTTCGGAACATGATTTTAATTCAAAATTAATTTTAAAAGAAGGTCTGCAAAGACTTAATGCAGCGGATATAAAAGTATTTATGATTTGCGGCAATCATGATCCGGCGGAGAGTTATAATAAAAATACTTTTGATTATTCTTCAGATTCGAATATTAAAATTATAGGGGTTAATACCGCACCTAACTGTATTCTTCCGGTTTTCAACAAAAATAATGAGAAAATTGCACTGATTCATGCTCTGAGTTTTACTGAAAACAAATTTGAAGAAAATCCCGTTAAATATTTTAAAAATTCGGAAGAAACCGATATATTTAATATTGGTCTTTTACATTGCGATTTAAATGCGGATAAGTCAAGTCCGTACGCTCCCTGCAGTGTTTCGGATTTGAAATCGCTGGATTATGACTATTTTGCATTAGGGCATATTCATATACCGACATTGGAAGAAAATACGATTCAATATTCGGGAACAATTCAAGGGCGCAATACAAAAGAAACGGGAGCACATGGAATAAGATATATCAAAGTGGATAACGGAAAAATTGTTAAAAATAATTTTATTCCGTCGGATGTTATAAGATTTGAAGATTTGAGTGTTGATTTATCTGTCGCTAAAGATTCCGTCAGTGCTTTTAATATCATTACGGAAAAAATAAATCTATTAATTAATAAAGAAAAAAATTCTTGTGAAATGTTTCTTATAAGATTAAATCTTGAAGGGTATATAAATTTTTATGATGAATTAACTGAGGAATTTTATAATACGATTTGTGAAAAATTAAAATCCGAATTCAATGTTTATATTTCAAAAATAATAAATTCAGCTATTCCTTTAGTTGACAATAAGCTTCTTTCGGAAGATGAAGGAATCTCAGGCGAGCTGTACAGAACGGTTCAGGATGATTCCGTTCTCGCAGAAAATTTTTGTAATATTGAAAAGCAATTAAATAATTTAATTTCACGGTGTTTTTTTGATGAAAATAATTTTAACGAGTTTAAAGATGATATTATAAAAAAATCAAAAGAACAATGTATTAACCTTTGCAGTAAAATTTATAATAACGAAAATATAGAAAAACTGTAATTTATGAGTAAACTTGTAATAGAAAATCTTATAATAGAAAAGAGTGATAAAGATATAAATACCGGTATTAAATATAAATTTTCGGAGGGTATAAATTTAATCTGCGGAAATAATGAAGCAGGAAAAAGTTCTTTAATGAAATTTATAAAACAGGCTTTTTTCCAAACAAAAGATATAGATACGGGAAAAATATTTTTTAAAATATGCGATGATAATTCTCAAAAGTGCTACAGAGCTGATATAAAAAATTCGCAGAGAAAAAATGATCGCTGCAAAATTTTTGATGATAACAACAATCCTTGCAGTTATGATTTTATTGAAGATAAAATCAATCAAAAATATTTTGAACAGGGATTTACAATAAATCTTGATGATTTAATGAATATTCAAAACGATAATAGTTTTTCACTTGTAAATGTTATAAAAGATCCCTCAGGTGATAAATTAAATACTTATCTTGATCAGATAAAACTTAAAATCAAAAAAACTTTGGGAGATAACGGAAGGCTTACAAAAGAGACATCATCAATTCTGGATAACATATCGCAGCTTTCGGCAGAAATAAATGAGCTTTCAAATCAGGAAAATCAATATAATAATGCTGTCAATTTAATAAAAACCTTAAAAGAAGAAATAGAAATACTTTTAAATAAAGAAGAATATTTAAAAATATTATCCGATATTAACATTCTGCAGCAGGAAGTTGATAATTTAAAAGAAAAAAATATGCATTTAAAAGCTGAGTTTAACTTAAAACTTTTTGATAATAAAGAAAGCTACATTGCTATAATACAAGACAGCGGAAAATATGAATCGAATACCGATAATATAAAGAAAAATAAACAAAAACTTGAAATATTACAAAATAAAATATTTATTAATTTGAATCAGCTAAACAAAGAATATGCTTTAAACTTGAATGAAAATCATTTGCAGCATATTATAATTAATCCCGAAAATATGAATAAAATTAAAATACTCGAAAAAAGAATAAATGATTTAAAGAATGAAAGTCTTAGCAATAAAGTTAAAATTGAAAACTTGGATGAGAATTTGTTAAAACTAAAACACGAGTTGATACCGCTCAAGGATAAGTGCATAGACCAAAATGAATATACGAATTTTATAGAACTGCACAAATTTATACAGGAAGGACTAAATCAATATAATTATTTAATTAATAAAATAAATGAAGTTGAAAAAGAAACAAAAGTAAATGCAAGCGGAATAATATCAAACAGAAATTTATTGATTTTATTCGGAGCATTGATTGTGCTTACAATATTGAGTGCGGTTATAAGTTTTTATCAAAAGGTATCTGCAGCGGGAATTTTTTCGATTCTTATGGCAATTTTATCATTTGCAGGGTTTTTATCGATTAAACTGGGCAGCTATAAAGACCGGCAGGATGAACAAAGAAACAGAGATGAAGAACTTAAAAATAATATATTAACAAGTCTTAAAGATAAGTTGAGAGATTATTATATAGAAATTGATAATGTTGAAAGCTCTTATCTTCCTCTTAAGATGGAAAGTTTAAAACAGGAAATATTCGGAAAAATCCAAGAATATAATATTATAAATGACAGTATAATAAAAATTACCACTGAAATAAATTACAGCAAAGAAAAACGTGATAATCTTAATAATATACTTACAAATATTACCGATGAAATAAATTCTATAAAAGAGGATATCAAAAGTATAATTATAACGGATAATCAGTCTTTTGAAATAACGGATGAAAAATATTTGAATGTTCTTGAAACTATAAAATCTCTTAAAGATGATATCGCGGAAAAGAATTTGCTTGAAGAAGAAACAGTTAATTTTCAAAATGCTAATAATGAAATTATCAGAAGCCTGAATAAATTTATATGTGATAATTCCATTAATATTTCCGTATCAGATGAGTTTGAAGAAAATCTTGCAAGGTTGAAAAAATATAATGAAATAAATACAGATATAAAGAATAAGCTTGATATTCTTAATATTGAAATTGAAAATTTGGAAACAAGAATAAAAAAACTTTCCGATGAGAAAGTGCAATATAATAAATTTGAAGATGAAAAAAATCATATGTCTATAGAAGAACTTCAGATAATAAAAGAGGAAAAACTTAATCAAAAAAAAGATGCGGAATTTAGAAAAAAAAGTTTAGAAAAAGTTGAAGGTTTAAGCGGGCTAAAACTTCAAAAAAATATTCTTATAGACGAATACAGACAGAAAATTAAAGAATTATTTGAAAACAAAATGATTCTGTCTTTAACTGATACTGCAAAAACAAATTTTGATAAAACCCAGCCGGATTTAATAAATGCACAGAAATATCTTTCCATACTGACAGACGGAAAATATACAAAAATAAATCTAAATCTTGAGGAAATTGAAAACGACGACGGAACAAAGATAAAAAAATGGGAAGAACTTTCCCGAGGTACAAAAGAGCAGCTTTATCTTGCGTTAAGACTGGGTTATGCTTCCAATTATTCAATAGATAAATCAACGGGAAAACATAAAAAAGATAAACCTGATTTACCTTTAATAATAGATGATGCATTTGTTAATTTTGATGCAAGACGTACAAAAAATGCATTGAAATGTCTTGTTGAATTTTCCAAAACCAATCAAATATTATTCTTTACCTGCCATACGGAAATAATATTAAAATTTCTGGAAGAACTCGGTATGGTTAATGATGACGGTTTAAATGTCATACAACTTTGATTTTCTTTAATAAAACTTTTTCTGATAAGATATATTTTATTATACCGGACTAATACTTGCACATTACTGACATAAATTTATATAATAACCGGTATATGAATCAAAATAATTTTATATTAATACCCGAAGAGCTGGCAATAAAAAAGCCTGATATCAGGCTTCTGGAAGTTATTAATAATAGAAAATTTAATGATAAAGTTTTATATAAAATAAAATCTTCTTTTCATGATATAAAGGTCATAGAAAATGAAATAGGAAGATTTCTGCATTATAAAGATACATATCAGGCGGGTTTTATTGATACTGATTTTTACAGGGGAAATCTGCCGTATATTAATTATTTTTTTATTCCTTATTTAATGAATCCTAAGATAGAAAAAATTCTGTTAATAGGCTTAGGTTCAGGAAAAATAGTCAATGATTTTGAATGTTTGTTTGATAATCTTAAAATAATTGATGTAGTTGATATTGAAGAAAATATTTTAAATATTGCACAAACTTATTTTAATTTTAAAAAGAATAAAAAGTTCAATTTCATTCTGCAAGATGGTGTAACATTTCTGCGCTGTAATAAAAAGAAATATGATTTGATTGTTGCTGATACAGCAAATAATGAGGGAATAGATTTAAGATTTCTTGGTGATGATTATTTTTCCGTTATAAAACATTCTCTGAAGAAAAATGGAATTTTTGTGTCTAATATGTGTGCAAGTCCCGATTTTAATAATCCGCAAAATATATTTTTTAAAGATTTCTTTCCTGTTTACCGTAGAAGATTTAAAAATAATCTCGTATTTAAAGGTAATTATTCGGATAAAATTTATTATAAAGTGTTCTTTAATTTGACACAGAGAGTTATAGATGTAACAAATGTAATAATAATTTCTTCAGATAAAAATTATCAAATTAAAAAAGATAAAAAACTGATAAACAATATTGAAAAACTCAATATTAATATAAAGGAATACGTGAAAGACTTGGCAGAATTACAGTATGGAGCGTAGGGGATTCGAACCCCTGACCCCGACACTGCCAGTGTCGTGCGCTACCAGCTGCGCTAACGCCCCTTCTTTTAACTGTAATAATCATATATAAAATGTTAAATAATATCAACCGGGTCAACATCAATTGTTAATTTTATATCGTTGGCGGCAGTGGTATTCCTCATAAATGCAGATATCAGATATTGTCCTTTTTTCTGCATTTTATTTTTTATTACAATTTGAAAACGGTATTCTGAATTAATTTTATGCATTATACACTTCATTGACCCGTTTACTTCAATATATTCGGTTAAGTTAACTTTATCTATTTGATTGTAGAGTCTTTGTGCAATTTCATTTGCACATACTGCGGCTCTTGCTTCATCATTTGAAGAAACAACGATTTTTATAATCTGACAGAACGGAGGATAATTAAAATTCTCTCGCCTTATAATTTCATTATTATAAAAGTCCTGATAGTTTTGTGCTTTAGCATCTTTTATTGCATATAGATCAGGGTTGTATGTTTGGAATATTACTCTGCCGTCAAAATCTCCTCTTCCTGCACGTCCCGCCACTTGCATAAGAAGCTGAAATCCCCTTTCACTTGAACGGTAATCGGGGAGCGAAAAACTTATATCAGAATCGATTACTCCGACAAGGGTAACATTTTTGTTATCAAGTCCTTTTGCTATCATCTGGGTTCCGATTAATATATCAATTTCTCCTTTTTGAAATCGATCTAATATATTAATATATTTAAATCTGGAAGATAATATATCAGAATCTATTCTCTCAATTTTGGCTTGCGGAAAGAGTTTTTGAACAATAGTTTCAACTCTCTGGGTGCCGGCGCCTTGCATTTTAATTTCAGGTGAATCACAGTTAGGACATAAATCCGGTGCCGGCTTGGATATATTGCACCAGTGGCATTTAATTGTTTTATCATATGCATGGTATACCATAGGTATATCGCAATTGGGACATTTAATCACTTCTCCGCAGGTTTGGCATTGAATACTTGTATAAAACCCTCGCCTGTTCATCAATAAAATAGTTTGTTTCTTATCTGCCAGTGTCTGATTTATGGCATTTACAAGAGTATTGGAAAACATTGTGCGGGTTTCTCTATAAAATTCTTCTCTCATGTCCACAACGGTTACTTTTGCAAGATTTACATTATTAAATCTGTTATGCAGAGTTATAAGATTTTTTGTTGAAAGTGCTTTAAAATATGAACTAACATCAGGAGTTGCGCTTCCGGCAATCAAAGAAGCAGAATTTATCTCACAAATTTTTTTTGCAACAGTTCTTGCGTCATATCTTGGAGCTGGAGATGTCTGTTTATATGTATTTTCGTGTTCTTCATCAATAATTACAAGTCCTATGTTGTTAAGTGGCGCAAATATTGCAGAACGCGCTCCTATAATTATTCTTATTTGGTTTCTTCTTAATTTATTCCATACATCATATTTTTCGCCTTCAGAAATACTGCTGTGCCATATTGCTATTTCATCAGAGTTAAAACGTCTTATTAGTCTTAAAGTCAATTGCGACGCAAGTGCAATTTCAGGGGCAAGGAACAAAACATTTCTGCCTTCCTCCAGAACTTTTTTTATTGCTCTAAAATATATTTCAGTCTTGCCCGACCCCGTTATGCCGTTTATAAGAATAGGTGCAGTCTGTTTTCTATCCATTTTTTCCGCTATTATATCAAAAGCTGTCTGCTGTTCTTTTGATAACAGGGGAAAGCAATCTTTTTCTATGTTTTGAAATACATTTAGAGGATCTCTGTAAACAAGTTTTTCGGTAATATTAACATAGCCTTTTTCAAAAAGTTTTAAAATAGTGGCTCTTGTTGTTTTAACTTTTTTTTCAAAATCAATAAGCGAAGTTTCGCCAAGTTCCCGTAATTTTTCAAGTATTTCGGCCTGTCTTGAAGTTGCGCCTTCTTTTGAGATAAAAATTATATATTTCTCAAATTTTTCTTTTTGAATATTTTTAGTATTTTCTTTTAAAAATTTCATGGGAATTGCAGCTTGGATTACCGTGTTTATATCACAGCAATAGTAATTTGCAATCCAGTCAAGCATTTTAAGATAGTCAAGAGAAAAAACCGCACGTCTGTCTATAATTCTTATGATTTCTTTTGCTTTAATACTTTCTTCCAGATAATTTGAAAATCCTGCTACAAAAGCTATAATATTTTGTTTTCTATGCCCGAATGGCACCAAAACAGCCTGCCCTATTTTGATTTCAGATTTTAAATGCTGCGGGATTATATATGAAAAAGTCCGCGCTCCGAGATTTTTTACATCAACAATGCACAGGGCATATTTGTTTGATATGCCCTGTTGAATTGTTTTTTCTGTTATCTCTGAATTATTTCCCATTAATTATTCTTCTTCAACTGTCAAAAGTTCCTGCATTGCTTCTTCAACCGCATCTTTTAACGTAACAAGATTATCAGGCGATATAGTAACTCCTTTTTTTGTAGGAAGCCAATTTATTCCGTCATCGGTTGTATAATAAATTCTTAAATCAAGATATCTTTTATCTTTATATGAGTTAATACTGATTTGAAGCTGTTCTGTTGCGCTTCTGGGAATTGTAGCTAATATTTTTGCATCATCTGCCATTTTTTCTACCTCTCTATATACCTAATGTTATCTTATAATTCGGGATTTCAAATACTCTTGTATCTGCATCTTTATCCGTAAACTTTAAATATTGCCGCATAGATTTTTCTTTAGCATTATTGTAATAATCTTCGGGTATAATTGCAAGATATTGTTTGTTTAAATCACCGGAATAATGACCTAGTGTCCTTGCAAAGTTTTCAATATCTTCTTTAGAACTTCCCGCTCCGTATGCTTTTGTTTTTGCATCAGTTCCGGACGGTCTTATTTCTATAAATTTATCCGTAAATTTAAGAAATGTACCATCACCTGCAAATTTAATATCGGTAAGATTGTCAAAATTCAAATTATTAAATGTTGAACTCAATATATTTTTTACATTTTCAAGTGAAATTATGCCGTCAAAATAAGCAAGCGCCATTGCAAGATAAAATAGGTCATTTTTTGTCCTTAATGCTTCACCGTCTTTTTTTGCCTGTGTGAGCTTTACAATATCCGGTTCGGATTCATTGTAATATGATATGTCTTCCCTAATATCATATTTAGCAATAATTTTATTATTTTTAAATATTTCATCAAGAGCAATTGAAAGTGTTTTATTCTCTTTTTCAAGTTTAGAGGCAAGCGCTGATGCGACAATTATAGCTTCTGAAGCGCTTTTTTCTCTCATTGCTATTGCAGCTCTGCCGGCTTTTGATTTGATAAGTTCTTCGGAACCAATAATCATTCCTCCTGATTCTTCACCGCCAAAAACCATTCTGGGATTTTTGCCAAGATTTATATCGTTTCCGAAAACATCCGTAACAATAATTTCTTTATCGGGATTATCGAGAATCTGTTTTTCGACTTTTTTCATTATATTGGCAATTTCTTTAAAGCCGACGGGAACATTGACTACTTTAACCCCGTTAAATTTAGCCCATTCATCCCATGATTTGGCACTTGCGGTTGTTTTAATCATAAATCTTGAATGTTTTTGCCATTGGTTTGCCGCCTTTAACTGTTTCGCCCAGAAATCCATTATAAGCAGGAAAGATTGGTTTGCCGTATATATGCACAAAATGCGGTTATCATTTAATTGTGTATAATTTATGCCTGTTTTATCAAGAAAGTCTTTTGATTTTCCATCTTCTATCTGGCATACCGTCAAACGGTCATGATCAGGATCCGTTATTAATATAACGGTTCCTATAGGGTGATTTTTGAGGGTTTCGCTGTAATTCAAAGTATCAATTACGGGGAAAAACATTTTTCCGTCTTTATTTTCAGCTGTTACCGTTGCGTCAACGGAATAATCATAAAAACATTTATTGCCTTTAGGATCCGTGTCATACTTACCTATACCATGAAAAAAAGGATCTTCTTCCGTATTCATCCAGACAAATTTATCACTTATATTAAAAGCGTCAAGAAGCTTACTTAAAGTTTTATATGCACTTCCGCCTACATTTTCTATTACAATTTTTTCTTTCAGATTATTAATCAACTCAAGATTTTCTTTATTTGCAACACCGTTTTCAAGATATTCTTTATATAAATCAATACCGTTATTAATAATTTTCATGAAGTTTTCATTAATTAAAGCGTCATCCGATTTTGCAATTTTAATTTCATATTGTCCGTCTTTTCTGACTTTTTCAAAAATTTCTTTTATTTTATTAACAAATTCCATAGATTCTTCGGGCAGATACTGGCTGCCTTGCGAATTTAAGTCCTTGGTTGCATTTTTAACGCTTATACCGTGGCTTGATGTAATATATTCTCCGCCAAGAAGGTCAAGCTTAAAAGCAAGAAAAGAAGCCAGCCATATAGGCATAGTTTGCCTTTGATATGTTGTAAGTGTCTCAATGCCCTGAGCAGCCTGAACTCTTGCTATTAAATCAAGAAATTTCTCTGAATTATATCTAACTTCTCGACCAACAAGTTTTAACAGTTTTTTACCATGATATTTTTCTTTTGCAACCAGAGCTTTTGCATATGTTGCAAGCATAATCCCGATAATATTAATCGGAAATCTTACATCATAAGGGAATAATATATTTTGAGGTCCTCTTATGCCTGCTGTTGAAACAGCCGCTTCTTTTTCATAGTTTTCAAGCCAGCTGTTAAGATTTAAACCTTCAGGGTTTGTTTTTTCGTTGTATGGAAGAAGATGTTCTTTTTTCAGGATAAATGTAAATTCATTTTTGTTATCAATATTTATATATTTATTATTTTTAATGTATTCAGGAGTATTTTCTCTAACGGAGTTAAATAATTCCCGTTCTAATGCTTGGCTGTTCATAACTATCTCCTTAAAGAAATTTAATCAGATTTATTCTTTAAAATAATACTAAACAAAAAAATTAATAACAATATGTAAGTTTTGTTTTACAGTTTAAACAGTAATTTTTTCAATTAATGCTACATGTTTTGTATTTTTTCTTTTTAGATAATTTTTTGCATTCGATAAATATAGTTCTTGTTTGGCGCGTGTTATTCCGACATAAAGAAGTCTCAGAGTTTCTTCTACCTGCTCCGTTTTTAATTCATCATTTGTTTTTAATTCTGAATTATCAATCAGGCTTTTTATGGTTTGTACAAAATGGGTACCGCTTTTGAGATGGGTATTTTCTCTATTTGACGGGTAATTTTCCTCATTTAACTCCGGTATAAAGACATAATTAAATTCATCGCCTTTTGATTTATGCATTGTCATTATATTTATGGCCGGCTCTCTGTTTTTATCACAGCTTTCATCTTCAAAAAATTTATATGCCGGCTTTTGCGAAATGTATTCCAGCTTTTTTAACAGTTCACTAAAAGTTTCACTATCGGTATTTAAACGTTTAATTATTGTCGAAATAAGGTAAGTGTTTGATTTATCCGTATTATTGTTTGAATAATATAAACCGATTCTCAGAGCCAGTATATCCGGGTCTGTGATACTGTTATTAAGCCAGTAATTAACATCCCAATATAGTTGCAGAATACCTTCAGAAGATATTTCATCCATATTCATATTAATAAAAGGAGTTTTTAAATCTTTAATTAATGTTTTTTCTTCTTCGCTAAATTTGTATATATTATTAATCTCATATGTTTTTATCAATGCAGCAATTTGTTTGTTATCAAAAGGGTTTTGCATTGTTTTTAATACTTCAAAAATAAGATTAAATGTTCTCATCTGGCATAATAAATCCGAACGGATTATCGTTTTTATCCCGTTATTAATAAAAAAGTTATTATACTCGGTTACTTGCGAATTTAACCGGAGAAGAATTGCAACGGAGGAATCGGGAGAATTTTTTATAATTTCTCTTACTTTTGCCAGTATAAAATTTTTTTCATCAACAGCATGTTCAAATATTTTATATACCGGTTTATTTTTATTTGACGGATTATTTTCTGTTCCCTTAATTTCAATATTATAGAATGCATTTTTACATCCTTCAGTTAAGAAAGATTCTTTTACCAGCTTGTTTGCCGCTTCAAATATTGGTCTTGAACAGCGCTGTGAAGATACCATTTCAACACTGTTATTTTGTTTTACAAAATTTCTGAAGTTTTTAAGACTGCTGTTTGTAAAAGTTGATGTAATTGCCTGATTTATGTCTCCGCATCTTACAATATTATTATATTTTCCGTTAATAAGGTTTATAAGCCTTTGTTGTATTTCCGTTGAATCCTGCGCTTCATCTTCAATAACATATCGGCAGAGTTCTTGATAGTATTTTAATATTTCTTTGTTTTCTTCAAGAAGTTTTACGGAATAACAAAGCATATCATCATAGTCTATTAAGTTATTTTGCTTTAAGATAGCATTATATTCATTATAAAAATTCAAAAAGCGGTTTATCTCTTTATGTTTTGAATGTAAATTATTTTGTTTTGCTGCCAGTTTTACCGTTGATATGCACCTTAAATAATTATCATAATTATCTTCGTCTATTTTTAATTTATAAAACAGTTCTTTTATTATCTTTTCTTTTGCACTTTCATCTATAATGTCAAAGTTTTCGTCAAGTCCTATTTTGGTGTAGTTTCCGTTTTCTTTTATTATTCTTAAAGCAAGCCCGTGAATGGTAGAAATATTTGGCAGCTGCGAAGTTTCTTCAATACATAATTTTAGTTTTTCTTTAAAGTTTTTTGCTGCTGATTCCATATAAGTTAATACAAAAATATTTTCCGGTTTAATTCCGTCTTTAAGAAGTTTTATTATAAGTGCCAGCAAAATCGTGGTTTTACCTGCTCCCGGAACCGCCATCACTCCCATCTTACCTTGTTTATATTCTAATACCGGTTTTTGATCATCACGCGGAATTATTTCAAATTTATATCGGTTGTTATTTGATATTTCAATAAAATCATCAAGTCCGAGAATATTTTCATTTCCGGAATTATCATATATGCTTGAATAAAACCTTATTTCCTGTTTTGAACACAGCATTAACTTTCTTATAACACGTGCTGTTTTATCTTTTGTCAGATTTATATTATCTTCAAGAGAATATTCTTCTTTTTTCCAATCTCTGTTAAAAACCCACGCATTATATAAAGTACCCGTATCTTGTTTTTGCCACTCGGAGCTTGAAATATCAAGCCAGAGCTGGTATTTTGTTTTGTATGAATAATCAATTATTTTTTGGGGGGTTGAAATAATTACAGCGTCTTTACCAATGCTGAAAGCTTCCGCAGGATTCTCACTGATTACACTATTTTCAATTTGTGTAATAAATTCAAGCGTAATATCATTTTCTATGTTTTTTTTAAATGCCGCTTCAAAATTTTGTGCTTCTTTAAGCAAAAAAGCATATTTATCTGTCTGCACATTAAATTCAAACTCTGTTATCAAATTTGAGAATATGATTTTTATCTGCTCTGATATGGAATTTTCCGTTTTTTTTAATGTTTCTTTTAAGAAAATAAGTTTTTTATATGCATAATCATTTTTTTCTTCTGTGAACTTGAATTTTTCAATACTTTTCGTTTTGCTGTATATATTTATTATTTCAATGCATTTACGAAACGGAATTTTTAAAAGATTTATCAAAATATTTTTTAATTCATGGTCTTTTAAAGGAATATTGTTTACTATTTTTAAAATATAAATAATATGCTTTACGGTATCGTAATCCATGAGTTTATCACTGCCGGAAATATTTTGAAAATTAATATTATGTTCTTTTAATGATTCAAAAAGCATTTCATCTGCTAAAGGTGTAATAACTGCTATTTCATACGGAAGTATACCCATATTTATAAGTTCTGCCGTATAATTTGCTGCGGCTTCCAGCATGTCAAGCCTTTTAATATAATGACTACGGCTTATAGTTTCAAGTTTTACTTTATTTCCGCTTATTACAGCACGGTAAAATTCATCCGCTGTTTTGCAAAAAACGGATTTATCTTCCAGTGAAATAATTTTTGGCTTAAATTGTTCGATAAAATTATTAATACCGGATTTATATGCACATAAATATCCGCACCTTGAAGCACCTCTTTCATCATAACCGATGACAAATTCCCTGAGCTGCGGCATAAGGGTATATACAAAATTCCAAAAAGCATAAGAAAACTCATCCGCATCATCAATTAAGAGATATTTTATATTCCTGAAATAATCCGTTTCTTTATATATAAAAGGAAGAATGGCAAGCTGGCGCAGATAATCAAAACTTCTATACCGTATGGTGTTTAATTTATAATTATCAATTGCTTTTTTTGCATCAGATGCAAAAGATTCTTTTAAAATTGAAGAACACTTTATTACCTCCTGTGCGGTCAATTCGTTCTGCACAATTAAAGAATATCTCCTAAAAAGCTGATGCAGAAGATTTACTTTAGAAATATAGTCTGAAAAATCCGCTTCTTTAATACTCTGCTTAAATATAAACTGCGATATTTCAAGCCCGCATAAATTCGGTTTATTTTCCTTATCTTTATTGTTAATTAAAACGGAAATTTTTTCCCAGTTATCAAAAAACGCATTGTAGCATAATCCAGCAAAAGTAAAAATATTCTTGATGTCACATTCACTGTTTATTTTTTTTAATTCTTGAATATAAAATCTTTTTTTAAAAGAATTTAAAACAATTACGATGATTTCATTAGATAATATACCTTTATTCAATAAATCATTGTATTTTTTTATAATTAAATGAGTTCTTTGTGTATTGATACTGCCTTGAATTAACATGCAAAATTCCTGATTTTGTTCTAATATTATTTTATACGATTTAAGGATACGGAATGAAAAGAATATTAAAGTATGCATGTTTCTTTAATTTGTATCAAAGATTAATAGGCTGTAGAAAATATCTGAAAAACTATGCAAATAACTTTGTACTGGCACAAAGCAGACAGTCAATTCTTGAAATAGGCTGTGCTACCGGTAATATAATTGAATTTTTTCCGAAAAATATAGACTATACAGGCATAGATTATTCGCAAAGTTATATTAATTTTGCTAAAAATAAATATCCCGAATATACTTTTATATGCCAAAATGCCGCAGAAGAATTTATTTTAAATAAAAAATTTGATGTGGTTATATGTGAAGCGGTACTGGCAAGTATTTCTGATTCCGGCAGCAAAAAATTACTTTACAATATAAAAAATCATATTCACAAAAACTCCAGAATCATAATTTCTGATATGAACTATTCCGTTTCAAATACAAAACTGCAAAATTTTTTCTTACGCCATGAAAGAGGAAATAATTTAAGAAATAAAGATGATTATATAAAGTTGATTTCTGAATTTTTTAAAATAGATAAAATTACTGTTTTGAATGATGTATACAGAATCCCATATTCAAAGATAATATTTGAGTGTTCTTCCAAAATTTAATTCAATACTTTTAATTAAAAGGTTTATTTTGTAAAGACATATTACAGAAATTCTTCAAATTTGAATTTTGGGTTTACTTTTCTTAACAAAAGGATTGAAAAAATTTTTCATAAATGATATATTAAGTATATACTATAGATATATTTCATAAAATAATCCGTTTTTATTTTAGTTGTTTCTTTCCATAGAGATTTGTTGTTCTGTGCTGTTTCATCGTGCAGAAAAATTGTGTGTATATAAGTATAATCAGGAGTATATTATGTCTGTAAATTGTATTTTTAACTGTGAAACGGAGATTTATTCCGGCAATACACTTTTCTCTGATGTTAATTTAACGAACTACATAAAAGAAATTTCAAAATTTAAAAATCTGACATTAGAAGAAGAACAAGAGCTTGCAAAAAGAGCAAAAAAAGGTTCAGTTGAAGCAAAGCAAAATCTGATTAAGGCTAATTTAAAATTGGTTATAACAATAGCAAGAAAAGTTATTCACACAAGTAAACTTCCGATAGTCGATTTAATACAGGAAGGTAATATAGGTTTAATGGTTGCTGCCGATAAATTTAACTGGAAATTTGGTTACAGATTTGCGACATATGCTTCCTGGTGGATTAAGCAGGCAATGTTTAAGGCAATTTCTGAACAATCTCACAGTGTTAAAATTCCTGTTTATATACAAGAAACTCTGTCTAAATATTCAAAGATAAAATCAGAAATGGAAAAAAAGAGAAATACAGTTGTAAAAAAAGAAGAAATTGCAGAAAAAATGAATATCAGTACAAATAAAATAGATAATTTTCTTAATGCATATAAGAAAACATTATCTCTTGAAGGGAATTACCGGATGAGCAACGGTTCCGAAGTAAGACTTGCCGATATAATTGAAGATAAACAATGCAGTATTCAAAGCAAAATTGATTATGAAGCAATGAAAAAGGATATTAAAAATTTGATTGTCAGCAGCCTGAAAGAAAGAGAACAAAAAGTAATAACATTAAGATTCGGATTGAATAACGGTGAAAAACAAACACTTGAAGAAATAGGCAGACTTTACGGGGTAACAAAAGAATGTATAAGACAAACAGAAATAAGAGCATTAAATAAACTAAAAAATAATGACGTAAGCTTTTCTCTTTTTAAAAATTATATATGTTAATTCCAAGCCCCAAAAGGGGCTTTTGATTTATTCTTGTATTTAAAAGATAAGTGTATGTAAGATAATGAAGATTTAATAGTACTCAAATCTTTACATAAGAGGGAAAAAACAGTATAATATTGTTGTAAAATTTAATGCATTTTAGTGAGGGTTGAAGAGACATGACAGAACAAATATGTACAGATGCTGAATTTGAGGCTTTGCTTAATAACTATGATTACAGTTTTCAGAAGGGAGACTTAGTAAAAGGTATAGTTTGTTCTTATGACTCATCGGGTGTTATTGTTGATATAGGTGCTAAGACAGCTGCATATGTGCCTATTAAGGAGGCGGTAGTTGATAAAAATGTACCTATTGAAGAAACATTGAAAAAGAATAATGAATATGAATTCTTAATTATAAGAGAAGAAGACGAAGATGGCAGATTTATGCTTTCATATAAAAAAGTTGCAATGGCATATAACTGGCGCGAATTGGAGCAATTAAAAGCAGAAGATGCTACCGTGGAGGGTGTTATTGTATCATCTGTAAAAGGCGGTGTTTTAGTTGAAGTAAAAGGAGTGAGGGGCTTTGTTCCGTCCAGCCATTTAAAGTTGAAATCAACGGAAGATGTTGTCGGAGAAAAACTTGAATTAAAAATTCTTACAATGGATATACAACAGGGTAACTTTATATTATCTAACAGGAAAGTATATTCGGAGGATAAAGAGGAAACAAAAAAAGATTTGTTTGATACGGTTGAAGTAGGACAAATTTTAAAGGGTGAAGTGGTTAGAATTACTGATTTTGGTGCTTTTATTGATATTGGCGGGCTGGATGCTTTATTGCCTCTTTCTCAAATTTCATGGCGATGGGTGGATCATCCGTCTGACATTCTAAAAGTCGGTGATATTATTAATGTTGAAGTTATTGTAATTGATAAAGATAAACAAAGAATTAGTTTGAGTCTTAAAAATCTTGAAAAAGATCCATGGCTTGAGTCTAAAGATAAAATAAAAGACGGTGATAAAATTGAAGGAACTGTTACCAGAATTAAGCATTTTGGTGCTTTTGTCGAAGTATTTCCGGGAGTTGAAGCTTTGTTACCGAATAATGAGCTTATAGAATATCAAAATCAAAATAATATTATCTTAAAAGTTGGTGATAAAATTCAAACAACCATTTTGAAATTTAATCCGGATGATCGCAGAATAAGTTTAAGTATTAAAAATGAATGATAATAAGAAAATCATAGTTTTTTCCGGCAAACAGTTTTCCGGAAAGGATACTGTTGCTAAGATTCTATTAGAAAAGCTAAAAGGATATAAAAGAATAGGAATTGCCGATGCAATAAAGGCTGAGTATTCCAAAAAAACAGGATTAAGTATAGAGGAAATAGAAAAAAACAAGTCAATGTACAGACAGGATTTGATTGACTTGGGAAATTACGGAAGAAGTATAGACCCTGATTACTGGCTTAATTCCATAATTTCAAATCCGGATAATATAATTGTAACTGATATAAGAGTAAAACATGAACTGGATTTATTCAAAAAAAATGGAGCTTTCACGGTAAGAATTGAGGCTGATGAAGAACAACGCGCCAAAAGAGGTAAAATTACCGCTTCTGATGACGATACGGAAACAGCTTTGGATAATATAAAAGATTGGGATTATATTCTTTATAATAACGGAACATATGAAGATCTCAGAAAGAATATAAACAAACTGTTTGATATATTAAAGAAGAAACTATAAAAAAGAAAAGCAGAAATGCTTTTCTTTTTTAATTTTTAATTTGCATTTTCAGGCTGAGTTTCTTTTTTGTTTTTATTTATAAATTTAGCAATACCAAAACCGATGCCGACCATTGCGCCTAAAATTAAAAGTTTATTCATTTGTTTACTCCCATTTTCTAGAACATATACATATTAATTAATATAAACAAATTTTACATTAGATTGAAGTGTTCTTATATGGACATTTTAGGAAATATATAAACTTTGTTAATTGTTAAACATAGGACTTGATAAATATCTCATACCTGAGTCGGGCAGAATTACAACAATCAGTTTATCTTCATTCTCTTTTCTTCTTGAAAGTTCCAATGCGGCCCACAATGCCGCCCCCGATGATATACCGGCAAAAATTCCTTCTTTTTTAGCAAGTTCAAGTGCTGTATTTATTGCATTCTCATTAGTCACGGGGATAACCTCATCAACAACGGCAGAGTTATAATTCCTGGGAATAAAATTTGCGCCGATGCCTTGAATCTTATGAGTGCCGGAATATCCTTTTGTTATAACCGGAGATGAGGCAGGTTCTATTGCTATTGCTTTTATATCTGGATTTTTTTCTTTCAGTTTTTTTGCAATGCCTGATATTGTTCCACCGGTACCTACACCTGCCGCAATGATATCAACTTTACCGTCCGTGTCAGCCCATATTTCTTCTGCCGTTATATCATAATGTATTTTTGTATTGGCAGGATTATTAAATTGCTGTGGTATAAAAGAGTTTTTAATTTCTTCATGCAATTTTTGTGCTTTATCCACGGCACCTTGCATTCCCTTTGTACCGTCAGTTAATATAAGTTCGGCTCCGTAAGCTTTTAAAATATCACGTCTTTCTTTGCTCATAGTTTCAGGCATGGTAAGTATTAATTTATAACCTTTAATTAATGCGGCAAGAGCAAGTCCTATTCCCGTATTTCCGCTGGTAGGTTCTATAATAACGCTTTCTTGCGGTTTTATTAACCCTTTTTGCTCTGCATCTTCAATCATTGCAAGTGCAGTTCTGTCTTTTATTGATGCTGCAGGGTTAAAATATTCAACCTTGGCTGCAATATCGGCAAAACCGTCATTCATTTTGTTTATTTTTACCAACGGGGTATTACCTATGAGTTTAAGCATATTTTCATATATTTTCATATATTTCTCCTTAACTGCATACGGGACAGTTTTTGTTTCTTTCAAAAGTTATTTTTCTGAATTCTGTTTTTAATGCGTCGAAGGCAAGAATCTGATTTGTTAGCAAATTATATTGATTAATTATCAGTTTTAATACTTCCAGTGACTGCAAAGACGCAATGGTTGAAACGACAGGACTTACTGTTCCCCGTGCTATGTTTTCATTCTCATCAGATTCGGACAATAAGCATCTTAAACAAGCGGTTTTATGCGGTATTATTGTGACAATTTGACCTAAAAATCCGCTTGCTCCGCCATGTACTAAAATCTTATCCTTTTTTACCGCAATATCATTTAAAAGAAATTTGGATTTATAACTGTCAAAGCAATCAACTATGATATTAAAATCTTTGACTATATTTTCAAAATTTGTTGTATTAAGATTAATGTTAAATATTTTGACTGTAATATCATTATTATAAGACTTCACCCAGTTGCCTGCGGATTCTGATTTTAATTTTCCGATATTTTCGGGAAGGTGTATATATTGCCTGTTAAAATTGGAGGGTTCAATAATATCTTTATCAATTATTCCTAAAAAACCGATACCTAAAGAAGCAAGATTTGATATAACAGTAGAGCCGAGTCCTCCGGCTCCTGCCACAAGCACTTTTGCCTCTGATATTTTTTTTTGCGCTTCTAATCCGAGAAGCTGTATATTTCTTTCATATCTGTTCATTAGTTTTCTGCAAGTATTTTATTTAATTTTTTAACAGTTATTATATCTTCTTTAGGACTTTTACCTGTTGTGGTGAGATAATTTCCCGTCAAAATTCCTTCAACACAAGTTTTAAGTGCAAGTTCCTGATTTTTATCGGATAAACGCATTCTGCCGCCACAAAATCTTAAGATTGACTTAGGATTTGCAATTTTAAATACAGCGAGTGTTCTTAAAATATTTTCTTCATCAATTTTATTATGATAGTTTTCAAAAGGAGTTTTGGCTATAGGCATAAGTATATTTATGGGAATAGAGTCGGGTTCAATGTTACTTAATTCTAAAGCCATTTCAATTCTTTGTTCAACCGTTTCACCCATACCGAGAATTACGCCGCAGCAAAGTTCCATACCGTATTTTTTAACTAACTTACAGGTATTTAAGCGATCTTGCCAGCTATGGGTTGTACAAATATCTTTATAGTATGATTCTGATGTATTTATATTATGATGGAATCTTTTTAAACCGTGTTTTGCTAGAAGTTTTGCCTGATTTTCATTTAAAATTCCGATAGAAGCGCAGCTTTTAATTCCTTCTATTTTGTTTAATTCATCAATTAATTCAAGAATTTTATCAAAATTTTCTTCATCAGGTGATTTTCCGGAGGTAACAACCGCAAATCTGATTACGCCGTTTTTTTTTGCTTCAAGAGCGGCTTTTATGGTTTTTTCTTTAGATATTAACGGATATTCTTCAATATCGGTTCTATAATGAGCACTCTGAGCGCAGTATTTGCAATTTTGCGAGCATTTACCGCTTCTTGCATTAACAAGCGAACAAAATTCGATTTTATCCGAAACAAGATTTGATGAACGGTTTAAAAGTTCATCAAGCGGCATATTATAAAGATTCAACAATTGTTCTTTATTCATAGCACCTTATCTATTATACCACCGCCAAGGACTGTATCACCAACATAAAATACAGCGGACTGTCCTATAGCAATCGGATTTTGAGGTTCGGAAAAAATAACCTCTACTCTGCCGTCATTTAATGGTTTTATTACGGCGTCTTTAGGTTCCTGCGCCGAGCGTATTTTTACCTGGCAATTTAAAGGAGTTTTTAAAACCTCAATTGCACTTAATACAATATTGTCAGCTATAAGCCCTTTGTTTAATGCATCTTCTTTAAAAGCGACAACAACTTCATTTGTTTCTTTTCTAAGTTCGGTTACATATAAAGGTGCGGCTGCAGCAACTCCTATACCTTTTCTCTGTCCTATTGTAAAATTCCAGAATCCCTGATGAGTACCCAAAATTTTACCGTTTTTATCAACAATATTACCTTTTTTTGGTTCGGCACCGAGTATATCATTGTAATCGCCGTTATAAAAATCCTGACTATCGGGTTTATCGGCAACTTCAAGATTATATTTTCTTGCGATATCTCTTATTTGTTCTTTTGTATATTCTCCTAAAGGCATTAAAGTTTTACTTAGCTGTTCTTGAGTTAAACCGTAAAGAAAATATGACTGGTCTTTTTTTGGATTAACTCCCTTTTTTAAAAGATATCTTCCGTTCTCATAAACAATTTTTGCATAATGTCCGGTTGCAAATTTATCAAATTCAACCCCGTATTTTCTTGCCAGTATCGGAAATACATCAAATTTGATATAACGGTTGCAATATACACAAGGGTTAGGTGTATGCCCTTGCAGGTATTCTTCTTTAAAATAATTTATAACTCTTTTTTCATATTCTTTTGAACAGTCAATTACATAGAACTCTATACCCAATTTTTCCGCAATTCTCCCGGCTTGTTCAATTTCTTTAGTTTTGTCGGGACTTAAGCATGCACAATGGGTTGTATCTTTCCGGGTATTAGCTTTAATTTTTTCTTTTAAGTTTCTGAATACTTCTCCCTCGCCCCATAACGACATAGAAGCACCGATAACTTCATATCCTTTTTGTTTTAAAAGCAGTGCTGCAACGGAAGAATCAACACCGCCGGACATCCCGACTAATACTCTCATTTAACCGCCGCCCACAAAATTAACTATCTCGATTTTATCGCCATTTTCAAGAATGGTTTTATCATATTCATATTTCGGTATAATTTTTAAATTTTTCTCAACGGCAAACATTGTTGTTTTGATATTCTGCATTTTAATAATATCAAGAACTGTAGTATTTTCCGCAATCTGTATATTTTTTCCGTTAACAATTATTTCCATATTCTTATTATATAACTAAAATATCAATCTTTAACGAATTTTAGTTCCAAAAATAAATTTATTCCGAAAACTTTATTTAATTTAATAATGGTATAAATTTAAAATAAAAACAAAATTTTACCGCAGCTATACTGCGGTAATAAAAAACCGGTAAAAACCCGGAATTTTACATTTGTGATTATAAAGTTAAATCTTGTGCTTTAGTATGGATTTTGTTCAAAGTCTTTTGAGTAAAATCTTCAACGGTTAGTTTTCCGGCTTCTCCTATTCCTCTTATTCTTATTGCAACTTTATTTTCTTCAATTTCTTTATCTCCGACCACAAGAACATAAGGAATTTTATTATCCTGAAGAGCTTCTCTTATCTTATACCCCATGCTTTCGGAGCGATCATCAAGTTTTACTCTTATGCCTGCGGCAAATAATTTATCGTATACTTGTTTTGCATAATCATTATGTCGTTCTGAAATAGGAACGATACAAACCTGCATAGGAGAAAGCCATACCGGGAATGCGCCTGCATAGTGTTCTATTAATATTCCGTGAAAACGCTCCATGGAACCGAATATTACCCTGTGCAGCATAACCGGAGTTTTCATTTGTCCGTCTTTGTCCTGATATTTAATTTCGAATCTTTCGGGCAGGTTAAAATCCAATTGAATTGTAGCGCATTGCCATGTTCTTCCGATTGCATCTTTAACTTTAAAATCAATTTTCGGCCCGTAGAATGCACCGTCGCCTTCGTTAATTTCATATTTCATTCCGCGTTTATCCATTGCTTCTTTAAGCCCTGATTCTGCAAGCTCCCAATTTTTAATATCGCCGACATAGCTTTCGGGTCTTGTAGAGAGTTCAACTTCAAAGCTCATATTGAAGATTTTCATAGTATCAGATACAAAGTCAATTATGGCATTAATTTCATCAACGAGCTGTTCCGGTGTGCAGAATATGTGTGCATCATCCTGAGTAAAGCCTTGTACGCGCGTTAAACCTGATAGGGCACCTGACTTTTCTTTTCTGTAAACAGTACCGAGTTCTGCCATTCTTAAAGGCAGCGATCGGTATGAATATCTGTTTGCCTGGTAAATCATTATATGGAAAGGACAATTCATAGGCTTTACTATATATTGATCGTCATCTTCGTTTTCTTTTTGAATAAAAAACATATTTTCTTTATAATGATCAATATGTCCGGATAACTCCCATAATTTTGATTTTGCAAGCTGTGGAGTATTTACTATAACATAACCTCTTTTTCTGTGTTCTGTTCTCCAGTAATTTTCTATTTCTTCTCGTACAACAGCTAAATTAGGGTGCCATAATACAAATCCGCTTCCGATTTCTTCTCTTACGGAAAACAAATCAAGCTGTGCGCCGAGTTTTCTGTGATCGCGTTTTTGTGCTTCTTCTAAAAAATTCAAATATTTTTCCAGATCTTCTTTGTTCCAAAATGCCGTAGCATAAATTCTCTGCAGCATTTTATTTTTTTCGCTGCCTCGCCAGTATGCACCTGCCACTTTTAAAAGTTTTATTGCATTTCCTTTTATGTATGTGGTATTAGGTACATGAGGTCCGGAGCATAAATCATTGAATAATACATTTCCGTCTTTATCTTTTGTTAAGTACAAAGTCGGATTATCATTTTTATGCTCTTCAAGCAGTTCGGCTTTATAAATTTCACCCTGAGCTTTAAATTCATCTATTTGTTTTTGAACATCGGGAATTACATATTTTTCAAAAGTAAGATTTTGTTTTAAAATACTTTTCATTTCATTTTCAATATTTACAAGATCTTCATCCGTAAAAGAATGTCCGTCTAAATCAAAATCATAGTAAAAACCGCTCTCAACGGCAGGTCCTATTGCAAGTTTTGCCTGCGGGAATAACTTTTGTACAGCCTGCGCCATAATATGGGAAGCGGAGTGTCTTAAAATATGTAAATTCTCGTTATTTTTTTCCATCTTTTCCTCTCAACATTAGTCTATTTTTATGTTATATCACTCATAGAATAATATATCAATAAACGGAATATTTGTATAAATATAATTAAGTGAAATTTCAACTTCAAAAAATCTGTTCCACGGAAAAGAATAATTTGCTTTCATTCTTTTTACGCCAAATTTTTTAAACAGGCATTCTTCAAACGTATGCATTTTTTCTTTTATAATATCGTTGTTAAGATTTTCGGCATTATCTTTAATTTCCTGTCTTACGTTGGCCTGATATGCCCAATCATCAAGAAATCTTGTCAGCTGTAAATTCAAAAAAGCACGTTTATCAGGATGTTTTGCCGCAAAGTATATAAGCGCCGTTGATATAGCACTTCCGAGAGTATTACACGTTGTATTCCATCCCGCATAACCGAAAAACTGTTTAAAATTATCTTTTTTAAATAATTTCTCTATAAAATTGTTATCAGCACCGTTTGCATTTACAATATCAGCAATAAAATATGGTTTATCAGGGAGTTCAAGCGTGCCGTTAAAAGGCTGTGTTTTAATATCTGCAACAAAATCACCCTGTTCGGTTTTAAAATTATTAATAAGCAGAATTAAATCACAATTTTCCTTATCGGATAGCATTCCGCCCGCAAGTTTTATTTGAGATTCAACGGATTCTTTTACGCTTATATCTTCATATTTTGAAATTTTATTTATACTGTCCGGATTTAAATAAACAGGAGAAATCTTAATATGCTTTCCTTCTGTTATTGCCCTTGAAAGGAGTATTAAAGGAATTTCATCGGCACCTGTTTTTATATAAATGTTATCGCAATTTTCGGAATATTTTTTTAAACTCAGAGCTTCCTTTATATTTAGACCCCACTCGCCGCAATCATCTTTTGAAAATACAAGTGTATGAAAAAAACCCTGCTTTGCAAGTTCTATATAATATTTATTAATTTCAAAATTACGCTTTCGTGTTTCAAGATAATCATTTATTATTTCTTCCGGTATTTTTTCGGCAGTATTATTAAAAGCAGCTAAATTTTCGTCAGAATTATCTGTTTCATATTTATGTTTTCGGTATGAATATTCAAAAATCTTAGTGCCGTAATGGTTCCAATATTTTTTTTCCTCTTCATTAATATTATTGTCGGAAATTCGCATTATACTTGAAAAAGCATATATTTTGACGTCTTTTTCTTTCAGAATATTTTTAAGACGGTTAATTCTTTCTTTTATTATATGTAAATCATCATCACTTATTCTTGATTGGATTAATCCTCCATATGCAACGGTATCAAGTGCAATTACTATAATGTCTATATCTTTTAGATTTTCAAGCCATTTTAAAATCTTATCAATTTGTGCATCTTTTTTTAATCCGCCCAATAAAGAAATATCAGGTAAGACAAGCTGGTATTCTTTAGCAAGTCCCGCAATTTGTTTTGGAAGTTTATAGCATACAGGTCTGTTATCTATGGGTATCAATGCAATTTTTTTCATTATCCTGACTCCAGATTTTTTATTATTTGATCCGTTAAGGATATAAATTCTTCTTTAAATGATTGGGGTTTTATTATTTTACAGTTCTCACCGTATTTTAAAAGTCTTAACAACAGTGCGTCCCTATCTTCTTCTGCATTTGATATAGTCTGCCGATTAATATTAAAATCCAGCATTTTTTCTGAAGGTTTTAATTTATATGAGGAGGCTAATCTTCCGTATACTTCAAAGACAACGGTATTTGTATTTTTATTTCCGGATACTTTTCTGGGGGATTGTTTTAAGGAAATAATAGAATCAATATTTATTTTTTTGTTTCTGCCTATTTCATTATTATAGAAAACGGCAAAGTAATTGCTTCCTTTTTGTGTTATTTCTTTTAATTCGGCAGTAATTGTTTCTTGTATGCCTGTTGCTTTTTTATATGTTACGGTTATTAATTGATTGTCAGCCAATAAATTTTTTAATGCTGCAATAAGATTATTTTGTATATTTGCTGTATTTAATTCTTCACCCAGCTTTATAATTTCTTCAAATTTGCAATTTATATCTTCATCAATATACTTGCTTATTTTGTGTACTGCATTTTCAAAAATACTTTCGGAGTTTTTGTTATTCAGCTTCCGAAAATTTTTCAAAAGCTCAAACAGAGCAGCTTTTTCTTTTTTTGTTAAATCGACTTTTAATAAAGCATTTGACAATTTATATATTCTTTTTGACTTTGATAATTTTAACCCCGTTTTTTCCAGTGTATTAAAATATTTTATAAATGCTTCATATGTATATACACTCCCTATATTTTGATTATTCTTGAGTTTTTTTATTAATTCATTTTTACTTAAATCATGCTCAAGAAGAATTTTTAATATTTCAAGAATTCTTAAACCTGTATCAAAATTTTTTTCGGGTTTTTTCATTGTTCATATCCCCTTTTGATAAGTTTAAGTTTATTGATTAGTTTTTCCTTGAAAAAATCCGGAGAAATTATATTAAAATCGCATCCGAACAGTAACATTCTCTGAATAAACCAGAATTCATTAGCTACATTTGCTTTTACGGTTAATGATTCTTCATTTTTTTTTATTATCTGTTCATATTCTTTAGGTTCAAAAGTTTTAAATGCATTACCCGTTAACTTATATATAACTTCGTATGAATTCGGTGTATTAAAAGATTCTGATATGTTAATATTATTTATTTTCTTTATTCTTTCAATATTTAGCATGCTGTTAGTGTTATATTTGAAAATATAACACCATAAATAAATCTTTCCGTTTTCATAAGAAATTTTTTGAGGAATAATATCAATATCTTCAATTCCGTTTTTAGGTGAGAAATATTTTATTTGAACTTTTTTTCCTTCCAATTTGGGATCTGATATTTTATATAAGATTGTTTCATTTACATCTTTTAACGGTCTTGTATTTTCAACATCCTGCATTTGATTTTTATCTGCCGTTACCATTAATACTTTTTTATATAAAGCATTAATATCCAGAACAGTGTTCCAGGGAAGATTTTCCGCAAGTTTTTCACGCAGCTTTATTAAAACTTTGAGTTCCTTATGGGTAAGTTTTAATACAAAAGGATGATATATAAGATGATATTTATATCCGTTTGCTTTTTTCGGTTTTTCAAAAATACATCCGGCTGTCTTTAAAGTATTGATTGTAAGACGGACAGTATCTTTAGAAACCGATTTAGCTGTTATTGAATTATTTTTTAAAACTTCAATAAGTTCATCTATTGATCTGTCTTTTTCAATGAGTGATTTTAAAATAATCAGAGTTCTGTAACCCGTAGTACTAATCCACGATTTTTTATTATCATCCTGTATTAACTTAACCTCAGTCATAATTTAATTTTAATTTAAAAATTAAATATGAATAAATACTTTACAAAATATTGTTACTTATTATGAAGTCATGCCAAAATTTGGTATTATTAGGATTAAGGAAAAGGGGTATGTATGGTTAAAGAATGGAATGAGTATTTCCTGGAAATAGCAAAGACTTGTGCATCAAGATCAAACTGTTTAAGAGCGCATGTCGGTGCGGTAATAGTAGGCGAAGATAAGAAAATAAAGGCAACGGGATACAATGGAACTCCGTCTAAAGTTATTTCATGTATGGAACTCGGCAAGTGTTTCCGCATTGAAAATAATATTCCTTCCGGTACTATGTATGAAACCTGCAGAAGCATACATGCGGAACAAAATGCAATAATTCAGGCAGGTCAGGACAGATGCCAAAATGCTACAATGTACATTTACGGTCATAATTTTATATGTATATTGTGCAAAAGATTTATTGTTCAGGCAGGTATAAAAGATGTTTATTTGAAAAAAGATGATGATTCTCCTATTGAACATATACTTGTTGAAAGAATAAAAAAAGAACTGTCAAATCAGATTTGTTCGGTTTGTTCCGCAGATTAATTTTTATGTTCACGAAGCACAGCAAGTGCCTCGCAGTATATTTCCATATCCAGCCGTAATTCCTTGGCTTTATTTTCCATATAAGATATCTGTTCATATATTTCGGGTGTAAATTCAGGCTGGTGAGTATTATACCAATCCTGTTCTACACTCAAGCTTACGGCTTTAACATTGTTTTTTACAACTTCATCAAACCATTTATTTATTTCTTCATAGTTGTCATTAACTCCGGGATACAGAATGAATTTTACTTTTAATAAATCGTCTTTTGATTGAGATTTTGCATATTTTCTTATATTTTCCCAAACTTTTTTATAAGTTTTTACCTGTTTTATTTTCTCATATGTTTTGCTGCATCCCGCATCTGTTGAAATAACAAGACTTATGGCACCTGATTTTAAACCCTTTTCTATGCTTTTTGAATATTTAATTCCCGATGAGTTTATTCTTATATTTTTACAGCCTTCATCCAGAAACAAATCTATAAGTTTATCAAATTCGTGTAAGATTGTAGGTTCTCCCCCTCCGAATATTATGCAGGATTCTTCCGTGTGTTTAATTACTCCCTTTTTAAACATATCTTTTATTATCGGGTATAGAGGATACTCTTTATATGAATTAAATGCTTTTTTATTATCTTTTGTATAACAGTATGTACAGCTGCAGTTACATTTTGTCCAATGGTTAAAGGTAAAATGGTTTATATAGTTTTCTTCATCCCATTCTTTTTCAAAAAGGTATATGCAGTCTTTGCATGCGTCAAGATATTGCCCTTTTTTATGCATATTTTTTTGTTGTTCTTTAAAATTAAATATTTCATTCCAGTCCAAAAGCTCGCCGTGGTAATTTTCTTTTATGGTGGTCTGATATTCTGTTTCTCTTCCTTGTAAATAGCCATAGCAGCATAAGCGCAAAGAATCCGTCCTGAACTCTATTCCTCTGTTTACCCACTGGCAGCTTTTATAATACATTGACAAAATCCTTTTATAATTATTTTAGCTTACTTTTATTATAAAAGAAATAAAAATACCTGTTATGAATATTTAAGACATAACAGGCAAATTTAATTTTAATAAGAAATCATTGATCGTATTCTTTTTCAAAACCAAACAAAGAACTTACGGATTCTCCGTCATGAATTCGTGATATTGCTTCGCCTAATAGTGGAGCAACACTTAATTGTGTTATTTTTGACGGTATATAGCTTCTCTTTAACGGAATAGTGTTTGTGACAACTACCTCTTTAATCGGAGCTTCTTCCAATCGCTCCAGAGCCGGTCCGGAAAAGACGGCATGTGTTGCACATACGTATACATCCTTTGCTCCTTCCTGCATTAAAAGTTTTGCCGCACCGCATATTGTTCCCGCCGTATCAATCATATCATCGTACATTAAACATGTTTTACCCTTAATATCACCTATAACATTTACCGCTTCGGCTTCATTATGGCGGTTTCTTCTTTTGTCTATAATAGCCATAGGGCATTTCATCTGTTTTGCAAAATATCTTGTTCTTGCAACGCCGCCTGTATCAGGGCTTACTATTACCAGATCTTCCTGAGGAATATTTAATTTTTTAATATAATCAACAACAACAGAAGTCGAATAAATATGATCAACAAGAATGTTAAAAAAGCCCTGAATTTGTCCTGTATGTAAATCCATTGCAAGAATTCTGTCTGCCCCTGCCGTTGTGAGTAAATCGGCAACAAGTTTTGCGGTTATTGCTTCTCTGCCTGAGGTTTTTCTATCCTGCCTTGCATAACCGTAATAGGGGATTACGGCAGTAATGGATTTTGCGCTGGCACGCTTAAATGCATCTATTATAATCAGCAGTTCCATAAGATTTTCGTTAACGGGGTTACATACAGGCTGTACAATGAAAACATCATCGCCCCTTATACTTTCTTGTACCTGTACATAAATTTCACCATCCGCAAAGTTTTTGACAATCATAGGTCCCACGGTTGTTCCCAGATAGTCTGCTATCTCTTGTGCCAGTTCCATATGCGATCTGCCGGAAAACAGTTTTATGTCATGTGTAGGACTGATGGTTTTTACACCCTGAGGAAATGCCAATTCTAATTCCATTATTTATTGCCTCCTGAAAGCTGTTCAAATTTTCTTTTTACCCAATCGGATATTATTCTTAAAGGCGGTCTTGTGACCGCCAGCGAATATGCTTCTATATCTTTAGTTATAACACTGCCTGCCGCTACGGATGCTTTTTCATTTATTGTAACCGGAGCTACCAATACTGAATTTGATCCTGTATTTGCACCGTCTTTTATAATTGTTTTACTTTTAACTTTTGAAATGGGGTCATAGTTTGCAGTAATAGTACCTGCCCCTATATTCACGTGAGAGCCGAGTTCACTGTCGCCGATATAACTTAAATGAGATACATTTGTATTATCTTTTATTGTTGATTTTTTTATCTCGACAAAATTACCTATTCTTACGTTATTTCCTATTACGGCACCGTCACGAATATGTGCGCACGGTCCGATTTTACAGTTCTCTCCTATTATATTTTTACCTGTAATATAAACATTCGGAAGAATTATAGTATCGGTTCCTATTGAAGTTTCGGGCGATATAAATGTTGAAGAAGGGTCAACAATAATAACTCCTTCTTCCATAAAACGTGTAAGTGTTCTTTGATTTAATAATTTTGTTGCCTCTGCGAGCTGTACTTTAGAGTTGATACCGAAAATTTCTTCGTTATTATCAATTATATATGACTGAACATTTAAATTCTCATTAACTGCCCATTTTACAATATCCGTAAGGTAATATTCTCCCTGTGCATTATCGTTTTTAAGAGAGCCGAAAGCGTTTGAAACGGTTCTCCAATTAATGCAATAAATCCCGGCATTGATTTCTTTTATCGCCTTTTGTTCTGATGTAGCATCTTTTTCTTCTATTATTGCAGTAAATTTATTATTTCTGTCTCTTATAATTCTGCCGTAATTTTTCGGATTTTCAAATATGGCGGACATAACGGTTAAGTCGGCATGGTTATTATCATGAAATTCAATAAAATTTTTAATTGTTCCATTTGTAATTAAAGGGGTATCACCGCATATAACAATAACATATCCGTCAAAATCTTTTAAAAAGGGAACTGCCTTATTTACCGCATCACCTGTACCCAGCTGCGGTGATTGAAGTATACATTTTGCATTATTATAATTTTGACTGACAAAATCCTCTACTTTTTTTGCTTCATGTCCGACAATAACAAAATTTTCATCAATATAATCAGTTTTATTTATTGCATCAATAATATAGCCTAAAATCGGCTTATTAAAAATGGAATGGAGAACTTTTGGCAGTTCCGACTTCATCCTTGTGCCTTTGCCGGCAGCAAGAATTATTGATTTCACTTTTTTGTTTAACATATATTCCATTCCTTTGTATTTATAATACTATTTTTATAAAAAAAATAAAACATGTTTTAATAAAAATTAATAAGCTGTTATATTCAACTTTTTATGCTGTCTTTTTTATAATTAATGTTCTTTAGAAGAAACAGGGTCGGAATAATAATCATTGCGGCAATGGAAAACATCCTGAATGTATCAACAAACCCCAGAAGGGTTGCCTGCTGTATTAGCTGATTATAAAGAAGATTTTGCGCCATATATTCTGCCGTTACCGGATCGGCATAAAGACTCAATCCTGAAGCAATTGTACTTAAATGAGTTTGATATACGGGATTTAATTCATTTAAATGACCAACCATATTATATTGATGTGCCTGCGCACATCTTGATATCATGGTTCCTGATATTGATGTACCTATTGCCCCGCCGATATTTCTTAATAAACTTTGAAGCCCCGAAGCATTTGTCATCTGGGTATTGTTTAAAGTTACGGCAGAAAGTGCAATACTGGGGACTAAAGAAAATCCCATACCCAGTCCTAAAATAAAGTTGGGAACTGCAATACTTGACATTGATATTTCAAGATTTACGCTGCTTAGTTGAAATCCTGCAATTCCTATAAAAATCAGCCCCAAGCCTAATAATAACCGGTTATCGATTTTGTTTGCAAGAAGCCCGCTTAATATTACCGATATAAAGCTTCCTGCTCCTCTAGGCATCATGGTAAGTCCGCTTAAGTATGCGTTATATCCCATCAGTGTCTGTAAAAACTGGGGCAGAATTGCCATTGATGCAAGTAATACGAAATAAACTATTATCTGAACAAGCGTTCCTACAAAAAAGTTTTTATCTTTAAATACACTTAAATCAGTTAAAGAATCTTTGTTCTTTATTTGTGAAACAAAAAATAATACGGCAGCAAGAATACTTAAAATTGCTGTTCTTCTTACCCATACGGACTGGAACCAGTCTGCATTATTACCCTTGTCAAGTATTATCTGCAATGTAACAAGCCATACCGTTAACAGGAAAAAACCGATAGTGTCAATCCTGACATTTTTTTGTTGTTTTGCATAAGGAGGATCTTCAAGCAAATATTTTGCCAGGAAAATCGTAATAATTCCTATTGGTATATTTATAAAGAAAATCCATGACCAGTGAAAGTTATCCGTAATCCATCCGCCTATAACGGGTCCTATAATAGGAGCAATTACAACAACCATACCTAAAAGAGCCATTGCCTTGCCTCTGTCTTTTATATCAAAATTTTCAAGCAGTATGGCTTGTGCCAGGGGCAATAATGCGCCGCCGCCGAGTCCTTGCAGTATTCTTGAAAATATCATCATTGCAAGTGTATTAGATATTCCGCATAAAAATGATGAACAGACAAAAAGCAGAATACTGAACATAAAAAAGGCTTTTCTTCCCATTAATTTACAAAACCAGTCAACGGCCGGAATAATAATACCGGAAGCAATAAGATAACTTGTCAGAATCCATAATGCTTCTTCTCTTGAAGCGGAATAACTTCCGGCCATATGTAAAAGCGCAACGTTTGCGATTGTTTCATCCAATACAAACATAAAAGCAGCAATTACTATAGGGATTGTGACTATCCAGGGATTATATTTAGGTCGCCATTTTTCCGTATTTTCCGTTAATACATCAGGCATATTTATTTGACTTTCACTTTGGGAACAACACTCATCCCTGCAGAGATATTGTATTCATCAGAATTAATTTCCTCGGTGAATACGATCTTAACGGGAATTCTCTGAACAATTTTTACAAACGAGCCTACGGCATTTTCCGGCGGAAACAGACTTGATTTTGCACCTGATGCTTTTTGTATACTGTCTATTTTGCCTTTAAATTTCTTATCGGGGTATGCGTCAATCTTTATAATGACATCTTGCCCCGGTTTCATATTCCCGATTTGATTTTCTTTAAAGTTGGCTTCTATCCAGATTTTATCGGTTACTATTGCAAACAAAGGCTGTCCCGTTTGAACATACTTTCCTTTCTCAACATTTCTGTTTGTAACGGTGCCGGAATTTGGAGCCTTTATATTTGTATATTCAAGATTTAATGCTGCT
Organism: uncultured Muribaculaceae bacterium; assembly: GCA_964572355.1. GTDB lineage: Bacteria > Cyanobacteriota > Vampirovibrionia > Gastranaerophilales > Gastranaerophilaceae > Avigastranaerophilus. The sequence continues at coordinate 45,007 of CAZNEN010000003.1, forward strand.
TGATCACGCTGTGCTTTTAATACCCTCAAATTTGCATCTGCAACTTTATCGTTTGAAGAAGACAGAATGTCTTCTTCTGCCGCAAGCAGCTTTGCTTTTGTATTATCATATTTTGTCCGTGCGCTGTCTAAAGTCTGCATTGAAACCGCACCTGCATTATAAAGGTTTTTATACCTTTCCAGATCTTTTTTAGCAAGGTTAATTTCAGAATTTATTGCGGTTAATTTTGCTTTTGCAACTTTCTGGGAATATAAAGCTTTTTCATATGCGGCCTGAGCCTGTTCAAGTCTTATTTTATAATCCGTATCATCTATTTTTGCAACCAAATCCCCTTCTTTTATTTTCCGGTTATCTTCAATATAAATGGCTTTTATCTGGCCCGAAACTCTCGGCGCTATTTGTATCAAATCACTTTCAATATAAGCATCATCTGTTGACTGGTATTTTAATGAATTAAAGTAAAAAACCGCTGCGGCAATAAATGCAGTAAAACATACAATTATAATTACTGTTTTTTTATAATTATGTTTTGCTTCTTTTGGTTCAATATTGGTCATTATTTCTCCTAAATTCCGGTTTGTACAATTTCTTCAAGCAATTGTCTGCACTTGGTAAGATGATTACAAATGAAATTCTGTTCCTCTTTGCTTATATTGTCATTAAAAATTTTTATATAAGGTTCCAGTTTTATATAAATATCATTACATAATTTTATTCCGCTTTCCGTAATATATATTCGTTTAATCATTCTGTTATTTCTTACATCCATCTTAATTTTAATTAATTTTTGTTTTTCAAGACTTGAAGCAATCTTGCCTATGTTTGATCTGTCTCTTAAAAGCATTTTAGCTAAGTCTCTATGGCAAATTCCTTCGTTATATGAAATAATGTCGAGTATTATATATTCTTCAAAAGATATATTAATATTAAGTCTTTCAAAAGCCTGACTCCCCATTAATGACAAGTATCTCGAGGTTATTCGTATTTGATAAAACATACCTTCCGTATAGTGAATTCTGTCTTTAATTGATTTTTTCATTGTTGTTTTTACCACTTGTTGTATTTACCACATATGTATATTAGTATATAATACTGTTAATTGCAACAGATTTTGAGGATAAAATGAAAATTAAAAAATTAACGGCGATATTGTTAATATTTGGCATTTCTATTAATATTGCACCTGCAAATGCATTTTTAAAGAAAAAACCCGCCGGAGAAGAAAATGTTATTGAAACTGTAAATATAGATTGGTGGAAAGACTTCAATGATTCTTATTTAACGGAATATATTATAAAAGCGATTCAATGTAATCATGATTTAAAAATCGCGTCATTGAAAGTCGAAGAGTCCCTTGAAAACAAGAATTTAAAACGGGCGGAAGAAATGCCGTCAATCGGTATAGGAGCTGTTCCCGCTTTATATAAATTACCCGGATTAACAAATTCTGACGGTCTTTTATCTTTACCGATTTATGCAAATTATGAACTTGATTTATTTGGAAAAAATCGTGACCGTACAAAATCTATGGATAAAATTGTTGAAATATCAAAATTAAATGAAAAGGCTGCTTACATATCGGTAATAAGTGCAGCCGGCAGCGTATACTATAACATTGTAAAACTTGATAAAATGATTGATATTCAAGAAGAAATAATTGCTGATAGAGAAAAAATATATGATTTAATGAAAATAAGTAATGAACAGGGCTTGGTTTCAACTGCGGATACCGTAAGTGCGAATAAAGCCCTTATACGTGCTAACTGTGATATAACGGAGCTTAAAAAATCACGGAAAAAAATGCTTAATATGCTTGCGGTTTTAATTGGTGAGAGTCCTGACAATACAGAAAATTTTAAAAGAATTTCTTTTGATGATATTACAACCAAAAAAACAATTCCCGACTATATTTCTTCCGATGTAATACAGGCAAGACCCGATTATTTAAGTGCCGAAAAGAAACTTGAAAAAACAGGACTTGACATAAGGGCAGCAAAAAAAGATTTTCTGCCGAGTATTAATATTTTGGGGCTTATCTCTTTTAATACAACAAAATATTTTTCAAGTTTAGATTGGACAAATTCGCTCGGATTACTAGGAGCCGGGGCGCTATTGCCTTTATTTACCGGCGGCAGCAGGATAGCAAATCTTAAATTGCAAAAAAATAAATATAATCAGGCAATAGAAAACTATAAAAAAACAAATTTAACAGCCATACAGGAAATAAATGATGCTCTTTGCGATTTAAAGCTTGATAATGAAAAGTATATTAAAACACTTGAGAGTTATGAAGCGGAAAAACAAGATTTTTATTATACAAACTTAAAGTATGAAGAAGGCATAATTTCAAACCTTGATTTATTACAAAAAAGAGAAACACTGCTTGTAACGGAAAAAAAGCTTGTATCAGACAAAACAGACTATTTTATAAACCAGATAGGATTATATAAAGCTGTTGCCGGAGCAAAAATATAAAACTCATATAACGTAAATTTATTATATATAATACTGATTCTTAAAAAATTAAGGATACAACATAAAACAGCTGAACAAGTACTATTTAGATAGAGTATGTTTAAAAGCTGGCTTTATGAGCTGCGTCAGCTATTCTTGTATCTGCTCCGTCAAAGAATACATCATCTATATAAGCTTCATCAGTGATATCACCGGAGACCGCATCTTCTGCAGATGATTTAACTTCATTATTACCTTAAAGAAAATCTACTATTTTTTTATAAAAATTATTTTTCATATTTAGCTCCGATATTTTCTATCACAAAATATACCATTCCTATTATAAAGTATAATTATTCTACCGTCAATGAGTTTTTATCTGTTTTGAATAATAATATCATAAAAAAATGAATATAAAGAAACAATTAGGGAAAAAGATTAGAGAAAAAAGACTAGGTAAATTTATTTAAAATTAAAATATTTTTGGTTTCTCATAATTATACTTTGTTCTATAATTTAAAAGTAAAACATTCCGATGAAAGGGCATTTTATGAGAAATACTGTTGTAGTGGGTGCACAATGGGGAGATGAGGGTAAAGCTAAAATAACCGACCTTCTGGCGGAATATGCTGATGTTGTCATAAGGTATCAGGGCGGCTGCAATGCCGGTCATACAGTTGTTGTTAATAACGAAACTTATAAATTTCATCTTATTCCTTCGGGTGTTTTGTATAAAAATAAGTTTTGTTTTATCGGCGCGGGAACTGTAATACACCCTGAAACTTTTCTTAAAGAAACACAGGATTTAATCAGCCGGGGAGTGGATTTATCATGTCTTAAAATAAGCCCGCTTGCTTCCGTTACACTGCCGTATCATATCGATATAGACGGAATAAGTGAAAATACATCGGGTAAAAATAAAATCGGTACTACAAAAAAAGGCATAGGACCCACATATTCGGATAAGGTAGGAAGATATGGTCTTAAAATTCAAGATTTGTATGATGAGGAGTTTTTAAATATTCGTTTGGATGCAATTTTGCCCTTGAAAAATAAAATGCTTGAACTTGTTTACGGAACAAAAACATATTCAAAAGAAGAAATGCTGCGATATTGTAAAAAATATGCCGAAATATTCAGGCCATATGTATGTAATGAATGGATTGAGAATCTTTCTGAAATTTTAAAAGAAGATAAGAAAATATTGTTTGAAGGTGCACAAGGTATAATGCTTGATATTGACTACGGTACATATCCGTATGTAACAAGCTCAAACCCTGTAGGGGGCGGGGCTGCAATCGGAAGCGGAATAGGTCCGACCCATATTGATAATGTTATAGGTGTCACGAAAGCTTATGTTACAAGGGTTGGCGAAGGACCGTTTATTACGGAGCTTACCGATGAAACTGGCGATAAAATAAGAAATATCGGAGGAGAATTTGGAACAACAACCGGAAGACCGAGAAGATGCGGCTGGTTTGATGCCGTTTTATCAAGATACTGTATTTTAACGGGCGGTCTTACGGAGATGGCAATTACAAAAATAGATGTGCTAAATGATTTTGATGAGCTTAAAGTTTGTGTTGCTTATAAAGACAGTCGCAGCGGTAAAATTTATAAAAATTATCCGACAAACATAAATCTGCACAAATATTTAGAACCTGTTTATGAAACATTTAAAGGCTGGAAATCTGATATTTCCGGAGCAAAAAAAATGGAAGATTTGCCTGAAAATGCCAGAATTTATCTGCAAAAACTTGAGGAATTTGTTGGTATACCCATAAAAATAATAAGCGTGGGACCTGATAGAGATCAGACAATTATGCTTGAAAATCCTTTTAAATAAATTATGATTTTATACTTTAACAGAAAAACGGACTTTATGTTATTTGCAAGTTTTTGCTGTTGAATTGTTTAAATTGCATTTATTTGTTTGTCTGTTCTTGAATACTAGAAAAAATTAGCTTCTTTATATCTTCTGTATTCGGAAATTTTGGCATAAAAATCAGGCCACCAGACTCTGATAAGTCCGTCGATAATTCCTACGTCATCATAGTACATATTGTCTTCACCTCTCGGGTTTATGTATTTTTTATTAAAGGTGGCATCCATCATCGGAGTCATTGCCGTACCGCGGACGGCAGCACGCGAACTGGCAATTTTTAATGCATTAATCCTCTGGGTTGGAGATCCTTTCTGTATACTTTGAAAAAAGTCAAGCTCAAGTCTTTCTATCCTGTCTATTGTATTTTCAAAACTGAAAGAATTAGAATAAATTCTTTTTTCTATCGTATCTAAAGTTTTAAACTGCTGCGGAGTTAGATTAACAAGCCGCGGATTATCGGCAGTATTTTCTATTTCAAAATTATATGCTCCGCAAGAAGGCATAAAAATGATAATTACTAACCAGACAAAACATATTTTCGGCACTCTGCCCATAGCATACTTCCCGTAAACTGAAAATATCAGACTAAAATACTGATATTCTTTATCAGTTTACGGCTGCTCAATATAAAAATAATCGGACAGCCGTTTTAACCACTGTCCGATTATTTTAAGATATATAATTTAAATTTATTCTTGAATCTGTATAGAATCCCTGCCGCCTTCTTGAATTTCAATAACAAGTTCGCCGTCTTTATCATTTTGTGACGCAATGAGAGCAACAGCAGAATAATATCCTTTGGATTGATAATATTTCATAATATCTTTTCTTATGGCGGAAATATTCTCGGGACTCATCGGCTTATTAATTTTATCCTGTATGACAGTTAATAATTCTTCTGACGGAACTGCACTGTTGTTAATAAATATAACCGCTTTTAATTCGGCATTTGTAATTTCCTGTTTAGGAAGTTTTTTTGTACTTATTATTGCACTGTTATTATTTCTTGCTCTTGTTTCGGCTTCATGTACTCTTAAATCTCGCATATACTGGCTGTTAAGAGCACCGGCATCATAACCTCCCAAAGCCGAAGCTGACGATATATCAGCTGTTGTAAAAACCAAGCATAAAACAGTTAGTAACCTTTTCATAAATAAACCTCTCTTATACTTCCGTATATTTATTATAGCACATTCGGGCATGTCTGCCTGTATAATTTTCATTTTGTAAATTCCTCTAAATTGCTTATTTTATTTGTAAGAAATATATTTATGGTATAATTATATCTGTACTTGGCTAATTTATTTTTTACAAAAAGGGCATGCGTTAGATAAATAAAAAACTAGAAAAGGATATAAAATGACGGTAACGATTGAAAAACTGGATAATAATGAAGTAAAATTAAATATAGAAATAGAGCCTTCGATTTCCTCTTTGGAATATGATAAAGCATGTAAAAAACTCTCGCAAAGAGTTCGTGTTCCGGGCTTCAGACAGGGAAAAGCACCTAAAAACATTCTGGAAAAATATGTGGGTATAGCCGCATTGCAAAGAGAAGTTCTGGATAGTCTCCTTCCTTCAATATTTAAAACGGCAATTGATGAGAATAAATTTGATTTGGTTTCCGCACCAAGCATAGAATCTTATGAGTTTAAAGATGACAATTCACTTCAGGTTGTTGCCAAGTTTGAACTCAAACCCGAAGTTAATTTAAATGAGTACAAAGGTCTTGAAATTGAAATTGAAGAATATAAAAATGCGGAAGATATTATAGATAAAGAACTTAAAAATCTTGCGGAAAGATTTTCTTCATTAAACGATATAAAAGACAGAAAATCAAAAAATACGGATATAGTAAATATTGATTTTAACGGGTATGTTGACGGTGAAGAAATAAAAGGGGGTTCAGCAAAGAATTATATGCTTGATCTTGCAAACTCGAACTTTATTCCGGGATTTGCCGAACAACTTGTTGATAAAGAAGCAGGAGAAGAATTTAAAATAAATGTTAAATTCCCCGATGAATATCACGATGAAAAATTGCAAGGTAAAGATGCTGAATTTAATATAAAATTAAATGCCATTAAAGAAAAAATTCTTCCGGAGATAAATGATGAATTTGCAAAAAAAGTTAATCCAAAATTTGAAACTTTGGCTGCTCTGAAGGAAGATATACAAAAATATGCCGATAATACCGCAAAAGCAGAAAATGAAAAAAGAACTGCTGCTAAGATATATGAAGTTTTAATTGAAAAAACACCCATTAATGTTCAAGAATCCATGATAAACCGTGAAGTAAGAGCTTTAATGGAGGAATTTAAACAAAGAATAAATATGCAGGGCGGTAATTTTGATAAAATGCTTGAAAAAGAAGGTCATCAAAAAGTATATGAGCAAATGAAAGAAGAAGCTTTAAAAAGAATAAAAACTTCTTTGATAGTCGGAAAAATTGCACAAAATGAAAATTTATCGGTAACGCAAGAAGATATTCAAACTAAAATTTCGGATTTGGCCGGAATTTATAGGACTACACCGGACAATATAGTTGCGGAAATAAGAAAAAATGTAAATTTGCTCCATTCCATAAACCAGCAGATAATAACCGAAAAAGTTACTAAAATATTAATAGACAATGCAAAAGTAAGTTATAAAAAATAATTATAAAAACAGGTTAGAAAGGGAAAAAAATAATGAGTTTTGTACCCGTAGTTATAGAACAATCAAGCAGAGGAGAAAGATCATTTGATATTTTCTCAAGATTACTGAGAGAAAGAATTATATTCTTAGGTACTCCCATAGATGATATGGTTGCAAATCTGATAGTTGCTCAGCTTCTTTTATTGGATAGCGAGAATCCTGAAAAAGATATTATGCTCTATATTAATTCACCGGGAGGAAGCGTAACTGCCGGCTTTGCAATATATGATACAATGCAGCACATAAGGGCAGATGTGTCAACGATATGCCTTGGGCAGGCCGCATCAATGGGTGCATTTCTGCTGTCATCAGGGACTCCGGGAAAAAGAATGGCACTGCCTCATTCAAGAGTATTAATTCACCAGCCGTTAGGCGGGGCGCAAGGTCAGGCAACCGATATAGAAATTCAGGCAGCTGAAATTGTAAGAATCAAAAAATCATTAAATGAAATTTTAGCTAAAAATACGGGACAGTCTATTAAGAAGATTGAAAAAGATACTGACAGAGACTATATTATGACTCCCGAAGAAGCTTTAGAATACGGAATGATTGATAAAGTAGTAACGGTAAATACACAACCAAAACCAAATCAGGAGATAATTTAATGGCAGTACACGACGACAGCCGTCTTAAATGTTCATTTTGCGGAAAAACTCAGGAACAGGTTAAAAAACTTATTGCCGGTCCTGATGTGTATATATGCGATGAATGTGTAGAATTATGCAATGAAATATTGGATGAAGAATTTCTTGAAAATAAAGAAAAAACTGATGATATAGAGGCTAAAGAAGCTGATATAACAAAAGTTCCCAAGCCTCATGAAATTAAGAAATATCTTGATGAGTATATTATCGGACAGGATGATGCAAAAAAAGTTCTTTCCGTTGCCGTATATAATCATTATAAAAGAATTGCACATAATGCTACAGTGGATGAAAAACAGGTAGAGATTCAAAAAAGCAATATTTTACTTGTAGGTCCTACGGGAAGCGGTAAAACATTATTGGCTCAGACCCTTGCTAAAATGCTCGATGTACCATTTGCTATTGCTGATGCAACAACGTTAACCGAAGCGGGATATGTAGGTGATGACGTTGAAAATATTCTGCTAAGACTTTATCAAAATGCTGATTTTGATGCTCAAAAAGCAGAAAGAGGCATAATCTATATTGATGAAATTGATAAGATTTCAAGAAAATCCGAAAATACGAGCATAACAAGAGATGTATCGGGTGAAGGTGTACAGCAGGCTCTTTTGAAGATGATTGAAGGCACCGTTGCAAATGTTCCGCCTCAGGGTGGAAGAAAACATCCGCATCAGGAATTTATTCAGATAAATACGGCTAATATACTATTTATAGTCGGCGGAGCTTTTGTAGGGTTGGATAAAATTGTCGAAAGACGGGCAGGAGATTCTGCGACAATAGGTTTTGGAGCCGGTATGGCTAAAACTCAGGCGGAAAAAGAATTGGAAGCTGCAAAAATGCTCAAAAAACTTCAGCCCGAAGATTTACTCAAATTCGGTCTGATTCCTGAGTTTATAGGCAGAGTTCCCGTATATGCGGTTTTGGATCCGCTGGATGAGTCAATGTTAAAAAATATATTAACTCAGCCTAAAAATGCACTTTTAAAACAGTACCAGTGCTTATTGGATATGGACGGTGTAGATTTAAAATTTGAACCGGAAGCGGTTAATCTTATTGCTGAAGAAGCAATAAAAAGAAAAACCGGTGCAAGAGCGCTGCGTTCGATAGTTGAAGAAATTATGCTTGACATAATGTATGAAATACCTGAAAGAGAGGGAGTGAAAGAGTTTACTGTTACTGCCGATATGGTTAACAAGAAAAAAGACTCGGTTGCGGAACTCATAAAACTTCCTACAAAGAATGAAGAATTAAAAAAGAAAGATGATGATATTCCGAAACTTAAGACGAATGAAGAAATCGCATAAATAAAAAAGACACTTAACCAAGTGTCTTTTTTATTTATGCGATAGAAAGAATTTTTAAATTTTATAAAACGGTCATATTGTAAACAAAATAAATAGTCAGAAAAATATTTAACCTTGAAAAACCTTAAAAGATAATCCTTAAGAATATACATACGGTTAATATACGAACACTTATTTAAACAAGTATTATAAAGCTATACATATTCCACTCTCACTCGTAAACTGTATGACCGAATTTTTCGGTCTTTTTTTTTACTTAAAAAATAATTTTAAAATGTAGGAGCCAAAAAGAAGACATCCGATAATAACGCTTATACAGGCTATTAATAATACCATGCCTGCAGACATATCTTTTGCCATTTCAACGAGCTTGGAATAATTATTTTTATAGACGGCATCTAAAGTAAATTCAATTGCGGAATTTAATAATTCACAAATTAGAACAAGCGCTATCATTATTAAAAGAATACAGATATCAGTTAATGAAAATTTTAAAAATAATGCGAATACAATAACAAAGATTGATATAAAGATTTCTATAACAAAATTTCTTTGGGAGCTTATTGCAAGCTTTAATCCTCTTATTGCATTAAAAATACTTTCCGCCACACTTGAAGATTTGAATTTAGTCATAACACCAGTGCCTTTGATTTATTCTGACAGTTAACCATAAAATTATAGTCTTCTTCCGTTTGATGATCAAAACCGAGAAGATGCAGTATTCCATGTGATATTACAAAATACAGTTCGCTTTTAAAATCTATATGGTTTTCTTCTGCCTGTTCTTTTATTCTGTCCAGAGAAACCATTATTTCTCCAAGGTAAATTTCATTATCTATAACAAAACGTTCTGTTTCCGGTGAATCCGCAAAGATGGAAAAAGTTATAACATCCGTCGGCATATCTTTATTCCGGTATTCTTTATTAATACGCTGTATATTTTTATTATCCATAAGAACAATGTCAAAAACAATTGCAGAATTCAAATAATCAGCAAGGCATGATTTATTTATAATATTTTTCTCTGAAAAAATAAAGTCAGACATTTTAAGAACAGCATTATATATTTCAGTTTCATTAATAATAAAATCCGGATAATTATTTTCTAAAAATATATTCAGCTGTGTCACAATAACCTGCTTATTCTTCTTTGTTTTGAATTTCTTCAATAGATTCCTGATATTTAATACGTTTATGGAATACACTTCTGAGTACTCTGGATAGAGTTGCAGCAATGACTTTAATATCTTTAAGCGTTAAGGGGCTTTCTGAAAGCTGATCGTCATCCAGTCTGTCTTTAATAATTTTATTAATTAAAGCATCCAGTTCTTCCTGTGACTGATCCTTTAGTGTTCTTGAAGCAGATTCTACCGCATCAGCTATCATTAATATTGCGGTTTCTTTTGTATTAGGCTTTGGTCCCGTATAACGGAATTGTTCTTCTTTAACATTTTCCGAGCCTTCCTGTGCAACTGCCTGGTTATAAAAATAACTTGCAAGAGAGTTTCCATGGTGCTGTACCATAAAATCCTGTATAATTTCCGGAATATTATATTCTTTTGCAAGTGCAATACCGTCTTTTGTGTGGGAAGTAATAACCATCTTGCTTGAGCGGGGAGTTAATTTTTCATGAGGATTCTCAATACCGCTGTATGTTTGGTTTTCAACAAAGAATAAAGGTCTTACTATTTTGCCTACATCATGATATAAAGCTCCGACTCTGGCTAAAATCGGGTTGGCACCGATTGCTTCAGCAGCAGATTCTGCAAGATTAGATACGCGAAGGCTGTGTTCAAAAGTTCCGGGAGCCGTTTCATGCAGTTTTTTCAATAACGGCTGGTTATAATCGCCAAGTTCAGCAAGTCCGAACATAGTAATTACTTTGAAGGTATTTTCTAAAATCGGTATTATTCCGACAGCCAAGATACCTGAGAAAAAGCAATTTAAAACACCGGCAGCAATATCCTGTATAAGTTTATTTATTCCCAAATCGTAATACACGCAAAGTATAATTATTGCCATTGCAATTGAAGTATAAACTCCGACTTTTATAAGGTCAAATCTTCTTGAATATTTTATAGTTGTCATTCCGATTGTTGAAATTATCACCGATAATATAAAGACAGACATTGCGAGTGCCGAAAACTGCAGAGAAAAAGTTATAATAGCCAGCAGAGTCACGGTTATGAAAAATGCGCTTCGCGGATTTAAAAATACTGATAGTATTATTGTAAAGAACGGAAACGGAAGCAGAAATACAGACCTGTTTACGGGTAATAATACGGATAATGCCGCAATAAATAAACATAGTACAGCTACTATCAATAAATATCTTTTATTTAAAAATTTAGGTTCAAAAAACTTTAAATAGTATATTACCGTAAATATTCCTATGCCAACCAGACATAATATGCCTAAAATACCAAGATAATTAATTCTTAGAATATTATAACCGGCTTTGCTTAATGCTTCTTTTTTTACTTGAGTGATGGGTTCACCGACTTTTACAATGGTATCACCCTTATTAAACTTAACTTTTATCGGAGAAACAGTATCACGGGCATTTTTTCTTGCAATTGCAGTTGCTTCTTCATCAACTATCATATTAGGTACTATTACCTGCTCTAAAAGTGCCGTTATAACTTTTATATGGTTATTGGTTGTATTTGCCTCTATATTTCTTCTTATAATTTTAGCTAAAGCATTTTCTTCAAAATCTTTTTCCGTTATTCCTTCATTTAAAACAGCAATTAAAGTTTTTTGGGATGAAGTAAAAATTTTATTCAACAATTCATCGTTAGCGTTTAAGAAATATGAAATGACAAAAGATTTTACGGATGTATCGGAGATATCCAATATAACATCTAAATCTTTCAATTTTTTTTGTTCTGTTTCTTCGGAGTTTCTTACTTTTTGTATTTCGTTGATTATTTCATCTAAATTATTTTTAATATAAATATCATCGGCAGGTGAATATACAAGATTTACCTTCTGCGCAACTTCTCTTTTCCTTTTTTCTGTTTTGATATTGTCTACAACCTCAATATCTCTCGGTGCGACGACCATTACTTTGCTTATATTGTCAGTACCTGCTATTGTTTGAAAGAAAAAATATTTTGATACTATTATTCCCGTAAAAAGAATTCCGAAAACAATTATTAAAAATCCGTTTAAGAGAAGCTTGGGTGATTTTAATTCCGCCAATTTCTTATTAATATCCGTTCTTTTCATATAAAAACCATTATTGTTTATTCTTTATCACTTAATTTTACAACAATCCTTTTTTTTTGCAAAATTCATTAAATGTTTGAACTTTTAATGTATCAATAATATAATTACAAACATAAGGCTTTACAGCTATCGGATTAATTTTGGCAGATTATTTAATATGCAAACAGGGAAAAAATTTTTTAAAATATTATTAAATATATTCGTTACAATTACAATACTTGAATGTATATATTTATTTCTTATACCGTATATATTGGAAAGAAATATAGTTTGGAATTATATAACTAAAGCCTTTCAAAGCGGGACTGATATAAAAATTCAGTATAAAAATCCTGAGATTAAGACATATATAAAGCCGGCTCTGTCTGTAAAACTGGAACAGCTTAAGATTTATGATAATGAAAAATTTGCCTTAGTTGCGGATGTTCAAAATCCCGAGTTGAAATTTTCATTAATTCCTTTAATTGTTAAAAAGATACAAATCGAACATTTATTTGCCGATGATATTAAAATAAGAATTGAAAGGGATAAAGACGGAAAATTTAGTTTTGAAAAACTGTTTAATACGGATAAAGAAAATAATGTTAAATTATCTTATAAAAAAACATTATTTCATATAAAAAATTTGAGCATTAGTGCAAAAGATAATCAATTGGATGAATCATTTGAAATGAATGCAGCTCCTTTACGGGCAGGTATTGATTCAAAAAAAGACTTAATATCCCTGATAACGAAGGGGCAATTGATAACGTCTGAAAATAAAAGCGATTTTGATATTGATTTTTCTTTTAAATATCCTCTAACCTATAAGAATTTTGACAGAAATTCAATAAACGGAACCTGCTTTTTATACAATCTTGATTTACAAATATTATTGCCTTATCTTCAAAAATATTTTGATAAAAATATTTCTAAGATGGAGGGTTTTGTTGACTTTGTACAGCTGTCGGCTTCAAATAGTGAGGATAGTAAAAATCAAATAATCTTAAATACAAAGTTAAATAATTTTATTTTTGATAAATTAAATTGGAAAAATCATATAACTGCTGCCGGAGAGAATAAATTCAGTGCAGATATTGAATTGAAAAAAAATATTATAGGTATTAATTCGGTTAAATTTGAAGCAGATAAAGTAAATATTAATGCCGGCGGGACAGTGACTCTGAAAGAAAAACCCGAACTTGACATAAATGTTGAAGTAAAAGATTCAAGAGCTGAAAATATAACTGCAATTCTTCCTCCTACACTTGTACCTCAATATATGACAATAGAGAAAGTTAAGACATACGGTGTTTATGGCAATATAGACGGAAAGGTAAATATAAAAGGGAGTGTTCCCCGTCCTGATATAACAGGTTATGTTAATGCGGAGGATGTACACGTTTTAGATAAATCCATTCACCATTTGCATAAGGGGACTGTTAAACTTGATTTTGATAAGAAAATTCTTAATATGGATATTTCGGTTGAACTGCCTCAAAATCAGAAAACTGAAGTAAAAGGCTATGTTTATATTTATAGAGACGGAATAAATAATGTTTTTGTTAAGACAACCGAAAATATAGATTTTCCTCTTGCGCAAAAGATAATAGTTCCGATAAGTAAAGTATTCAATTTTCAGTTGGGACCTATTCCGGATATGAATATAATCTCCGGAAACGGAATAATTGATATAAATATTAAAGGTTCCTTGGATTTAATTAATATAGACGGATTTAGCAGATTTGATAATGCTCAATTGACTTATAACGGCTTATACGGCGAGGTAAAAAAAGGAAAAGGAAAACTTACTTTTGAGAAGGACATAATAGCTTTTAAATCTGAACGGGCTTTTGTAAAAAATAATCCGCTTTCGGTTGAAGGGAAAGTAAAAATAAACAGTGATATGAATTTAAATATTTCATCCGATCGTGTAGATGCTGAAGACCTGCTTGAAATTATAAATAAAAGTACCATTTTGAAAGATGTAAAAGACGGTATAGCTGTTATTACGGAAGCATCGGGGCCTGCTTCAATATATGTTAATATAAATGCTAAAATAGTTCCTGTTCCGTTCGGACAGCCTCCTTTGCCGCCCGAAGAGGCATTTGAAGATTTAAAAGTTAACGGTTCGTTGTATCTGCTTGGTGATTTATGTAAAATAGAGGGATTTGCAACTCCGGTTAAAAATGTCAGAGGCACAGCCGACTTTACTGAAACTGTGGTTAATTTAAAAAATATTGAAGGAATTGTCGAAACATCACCTCTTGTAATAAACGGGGAAGTAATTACCGATATTGAAACTAAAATCCCTGATATTGATATTGAAATAACAAGTAATAATGTTAACCTTAAAGATACTATAATGTTTTTAACCCGATCATATCTTTATCCCGAAAATTATCCTGATTTATCTGTATTATATAAAATGGCATCAAAACATGATTTGTATTTTAAATATAAAGCAAAATCAATTGATTTCCTTACTGATAAAGCCTATGCTGTTATGAATTTTATTGAGGATAAAACAAATAATCCCATTAAAGCAAAAACAGGTAAAATAATTCTTGATAAATCAACCGTAAAAATTGAAAATGTAAAAGCTGCTTTGTTCGATTCAACTCTTGATGTATCGGGAGAGGTAACAAATGTTGATACGACAAATCCAGTATATAATCTTAAAATAACAGCGGACAGATTTAATATTGAAAATTTAAATAATTCGGACAAAATAACAATATTACCTGAACAAATAAAAATTTTGCTTGCAAAATTTCATAATTACAAAGGTTATTCGGATATAGATATAAATGTAAAGAGAAATAAATTAAACGGACATATTAATCTCCTTAATGCAAAATTAGAACATCTTGCAACAGGCTCTCCCGTAAGTTTTGATGATTTTACGCTCCGAATGGATAATAATAAACTGCAAATAAATAATATAACGGCTCAAATCGGGGATATGCCGTTTTATGGTGATTTGACGATTGAAGATATTTATATAACACCGAAAATTAAAGGATATTTTACTTCAAAACTGACAAATAATTTTGTGAAAGGCTATTTGCCGGAATATATTTCACAAAAACTTGATGTTACCGGTGATATAAATTTGTCGGCAGCAATTAAAGGAACAGTGGATAATTTAAATATATATCCTAAATTTACGTTAAATACAGATGCAGATATTTCATATGATAATGTAAATATCGGAGAGATAAATGATAAGAGAGAATTTACAGGTGATTTCAATATTAAAGATAACAAAATTACTGTTAAGAAATTTGATTATGTTAAATATGTTTCATCACAAAATAATAAAATATATCCTATAACCTTTGCATCTGCAAATGGAATATTAAGAATAAACAATGATAATATTATTGAGCCTGAAGAAATTAATGTTAAAACAAATAATAATTTATCGGCCAGAATATTGAATCTTTTCTTAAAAAATAAGATATTAAAACACGGTACTTTTAATTGTGAACTGAAATACAAATATAATATATTGGAAAAAACCGCCAAGATTATAGGAAATCTTGACTGCCGGAATATAGATATACCTCTTTTCGATACTGTTATAAAAAATATACATATTAAAGCTGATGAAAATGATATAAACGTACATTTATTTGCATTTATGTCCGATTTCAAATTAAATATAAATTCAATATTTGAGAATAATTTTGGAAAGAATCCAAAGATACGTTCATTAGATATTTTTGCGGATCAGATTGATAATGATAAACTGTTTGAAAGTATGGCACAGGTGCATAAAGCAATTAATACCAATAACAATATCAAAAATATTGATTTATCAGGATTCAGAATAGATAAGGGAACTTTAACCGTAAAGAAATTTATAATTAAATCTATGTCAACAGATAATTTTACAAGTAATTTTTCCATTGATGAAAACGGTATTTTCTATGCAAATGATATGAGAGTAGATATAGGGCAGGGAAATATACAGGGAAAATTAATTTATAATCTGAATGCAGGAGATTTAGAAGGAGATTTTGAATTAAATAATGTGGATGCGAATTATATTGCGGAAACTTTATTTGACGGCAAAGATCAGGTGTACGGAAATGCAAACGGTAAAATGTTTCTCAGAACAAAAGGAGTTACGAACGAAGAAAAAATTAAAAATTTGTCAGGGTTTGTATATTTCGATATTTCTGACGGTAGAATGCCAAAACTCGGTTCTCTGGAATATCTTTTAAGAGCTAGCAACATATTAAAAAGCGGAATAACAGGATTTACAATTAACAGTATTCTGGAATTGCTCAATCTTGTTAAAACCGGGTACTTTTCAAATATTAACGGAAGCTGTGTTATACAAGACGGTATAGCAAAAGATATAGAAAT
This sequence comes from uncultured Muribaculaceae bacterium, assembly GCA_964572355.1. Lineage (GTDB taxonomy): Bacteria > Cyanobacteriota > Vampirovibrionia > Gastranaerophilales > Gastranaerophilaceae > Avigastranaerophilus. Next base: position 61,581 of record CAZNEN010000003.1, read on the forward strand.
ATATTCAAAAGGCGAGAATTTAAGTTTGTATATTCATGGAAATTATGATATAAGCAAAACTCATGCGGATATGGAAATACTCGGAAGATTATCAAAGAAAATTTCAACAATATTTGGTGCTATCGGAAATACTTCTTTAAATACTTTCTTTAAATTAATTCCGGGAATTTCGCTTTTGGATTTTAGCAGAAAAGATTTTATAGAGAATGTAGAAAAAATACCTTCTTTTACAAATGGAGAATACGATTCAAGAGTTTTTCAGGCAATTATTAACGGTAATATTAATGAATCAGGTTATGTACAAAGTTTCAAATGGGTAGAATGATAGAAAAGGAAGAGATAATATTTAATATCTCTTCCTTTCTGTTGTTAATTTAAGTAAGGGAAAATTTTTATTCTTGTTCCGTATGTTTTTTGGGAAATTCTGCAGGTTTATTTTTTGTTAATCCGCTTCTTTTTTTATCGAATTCTTTTTTCTTTTTTTCCATGTCTTTTCTTTGTTCTTCTTTTATTTTTGAGAATTCTTTCTTTTGTTTTTCCGTAAGGATAGATTCAAAATTCTTCATATTTTCTTTTCTGCAATTGTCTGCCTGCATTTTAAGATCTTTTAATTCACTGCGGAGTTCATTTTTTTGTTTTTCTTTATCTTCCTGCGAGAGTGAAGTATCGGAATCTATTGTGCGGAACTCTTGTTTTTTAGCTTTTATCTCATCAAGAATCGGTTTTATTTTTTCACGATCTTGATTTCTGTTTTCCTCAATTTGTTTTTTCTGTTCATCTGTCAGTTTCAAGCGTTTTTCAAATTCAGCTTTTTTAGCGTCCATTTCTTCTTTGGACGGATGTTTTTCTTGAAAATGTGGCGGATTTTCCATATCCGGCGGGGGAGCAGGCATAAAATGTCTCGGCGGCGGAGGCGGAGGACCTTCCATATCTTCAGGCATTACAGAATTATATTCTGGATCAGGCGGAGTAACATCTGCTTGTGTATCTGCCGCTTTACAAAGATTGCTGCCTGACATCATTACGAATACAGCTAACGCTGCAATAATAAGATTCTTTTTCAATGCTATTCTCCTTTCATATTTCATATTAAATCTTTTAATGCTATACTTAGTTCTTTGCGCGCGTTGAATAATCTTGATCTTATTGTTCCTATCGGACAATTTAATTTTTCGGATATTTCTTCATATGTCATTTCTTGCATTTCATACATTATAATTACTTCTTTTAATTTGGGTTTTAATGCATCAATTGCATCCGTAATTCTTTTTTGTCGTTGTTTCCTGATTAAAACAGATTCTATATTTTCTCTTTCATCTTTTATTTGTATTAAATCTTCTTCCTCTGTAATTGTATTTTGTGAATGTTTGAAATATGATGATTTCATATAGTCACGGCATAAATTTGCCGTAATTGTATTAATCCAACTTTTAAATTTACCGTTTTCTTTGTATTTATTTATATTTTTCCAGGTTCGTATATAAACTTCCTGTTCTATGTCCTCATTGCTGGAACCTGTCATATTAGAAATAATTTTTCGTATATTATTTCTATATTGATCTATAATAGATTTCAAATTTTATCCTTTACTTTATATCTCCAAAAAACCGTAATCATCAACAGGTAATCCTAAAGTACTGCTGATATAAGATTCATCGGCTGAATTTACCTGAAAATTATAGTCGCCGTACATTTGATAACCTGTATAAGCACTAAAACCGATTAAAAATATGAAACAGCATGCTAATTTTCTTATTGCTCCGATTTTTCTTTTATTTAATTTTTCTAAATAAACTGGAGCAACTTCCTTTGCCAGAGTGGAAACTTTTAAATATTTAGCATGTTCTTTTCTGCAGTATGAGCAATTCTGCAAATGGTTTTTAAAGGTTTCTTCATCCTGAAAGATAAAGTATGCTTCATATTTATCGCATTTTTTTTCTTCTGTCATTTTTTTCCTCTTTCATTAAATATAACGAAGATCAGAAAATAAAGTTCATTTTTTAGTCATACAATTTTTTTGTATGACTATTTATAATTTAATGATTTACCAAGTATTCTAATAGTTGATATAAAGTTTAGAATCCGTTAGATTCATGTCATTATATTGCTGCAAGAACTTTTTGACATATCTTTGATAAGTAATAGTAGGCATAACTCTTTGTGCGTCAAACAAATAGTTAATGGTTTTAGCATCAAGATCATATAAAGCTCTGTCAGCATCTTGATAAAGCTTTGATAATTGTAAATTTTTATCGGAATCCGAAAAATCTGATGAATTTTTAATGATATCAATCTGTGAAAGAATATTGCGCAGTGATTCAACAGTCATATTGGCGTTATTTCTATATTGCATTGTAGACATATTAAAAGCAGAGCGCATTTCTCCTATAAGTTCATTTTTATTTATCATTGAGTAAAAATCATAGTTAGCAATTGACTGTACCTGATTCATTTTAAATGTAATGTCAGCTTCCGACATAATTACCGCATGAGCAGTTTGAAATATTGAAAAAAGTGCCAGACATATTAGAGTAAAGAGGTTTAAGATTTTCTTTTTCAAAATACTTTCTCCTTTATTTTTGTAAGAAATCATTAAATGAATCCTGAACATTCATCTGAAGAGCACGGTATTGTAAATACTGCTCATCCGTGAGATTGGCTTTATACAAATCATCTGTTTCCTTTTCAAGCTGTTTTTGCTGAGCTTTAAATGTTTCAAGATTTCTTTCATAAGCTCCGGATAATAATTCAATCTGCTCGGGAGTTCTGTCTTTATCTTGCTTTAACTGATTAATTTTATTGTTATATTCTGTAATCCTTGTTTCAATGGCATTATTTTGCTGTTTATAGTTAAACTGAATTTGTGTTAATTTTTGTTTTTGCGCCGGAGTAATACCTTGCAGAGAGTCAAAAACATCTGCAAAAGCTGCAGTACCCAGAAAAGCACATACAAGTCCGAATAATAAAATTGTTTTTTTCATCCGTATAACCTCTTCCTATTTATAATCCGAATATTCTTTTGATTTTTCTTTCCATTCTTTTTCGTCAACACAGAAAGCATGATTCCAAAATCTTTCTATTGCGTATGTTTCACGTTCTTCTTTATGCAGAATATGTAAGATTACATCACCATAATCAAGCAAATTCCACCTGTTTTTAAGGTCATTTTCTTCTCCAATCGGGATTCTGCCGAAAAAGTCTTTTACCTTTTCTCTTACATATCCTGTAAGTGCTTTAACATGAGTACTTGTATCAGATGAACAAATAACAAAATAATCAGCAAGAACTGATATGTTTGAAATATTCAATATTTTTATATCTTTTCCCTGTTTATCATCAAGAATTCTGGCTATAACACTTGCAAATTTATCTGATGAAATATCTTTAGGCATATATACTCCGTTTTCTATGCAAAAATTATATCATAATATATTACAAAGCAGCAACTTTTGTTATTGGAAAAAACTTACTTTTTATTGTATTTCCAAACTCATTTTATATATTTTGTTTTTATTCTCTCCGTATAATTTTGAAATAATTTTTGAAATATCTTTGGGTGAAAAGCCTTCTTTTAATAATATTTTAATTCGGTCTTTGATTATTGATTCATCAATGTCTGCCGCTTCCGTTTGTGCATATATCATAACGGATATTTCACCCTTCAGCGGATTCTCATTGTAATAACTTATAATTTCTTCTATATTTCCTTCTTTTACTTCTTCAAAAACTTTCGTAAGTTCTCTTGCTACAGCTATTTTCTTTTTACCACCGTATAATTCATAGATATTTTGTAATGTATCTCGGAATCGGTTCGGTGAATCGTAAAAGACGCAATTTGTGTATTTGTATTTTTCTAAAATTTCAAATTGCTGATTTTTATTGCGGGGAATAAAACCTATGAAAGCAAATTCTTCATTGTCTCTTGAAAGAAGGCTTAAGAATGTGATAACAGCGCAGGCTCCGGGAAGAGAAGTGATTTTTATGTTTTCTTTCTTTAATTCTCTAATAAGTATACTTCCGGGATCAGATATTAATGGAGTTCCTGCATCTGAAACCAGAGCAACCTTATATCCTTCTTTTATAAGAGAAATTATTTTGCCGCTTCTCTCTTTTTCATTAAATTTATGGCAGTCTATAAGTTTTTTGTTTATTCCGTACTTATCCAATAAAATTCTTGTTTTTCTTGTATCTTCACAGGCAATATAATCAACTTTTTTTAATATATCAAGAACTCTTAGAGATATATCGTTAAGATTTCCGATAGGTGTTGCTGCAATATAAAATTGCGCTTCCATTTTAATGAAACCTCTTTATTATGGGTGTTACGGACATATTTGCAAACGTTTTGGATAAACCGGTAACATCCAGCATTTTACTGACATCCGGATTTACATTCTTTATAGATAAAGTTTTATTGTTTAATAATGCAACTTTTTGCAGATTTAATAATATTTTAATTCCTTTCAAATCAATATTATCTATATTTGAAAAATCTAAAGTAATATTGTTTGATTTTTCAAATTCTGAATTATCTATATTTTGTATATTTTGAAATAATTCGGAGGCTTTTAATATTTGCATAAAACCAGTTACTCATTTATTTGTTGCATAAAATAATCTTAATATTTTTATTTTATTATTGCAACTGTTTTATGATTATATAAAAGTCAGCCTATTTTTCTTATTTCTTCCGTATATTCATTATTCATATAGTTATTGATAATAAATTTTTCAGGAATGCTTATTTTAGAATTTGCAAAATTATAACTGTTATTAACTCCGTAATTTATGGATGGAATATACCGTGAAGAATTATGTTTAGTATTATTTAAAGAATTTATGGTTAAGGATGTTTTATTTTTTTGTTTTTCCGGAGTTTTGTATCTTTTTCTGTTTTTTGGTCTTGCAAAAAGCATAAATATAAATACCGAAATAATTCCTGTAATTGAATATGTAAAGAGTTTCATATCTTTAATAACAAAAATATTATTTCTTACATCAGATTGTTTTATTAAACCGGTTGATAGCTCTTTTGTGTATATTTTAGAATTTACAATATTTTTTCCCTGAAGCAGAATTATTGTATTATCTGAATTTTTTTTCTGAACCATTATATTTTTTAAATCCGCTGCATTGTCATAGACAATTTCTATGGAATCAGACGGAAGAGTTGAGTTTAAAACAAGAGATAAATTATCATCTCCGTTTAATTTTTTTTTTATTTGAACGTTGTTATCCACTTTTAACAGGATATTATATTCTCCGCTGTTAACTTGTTTTATGTTAATTCCGGATAAAGAATTTTCAGCAGCCAAAGAAAATAATGAAGAGAAAACAAATAAACAAACCATGATTAATAGTTTGTTGAATAGTAAAATATATTTTCCCTCTTTTCTCATTAATTCTCCAACGACTATACTACCCTTTTTAATTTATTTTATAGATTTTCTTATTTGGATGCATCAATCAAATGGTTTATAAAATCATCTAAACCTTTAGATTTATTTTTTGATTTATCATAAAAAAGACTTATCATATTGAAGAACGATACTGAATAGCCTGAGCCAGATGTTTAACCTGAATATTGTCGCTTGAATCCAAATCGGCAATAGTCCTTGAAAGTTTCAACATCCTGTCATAGGCGCGGGCTGAGAGATTAAATTTTCTGACCGCATCTTTTACTATAGAAGCGGTTTCATTATCAAGATTGCAAAATTTCTTTATAAATTTCGGAGTAAGCTCGGAGTTGGTGTAAATTCCAAGTCCTTTATATCTTTGAAGCTGAATATTCCTTGCTTCTGTAACGCGTTTTCTGATGGTTTCCGAATTTTCGGTATAATTGTTATCTTTGCTTGTAAGTTCATCAATTTTCAGACGGGGGACATCAATAACAATATCTATTCTGTCAAGTAAAGGACCGGAGAGTCTTGCACGGTATTGTTTTATTTGATGTTCGCTGCAGGTACAGGTTTTTTCGCTGTCACCCAGATAACCGCATGGACAAGGATTCATTGCGGCAAGCAAAATAAAGTCTGAAGGGAATTCCAATCGCATTTTGGCTCTCGCAATAATTATTTTACCGTCCTCTAAAGGCTGGCGTAAAACTTCAAGAATATTTCGGGGGAATTCAACCATTTCATCGAGAAATAAGACCCCTCTGTGCGCAAGTGTTATTTCTCCGGGCATGGGATTTGTTCCTCCGCCTATAATTCCTATTGCAGAAGCCGTATGATGAACGCTTCTGAATGGTCTTTTGGTAATTAAAGGCTTATTCGGATTAACCATTGAACTTATGCTGTATATTTTTGTAAGCTCCAATGACTCTTCAAAAGTCAAAGGCGGTAAAATAGACGGAAAACATTTTGCCATTAATGTTTTACCCGATCCCGGAGGCCCGGACATTAAGAGATTATGTGTTCCGGCTGCAGCTATTTCTAATGCTTTTTTTGCTTTCAGTTGTCCTTTTACATCCTTAAAATCAAAATAATCATTGTCGCCTGTTTGATTCAGCATAAATTCATTAGCATCTATACAAACAGGTTCAATTTGTTTATGTTCAGGTGAATCAACGTTAAAATGGTTTACTATTTCATTGAGATTTTTAGCACCCAGAACAGTAAGTCCTTTAATTATTGCAGCTTCTTTTGCATTTTCGTACGGAACAATAAGCGTTTTTATTCCTTGTTCTTTTAAACCTGCAGCAACCGGAAGTACCCCTGAAACTGCTCTCAAAGAACCGTCCAGAGAAAGTTCTCCTATAAAAGCCGTGTTATTAAACTCTTTTTGAGCGATAACGCCGTTTTTTGCCAGAATACCTATTGCAATTGGCAAATCATAGTTGCTGCCTACCTTGCGGATATCAGCAGGTGCAAGATTTACGACTACTTTTTTATTAGGAAATATGTATCCTGAATTTTTTATGGCCGATCGAACCCTTTCTTTGGCTTCGCTTATTGCTGTGTCAGGTAATCCGACAATGGAAATTGAAGGAAGTGAATTATTTATATCAACTTCCACCAATATTTTATATACATCAAGTCCGATTACGGTTGCCGAAAGGATTTGTGATATCACAGTTTTGCTCCGCCTGTTTAATACTCTGACAGTATATCATCACAGAAATTATACAGGCAAGATATAATTATTTTGCAAGTTTTTGTTCTGTTTCATCAATTTTTTTTGTTATTATTTCAAGTTGATTTTGAAACCATTGTGTAAAAAGCTTAATTTCATTTTTAAAACTGTATGCACCCGGCCATACCGAATTGTAATAATTCATATTTGTACCTCTATCTACCTGATAGAACTATTAACGGAATATTTTATGAAAACTTTAGTAAAATTTACATTTTTAAAACTTTCTGTTGTCAATATTGTAAAGTTATGTAAATTTCACGTTAAAAAAACGCATTAAAATTTTTTCACGGTAATTAAAGAAAATGTGAGACTCATAAAAGTCTAAACTGAACAACTATCTACCAAAACTAACCTAGTTAACGCTCTTTCTCAAAAAAAGAGCTTTTTTTTTATTAATAAATATTGTCTGAGGAAAAATTTACGATAAGCCGGAGGCGTGAGTGAATTTTTTGAAGTGGCGTGTTGAAAAGGTGAGCAACTGGACGGCGACGAGGAGTCGGCGGTAAGTTGTGACACGGGATTATATATAAAACTAACTTAAAAAATAATATGAATATATGATTTACTTTTTTTAAAACGTCATTAATATATTAGCAGGGCAGCTTGTAATTAAAAAGGAGTAATATATATGAGCATATTAAACGGTCAATCATTACTTGCAAGTGCAATGTCTGGATTAACTTCGACATATTCCGCGCTTTTAAGCAGCAGTTCATCAGGCAAAGGTATTTCGCTGGATGATTTATCAAATCTTTCAACTACAACATTATTAAGCTTGGGGTCTAATTATTCTTTTGTTCAATATATAACGAATAATTTTGCATCACTTGATAAAGACGGTGACGGAGAGATTTCAAGCAGTGATTTAACTCAGATTATGGCTACAATGCAGTCACAAGGTTTGACATATAGTGAACTTCAATCATTATGCGCATCGGGAAGCGGAGACTCTACTTTATTATCTACGGTTTTAACTTATTTTAATAAAATTGATGCAAATGGAGACGGCAGAGTTACAAGTGATGAAATAACAAAGTTCAGTTATGACTGCCAGAGATATCAGATAGAGTCAAAATATAATTCATACAAGGCTTCTGAAACAAGTTTATATTATAATGACGGGGTTGAAGATGATACATCAAGTGTTCTTGATGCACTTCAGCCTAATCTTGATTCAACATCAAGTTCATAAAATAAACCCCCGAATTTATTTCGGGGGTTTATTTATTTTTTTAAACTATTTGATATTCCTTTAATTAAGTTTATTATTATTAATATGATACAAAGGATATCTGTATTAATTATCATATACATAATAATCTTAATAGTGCCGTTTGAACGAAACAGCGTTGTTTGTTCTGCTTTATTTAGTTCTGCATTTGCACAGGAAAGTCTGAAAATCAACAGTATTAATTTTGATAATTCTGATTCTATAATATTTCTTGGTACTTCCGCTATGGAGGAACCTTCTGATATTAAAATAACTAAGAAAGTATTATCCGAACCTGACAGAGTTTTTTTTGATATTGAAAATTCAATAATTACATTTCCCAATACTACTTATGAACTAAAAAACAGCCGTTTGAAACAGGTGAGAATAGCACAAAATTCAACGAATCCCGATGTAGTGCGGATTGTAATATGGAACTCTCCTAATTATGATGCTTCTCAGATAAAGATTCTTAAAATAAAAAATAACATTATTGTTAAATTGAGTAATGAAATTCCGCTGCAGCAATATTTGACACAAATATACAGAGAAACAAAAGAAAGTGCAGTTGAATATTATGACAAAGCAGTGGTTATTCCGGAGGAAAAACCTTCAACACAAGAGGCGGATGAAATCTTTAATAAGGTACAAAAGGCTTTTAAAGAAGAAGATAACCAGTTAGTTCGTCCTAATATTGAACAGAAACAGGCGAAATTAAAATCGAGATTTTTTCTGGAAAAAATTGTTCCCAAAAACGGTAATTTATTAGTTTCGGGTATCGGTGTTATAAATTTGGCAAAGCCGTTTTATCTTACGGAACCGTCAAGAATTGTTTTTGATTTGCCAAATACAATTGTTGCACAGGAATTAAGGGATAAAACATTTAAACTTTCAGAAACGGAAACTGCCAAAATAGGCCAATTTGAACCTTCTGTAAGTAGAATTGTAATAAATACCAATAATCCCGGTGCTTATAAACCGATTTATTCGACTACATTACAGTCAATATTAATTGCAAATGAAAATAATTTATCCGGTGTAAATTTAACATCAACTTCGAGTGAGCTGGCGTATTTTAAAGAGCAAAACGTAAATTCTCGAACAAACGTCGTCAATATGATATTTTCAACTCCAATTGTGTATTCAATAAAACGAGAAGACTTAAAATTTAATATTACGATTTATAATCTTACTAATTTTAATACTGCTCCTTTTAATGCGGTAGCAAAAGCAAATAAAACGGGGTTTGAGGCAAAACAAACGGGAGCCAATATATACAATTTTTCTTTTCCGTTAAGTACAAATACTCTCGTAGACTGTTATGAAACACTGAATGCTTCGCAGCTGAGATTAGTATTTACTTTACCTGAAGCACAAACATCTTTACCTGCTAAATCTTCTCAGACGGCAGTAAAAGAAAAGGAACCCGTAATAAAACTCCCGGTATCAGATTCTATAGTGAGAAAAAGTGCAATTATAAAAAAAGAAAATCCATCGGAAAAATTAACGGAAAAATCCGGCAAAGTTATAAAATCCGCCCAAAAACCCGTCAAACAAGACCAAAAAGCAATAAAGAAAATAAAAAATAAAGTTGTTATAATAGATCCCGGGCATGGCGGAAATGATGTGGGTGCAATGCGCGGAAATGTTCTGGAAAAAGATTTAACGCTTGAAATTGCATTAAAAGTAAGAGAAATATTGAGAGAAAGAGGAATGAACAATGTTATTATGACACGTTCAAGTGATAAAACACTTTCACTTGGCGACAGGGTTGAAATAGCAAATAATAATCGGGCGGATATCTTTGTCAGTATTCACATAAACGCAAGTGTTAAAAGTGAGATTAACGGAATAGAAACTCATTATTGTTCAAACGGCGGATATGAAGTTGCAAAAACAATACATAAACAATTGACGGAAAAAGTTGCGGCAGTGGACAGAGGCTTGTTTAAGTCTAAATTTTATGTTATAAACCATACAGAAGCACCTGCTGTATTGTTAGAACTGGGTTTTATTTCCAATGAACGGGAACGCAATTCTTTAACATCAAACAAAAGGCAGACTGACTCGGCGAAAGCCATTGCTGAAGGTATAATTAATTATCTGACGGAGCATTAAAATGAACAACTGTCCAATAGGTATATTTGATTCCGGAGTAGGCGGCTTAAGCGTATTTTTCGAGCTTATTAAATTGTTGCCCGAAGAAAATTATATATATTTTGGTGATACGAAAAATCTTCCGTATGGGAATAAAACAAAAGGACAATTGATTGATATAGCGGAAAGTATTTTTGATTTTTTTGAAACTAAAGGAGTTAAGGCCGTGGTGATGGCTTGTAATACCACTTCGGCAGTTGTTTATGAAACATTAAAATCAAAATATAAATTTAGAATATATCCGATAGTGCAAACCGTTGCAAAAAATATTGCCCGAGAAAATTATAAAAGCATAGGAGTTTTTGCAACAAACGCAACTGTAAATTCTCATGCGTATAAAACAGAAATTGAAAAATATAATCCTTACTGTAATGTATATGAAATAGCATGTCCCGATTGGGTAAACATAGTTGAACAAGAAAGCCCGAATGAAGAAAAAAGTATTCAAAATATCAAAATACATATGCAGGAAATGCTTTATTATAATACGGATAAAATTATTCTCGGCTGTACACATTATCCATATTTAATGAATGTTTTAAAAAAGTTTGCTTCAATCGATTTATTTATAAATCCGGCAGTATATTTTGCGAAGTTTATTGTTGAGAACCTGAAAGAAAACAATTTGCTAAACAGTAAAAAGGATTATGAACCGATGTTTTTTGTAAGTTCAAATCCGGAACAGTTTAAATCTGCTTCAAAGTTATTTTATAATGTTACCAGAGCCGAAAAAGTTTCTGTTAATAAACTTCTTGTAAGATAATCTTTTTCGGGCAAATTCCATAATGATGAAATACGTTGCTTTGAAAATAAAGATTTTTTTATTTTGTTAAATTTAGAATATTTTATAATCTTCATAATTTTGTTCAAATGCTTGTTTGTGTTACAATATAAGTGACATGAGTGTATTAATGCACTCGGAGTGAGATGAGGCTTATGCCGGTATAAATAATTGAGAGCAAAAAGGGGTAGATATTTTGAGCCAAAAGAATTTTTTTGAAGACGGAAAAATTGTTCCGGTTAATATACGCGAACAGATGAAACAATGTTATATAGATTATGCTATGTCTGTTATAATAGGCAGAGCTTTGCCCGATGTGCGTGACGGTCTGAAACCTGTTCACAGACGTATTTTATTTGCGATGAACGAACTCGGTATGACTCCTGACAAACCGTTTAAAAAATGTGCAAGAATAGTCGGAGAAGTTCTGGGTAAATACCATCCGCACGGTGATACAGCCGTATATGAATCTTTAGTAAGAATGGCTCAGGATTTTTCCACCAGATACCTGACGGTTGACGGGCATGGGAACTTTGGTTCGGTTGACGGCGACGGTGCCGCAGCAATGAGATATACGGAAGCAAGAATGCATAAAATTACAACTTCAATGCTTGCTGATATTGATTGCGAAACAGTTGACTTTGTTCCTAACTTTGACGGTTCTTTAGAAGAGCCTTCGGTTCTTCCGGTTCGTCTTCCCATGCTGCTTTTAAACGGGGTATCAGGTATTGCTGTTGGTATGGCGACAAATATTCCTCCTCATAATCTGTGCGAGGTAGTGGATGGTGCTGTTGCCTTGATTGAAAACCCCAATCTTACTGTTGATGAGCTTATGCAGTATATTAAAGGTCCTGATTTTCCGACGGGTGCCAGTATAATAGGTGTTTCCGAAATAAGAAAAGCTTATTCCACAGGCAGAGGTTCAATTAAAATGTCTGCAGTTTCAACATTTGAAGAAATTCCTGCAGGTGCAGGCAGGCAATCAAGAACCGCTATTGTTGTGACGGAAATTCCCTATCAGGTTAATAAAGCGGTATTAATTACCAAAATAGCCGAACTTGTAAGGGATAAGAAAATAGACGGTATTTCTGATATACGTGATGAATCCGACCGTGACGGAATGCGTATTGTTATTGAACTAAAACGTGATGCAAAACCGGATGTTGTAAGAAATAATTTATATAAATACACTCAATTAACGGCAACTTTCGGTGTTAATATGCTTGCTCTTGTCGGACAACAGCCAAGATTAATGAATTTGCTAGAAGTTCTCAATGAATTTATTGAACACAGAGTTGAGATTATTACAAGAAGAACTCTTTTCTTCCTAAAAAAGGCAAAAATGAGAGCCCATATTTTGGAAGGCTTATTGATAGCTTTAGCAAGTCTTGATGATGTAATAGAACTTATTAAAAAATCAAAAACGGCTGATGAGGCGAGAATAGGTTTGATGTCTAAATTCGGACTGGACGTTGATCAGGCTAATGCAATACTTGAAATGCAATTAAGACGTTTAACCGGGCTTGAACAAGATAAGATTAAAGCGGAATATGAAGAACTTAAACGTAAAATTGCGGAATATGAAGAATTATTATCAGACAGAAATAAAGTATTAGCTTTAATTAAGACGGAATTGCTGGAAGATAAAGAAAAATACGGCGATGACAGAAAAACTCAAATTCTGCCTGAAGCTGATGAAATGACGATAGAAGATTTAACGCCAAATGTTCCAATGGCTGTATTTATTACTCGTCAGGGATATATAAAACGTATTTCTCTTGATGTATTTGAGAGACAAAATAGAGCAACAAGAGGAAAAGGGGGAATAAAAACAAAAGAAGATGATGATGTAGGTCATTTCTTTACAGCAATGATGCATGATAAAGTTCTATTTTTCTCAAACAAAGGAACGGTTTACAGTTTGAATGTGTATGATTTTCCGGAAGGCTCCAGACAGGCAAAAGGACTGCCCATAATTAACGTTCTGCCTATTGAACAGGATGAGCAAATTACGGCTGTTGTGCCTGTTTCAGACTTTAAGCCGGATTCTAATCTAATAATGCTGACTAAAAAAGGCTATATTAAAAGAATATGTCTTGATAACTTTGCCAATATAAGAAAGAACGGTATTATAGCAATAGGACTTGAAGAAGGCGATACTTTAAATTGGGTAAAACAGGCAAATAATACAGATGAAGTATTTATAGCAACGAGCTGCGGTATGGCTATAAGATTTGCAATTGAAGACTTGAGACCTTTAGGCAGAAGTGCAAGAGGTGTAAATTCAATGAAATTAAGAGCAGCGGATACAATAATCGGCTGTGACATAATTCCGAAGAATTTTGATGCCGATCTGCTTGTTGTTACATCTGACGGGTTCGGAAAAAGATCAAAAATGTCGGAATTCAGACCCCAGAATAGAGGCGGTATAGGATTGATTGCAACAAAATTTAAATCGGCATCTTCAAGATTGGTTGCATTAACCGTTGTTGAAGAAAATGATGAAATTATGGTTGTAACCCAGAACGGAATTGTTTCAAGAATTAAAGCAAGTGATGTTTCGCGCCAGGGCAGACCGGCTACGGGTGTCAGAATTCAGAATTTAATGGAAAATGACTCCGTTATGTGTGTTAACAAGATTGTTATAACTGATACAAAAGATTCATACAGTGAAGAAACTTTAAATGAAAATGTTGAACAGGCAATACAAAATAAATTAGGAGATATTGATAATGAATAGGATTATCAGTACTGATAAGGCACCGAAAGCAATAGGTCCATACTCGCAAGCTTACTTGTGCGGTAATACATTATATTGTTCCGGACAGATTGCAATAAATCCTGAAACAAACGAATTTGTTTGCGGAAATATAGAAGTACAGACAGAACAAATTCTTAAAAATATTAAGGGATTGCTTGAAGCTGCAGGATTCGGTTTTGAAGATGTTGTAAAAACAACCTGTTTTTTATCGGATATGAAGGATTTTACGGTATTTAACGGTATTTATGAAAAAGCCTTTATATCAAAGCCTGCCCGTTCTTGCGTTGCTGCAAAGGAATTGCCGAAAGGCGCGTTAGCAGAAATTGAAGTAGTTGCGGTTAAGTAATTTATGAAACTGGTTGTTCAAAGGGTAAAAAAAGCTTCGGTTACTATTGAGGGAGATATCTTCAGTGCGGTAGATAAAGGCTATCTTGTTTTATTTGGAGCTGAAAAAGGTGATACAAAACAAAATGCGGACTGGCTTGCTAATAAAGTATCATGCCTGAGATGTTTTCCTGATGAAAACGGAAAAATGAATTTATCAATAAAAGACATTCAGGGGCAGATGCTTATAGTTTCGCAATTTACCTTGTGTGCTGATGTTAAAAAGGGAACACGTCCCGGATTTGACAATGCCATGAAGCCTGATGAAGCTGATGAAATGTATGAGTACTTTATTAAAAAAGTTCAAGAACAAAATATCCATGTTAAAAAAGGAGTATTCGGAGCGCATATGGAAGTAGAGCTTATAAATGACGGTCCCGTAACTTTTATAATTTCTTCTTCGTAAGAGGAGCGGCAGGTGATAAATGTACTAAAAAATATATTAGATAATCCTTGGCGGATTTTTATAGTAATTGCACTTATATTTGGCAGTTTAATGTTGTTTATAACTCCGCCTGACGGTGTTCCGGATGAAAGCGATCATGTATTGCGTTCTTGTGAAATTGCAAACGGAGTATTATATAATAAAATTCCGGCACCGGCTCAAAAATATGATGATTTATTTAATTTTCTGCCTCCGAGACCTGAAAATAAATTTCATTATATGTCGGGTTATCCGCCTGTTATGTATTTTGTATCGGCAATTGGTATTAAAATTTCCGCTATGCTGACTGATAACGGATTATTTATATTTTATCTTTGCAGATTTTTAAATTTGATTGTCTATATAATGTTATCTGCATTTGCAATAAAAATCACACCTGTTTTTAAATATCATTTTTTGTTTATTGCTGTTTTGCCTATGGCTTTATTTGAAGGAATGAGTTTCAGCGCGGATTCTTTTAATAATGGTTTTGCATTTTTGTTTTTTGCTTTTATTTTTAAATTAATATTTAGTAAAGAAGAAATAACCAAAAAAGACTATATTATTTTATTTATTTTTTCAATTATCGGAGCATTTTGTAAAGGATTAATTTATCCCGTAATTTTGTTTTTCTTTTTGCCAAAATTTTCTTCTCATTTTAAATGCAGAAATAAATATGTATACATAATTCCTGTTATTATTATTTCCATGTTTTTATGTTTTTTCTGGCATGATGTTAACGATGTAATGCTAAATCCTGATTTATCGGAATATAATAATCCGGGTATCATATTCTTACAGCCGATAAAAATATTATATATAATATTTAATACAACAGTTTTATTATTAAAAAAATATATTTTTGGAATTATAGGTATTTTGGGAAATCCCGCAGGTATTTATCTGCCTTTTTATGCATATATATGTTGTATTTGTATGTTCTTTTTATCTTTAGTTGTTTTGGGAGAAAAAATTAAATTAAAACACAGATTAACATCTTTTCTTCTTTTCGTTATATTTTATATTTCGGTGCTGTATTTATTATTTATTAATTGGACAAGTATATATGCGGATAAAGTTTTAGGGGTGCAAGGACGATATTTTATTCCCGCTCTGCCTTTTTTATTTTTATCTTTTTCTTTTCACTTATCAAAAATTTCCGAAAAATATAAAATATATTTCAAAGTTTTTTTACTGTTTTTTATTATTTATCTGTTAATTTTAAGCAATATAATTTTATATGAATACTACCATGTTCTCGGAATAAATGCTTTAAAATATAATTAAATGCCGTATTTTAACAAGGTTTTGTATAATTTAGGAGTTACAAGTTTCCAGGCTTGAGCATTTGGGTGTCCGTCCGGCAGCAGATATCCCCCCCCCCATAAATTATATCCGTAATCTTCTTTTATTCTTGTAATTTCAATATTTTCTTTCTCCAAGTCTTTTTCTATTCTTTCAAAAAACGGTGATTCATAATATACCAGAATTATAAATTTTGCATTTTTATAATTTTCATCTTATATTAAATAACTCCGTAAACTGATTATTTATAACATCCATTAATCCTTTATCCGTCAATTTTAATTCGGGAATTACAGATAAAGAAAGAAAAGACATTGTCATAAAAGGTTCATCTAATATGCAGCCGATTAATTTTTGCCCTTGTTTAAGCTCTTTGCATTTTTCAATAACTATTTGGGCGCTTTCTTCCGACATTAATCCGGCAATAGGGAGTTCCAGCTTAGCTGCAACATTGCCGTCTTTAACAATAACCTTTCCGCCCTGTGATTTTACAAGTTCTTTTATTGCTTTGAGCATATCATCATCGTTTGTCCCGATAACAATCATGTTATGAGAATCATGTGCAACTGTTGAAGCTATGGCACCTGATTTTATACCGAAGCCTTTTACGAAACCTTTTCCTATATTTCCGCTTGCTTTATGTCTTTCGATTACAAGCATTTTCAAAATATCGTCATCCGTATTACTTTCGGCGAACCCGTTAATAACATTAACTTTTCCTTCTATACAGGAGGTTACAAGCTGTCCGTCTTTTACTTCAATTGTCTTTACTTTATCGGAAAGTGCTTTTATTTTTAAATCATCTTTATCAAGCCATCTTATATTTACTGTTCCTCTGAGCGATGATAATGTTTTAATTTCCGTATCCGTTGTCATTTTTCCGTTTTGCGCCGTAATCTTTCCGTTTTTTATAACGATTTGAGGTTTAAAATCCTTGAGATTATCAAGAATTAATAAATCTGCTTTATATCCCGGAGCTATTGCCCCCAGATTTTTTAAACCGAAATATTCCGCCGTATTGATACCTGCCATCCTAATTGCTTTAATGACATCTATACCATTTTCAACTGCCGTTCTTACCATCATGTTAATATGTTCTTTGAGTTGGGCGGGGTATCTGTCATCCGTAACGAACATGCATTTACGGGTCGGAAATTTTTTTAAAACGGGAATTAGAGCCTCTAAATCTTTAGCGGCGCTTCCTTCTCTTATCATCAAATACATTCCGAGCCTTAATTTTTCTATTGCTTCCGCGGGATTTGTACACTCATGATCAGAAGTTATTCCGGCGGCTATATATGCGCATAAATCTTTCCCCGACAGATAAGGGGCATGCCCGTCTATTCTTTTCCTCTTTTCAATTCCGAGTTTTATTTTAGATAAAACTTCTTTATCCATATTAATAACTCCTGGGAAATTCATCATTTCCGCAATACCCAAAATCCAAGGGCTGTCTATAAGTAATGACAAATCATAACTGTTAAGTTCAAAACCCGATGTTTCATAAGGCGAGGCGGGAACGCACGATGGCAGCATCATATAAATATCTAACGGAAGATTTTTAGAAGCTTCTCTCATAAAACTTATTCCGTGCAGTCCTATTATATTTGAGATTTCATGAGGATCTGCAACTACTGTTGTTGTTCCTGTCGGAACTACCATTTTGGCAAATTCAGAGGGAAGGAGCATTGAACTTTCAATATGCACATGCCCGTCTATAAAAGAGGGGGAAAGATATTTCCCGTTTGCATCTATTTCCCGTATTCCTTTATATCCTGTTCCGACCCCTGCAATTATTCCGTTTTTTATTGCAACATCGGCTTTATAAATTTCTTCTGATAAAACGTTTATAATTTGTGCATTTTTTATAATTAAATCGGCATTTTCTTCGCCTTTTGCCGTTTTAATAATATCTTCCAATCCCATAATTGCTCCTTTGCTATATAGTAGCACAGAAAATTTAAAATCTGAAATATATAAACGGATTATATGTTGATGCCGCTATTGACGCAGAGGATAAAATAAATAATATTAGCAGCCATAAGTTAATAAATGTTTTTCCAAATTTATTTTCAACCTGCAGCATTTTACTGAAAACAGGTGCGGAACATAATACAGCCGCAATAAGAGCAAGAACCTCAAAAGTATCAATATAATAAGTCAGTACATATGAAATTGCGGATACTTTAATATCAATACAGCCGAACATATTTCTTATATAAGTCCAAGCATAAGTCATATTATCAGCTCTGAATATTACCCAGCCGATAACAAATATAAATATTGTGTACAGATGTTTTAATATATTAATAAATTTATTATCCGTTTCTTTATGCCAGCCCGTTATTTTTTCAATTATTATAAAAAATCCGTTCCATAAACCCCATATAACAAAGTTCCAGCTTGCTCCATGCCAGATACCCGTTAACAGGAATACAATAAACAAATTTATATAAGTTCTGTTCTTTCCGATTCTGTTGCCGCCTAGGGGTATATAAACATACTGTTTAAACCATGTTGATAATGAAATATGCCATCTTCTCCAGAATTCCGTAATGGATTTTGAAATATAGGGATAATTAAAGTTTTCAAGAAATTTGAATCCGAAAATCAATCCTAAACCGATTGCCATATCCGAATATCCTGAAAAATCAAAAAACAGCTGGAAAGAATAACATACAGCTCCGAGCCATGCAACTAAAGGAGAAAAACTGTCGGCAGGCTGCACAAAAATTTTGTCTGCTGCAGCTCCTAAGGTATTTGCTATAAGTATTTTTTTTGAAAGTCCGATTATAAAACGTTTAATTCCCAAAACTACTTTTTTAAATTTAACTTCTCTGTTGTTAATTTGTTCTTCAACGTCGTGGTATTTTATAATGGGACCTGCTGTCAACTGGGGAAATAAACATATAAACAAAGCAAGCTTATATATGTCCTTTTGCGCTTTTACCTCGCCTCTAAAAACATCAATTATATATGATATTGCCTGAAATGTATAAAAAGATATTCCTATCGGCATTATTATATTCAAGGGGTTTATGCTGCAATGAAATAAGGCATTAGCATTATTAATAAGAAAATTAAAATATTTGAAATAAATTAAAAAACTTAAATTTGCAATTATGGTTAGTATTAAAACTGATTTTTTATGTTTTTCCGTTTTTTCGATTGATATTGCACCGAAATAATTAATTATAATTGTCAGAAGCATTATAGCAAGATATCTGGGTTCTCCCCATGCGTAAAAAATGATACTTGCTATAAGCAAAATCGGATTATGAAATTCTTTTTTTGAAAGAAGATAAACTGCGCATACAATAGGCAAAAACATATATATAAAAGTCATTGAACTGAATAACATTTATCACTCCTCGTTAGAAAACAGATTATATTGATCTTTAATTTCAAGATAGGGAATACAATATATAATAATTTCCGGTTTATAATCAAGAATTTCTTCTTCATAATATTTGATATATTTAAATTTGTCTTTACCTTCTGCCAGCCGCATTCTTATTGTGTTCTTAAAACTGTAAGGGATAAATTCACTTAAATTTTCATTCTGGCTTGTTCCGAGCATTATTACTTTTAAATCTGTACCATCAGGATAATAAAAAATTTTTTTTCTTTTTGGTGTTTTTATTACTGTTTTTATTTTTAGACTTTTGAAATCTTTATTTTTATAATATCGATAATTTACTTTATGATATTTTCTGCGAAATATTTTTGGTATATGAATACGATTACAAGTTGTACCGTATTGAAACTTCCTGTTAAAATCACCTCTTATTTTTTTATTATGAAAATAAGTATAATCATCTTGTGTCAGTACTTTTACTTGCGGGAAATCTTTTTTTATTTCTTTCATCAGTTCTTTATAGCCGGTAAAAGCACCATCATCAGTCCAGTGGTGTTCTGTTTTAAAGAATACAAAGTTATGTTCACTTTCTGTTTTTAGTTCATTATAAGGGTATATTACTTTAAGCTCATTTTTATTATGTATATTGTTTATAAAAGATAGAAATTCATTATGGCTGTTGTCTTTTATCTTGTATTTTTTGCTGTTGGGAATATAAATATCTGTTTTTTGGGGAGTTATTAAAATATATAATTTGATGTTATTGTTTTTACAAAAATTATTTAATCTTATTAAATATTCAAAATTTTTTCTAATAAGATTAATATCTATATGATTAAATTCCCAGTCCATATATAAAAAACCGGTATTATTATCTATATATCCGTTTACAGCTTTTCTGTTTATAATGAAATTTATGAATTTATTTATTTCTATGGTTTCTTCCCTTAAATTAAACCTGTCAGAGAACCATCTGTCATAATCTTTGCCGAAATTGTAATTTATTTTTCCTTTATTGATTAAAGGTTTATATACTGCCAGCCGTCTGTTTTCCGCAATGCTTCTTTCCGCATTATTTATTTTGCTCATCGGTATAAATAAAAGTATGAAAAATATCAAGAGAAATACAATATCAGTTCTTGATTGTTTTTCTATATCTTTAAAGTCTGCAAGATAAGAAGTTATTTTTAGTGCAGTCAAAAAACTGATAACACTTACGGTTATTATGATGAGAAAATCAATATTCCCAAAAACGAATGGGGGGGGGTATTTTGGGATGTTAAATCTTTCAAAAACCAGAATTTATCAGTCAATGCAATACATATTGCCATAACAACAAAACTGATAATATATCTTTTCCGGATTGTCATAAACTCTCTCTCAAATTAACATCAGAATATTATCATAAAACTTCACTGTACTCTAAGATTATTAATTTTTGTAAACTAAAACAAGAAAAAAAACAATTTTATTTTTTACGAGTATTAATATATACAGAAAATTAAGTATTCAATATGTAATATTATATATTATAATATATGAATAAAAAGGAAAAACGAATGAAAATCTCTCCTATAAGTTTTGGTCTGAATTATCAGGAAAAAAATATTTCGGCAAATGACTCTGATTTTGTACCGACAACGGTAAGACATAATTCACTTTCTGATATGGAATTTAATATTATAGCAGATACTATAAGATGCCAGAACTTAAAAAATCAGATGAATGTGAGATTGATGAATTTGAGACGAAATTTAAACAGCTGTATGGCTCAAAATCTTTATAAATAAGTGTATTTGTGAAAATAAAAAAAGAAGAATGTAAATACATTCTTCTTTTTTTGCTTTTTGAAAAATTTTCATTAATACAGAATAAAGGTATAAGTGTTTTTTACTAATTATTGTTAACATTACTTTACATTTTAATTAAAAAAGCTAAAGTTTAGTTGAAATGATTCCGAATTAAGAAACTGAGTAACAATAACATTGGAGAAAAAAAGATGGGTTTAGCAGCATCACAGGCAAGATTTTTAGGAATAACAGCAAGAAAATCAAATATAGAATATGAAGGTCAGCAAGTAAACCAACAGCGTACAGCGTTGGCTCAAGAGGTTAATGCATTATACAGTAAATTACTGGCATTAGATGTACCTACCGCTCCGGATACAACTCAGTATTATGAAACAAATTATTCTTTTTCTTTGGATAATACGGAATCTTATGACGGAGATTACCTTATAAAAAGCTATTATCAAAATGATGACGGGACATATTACTTAAACACGGAACGTACATATAATAAAAATGTTGCCGTAGGAACAGTATTAAGTAATTCAAGCATTACATATACAATTGATGCGGAAGGTAACAGAATCTATACGTTAAATACAACCGATGGTTCGTATCAGCTTACTGCAAATGCTCAAAACAGTGCAAGCATGATTTCTTTAATCAATGAAACATACGGTGAAGGAACAATAACCGATGACTCATTATATTATTATCAGGATGCGGACGGATTAACACATTATCTCTCAACTTCTCAGGTTGAAGGGTATACCCAGGGAAGCAGTTTATCTTCTTATATAAGCAGTAATACATCGGTAACAGAAACCGTAGTATTTGAAAGTGCAACGGTAACTTTTGATGAAAATAACAGATTTTCTGCAATATCTGCAAACGATCCCACTACAGGAGCGAGCTTATTTAATACAACAACGGTTGATACCACAAGAGTCCACGATGATGAAGGTTATGAAGCGGCTCTAAGGGATTATACAATGAGTAAAGATGAATATGATAAACAAGTTGCGGACTTAAATGCTCAGACTGAATCTTTGCAGCAGGAAGATAAGGTTCTGGAATTAAGATTAAACCAGATTGATACGGAACAAAACGAGCTGCAAACAGAACTTGAAGCCGTAAAAGCCGTACTGGATAAAAACATTGAAAATACATTTAATACATTCTCATAAGAGATAAATACAAGTTGGTAAACACAAATAAACACGTGATGGAAATAAGATATGAGCTACAAAAATGACAGTTATCTGGTAATATCAAATAAATATGGAACGATGAGCAGTGATGCAACAGCCATGTTGTTTGAAACATATGACCTTTTAAGAGATATAACGGTAAGCGGAAGCGCATCTGACGGAGCAGGATTTGGTACTGCGGGAAGCTTCTTATGGAAACTTGCCAGTATGATAGCACCCAGTTCATTTATGTCTGTTATGGGCGGCGGGACTGCAATTAATATTCCGGGAACTTCATATTGGACGTCTTCTGCCTCAACAAGTTCTACAAGTTCTTCTTTCGGTATCGCTTCATTATCTTCTTATACCGGATTTACCGGCGGCGCAAGTTCTATTATTCAGGGATTCGGTACATCTACGGAAGAAGGATATTTAACGGGCGGAGCTTCCTCTCTTGTATCAACATCAGATATAGCTGGTTCTACGGGTATTAATGCACTTACATATACGGCAGGTCTGGCATCGGGTTTTGGATTCGGCGATAGTTTCCTTCTTCCTGCAGCAGGTGTTGTGTCGGGTTTCGGCGGTATTTTGCAGGCGATGTCGCCATATTTGGGTTCTTTTGGTCTTGGTACGACATTAGTAGGCAACCTGCTTCAGGGTACTGCAAGTGCTCCTCTTGCTGCGTATCAAAAGGTGTCAAGCAGTATTTTAAACAATGCGGATACTATCCTGCAAAATAAGATAAAAAATATTGAAACGGTCGTAAAAATGCTTGATGCCCAAAATGATGTTGTTAAAAAGATGTTAAAAGATGATATTGAGGGTATGAGTGATAAGATTCAGAATTTATAACGATATAAATAAAAAGCAGTTTAAACTGCTTTCTATTTTTTCTCCCATTGTGAATGTCCTATTTTTATAATTACATATTCCCCCCCCCTATATATTTTATTGAATTATCTTTTATATCCCGGGAGATATTTTTAATTGTTGTTTTTAAATTTTGCAGCTGCTCATTTGTTTTCAAAAAATCCGTTTCGGACAATAACATTACATTGAAACCAAATTCACGCCAAAAGGGTAAAAACTCTTGAGTGGGAATAAGTTTTGCAGTTATTATATTTCCGAGTCTGTTATCGGTTATAATAGAAAATAAATAAATTAATTGTTTTATTCTTTCATCATCTATTCCGATTGAAGAATGAGTCATTGCGAAACCAAAACACAGTATTGCGGTAATAATTAAACACAGCCAGTATGAATCTGTTTTTTTAAATAGATTTTAGAACACGAAAAATCCCCTCTCTTATGCTAAATAATGTTAGCATATACTGTTTATTAAGATAAATACATAAATTGATGCCGTAATTTACCTTCCAAAACAGCTTTATCCGCTTCTTCCGTAGTCAAAGGACCGTTGCTTCTTAATATTTCAGCTGCTTCCCGGCATTTTTGGACTAAATAATCATTATTTTTATGTTTCATTGCAAGAGCATTAGCTAATGCTTTCGGCAGGTTTAATCCATAACCTTTTGAAAGCTGCGAAAAATAAAATTTTTCAAAATCGGAAGGAATTCTCACCGTCCAATTATCAGGACTTGATTTTCCGGAAATATTTATTCGCTCTGACATCCCAAACATATCAGGCAGTGTAAAAAATTGTTTTGCAGTCGTAAAAATTTCTGCAAATTTTGCGGTTCTGAAATTTTCAAGATTTTGTTCATAACAACTTAAATTATTATATTCATCGTTATTAAATTTAAGTTCTTTAATATCCGAATTATAATTTTGTTTTATTCCGTTTAAATGGTTTTCTCTTTTAAAATCATATTTAGCTAAATTGACAAGAGATTCATTATCATGACAGCCTGTTCCGACATAAAATTTCTCGTCTTTATAGCCTTTTTCTAAAAATTTTGCCGGTGTTTCATCGTATTCGGCATAAGACGTAGTATATAAATGGGGATATGTATTTATAGTCATCTCTCTGCTTTTTCCTGCCGAAATACCCACAAGTTCAAGCATTATATTATCAGGGTTATTCTCATCAAATTTATTGCCAAAAACATTTTTTGCGGCTGCCTTCATAATATTAAATATGGTAAAATTAATTTCCGGCAGTTTAACTTCTTCATAATTTCCGTTGATTGCCTTGTATATAAAGGGAGTTACAAACTGCCAGGCGGCATCAAGCCTTATTCCGTCATATCTTTTAAAGAAAGTTATATATTTATCATATAAAAGTTTTCCGACTTCACCGAGTTGTGATAAATTATCAGGATTATTACAATTACCGAGTTTAGTATAATCCAATGCAGGCAATCCCCACGGTTGAATATAATTTGTTTCGGGACACTCAGGATCCGGTCCGCCGTAATATAGGTTTTCTCTAAAACAATCTTTATTTGCCCACATCTCGCTTTGAGAAAATCCGATTAAACAGTCGCCGTATAGTTTTATATCTTGGGAGTTCAGAAACTTTCTGCTTTCTTTTTGCTGTTTATCTGCAATAAATTGTTTAAAATATTCAAATTCCGCTTTGTCCCGATATTGCATTTTAATTTGTTTTATACGTTCATTTCGCTGTTCGGATGAAATATTATTGCAGAATAAATCACGGTCTGTTATATCCCATCCGCTAAAATCAGGGGTGCCGTAATGTTCTGAAAGTAATTCAAATAGAACATCCTTTTCCAGCCAATCTTTATTTTCTTCTTTAAAGGATTTAAGTTCTTCATTCAGTTTTAATATTTGAGGAGTTTTTTCTTCCAAGCCTTTTTTGAAATTTTCAAAAGCCTGATATAGTGCATGTTCTTGTATTCCGTTGTTATTTTCACCGATTACATATTGATAATCTGTCTTATATTCTCTTATATGTTTATCTTTCGGATAATTTTTATCAATTTCTCTTATGAAATCGTCAGGTAAAATATTACCGTATTCGGCGGTTGTTAACTTATTCAAATCTATAATATGTTCTCCGTAAGCAAAATTTGTTCCTGAATACGGTGATGTATTATTTGGGGAGATTTTGCCCTGCGGCTGCAACTGAATGGAATTTATACCCGCCATTTCTTTGAGAAACTTTGTGAATTTCTTCATTGAATTTGACCAAGTTGTGCCTATTGCAGTATTTGTTCCGTTATCAGATGGTACATTAAAATCAAAAACAATGGCGCAGGTATCTTGAATTCCAAGTTCTTTTTTTGCATCTTGCAATAAAGAAACATAAGATTTTTTCTCCTCAGTTGTAAAGGCTCTTCCGAAGTTTTGTTTTTGGTCATATCTGCAGAATAAAGGATTAATTTTCATATTTTTACCTTAAGTAATACGGCTAAAATATGAAAACTCCTGAATATAAAATTTGTCCGTAGAAATTTTTGTATAAAGGAATTAATTTTCAACAAGAAAACACCTTACCATGTGTTTTGCATTTATTTCCGTGAGTTTTGGATTTGAATATTTGCATTTATCCATTACATACGGACATCTTGTATTAAATTTACAGCCCTTAGGAGGATTTTGAGGAGAGGGAATATCTCCGGACAAAATTATCTTTTTGTTTTTCTTATCATTGGAAATTACGGGTACTGCATTTAAAAGCGCATGTGTATAGGGATGTTTAAAATTCTTGAAAAATTCTTCTTTTTCTGCCGTCTCAACAATTTCGCCCAGATACATAACCGCAATTCTGTCAGATATGTACTTAATAACACTTAAATCGTGTGAAATAAATAACATTGTTAAATTTAATTCTTTTTTTAAATATGATAATAAATTTATTATTTGAGCCTGAATACTTACATCTAATGCACTTACGGGTTCATCCGCAACTATAAATGAGGGGTTAAGAATTATTGCTCTTGCAATTGCTATTCTTTGTCTTTGTCCTCCTGAAAACTCTTTCGGATATCTTGAGAGAATTTCTTCATCTAATCCTATAAGATTTACCATATTTTTTATTGCACCGTCAATTTCCTGATGATTCTTTATTCCGTTAACAATAAACGGTTCTTTTAAAATATCATAAATTTTCATTCTGGGATTTAAACTCATATAAGGATTTTGAAAAATTAATTGTGCATTTTTTCTGAAATTTTTCAAGTCTTTTTTCTTTTTTAAAAGAATATTTTCACCTTCATAAAATATTTCTCCAGATGTAGGGGTTATGAGTTTTAATATACAGCTGCCGAGAGTAGATTTGCCGCTGCCGGATTCTCCTACCAGTCCGAGAATTTCATTTTTATATATATCTAAATTTACATTGTTAACCGCATAAGTATATCCTTTTATATTTCCGAACAATCCGTCCAATACGGGATAATGCATATTTAGGTTTTTTATTTCAAAAAGTTTTTTCATAGGGTAATTATACAATATTTTCCGTTTTTTATAATCGTCTGTATTTCTTACTCTTCAGTTAATATCAACTACGCTTACGCCGTCGCCGCCTTCTGCATTTTCTCCGGGGCGAAATTTTGCTACATAAGGCGAGTGCATCAGATAATCTCTTATAACCTGTTTTAACGCACCTGTTCCATGTCCGTGTATTATATAAACAGGACTCAAATTTACAAGACTTGCTTTATCAAGATACATTTCCACCGCATCTAATGCTTCTTCGCATTTATAACCTCTTAAATCAAGAGTTTGCGACATGGAATATTTTTCCATACTGAAATTTGTTTTTCCTGTTCTTTTTGCTTTATTTCCTTTTTTGATTAATGCTTTATTTAAAACCGCAAGTTTATCTTTTTTTATTTTGGTTTTTAATTGTCCGATTTGAATTAAAACATTTTTGTTTTTATCGGGAAGTTCAAGTATAACTGCTTCCTGATTTAAATCGCAAATCATGACCTTATCGCCGGTTTTAGCGCTGTTCCAATCTATCGGAATATATTTTTCCGCTATTTCATCTTCATCTTTGTTAAAGTTTTTACGCATAGCCGTTTCTATGCCGGCAAGTCTGTGAAAACTTCTTCTTGCAATTTTTTCGGATTTTTCCTCACGCATTTGCTTTAAAATATCTTTAATTTCCTCTCGTGCTTCTTCAAGTGAAGTTTCGTATTTTTTCTTATATATGTGAATATTTTTCTTTTTATCTTTTTTTATTTCCGAAAGTTTATCATTCAGGCTTTGTTCCAGTCTTTTAACATTTTCTTCTTTTTCTTCGATAATTTTCTTGGAATCGGTCAATTCCTGCTGTGTTTTCTGCAATTCCTCAAGTACCTTTGCCGTTGAATCTTTTTGATTAAAATATATGTTTCTTGCATTATTAATAATTTCTTCTTTTAATCCGATATTTTTTCCGATTGCCAGTGCATTACTTGCTCCCGGAATTCCTGTTAAAAGTTTATAAGTCGGCAGCAGAGTATTAATATTAAATTCTACGGAGGCATTGATGAAGCCATGCTTCAAATAAGCGAGAGATTTTAATTCTCCGTAATGAGTTGTAGCTATAGTAAAGCTCCCTTTTTGCTGCAGATATTCCAATATACTTTGTGCAAGCGATGCACCCTCCTTAGGGTCGGTTCCTGCAGCAATTTCATCCAGCAAAATTAAAGATTCGCTGTCCGCCTGATTTACAATAGTGACGATATTCGTCATATGTGATGAAAAGGTAGAGAGGTTTTGTACTATGCTTTGATCATCTCCGATATCTGCAAAAACTTTTTTAAACGGATAAATTTCAGCTTCATAACAGGGAATATGCAATCCTGCTTTTGTCATTAATGTAAATAATCCTGCTGTTTTTAAAACTACGGTTTTACCACCCGTATTAGAACCGGTAATAATCATACAGTTTTTATCCGAGTTCATATAAAAATCATTTTCAACAATATCTTTTTTTGATTTTATCAGAACAGGATTTCTCATAAACTTAAGATTAATAAGCTTTTCTTCCGGGATTTTGGCGGCGCAGCCGTCAAATGAAACAGAATATTTAGCTTTTGCAAATATAAAATCAAATTCGATTAATTGGGAATTTGATTGTTTTATTTCATCACAATAGTTACCTATTTCATTTGAAAGCCGTTTTAATATTTTTTCAATTTCAATATTGATTTCGGCTTCTGTCTGTCTGGCTTTATTATTCAGTCCTACAAGGATTTCCGGTTCTATAAAGAATGTCTGGCTGCTCTGTGAGATATCATGAATGATTCCCGATACTTTATTTTTGCATTCCGCTTTAACCTGAAAAACAGTTCTTCCGTCACGCTGTGTATATATTGTATCTTGTAAATTGGCGGTAAAATCGGAATTTTGTAAAAGAGATGAAATACATGTTTTTATATTTGCATTTGTATCACGCAGCATTTGATATAGTCTTTTTAATTCCGGGGTTGCATCTTCTTTAACGGTTAAAGAGGGTGTGAATGTATCAAAAATTTTGTCTTCCAATTCTTTATTTGCAAAAAGATTATTTTTTAACTCTGATAGATCTGAAAATTCTTTTGATATATTTTCAAGAAAATTTTTCATTAATCTTGAAGTTCTTAAAGTTTGTGCTGTGTTAATGATTTCTTCTTCACTTAATCTTATTTTTTTTCTTGCATCTTCAAGGCTTTTCTCTATATCATAAATATTGTTGAGCGGAACATTTAATGCGTTATTTAAAATTATTTTAGCCTGCGAAGTAAGAGTTAATTCTTTTTTTATTGTTTTTATATCTTCAAAAATAACAGCCTTTAAACATCTTTTATGCCCGAGTCCGCTTATTGCATATTCGGAAAGATATGAAAGTACTTTATCAAATTCTAATGATTCAATTGTTTTTTTATTCATAAATTAATTATAAACAAAAAAGACTGAGAAAAAACTCAGTCTTTTTATTATTTTAGATTCGGGGACCTTAGCCCTCATCCTGCGAAAACTCACTTATCGGTGCTTTGTCTGTTCGCAAATTCGCTATTTCTTAGCAAGTACTTTGCCGTCTACAATATCTTTGAATTTTTTACCTGCCGTAAATACAGGAGCTGTTTTTGCTGCAATTTTAATTGTAGCACCTGTTTGAGGATTACGACCGGTTCTTGCGGCTCTTTTTCTTGCTTCAAAAGTACCAAATCCTACCAAAGTTACTTTCTTCCCTTTAGCTACGGTTTTTTCAATTGTTGACATAATGCTGTTTAAAATTTCAGCAGTTTCTTTTTGAGTAACTTTTGCTTTTTTGGAAACTTCCTGTACTAATTCTTCTTTATTCATGGTATAAACCCCTTTCCTTAAATATAACATTCTTATTATAACTATTTTTTGGAACTAGTCAATAGCTGACTATCAATCCAGTTATAAATTACAGACGGGTTATTTATTTTTCATCGTTGGAAAGGCAATTACATCGCGAATTGTAGCCGAATTTGTTAATAACATAACAAGCCTGTCTATACCCATGCCCATACCGCCTGTCGGTGGCATTCCGTATTCCAGAGCATTAATAAAATCCTCATCAATTTCCATTGCTTCTTCATCACCATTAGCTTTTGCAAGTGCTTGATTTTCAAATCTTTGGCGCTGGTCAACAGGGTCTGTCAGTTCGGAAAATGCGTTTGCTATTTCCCAGCCGTTAACTCTTGTTTCAAAACGTTCTGTCAAACGAGGATTATTTCTGTGAACTTTTGCTAACGGTGAAATTTCTTTGGGATAATCAATAATATGTACAGGTTGGATTAAGTTAGGCTCTACTTTTTCTCCGAATACCAAATCGATTACTTTTCCCCAGGAATCACAGTCATTTGCATATACTTCTATATCGGCAGCGAGTTTTACCGCTTCTTCAAGATTTTTGCAAGCCATAAAATCTGCACCCGTATATTCCAAAATAGCTCCAATCATTGTTTTTCTGTCCCATGGCGGCGTTAAATCAATTTCATTTTCACCGTATTTAATTTTTGTTGTGCCTAAAACTTCTTTTGCAACATAAGCCACCATATTTTCCGTCAATTCCATCATATCATTGTAATCAGCGTATGCTTGATAAAGTTCAATCATTGTAAATTCAGGATTATGACGTGTATCAATACCTTCATTTCTGAAGCATTTGCCGATTTCATATACTCTTTCCGATACCCCGCCTACGATTAAACGTTTCAGATATAATTCAAGCGCAATTCTCATTGTCATATCCATATCCAAAGTATTATGGTGTGTCATAAAAGGTCTTGCATTAGCACCTGATGCTACAGTCTGTAATATTGGGGTATCTACTTCAAGATATCCTCTTTGTGCAAGAAATTCTCTTATCTTTTGTATAATTAAACTTCTTGTTCTGAAGGTTTCTCTTGTTTCTTCATTAATTATTAAATCAACATAACGCTGTCTGTATTTTGTTTCGACATCGGTTAATCCATGAAATTTTTCCGGCAGGGGCTTCAGTGATTTTGTAAGAATTTCAAAATCAACCGCTTTTATACTTAATTCACCCCTGGGAGTTCTTCTTATATCCCCTGTAAAACCCATAATATCACCAATATCAGCGAGTTTTAAAATTTTTATTTTTTCGGGGTCAATGTTTTGTTTGTGCGAAAATATCTGGATTTTCCCTGTGTCATCCATTAAATCTATGAACATACCTGAATTTCTGATTGCCATAACACGTCCTGAGACGCTGTATCTGTCATTTGTTTCTTCCCCTGCTGCAAGATTTTCATACTTTTTCTGAAGTTCTTTTGCCGATGCTGTTTTATTAAATTTATAAGGATAAGGATTAATTCCTTTTTCTCTGAGTTCCTGTGCTTTACGAATTCTTCCCTCTCTTATAACATCAATTGAAGAAGTTGATTCTTTAGTATTAGTTTCTTGCATATAGCCTCCGATATTTTAATTCCTCTTTGTCTAATTGAATTCTAACATTAATATATTTTTATGTCATGGATAAAACAAATATGTAATTGGCAGTCTTTTTTAAGTTAATTATGTAAATTAATTTTCGTTTGCAATATACTTTAGTTATGAATTTTTATAATATTGAAATAAACAAACTGAAAGAAAAAGATAATTTTAGGCAAATTCGTAATATTAAAGAGAAATGCGGTAAATATCTTTATGTAAACGGTGAAAAAATGGTGAATTTTTCATCTAATGATTATTTAAATCTAAGTACGGACAGAGAATTAATCAATGAATTTGTCGAGAAATATAAAAATGATAATGAGTTTATCTTTTCTTCGGCATCATCAAGACTTTTAACAGGAACATCTGCTTCATATAAAAAGCTTGAAGAGAATATTGCTAAGCTGTTTAAAAAAGATGCATGCTTACTTTTTAACACGGGATATCAGTGTAATCTTGGGGTTGTGTCAACCCTTGTGAACAGGGATGACGTAATATTTTCCGATAAATTAAATCATGCAAGTATAATAGACGGGATGCGGCTGTCAGGAACAACTTTTTACAGATATAAACATCTTGATTATGATAATCTTGAGGATTTGTTAAAAAAACATAGGGAGCGGTATAAAAAAGCAATAATAATTTCGGAATCCGTATTCAGTATGGACGGTGATATAGCAGATGTTAAGAAACTTGTTGAATTAAAACAAAAATATAACTGCATGCTTATGATAGATGAGGCTCATGCTTTCGGCATTTTTGGCAATAATCTTGCCGGAGTTTCGGACGGGGAAAATATATTGGAAGATGTAGATATAATAACGGCAACTCTGGGGAAATCATTTGCGTCGATGGGTGCCTTTTGTACGGCAAATAAAACAATTATTGACTATCTTATAAATAAAACAAATTCTTTTATTTTTTCAACTGCAATTCCTTCTGTTAACGTTATGTGGTCAAATTTTTTAATTGAAGAAAAATTTGATATCGTAAAAGAAAAATCAAAGAAATTAAACAACTTAGTAACAAAGGCGCATGAATATATTAAGGATAAAGGTGAAACACAAATTGTCCCGATAATTACAGGCGAAAATAATAAAACGATTAAAATAGCGGAGGAGCTTCAAAGCAAAGGATTCTTTATTCTTCCCGTTCGTCCGCCTACGGTTCCCGTTAATACGTCACGTTTGAGACTTTCTTTGACGGCTGATATAACATCAGATGAGTTTAAGACGGTTATTGACATAATAAAAAGGGTGCTGTAATGCAGTATAAATGGCTTATAAGAAATTGTAAATCAAACTTAATAGTATTTTTCAACGGCTGGGGAATGGATGAAAAAATTGTATCTCATCTCAAGTCTGAAAATTATGATGTTTTAATGTTTTGTGATTACAGGAGCTTTGAGATGTGCCGTTTTGATTTCTCAAAGTATCAAAAGAAAATTCTTATTTGCTGGTCAATGGGGGTTTTTGTATGTAATTATTTTTATGAAATATTCAAAGACTTTGATAAGTTTATAGCGGTAAACGGAACGCAAAAACCGATTGATGATGATTTTGGTATTCCTGTTATGATTTACGATTTGACAGTTAGAAATTTTAACGAACTTTCCTGCGAAAAATTTGTGAGAAAAATTTCTTCAACGGTTGATTTGAAAGATTATTGCACGCGTCCAACCGGAGATTTAAAACAGGAATTGATATCAATAAAAAATCTTAAAACAGAAAATTATTTGAAATTCGATAAAGCAATAGTATCGCTAAAAGACAGAATAATACCGGCTAAAAATCAAATTAAGTACTGGAAATCTCAAAATATAATACCTGAAGAAATACAAGGTTCTCACTCGATTTTTGATAAATATGAAAATTGGGATGATTTGATATGATTAATAAAGAACTGGTAAAAAAAAGATTTAAAAAAAGTTTTAATACATATGACGACAATGCATTAGTACAGAAACATATGGCCGAAAAACTTATAAATATTCTGCCGCGTTTTGATTATAATAATATTTTTGAAACGGGCTGTGCGACAGGGATTTTAACCCGTCATATAAAAGATAAACTTATTTTTAAGCATTTCTATGCAAATGATATTGTAATTGAATCAAAAAAATTTACGGATGTAATTATTCCGCAGAATGTTTTTATTGACGGAGATATAGAAGAGATAAAACTCAACAAAAAATATGATTTAATAATTTCAAATGCTTGCCTTCAATGGTGTAATAATATTGAAAAAACAGTGTTTAAACTTATGAAAGCTTTAGACAAAAACGGAGTACTTGCATTTTCGATATTCGGTGATAACAACCTGAAAGAAATAAGAGAAATATTTAATTTTGAAAATCAACTATATTCAATAAAGCATTTTAAAAATATATTTAGTAAATATGATGTTTTATCATTTGAGGAGGAAGAAATAAAATTAGAATTTGAAACTCCGATTGACGTTTTGAAACATTTAAAAAATACCGGAGCAAATGCTTTAGTGCAAATGACTTTAACAAAATCAAAATTAAGAGATTTTGAAGAGCAGTATCTTAAGTCATATAAAATTTGTCAAAATGTATATTTGACTTATAACCCTGTTTATATAGTCCTGTCTTGCAGTATTTAGATTTTAGAGGGAGTCTTTCGTTTTTAAAGTTAATATAAAAGAATGATAAAAACTTTTGTAATATATTATAAAATTGTTCCGAAAGGATTTGTTTATGCCCGATTTTATGAATTTACATAATATATTTGCGGCAATAAGTATATTTGCTACCGTATTTTTTGTTATAAAACTTATATTATTTACTTTTTTGGGCGGAGATGTTGAAGTTAATGCCGATTTTGATACAATAACCGAAACAGATGTATCTTTTAATTTTATATCCGTTCAGTCGGTTCTTACTTTTTTTATGGGATTTGGCTGGAGCGGACTTGCCTGTATGGTACGGTTTAATTCGGGTGCTGAAATTGCAATTCCTGTTGCCATTGTCGTAGGCTTTGCTTTTATGCTTTTAACCGCGTATTTAATGTTTTTAATGAAAAAATTAAATAAAAATATTAAAGTCGATATAAATGAACTAAAAGGCAGGGAAGGAAAGGCATATAATAGCATTGAGCCTCATTCCGAAGGGCAGATTGAAATAATTTTAAATAATAAGCTGTCTTTTTTAAATGCAATTAATAACAGTGAATGTAAAATTGAAGCTTTTACACCCGTTATGGTCGAAAAAGTGGAAAATAATAAAATATATGTCAAAAGAACTGATAAGGAGTAAAAAATGTTTTTAGACCCTATGTTTATGGTAACGTTCATAGTGCCTGCATTGATTATTATTTCTTTTTTAATATTCATTGCAAACCAGTATAAACGCTGTCCGTCAAATAAGATTATTGTGGTTTACGGTAAAACGGGCGGAAATTCTACCGCAAAATGCGTGCATGGCGGCGGTACATTTATAATTCCGTTAATACAGGATTACGGGGTATTATCATTAGAACCGATGGCTACGGATATAGATTTGAGAGGCGCCTTGTCAAAAGGAAATATTCGTGTTGCGGTTCCCGCAACATTTACCTTTGGTATTTCAACAAAAGAAAGCATTATGATAAATGCTGCGGAACGTTTGTTGGGATTAAGCAAACCTGATATAATTACGCAGGCAAGCGACATTATTCTCGGGCAGTTGCGTCTTGCAATTGCAACGTTAACCATTGAAGAAATTAATCAGGACAGAGAAAAATTTTTGGAGCAAATAAATTCAAATGTTAATATGGAGCTTAATAAAATAGGGCTTGAAATTATTAACGTAAATATTAAAGATATAACCGATGAATCCGGTTATATTGATGCTATCGGTAAAAAAGCCGCTGCAGAAGCTATAAACAAAGCAAAAGTAGAAGTTGCACAGCAGGAAAAACTCGGAGCCGTCGGTGAAGCTGAAGCCAATAAAATAAAAGAAGTACAAGTTGCCCAACAAATGGCAGAAACGGAGATAGGAAAAACAAATGCTGAAAAAGAACAACGTATTAAAACAGCAAGCCTTGAGGCAGAAGCGGTTGAAGGGGAAAACATTGCAAAAGCCAACATTGCCGACTATAATGCAACACTGGCTGTTAAGCAGGCAGAAGCTCTTAAACTCGGTGAAGTTGCAAAAGCTAATGCAGAACGTGACGTTCTGATAGCACAAAAAGAACAGGAAGAAGCAAAGTTAAAGAAAGAAGAATTGGCACGACAAGAAGTAGAGAAACTGAAAATACAGGTGCGGGCAGATGCTGAAGCAGAAAGACAAAGAAGAATAGCTTTAGGTGAAGCTGATGCCATAAGAGCTAAATATTTTGCGGAAGCAGAAGGTATTAAAGCAGTCCTCGAGGCAAAAGCGAAAGGTTATGAAGAACTTGTTAAAATCAGTAACAATAAACCGGAAATTGCAACAAGTTTCCTTATGATTGAAAAAATTGAAGATATTGTTGCAAAACAGGTGGAAGCAATTAAGAATATTAAATTTGACAAAATAACCGTATGGGACGGAGGCTCAGGCAGTGATAAAGGCAGTACTACCGCAAACTTTATGCGCGATCTTATTAAGGCACTTCCCGCTATGCATGATTTAGCAGGGCAGGCAGGTATAGAGCTTCCTGCAATTCTGGGCAAAGTAGCATCACAGGAGGATATTGAAGATTCAACAAAATCCGAAACGAAAAAAACGGCTAAAAGTGAATAAAAACTTTTTGTATTAAGATAGAGAAGAAGGATATTATTTGTCCTTCTTCCTTTTTTCTATATTGAATAGCAATTTAAGCTGCAAAAAATACTTTTAATATATAGAATGAATATTCAAAATATAAAAACATCTGAAATTAATTTTCCTCAATGTGCGGAATTAAAAAAATCAAAACAAGCAACAAGTCCTGCACAATGTTGTAATGTAACGAATTCGGGAAATAAAGTTTTATATTATAAAGATTACTTTATAAATCCAAAATATAAAGTTTCTTTTAAAGGAAAAGATGGTGATACTCTTCCGTCAAATAAATCCGAACTGGCAGACAAATTGAAATTACACGGATATTCTCCGGAAGATGTAAGTACAATATTTTCAATGGTTGATACAATACTCGAGTGTGATAATTGGGAAGAAACGGAAGAAAGTATACTGTGCGAAATGTATGCTTCCCTCGCGGAAAGTGAAATAAACTCGGATATTAAAACAATGGAATATATTACAAAAAAAATATGTGATTTAGAGCAGGAAGATGATTATGTGGAAATAAATCCTGTCTGTAAAGGAGTATCGGCAATATGTTCAAATCTTAAATCAGATGATTACAGATTTCAAAGAATATTTATTGACGGCTACAGCGGTTTTCTTTCTTGTAATGATACGCAAACCGTATTTAAATTGTGTGATATGCTGAAAAGTTATATAAAAGATGTGCCTGCAGATAAGTATGCAAGATTGCTTGATGTGCTTAACCGCAGTGTCAGGGTAAATGATGACAGACTTAAAAAACTTGTATTTACAACGGAGGAATTTACCGAAAAATCAAAATATAAAGATGAAGAGCTTATTGATGCATTATTAATGCATTATGAAGAAAGAATTCCGGTTAAAGAAATAAAATCAAAACTTGAATTAAGAAAAGCTGTTTCGCAAATATATGATGCTTTAAGTGTAGAAACCAAACCGAGTTACGGCTTTTTTGAAATAGTATTTGCAGCACCTGTAGAAGAATTAATAAGAAGAAATTATTCTCCGGCACAAATAGCAGACTTGCTTTCTACCGATAATTACTGCTGCAAGATAATTACAATCGAAAATATTAAAAAAACCGACCCTGTAATTTTAGCGGATTTTATTGAAGATATACCACTGTTTGAAGGCAATTATGAAATTATGAAAAATTACACACGTAATTCGGGATTATTCAATACTTTATTAACCGATTGCAGTGATAACTCTGATAATAATCCTTCAAAAATTATAGAAGAACCTGAAACAGGAAGACAATATAGCATAGGAGATGCGAGATCTGCAATATATGAACTGTCGGAATTTCTTGAAAAATGTCATTTGAAAAGAGATATGACCGTATACAGAGGAGAAGGAATAGAAGTTCTTAACCAGATAATGCTTGAAAACGGAGAATTATTAGGAGATGCAATTAATAAAGCCGTAAAGAAAAAAAATTCTGACCGTCTTGATGAAATTACCGCGGAAATTCTTGGTTCTTTAATTGTACAGCCTCATTTTATGTCGTGTGCATATTCAAAGAGCAGTGCTAAAAATTTTATAAAACATGAAGACGGTATCCTGTGGCAGATTGATGTACCGAAAGGAGCTAATGCAATATATGCTGATCCGTTTAATATTGAGCATGGTTTGGAAACGGAAATTTTATTTAACAGAAAATCTTCTCTTCTCATAAAAGATGCTAAGTTTGAAGATGGTATTTATACTATATATGCTGACTTAATATGTTAAAAAATGCGTCCTGTGTAAACGGACGCATTTTTTTATTTATTTCAATCTTAAAAATCCAACGGCGGGACTTTTTCGAATTTTTTGTATTTATCACTGCTTACGGTATTAGGTGCTTGAGCTTTTTTTTCAAGACCGCGTTCTAATAGTTCCGGCTGTTTATTTAAGAGTTTTTCATCAGCACAGGCAATATCTCTTTTAATTGATTTTATAGAAAGTCTTACTGCCTGTTCGGACGGTGCACCGTCTTTTGCGGTTTCTTCCTGTACTTTGTAGCTTGGCCAGTCTGAAGGTATATTATCAATTTTTATATAATCTTCATTCTTGGAAAGTCTTTTATCAACTTCATTTTCAAGAATATTGGCTACATATTCTTTCTGGCTTTCAAAGTGGCAGGGAAGAACAATCTCTGTTCCTATTATTTCTTCGGGATCACGCTTTTCCGTTTTTTTAAACATTTCGGCAGCTGCTTGCAAATGTCCTATTTCCATTTGCATAAATTCCTCCCAGATAAGTTTCAGTTTTTCATCGACTTCATCTTTATAGCAGTTATAATAATTGCATGCTTCCGTAAATTCGTGTATAAGCCATTTTTCAAGCATTGTTTCATTCGGATCTATAAGTGTTTCATACATGGTGACATGTTCTTCTTCTACGTCGCAGATTTCGGCATATAAGCGTTTTAAATCGGTGTTTCCGTACATAAAACCGTGTTCCGCATAATAATTATGGGTTTGCTGTTCACCTGATATTAAAGTAAGTATATTTACTTTCGTTGCAGGGGATGCTTTATCTTTATCATAAGGTTTTCTTATTCTTATGGCATTATCATTATGATGATTTTGGGTCGGACGTCCGATTAGTACATCAGTTTGTTTGTGCAAGATTTCATTAGGATCTGTTTCTTCAATAAGATAAGCAAATTGAGCATATCTGTATAAGTGGTCAAAGTCTTCAAGAAGTCCGAAGTCAAATGTTTCTTTTACGTATTCATCGGGTTCATTCTGTGCAAGCCATGCGGTTAAATCAACAGCTACCTGTTCATATCCCAATGTTGTATCAAGTATGGTTTGATTAATAGGAGAAAGCCAATTAACAGTTGTTTGCTGCATGTCTTCTATTCTTCTTATATTTACAAGGAGTTTATTTAATTCTTTGTCTGCTGATTTCCTTACAAAACAATGTTTAAAACCCCATGCTTCAGTTTCAATACCGTTCATAAGAATTTGTCTTGTTCTTGTATAGCAATCAGCTTCCATTCTGTTGTACGGTCTTTTTACTATGTCATGCCAGGTTCTTATTTGTTTTTCTATAGGTATACCTTTTTCTTTTAATAAATTCATATTTCTTCCTTTCAATATTTATAGACATAAAGCATGAGCGAAAAGCTCTGCTACTTTATGGTTGTAGTATCTTCCGTCATCTTTTGCGAAAAGATTTTCCCAGTGGCTTTCGGGTGTACCGTCCTGTGAATATGACGGGTTTGTCATCATAATATGATGAGTATTTGTATCGTATCTGAGAGGGAAAATGTCATTCGTCTGCATAAAACTTGGCAATTTATCGCTTGCAAGATAAAAACCGAACAAGGCGGTATTTATTCTGTTTAGTCTTTGTTCATATGTAATTCCGCCTTTATAATTGTCATTTTCTATCTCAACACCCGGAGCGTAAATACGGTTATATTTTAATCTTTCGGATAACTCGCGCACCTGATAAAAATCATCACCGGTAATATAATCTGTCCCTGCGTTTAATCCCATATTTTTATATCGCTCAAAATCATCTGAACTTTTTTCGCCTGCAAAACATATTGTAGTTTTACCGCTTCTTTTTCTTATTTCATTTAAAATATATTGAGTTTGAGAATATTCGGGTAAATCGCCTACTCCGGTATAATGTTCACAATCATAGCCGCCTATATGTTTTGCTGAATCTATAAACATGGATTCAAAGCCTAAATTCATAAGTTTTACACATTCATTTATGTATAATTCTACATGTTTCGAATTACACCAGTTAAAAGTTTCATCACTTTTATCGGGATAAGCAACTTTAATCTGATCTGCCGAGATAACCATTCTGAAGCCTGTTTTAATTCCGCGAAAGTGAGCTAAATCATTGAATGCATGCAGTTGTTCTTCGGGAGAGATTTTGTTTGCAATACTGTAATCTATAATATTATTACTATATCCTGCATTTAATTTAATTCCGTATATTGAATTTTCTTCAAAAGGACCTTTATTATAGCTGTCGCCGTATATATTTGGGAAAATCTGCGAAATAATAAGGCAGTTTGCCCAGCTTTTTGCAGACGGAGGAATAGCGGGTAGAAGCTTAATACAACTCAGGTTCCCGCAGCAGGTTCTGTTTCCTGTCATTTTGCTTATTGCTCTGTTGTTTATTTCTATATAATTGGCACTTCTTCCCCAGCTGTCGCCATAGTCAGGAGTTTCTATATTATCAGGAAAAATATTATAAAATATGTCGCTTTCGCTTAATGTAACAATGGATTCAACAGCTTGTTTTATACTTCTTGAGAGAAGTTCGGACGGAACAATATTTGCAACCCATTTTTTGGGTTTAAAACAGCCGATTGAATAATAAGTTTTTTCAATGGTCCATTTATCTTTTTTTAAATTAATATCTTCGTTTAAAGCTTTTAATAATTTGTTTGTACAATTTATATTCATAATGAATATTTATTGAGTCAGCAAACAAAAAAATCATCATCTTGAAATAATAAAAAGCGGTTATTTATCGATTTATGAAAAAAATAAAAAGTATTGTAATTTTTTATTTAGCATATAATAATAAAAGCAGGCGATATCAAAATGGCTGGGTAGCTCAGTTGGTGAGAGCGCACGGCTCATACCCGTGAGGTCGAGAGTTCGAATCTCTCCCCAGCTAAGAGTTTTCAAGGAATTAATAAAATCTCTGTGTTTATTATGTGTCTGTTTCGCTATTTTGAATAAAATACTAATTATATGAATTAAGTACTGTTGCAGCTTTCTTTTTAAAATGTTATATAGACATTTCGCTTTCATTAATACCTTTATAACGATTGTAATGTATAAAAATTTACATTTCTTAATTGCTTCCATGTACGTTAATTGTCTGTCTGTGAACTAAATTCATATAGTCGGGAAGTAATTTGCCAAGAAAATTTTTGTTGATTTTTAGTGGTTTTAACTTTATAATTATGGTAATGAAGAATAAAGCTTGCAACCTGAAATGTTGAGAGTTCTAGTTTTTCGTAGTATGGGATATATAAGTCAGTCTTTAATATAAACTGGAATTGAGTTTACTATGTATAAGTTTGAAAAGGATTATTTTATGAATATAGCGTCGATAAGAAAATCGTACTTTTATTATCCGAAGAAGAGTATTCATAATAAAGAAGCATTAGTATCCGCACCGCAAATATCAGGTGCGGATATTTTTTCGTTTAAAGGAAAAGCTCTTTCGGAGAAAATAGGAATAATACCGTCTGCCGACCGGACGAATTTGGAAAAAAATATAGAAGAAAAGCTTGGTGTTATTCCTGCAAACACGGAAATAAAAAGATTCAAAAACGGAGAAATATATGTTAGTATTCAAGATAGGGTTCGGGGAAAAGATATATATTTAATGCCTGCATCCGGAGGCAATGTTAATGATAATCTTATGGAAACATATCTTAAAGCGGATGCTGCAAAAAGAGCCGGAGCAGATAGGGTTATAGCCGTAATGCCCAATTTTGATTATGCAAGACAGGAAAAGAGAAGTAAAGCCGGAGAACCCATTGCGGCAAAATTAAATATGGATTTATTAAGAACTTCCGGTGTTGATGAAATTATTACTGTTGATTTGCATACTCCTGCTATTGAGGGATGTGCTTCAAATGATTTAAAAATTAATCATTTGGAATCGGTCGATATAATGAAAAATTATATTCAACAAATGAATATTCCGGATTTGGTAATAGTAAGTCCTGATATGGGTGGTGCAAAGAGAGCGGATAAACTGGCAAAGGCTCTGGGTGTTGACAAGGCAATTATTTATAAACATCGTCAGGCGCATAATGAAGCAACTGCGGAAGATTTAATAGGAGATGTTAAAGGAAAAAATTGCATAATATATGATGATATTATAGATACGGCAGGAACGATAGCTGAAGCATCCAGAATGCTGAAAAGAAAAGGAGCTGAAAATATATATGTATTTGCTTCTCACGGTTTATTTAATGGTGATGCCGTAAAACAATTGCAGGAGTCGCCTGTTAAAGAAGTTTATGTTACAAACAGTGTAGCGAGAAAACCAAATTGTACGGATAAAATAAAACAAATTGATATATCATCTCAAATTGCAGGAACAATTTTGGATATATCCGCGTAAAACGGTTTGAAAAAATCTTTCATAAAGATTGTACAAAACAATATTAATATAGTTTGTATTTTTTCTCTCATCGTATTACAATAGAGAAACAAGAGAGGATAATATTATGAGGGATATAGATACAATGACAGAATACTCGTTAGAAGAGATATCGCAGATTGTCGGCGGTATTTTGACTAAAGTTGAAGATGTAAAGATATCACATTTGGGACCTCCTTTGCTTGCGGATGAAAATACGCTTGCTCTTGCAATGAATGAGGATGAGATTGAAAATCTTTCTTTGACAAAAGCTAAGGCGGCTCTTGTGCCCATAGGGGTTACTTCTGATAAAATTTCAACAATAGAAGCCGAAAGACCTCGTCTTGCGATGATGAAATTGCTGCATTTATTCTATATACCCCCTGAATCAACCGCAGGTATTCATCCTTCGGCAACTGTTCATCCGACGGCAAAAATAGGAGAGAATGTCGCAATAGGACCTAATGTTGTAATTTCAAGAAATGTATCTGTGGGGAAAAATTCTAAGATTTTGGCAAATACATATATAGGAAAATCTGTTCAGATTGGCGAGAATTGTTTATTTCATCCCGGTTGTAATATAGGAGATAATGCCGTAATAGGAAACAGAGTAATATTACAGCATGGTGTAAGTATAGGTGCCGACGGTTTCAGTTTTGTTACCGAAAATCCGAATAATGTTGAGAATGCCCGCAATGAAGGAGATATCAAACATGATAATAGCGACCAGAAAATATATAAAATTCCTTCGATCGGTTCGGTTGTTATTGAAGATGATGTAGAAATCGGCGCCAATACCTGTATTGATAAAGGAACTATAGAAAATACGGTAATAGGAGAGCAAACAAAAATAGATAATCTTGTCCAGATAGGGCATAACTGTAAAATCGGGAAAGGCTGTATGATAGTATCGCAGGTAGGAATAGCAGGCAGCTGCAAGATTGGTGATCGTGTTGTTATTGCAGGTCAAGTTGGTATGGCTGATCATATTGAAATAGGCAGTGATTCTATTATTATGGCACAAGCCGGAGTTACGAGAAGTTTTCCGGAAAAAACAATATTAATAGGTGCACCTGCAATGCCGAGAAAAGATTTTATTAAACATATGAAAACTATGAAAAAAGCG
This sequence comes from uncultured Muribaculaceae bacterium, assembly GCA_964572355.1. GTDB lineage: Bacteria > Cyanobacteriota > Vampirovibrionia > Gastranaerophilales > Gastranaerophilaceae > Avigastranaerophilus. The sequence continues at coordinate 104,906 of CAZNEN010000003.1, forward strand.
GAAGATCTTGTAAACAAGTTTAAGCAATACGAACATTTGCTAAAGGACTAGGTTAATGGCAACAATATCAAAAGAATTTACTTTAAAGTCGATTGCACTGATGACAGGAACAGACTCGGAAGCAAGGGTTTGTCCTTCGGGTGAAAAAGGGATTCGATTTCATTATTCGGGTAAATGTATTGAAGCAAAAATTGATAATGTTGTTTCAACAGAGCATTGTACTGTTATAGGTAATAATGAAATAAAAATAATGCTTATAGAACACTTTATGGCAGCATGTGCAATATGCGGAATTGATGCCGTTGATGTTTATCTTTCGCATTTTGAACTTCCTATTCTTGACGGTGCTTCAAGAGAATGGGTAAATGCTATTAATGAGGCAGGCATTAAAAATTTTGATGAAATAAAATGTACAGTTAAAGAACCTTTAAAATATTTAAACGGGAAAACTCATCTTGTTATACTTCCTTCGGAAGAATTAAACGTCACATACAGTGTTAATTTTAAACATAAAGATTTAAAAAACCGCTGGGTAAGTCTTGATATTAATAAACTTGATGAAATAATCGAAGCAAGAACTTTTGGATATTTAAGTGAACTTGAAATGCTGCAGAAAGCGGGATATGCGAGAGGTGCCAAAGTTGAGAATACGCTCGGGCTTACCGAGGACGGTTATACATCGGATTTGAAATCCGAGTTTGAACCCGTTAAACATAAAATTCTTGATTTGATAGGAGATTTTTATCTTGCAGGCTGCAATATCCTTAATTTTAAAGGTGAAATTATAGTAAAAGAGGCGGGGCATACCGTCCACACTATTGTTGCAAAAGAATTAAAAAATAAGCTTATAATGGAGGAATAATGGCAGAAGAACAAATATTACAATTTGATGTAATTGATATGATGAAAATGATTCCGCACCGCTATCCTTTCTTGCTGGTGGACAGAGTAACAGAGTGTGTACCGGGCAAGTACTGTAAAGGATATAAAAATCTTACTATGAATGAAGAATTTTTTCAGGGACACTTTCCGGGTAATCCTGTATTCCCTGGAGTGTTGCAGTTGGAAGCACTGGCGCAAATGTCGGCAAGTGTTTTAATGCCATTGGAACAATATAGAGACAAATTATTTTTTTATGCCGGAATAGATGGTGTAAGATTTAGAAAACAAATAAAACCGGGCGACAGATTTGACATGGAAGCAGAACTTATAAAGCTTAAAGGACCTATAGCAAAAGCTCATGCGAGAGGATTTGTAGACGGACAGCTTGCCGTAGAGGCTGATTTAATGTTTTCAATTGTAGGCAATAAATAGGTATGGGAGATATAGATTATGGCAATTCATAATACAGCGATTATTTCGGACAATGCAGTTGTACCTTCAAGCTGCGAAATAGGACCGAATGTTGTAATCGGAGATAATGTGGTTCTCGGGGAAAACGTAAAAGTTATTGCAAATGCTTATATGGAATATTGTGAAATCGGCGATAACACGGTTATATATCCTTTTGCAAGTATAGGAACAGTACCTCAGGATTTAAGTTATAAGGGTCAAAAAACTAAAGCCGTTATAGGTAAAGACTGTATTATAAAAGAATATGTTACAATAAACCGTGCTGCGGGAGATGACGGTGCAATTACAAAAGTCGGAAATAAATGTTTATTTATGGCGTCTTCTCATGTAGCTCATAATTGTATTGTGGAAGATGAGGCTATTTTTGCCAACTTGGCTACAATAGGCGGGCATGTTTATGTGGGAAAAGGTGCATTTTTAGGAGGAATGAGTGTATATCATCAGAATATAAGAATAGGTGAATATGTAATTATATCAGGTTTTTCTGCCTCCAGAATGGATATACCTCCTTTTTGTAAAGCTGACGGCAGACCTGCAATAATGCATGGCCCGAATACAATCGGATTAAAGAGAAGAGGTTTTAATCCCGAAGAAAGAAAAAATATAAGAGATGCATATAAATTAATACAGTCTAAAATACATCCGTTATCGGAAACTGTTAAAATTCTTGAAGAACAATATGCAAATGATAAGAATGTTATGCGAATTGTAGATTTTATTAAAACATCAAAAAGAGGTATTTATCTGGCAAAAAACAATGACCTTGCGAATATGGAAATGTAGAGGCGCTTTATGAATAATCTTTGGGAAAAATATGCAAAAGTACTTGTGGAATATTCCGTAAACGTACAACCGAAAGAGCTTACCGTAATACGGACTGATTCTTATCTTTCTCAGCCGTTGATAAAAGAAATTTATAAACAGGTGCTGTTAAAAGGAGCCTATCCAGTTGTAAGAACGGGTGTTGAAGGTTTAAACGAGGTATATATTAAAAATGCTACTGACAAGCAGCTTGAATATATTGATCCTATGACGGAAATAGAATATGAACAGGCGAAAAATCTTATTTCTATAGGAGCTCCGTTAAATGTAAAAAGTATGGCAAGATTAGACTCAAAAAAACTTGCGAAGCGTTCAAGTGTTATGAAACAATTGTCATCTAAAATGCTGGAGCGTTCCGCTAAAGGTGATTTAAAATGGGTTATTGCGGATTTCCCCACAAATGCACTTGCGCAGGAAGCAAATATGTCGCTTGATGAATATAGGCAATTTTTAATTAAAGCCTGCTATCTTCATCTGGACGACCCTGTAAAAAAATGGAAGGAAATCGGGGAAACCCAAGAAAAAATAGCTCAATACCTGAATACTAAATCAACAATAAGAATAACCGGTGATAAAACCGATATTACTTTTAATGTAAAAGGCAGAATCTGGAAAAGCTGTGCCGGAGAATATAATTTCCCCGACGGAGAAGTTTATACCTCACCAGTTGAAAACAGTGCCAACGGGCAGATTTATTTTGATTTTCCTCAAATCTACAGAGGAAATGAAGCACAGAAAGTCCTTTTAACATTAAAAGACGGAAAAGTAATTGATGCAAAAGCAGATAAAGGTGAAGAATTTCTTATTAACATGCTTGATATGGATGAAGGTTCAAGATTTGTAGGCGAAATCGCAATAGGTACAAATGATATGATTCAGGATGTAACAGGAAACATATTATTTGATGAAAAAATCGGAGGTTCAATTCATATGGCAATCGGGGCATCTTATCCGGATACTGGCGGGAAAAATGTTTCGGGATTGCACTGGGATTTGATAAAAAATATGAAAAACGGCGGAAAAATTTATGCCGATGATGTTCTCATATATCAGGACGGTAAATTTATAATATAATTAAAAAATGCTAAAAAATTTAATTTATTGTAAAATACATATATGGCTAAATTACGCTTGTACTTAAAACAGACAATAACATATCAGTTAGTTCTTATGTTTTTAAGACATATGCAAGAATTTCTTGAAACATTTGGAGATATTGCATATCGTTTTTTGCAGGTAATGAAATATATATTTAGTTTCCAGATTAGCCGTAAACAGCTGATAGAACAATCTTCAAGATTTGCAGTTGATTCTCTGCCGATAACTCTTTCTATAGTGTCAATGACCGCCATAATTCTAGCGATGCAAATTGCTCCGGAAATGGTAAAACAGGGGGGCAAGGATTATATAGGGATGCTTGTTTCACTCACGATGGTCAGAGAAATCGGAGTTATAATGTCAGGATTTGCTATTATTTCAATGATTGGTTCCTCGCAGGCGAGTGAGCTTGCAACAATGCGTGTAACCGAACAAATAGATGCTATGGAAGTATTAAAAGTATCGCCGTTCAAATATTTGTTTCTGCCAAGAGTTCTTGCAGGCTTTATTATGATGCCGTTTGTGGTGATTCTGGCTTCGACCGTGGGAATATTAGCCGGCGGTATTACGGCCATGACTGCAGCAAAGGATGTTACCTGGCTTTGCTATATTACATCCGTCTGGCAGGGATTATACATGAGAGATATAAATATTATGCTGTTGAAGTCGGCATGTTTTGGCGGTGCAATAAGCTTAATAAGTTCAAGCTGCGGATATGATGCTCAAGGAGGAGCAAAAGGTGTAGGTATTGCAACAACAAAAGCCGTTGTCTGGTCTTTTGTTGCGATTGTTATTATAGACTGTATTTTTGCAGTAGCGTTTTATTTTTAAAAAGAAGGTTAATATGGCTATAAAAGTTGAAAATTTAACAAAAATATTTGACGGAAAAAAAGTTTTGGATAATATTTCTTTCACTGTTGAACAGGGTGAGATACTTTCAATAGTCGGATTCAGCGGTTCTGGTAAAAGTACTATATTAAAAATTTTATCGGGGCTTTTAAAGCCTGACTTGGGGAAAATAGATATAACCGAAGGTGATGTGGCTATGGTGTTTCAGTATTCGGCTCTTTTTGATTCGCTGAATGTTTTTGATAATATTTCGTTTGCGCTTCAGGAAAGAAAAGAATTTCGCGGTAAATATACAAAAGAACAATTAAAAGAAATAGTTGCCAAAAGCTTGAAAACAGTTGGTTTATCGGGTATAGAAAATAAATATCCTCATGAGCTTTCAGGAGGTATGCAGAAAAGAGTCAGTCTTGCAAGAGCTATTGTTACCGAGCCAAAATTTATTTTATATGATGAACCTACTGCAGGATTAGATCCGGTTGCTTCTACGGTTATAGAAGATTATATATTGAGACTTCGTGATGAAACGAAATCAACATCAATAGTTGTAACGCATCAGATGTCAACAATCAGAAGATGTTCAGACAGGGTAATTATGCTGTATGACGGTCATATAGTATTTAGAGGAACTCCTGATGATTTATTAAAAGCCGACACCCCATATACAAAACAATTTGTGTCTGCTTCTATAGAAGGCCCTATGAAAATAGCGGCTTCAGGATTTTAATTTATATTTTTAATTTTTTATTGTAAAATGGAATTGGAAAAGGACAAATATGAAATTTTCATCATCATTCAAAGTTGGAATACTCGCAATATTCGCAATAATAATTTTATTGTTTACTGTTATTTGGGTTAAAGGCAAAGCCATTTCTAACGCTGAAAGAATAACAATAACTTTTAAAGATGTAAACGGTATGCGACCGGGAAGCGGTGTACAGATGATGGGTGTAAGAATAGGTCAGGTTGAAGAAATAAAGCCTAAAATTAGTTCGGCGGAAAGTCATGTCGAAGTAAAATTTGTTATAACCGAACCGAATGTAGTAATACCGAATGCTTCTGAGATTTCTATTCAGCAATCAGGTATAATCGGCGAGCAGTTTCTTGAAATAACACCGCCAAAAGAAAAAACAATATACATTCCCGAATCAAATAAATCATCGGTGCTTCATGCAGATGATAAAGTAGAAATGGAGCTTGACGGTAAATTTTATGATGTAGGTTCTGTTAAAAAAATTGAAATAGTAGAAACAAATATGCTGCCTATGTTAATAAAAGAAAATATAAAAACAAAGAATGCATATAAAATAAAATATATAATTGACTTGCCGGGATTAATAGCTCCTGAACAAATTGAAGGTAAAATCGTAAAAACCGACAGTGATAAAAAATTGAGACTTATTCCCAAAGATAAAATACAAGTACCGTATCCGAAAACAGATTCGCCTTATACCGTAATCGAACCGATGAGAATATCTGATTTTCTTGCTCTGCAATATAGAAGTGCAGAATCACTTATTGAGACTAATGAAAGAATTTCTCTGATTCTGTCCGATGATGTTATAAAGGATTTGCAGCAAACGGCATTCAACTTTAGTGAGCTTTCGGATAAGGCTAATGTGGCAGTGGCAAAGGCTCAGGAATTAATTGAACTTTCAAAAGTCGAACTTGAAATGCTTTCCGAAAATGCAAATAATTTATCGGAAAGATTAATGATATTAACTGATAATATTAATAAAATAGCAGGGGATAAGGAATTTGTACAAAATGTTGCAAATGCAACTAAATCTTTTGACAGATTGTCAACAAATATTTCTTGTTTGCTGGAAGATCCTAAAACAAAAAATACTCTTGCGAATATTGATATAACCGCAAAAAATATAGCTGAACTTTCAAGCTATATAAATGATATGTCTAAAGATGCACAATTAAAAAAATATCTTAAAGATTCCGTTGTAAAATTAAATACGGCTCTGGATAAGTTAACCATTACTTTAGATACTGTTAATTATGCAACGGAAGATGAAGAAAAACTTAAGCAAACAATGGATGATATAAATGCGACTTCTGAAAACTTAAGGAAATTCTCGGAAAAATTAAATAAAAGATTTCTTCTTTTCAGATTAATGTTCTAAGGCAAATATGAAACTCTTTATATCAAAACTGCATTATAAAAAAGATTTAACCGTATATGAGAAAATTATAATTATTCTGCTTCGTGCTATAGGTTTATTTTATGCAGCAGCTGTGGGGTTTCGTAATATATTATATGATAACGGATTAATCCCAGCATATACATCAAAATCTTTTGTTGTGTCAATAGGCAATATTACAACGGGAGGAGTGGGGAAAACTCCTTTGACACTTGAAGCTGCGAGATATTTTCTGGGTCTGAATAAAAAAGTTGCAATATTGTCAAGGGGATACGGCGGAAAATTATCGAATAAAACTCCTAATCTTGTATCTGACGGTTCAGGTCCGCTATATAGTGCGGAGTTTGCCGGGGATGAGCCTGTCTGGCTTGCAGATAACTGTAAAGGTGCTTATGTAGTTACATGCAAAAACAGAATAAAAGCGGAAAAATTCATTAAAGAAAAATATAAGCCCGATATAATTATTCTTGATGACGGCTTTCAATACAGAAAGATGAAAAGGGATTTGGATATTCTTTTAATAGATGCAAAAAATAAATTGGGGAATAAGTTTCTTCTGCCCGCAGGTCCGCTGCGTGAAAATTTATCCAACGTAAAAAGAGCAGATAAAATTATTGTTGTTAATAAAGATTTTAATTCAAAAAATGCATTGAAATACTGTGATTATTTGAAGAAGAAGTATAAAAAGGATACTTTTTTGTGTAAAATAGTTTCTGATTATGCTTATAACATAAAAACGGGTACCCATCTTTCAAATAAGGTGCGGATTATGGCATTTTCCGCAATAGGACAGCCAGCGGGATTTTATAATTTTCTTAAAGCGGATTTTAAACTTACAGCTGTTCTGGAATTTGAAGATCATCATACATATACGCAGGAAGATGTTTCTAAAATAATACAATTTGCTCAGGAAGAAAATATCAGCAATATTGTTACAACGGAGAAAGATGCCGTAAAAATCTTTGATATAATAAAGGATATAGAACTGCCTGTTGAATTTTATGCTTTAAAACTAAAAGCATATGTTGATATAAAGGAAATTTGCGGAGTATGAAAAAAATTCTTGTTGTCAGATACAGATTTATCGGTGATATGATTTTGACTATTCCTTTTTTGAGAAATTTAAGATATGCATATCCCGAGGCAAAAATAGATATGCTTGTTTCGCCTAATTCCGGCGAGGTTATTAAAGATTGCCCTTATGTTGATAATTTTATAATTTTTGATACAACAAGAAAACATAAATATGAAAACGGAAAAAGCAAAAAACAATCTCTAATGCATTATATTACAATACTGCGCAGAGAAAAATATGATAAAGCATATATTCTTAAGAGGTCTTTTTCGAGTGCTTTATTGTGTTATTTATCGGGTATAAAAGAAAGAATAGGATTTGATACGGAAAATCGCGGATTTTTATTGACAAAAAAAGTAAAATATGATGAATTTAAACATGAGTCGTTGTGTTTTCTTGATGTTTTGGCGGCCGATAACATCGAAATCAAAGATACGTATCTTGAAAATTGGATAAACGATGATTCTAAACGAAAAGTGGAATATTTATTTAAACAAAATAATATAGATAATTCAGTAAAAAAAGCGGTTGTACATGCAACTGCAACAAATGAAGGAAAACTATGGAATATAAATAACTTTGCGCGGATTATAGAATATCTTGCGAACAAAAAGCATATGCAGGTTATATTTATTGGTGCTAAAACAGACAGGGCGGTGTATGAAAAAATAAATTATATTGAAAAACTTGAAATCCGGCCGTTGAATTTATGCGGAGAAGTAACTATAAAAGATAGTCTGGCTCTGTTAAAGGAAGTTGATTTCATAATAGGATGTGATTCCGGAAATCTTCATATGGCTTCATCTGTAGGAACAAAAGTAATAGGTATATATGGTCCCATGCCGTTTGAAAAGTGGAAGGCATTAGGAAGCGGAAATATCTATTTAAAAGCAGATCTTCCCTGTATGCCGTGCAGACTTAAACATAAATGCCCTTATAACAAAGCATGTATGAAAGCTGTTACTGTAAATAAGGTAAAAGAAGCTATTGATAAAATATGCGGCTAAAATATGGAAAAAAGCCCGGCATAATAACTCTTATATGCATTAATGGCAATGTTTAAAACAATTATTCCGACAAAGATAAGTAATATGGGTTCAACCAGTTTTATTATGACTTTAAGTGATAAATCAAGCTTGTTTTCGTAATCCGCAGAAACTATCCTGAATATTTTATCAAGTTCTCCGGCTTCTTCTCCTGAGGATATTTGAGATATTGCATAAGATGAAAATAAACCTGCAGCTCCTAATGCAGTTCCTACTTTGCAGCCGTTTAAAATCATATCGGCGGATTTTTTTATTTTTGTGTTTATTTCTTTTATGTTGATAACGGAATTAGCAAGATTCACTGCTTCGCCAGCACTAATTCCCGCATCATAAGCAAGTGCCGTTACAAAAAAGAAATTTGTAAAATAATAGTTTTTTAATAATCCCGAGAAAATTTTAAAACTAAATAATCTGCCGGATATCTTTTGCTGCAATTTTTTGTTTTTAAAAATATAAAAAAGCATACCGCCGATTATTGCAAAGATTATTATAATTTTAATAACTGCAGTTGTTAAAATACACATTACTGTTGTTTGTGTAATACCGTCTCCCATTAAGGCAAAAACTTTAAGAACAAAAAATTTAAAAAGAAAAAAAACAGCAATAGCCAGACAAACTACACAGGCAGGGTATGTTAGTGAAGAAACTATATTTTTATGCAGTTCTTCTTCCCTTGAAATATTCTTTATTATGTCAGAGAGAACACTTTCTAGTTTTCCGGATTCTTCACCCGCAATTATGAGCATAGTATAAGCCTTACCGATTATATTACTGAAAGGAGTCATTGATTCTTTAAGTGAATTTCCTTTTTCAATATTTTTATTAATATGAAAACATAAATTTTTTATATTTACATTTTTGGAAGAACTAAGAATGGAACTGAATATCTGATTAATTGAAAGTCCTGATTTATACATAAAATAGAATGCATTAAAAAATTCTTTTTTCTCCTGTAAAGATAGTACAATTTTTTTGACGGATATATTTATACGGCTTTTTATAATAGAGTTTTCTTTAATCTTTTCTTTTATTTCAAGAACAATATATCCTTCTTTTTCAAGCTCTTTTGCAGCCTGCACAAAATCTGAGGCATTAATATGCCCTTCTGTTATTTCATTTTTTTTATTTTTAGCTCTGAAAAAGAAACTCTTCATAAAATTATTATATATATTTGTAATTCAAAAAGAAATAGTTTAAAATCATTATGAGGATAAGATATGGAAAGCTCTGAGCATTTATATTATATAGACAGACAATGGTATGCATTCGCTAAAAGATGCGAAACATTTGATATTAATCAACAAAAAGTAGTTTTTATAGGCGATTCCATAATAGATATGTTTTGTGTTGAAGATATATTTGACGGGATTAATTTTGGTATATCGGGCGAAAAAATTTCCAATGCAAAAAAGAAGGTGAAAGTCCTGAAGAATCTTAATAATAAAACATTGGTTATTGCATACGGGGTGAATGATATACCCCGTGATACGGAAGCTTTTATAGCTGATTATAAAACATTAATTCATAATTTAAATTTTAACGGTGAAATATTTATTCAGTCTGTTCTTCCTATTGAAGAAACTGTGTATGAAATATACTGGGGTACGATAAAAACTAATAAACAGATAGATGTTTACAATATTGCACTCCAGAGAATGTGTGAAGAATATGATAATTGTACGTTTATAGATGTACGTGATAATTTGTCCGATGAAACCGGACAATTGCGTTTGGATTTGCAAATAGGCGACGGTGTTCATCTTAATAAAAACGGTTATATGATTTTAAAAGAAAATTATAGTAAACTTTTAATTTAAAAGATTTTATTATACAAAAATTTTTTGTGCTACTATACAAGGTATGAATAATTATATATTACCGCTTTTATTGACTTTATGTGCCGGAATGTCGACACTTCTGGGCGGTTTTGTGACATTTTTTGTAAAAAGAAATAATTTAAAGGCATTGTCCGTAGGTTTGGGTTTTTCTGCCGGTGTTATGATATATGTGAGTTTATGTGAATTAATGGCAGAGGCTCCGGAAATGCTCGGTGGATATTACGGTCAGATGTCCGCACGTTTTTTTGCCTTCGCCGGATTTCTTTTAGGCATTGTAATTGCAGTTTTAATCGACTATTTTATTCCTGATCATATAGAATCTGATTTTCTTAATACATCAAAAGTATGCCAAAAAAAGCACAGAATAAAAAGAGCAGGCTTAATCACGGCACTGGCTGTGACACTTCATAATTTTCCGGAAGGTATGGCAACGTTTTTAGTATCAAGTCAGGATATAATGCTTGGTATTCCTGTTGCAATAGCAATTGCCATTCATAATATACCGGAAGGTATAGCTATAGCACTTCCCATTTTTCATGCAACGGGCAAAAAAAGACTTGCGGTTTTATATTCTTTTTTGTCGGGAATTTCTGAACCTATAGGCGGATTAATAGGTGTTATTCTTTTAAAAACCGTAATGCCGGCACAATCTATAGGTATAATGACTGCGGCTGTTGCGGGAATTATGGTCTATTTATCTTTTGATACATTGTTGCCTCTGGCAAGAGAATACGGCGAAAATCACAATGTCATAATAGGAATTGTATCAGGCATGTTAATTATGTCTTTAGGCTTAATATTTTTATAGAGAATATTCCATAATATAATCATCCATAACAAAATCGCATCCTATATCCGTTACAACGGAGTCGATTTCTTTAAATCCCCATTTCTCATAGGCTTTTATTGTATTGGTATTATTTTTATTAACAGTAAGCTGAATTGATTGTTTATTAAATTGCATGGCAATTTGTTTTATCTTATTAAATGCCTGCTTTCCGCAGCCAAGTTCCCGAAAATCTTTTTTTATATATAGTTTTGAGAGAAATAAATAATCCTCTTTCGGGCTTACACCAAAATATCCGATGAAATTTCCGTTATCCTCCAGAATATTATAAATATACCTTTCTTCATTTATTTGATTTTTGATTGCGTTAAAAGATTGGAATTTTTCAATCATATAATCAATTTGTTCGGAAGAAAGAAGAGAAGGCCAGTACTCATGCCAGATTTCAGACGCAAGATCCGTTAATTTTTGTATTTCTTCATCAGTTTTAATATTTACAAAATTCATATCCACCTCTTAATTAAACGGTATATAAGCAGAATATACCAAACTGGAAAAATCTTCAAAATAACTTATTTGGGTTGCGCTTCCGGTAGGTATATATATTTTAAATTGATTTTCAGGTTTAATTGCAAGAGCATTTGCGATTGCAGCCTGTATGATATCACCGTGGGTCACTATAATAAGTCTTCTGTAAAGGTTATTTTCAATTATACCGCTTAGAACATTGTCAACTCTTTTATTTAATTCACTTAAATTTTCGGCGCCGTCAGGGCAGAATTGATCGGGAGATTTATAATATAAATCAAGCTTTCCGGGGTATTTTTGCTCTATTTCTTCTATTGACATTCCGCTCCAGGCACCTGTTTTTCTGCTGCTAAAATCCTGCAGAATTTCAAAATCATGCTCGCATATTTCAGAAAGTATTCTTGCACTTTGAACGGTTCTTAACGAGGATGAAGCATAAATCTTATCAATTTTGAGTCCTTTATTTTTAACCCAATTGGAAATTTTCTCCATTTCCCTTTTTCCGTTAATATTTACGGCGGGGTATTTTTCATCATCAAAAAAGCGGCGTTCTTCAGTATTAATAGTGGCACCGTGTCTTATAAACGTAATTTTGCATTTTCTTTTAAACAGCATAAAATTTAATCCTTGATAAAATTATTATACCATTTATTTTTCTAACAACACAAAACAGTAAATCTTCATAATTTAATTTATCCCAAAAATATTGATGATAAATAAAAAAGTGCTATTAAAAATCTCCGATAAGGTATTTTAAAATTTGAAAAATCAGATGACTGCAATAAGTCTAAGGTAAACTATAACATCGGATTATGCATAATTTATATTATTTTTGATTTTTAAACATGAAAAACCATATCTATATTAATCTGATAACCGTGAAAAGCTTGAGATTATTTATAAATTTATAAGAAGCCTTTTTGTTGATTAAATATTATTCTTAATGAATTTTGTGCTAATATTAAGTTATAAATGTTGTAAATATTAATAGAGGTATGATTTTATATGAGAATGTCAGGTCTTTTTGTGCAAACATTAAGGGAATTTCCTTCGGATGCAGAAGTTATAAGCCATAAATTACTTGTAAGAGCAGGATATATAAGAAAACTGGCAAATGGTGTCTATAATTATCTTCCTCTGATGTGGAGAGTTTTGAGAAAGATTGAAAATATTGTTCGTGAAGAAATGGATGCTTCGGGAGCTCAGGAGCTCTTAATGCCTTTTGTACAGCCTGCCGAATTATGGCAGGAATCCGGAAGATGGGATGTATACGGAAAAGAACTTATGCGTCTTAAAGACAGGCATGGCCGTGATATGTGTCTGGGACCTACGCATGAAGAAGTTATTACTTTCGTTGCAAGGGAAGGTATTCGTTCATATAAACAGCTTCCCGTTAACTTATATCAAATCCAATCAAAATTCAGAGATGAAATAAGACCGAGATTCGGACTTCTTCGCGGACGCGAATTTATTATGAAAGATGCATACAGTTTTGATGTTGATGAAGAAGGACTTGATAAATCATATGAAATTATGGCGGATGCATACAGAAGGATTTTTGAAAGATGCGGACTTGAAACAAAAATGGTTCAGTCTGATTCGGGAGCAATAGGCGGAAGTGTTTCGCATGAGTTTATGGTTCTGGTAAATGAAGCAAGTGAAAATAATGCCGGAGAAAATGATGTATTTTATTGTACAAAGTGCGGATACAGCGCAAACTCAAATCATGCGGTTTCGGTATTAAATGATGCCGTAACGGATGGCGGATTTAATAAAGCGGAAATTATAAATACTCCTGATACTCATTCAATTGAGGAGTTGGCGGAATTTCTGAAAGTTCCGTCTACAGTAATTTGCAAGTCGCTTATTTATGTTATTGACGGAAAGTATGTTCTTGCTCTGATTAGAGGTGATAAGACAGTTGAAGAAACAAAACTTATGAATGCTTTTAGCGGTAATGAAATCAGAATAGCGAGAAATGATGAAATAGATGAAATTATGCAAGCAAGCGGTTTTAATGCGGTTGCAGGTTTTATCGGACCAAAAGGATTAAAAAATATAGAAATTATCGCTGATGAAACAGTTAAAGATTTAAAAAACTTTGTTATAGGTTGTAATCAGACGGATAAACACCTTGTCGGCGCAAATTGGGGCGATGATGTTGAACTGCCCTTGCATATTACGGATATAAGACTTGCAGAAGAAAAAGATAAATGTATAAACTGCGGCAGTGGATTAAAGGTGACAAAGGGCATAGAAGTCGGTAATATATTTAAACTCGGAACGAAATATTCAAAAGCAATGAATGCTACATTTACGGATAAAGACGGTCAGGAAAAACCGTTTATAATGGGCTGCTACGGTATAGGAATTTCAAGGACGGCTGCGGCTGCGGTTGAAAGACATCATGATGAACATGGAATAATTTGGCCTATCGCTATTGCACCATATCGTGTAATTGTTGTTCCCGTTAGTGATCAAGATGAAGTCCAAATGCGTACTGCCGAAGAAATATATAAAAAATTACTTTCTCATAAAGTTGAGGTTATTATTGATGATCGTTCGGAAAGAGCGGGTGTTAAACTTAAAGATGCGGATTTAATAGGCATTCCGTACAGAATTACTGTAGGAAAAACAATAAAAGACGGTCTTGTTGAATTTAAAACCCGTGCAACTGGTGATGTAATAAATATTACACCTGATGAAGCAATCAATAGAATTCTCACTTTATAAAATACAGATAAAAGAGTGTTTGTAAAGAATTGTTTTATAAACATTCTTTTATTATCAATATTTCATAATTATAGGTTTTTTAACAAGAGTCATAAGGAAAATTACAGTGATTTCAATATCTTCTTTCCCGCAGGTAAGTAAATATAATATATTTGGTTATAACGGTGTAAAATCAAAAGCACCGAGCTTTTCTGCCAATAATGTTTCATCTCTTATTGAACAGGGAGATAAAGCATTAAATGAAAATAAGTTTGAAGAAGCTCTGAAATATTATCAACAAGCTAATCAGGCAGCTCCTGATGAAAATACAATATACAGAAAAATGGCAAAAGCTTATCATAATTTAAAAGACTATGTTTCGGCAGAGAAAAATTTTAAGATATATCTTGAAAATTCTCCTGATGATGCGGATTGTTGGATTGAACTCGGTGAAACACAAAGGCAAAACGGCCACTATCAAAGTGCGCTGGCGAGTTTTGAAAAGGCGTATTCTTTAGACAGTTCAAATGACCTTGCAAAAAGAAACATAATGGAAACAAAAAATAATATTTTGAGTGTTTATTATCCGCAGCAGGCTGCGGCTGAAAAGCAGCAGTATGCATTGCAAAATTTAAAAACCGCGCTTGATATGACCGTTAAATATATGACTCCTTCATATATGCAAGATATAGCGGATGTAACAATAGATTTCGGTAAAACATCCGATATGGGAGGAACTTCTAATATAGCGCAATATGAAAATTATAAAAAAAGCATAACGGTTTCTGATTCTTATATTTATGCCGCACCGCAGGTAATCGCGGCTTATCTGGTACATGAATCCGTTCACGCTAAGGATAAAGATGCTTATACTTCAGTACGTGAAGAACAAGATGCATATCGGGCTGCCGCAAAATTCTGGATACAAAATTCAAACGGGGTTAAAGATCCCGAAATGGACTATGCGGCTGATTTGTATAAACAATCGCCTTCCTCGTTAGATGACAGAGTTGAAGAAATATATACTCTGCGCGATCCCTCCATTGCAGCAACATCCCCGAATCATCCGCCTGATAAATTATTCCATTTTAATTTTTTGAAAAAAGACGCAGCAAGCCAATCTTTAAAACAATATGATATTATAGCTTAGGATTGCTGTTTTACTGTTTTTTTCAGTAAATCGTTGTAAACATCCACTGTTTGATAACAAATGGGTAAGTTTCGCTTTAAAAGACTTTTAATTGTTAATTTAAAACTTTTTAAAAGTGCTTCGTCTAAATTATTATTTTTATCCAGTGCTTTTTGTATTTTTTTTCTGAATTTTTCATCGCGCGTACGTATTTCAATTTTGTCAGCAATGAATATAATTTTTTCAAAATCTGTCATATTTTTCTTGCCGATGGTATGCCATCTTATTGCAGACAAAATTTCTTCATCAATAACTCCATAGTCACGTTTTGCAATTAAAGCACCTATAGGCGCATGCCATGTTTTTTCGCTTAATTTTTCGCATTCTTCAAAACTGTCTTGTAATTTTTCCAAATCTTCTTTTGATATGCATTTTGCGCAGTCATGCAACAGACCTGCAATTTGAGCTTTTTCTATATCAATATTAAATCTTTTTGCAAGTTCCGCAGCCTTTTCCATTGTACCGACGGAATGCCAATATCTCTCTTGTGAAAGGCAATTTTGTAATTTATTTTTTATTTCTTCAATAGTGTATTTTGTATACATTATTTTGCTTTATATATTCTGCTACTTTTAAAGGTACTATATCACAAATATCCTTATTTTGCTTAATTCTGTCTCTTATTTCACTTGATGAAATATTATAAAAAGGCATATGCATTAAAGTATAGTCGAATCCTTTTTCTTTTAATATCTCAAATGGTTTTTCATCAAAATCATTTTCTCTGACAAATAAAATAAAATCTATAAGTTTTTTAAGTTCATCTGTTTTATACCAGCTTTCAATTTTAATAAAAGCGTCCGTTCCTATTATAAACTTTATTTTTTCTGCCGGATTTAAAATTTCATATAATTTAACAATAGTATCATAAGTATATGATGGTTTATTTCTTGTATATTCAATTGCGCTTACGTCAAAATACGGATAGTCTTTTACGGCAAGCTCAACCATATTAAGTCTGTGCATTGCATTGTTGAAATCAAATTCTTTTAGGTCTTTATGCGGGGGTTTAAATGCAGGTATAAAAACTATTTTTTCAAAATTTAATTTGTCATGTACGTATTTTGCAACAGCAATATGTGCGTTATGAATAGGATTAAAACTCCCCTGATAAAGACAAATATTCATTTTACACCTGTTTTGCAAAATATAAATTTTCAACAATCGAAAGAATTTTATTTAAAAATATTTTGTATCCGCTTCTTTGTGCTTCACCGGAAAGAACAATATCCGCATAATTCCTGCAAGGATGAATATATATTTTTGCTTTATTCGATGCATTTTCATATATAGAACGGGTAGATTCGCCGAGTCCTCTTTCAGCGGCTCTTAGAAAAAATCTTTCTTTTTGAATATTGCTGTCAATATCGACATAAATTTTAAAATCAAAAACATCTTTGATTTTATTCGTAAGTGTATATAAACCTTCTGAAATAATTATTTTAGAAGGTTTTGCAAGTGTATGATTATCCCATCTTATTGTTGTTCCTGACATATCATATTTAGGAAGCATAACGGAATTTCCGGACATTAATTCATTTATATGTTTATACATTAAATCAAGTTCAAGGGCTTCAGGGACATCGAAATCATAGTTTTTTGCAAATTCTGCTATACCGCCTGCTTTTTTAACCATTTCCGATCTGTCATAGTAATAATCATCGGTATTTACCCTTGTTATAACACTGTTAATATGGAAAACTCCGGCAAAAAGCTCTATTGTATCAATAATATCCAGTGTAATTGTTGATTTTCCGCTTGCTGTCTCGCCCGCAATGCCGACTGAAGCCGAACGTTTTATATCTCCGGTTATAAATTTAGCGAGTTTATATATTGCCGAAGGTTTATATTCTACTAAAACGGAATTTCTTGAACTTTTCTCTTCATTAAAAATCTTAATCAGCTGCATTTCTACCGTATGCAGAACGTCTGAAGGGGAAGATATATACTTATTTTCTATACTGACATTTATTCCGGTATTTCGACTAAGTGTATCAGTCACGATTTGTTCCTTTTTGTAACTTAGCTGTTTTAATAACTTTACCAGAACAAAATCAGAAACAAAATATTTTTATTTACTTTGTTACGATAATTGATTTAAAATTTACAAAATTATTTAACTATTCCCATATCATAAAATTTCTGCCATTTTTCTCTATCGTTGAAAGATTTGCAAAAATATGCGCATGGTGTAGAGGATAAAAATTGTAAGAATTCATATGAGTAATTTTCTCTGTCAAATTTAACATTTTTATTCTGCATTGCTTTTGTAAATTTATCAATTATTGCAAGAGTGTCTTTTAAAGCTTGAGCTGCTTCTTTATCACTAACCTGTGATTCGTCATAATTGCTAACATATGTGGAAAAATAATAGCAGTTGGTAAGAGCATAAAGCAGATTTCCATAATCAGCCCCACGGCTTGATTTATCCCAATCAATAGTATTTATTGTTTGATTCTTTTCATCAATAAGGATATTATTAGAATTTAAATGATCAAAGGTATAGCCTGCTTCGGATGCTTGTTTATATGTTTCAATAAGATTTTCATAAGCTTCTGTCGGCATTTGTGCCGTCATATGTATTGTGTCCGCATAATATTTTTTTCTTTCGGCAGCACTGTAAGAAGTTTCACCGAGTCGTAATTTGCCGCTATCTTCTTCATATATAGCCTGTGAAGGAGCAATGCCGAGCGACTTTCCGTTTTGTTTTCTCAGTACCTCAATTATAGGTCCGTATGAATTTTGTTTTCCTGTTGTATATATTCTTGCAACTTCTTGCCCGATATTCACTTTTAAATTTTTATCTTCCGTATCTCTGAGTTCAAAATTTTCAAAATCTAAATTATTTGCTGCATAATTGTTTATCCTTAAAATATAATCATCGTTACCCGGAATTATATAGGCACTGTGTGAAAATCCTTTACCCAGTTGATTGTTAGGATTTTTAATAATTTTCTTAATAGAACTGCCGATGGAATTTTCACCGCCGAGAGCTTTTATAATATCTTGGATAGTTGAAGATTCTTGGGGCTTTTTTTCAAAAGTATCACCGGAAATATCTCCTTTAAATGCCGGACTTACATTATGTAACAGTGTGAGCCGGCTGTATTTTATAGGATTAAAATTAATCTGCATATATTATTTTCCTTTTTATATAATTTTTAATGAATGTAAAAAATCCGAATTGTTATAACGGCTAAATATGTTTAGAAAAGTTTACATGATAATACGGCATTGACTTACATGAAGAAACTTATTATCATGTGAATAGATATGTGGAGATAAGAAAGTATGAGATTGGTAGATAAACTCAAACTATTTGAAAGACGGCTTGTATTTATGAAATGGGGTACAAGTGAGGGTTACGGCAAATTAAATTATGTCGGTATGGATTTTGTTGAGTTTGAAATTTTTGATACCGATGAATTGGAGTATACCGATAAGATACTTATTAATGCACAATTAATACTGGAAGTTGTTATTAAAGGTTCTGATATAGCAAGGATTCTTGCCGAATATTCCGCTTCTCTTCCTGCCCATAATAAAGATAACGTTTAGAAAACAATTTTTTATTATTGTTCTTTAAAATTAGGGAACATATTAAGGGTTCCGTCATCGTTGCGCCAATTAAACCAGCCGACTTTTGCCTGTTTTGTCATATCATTGACGACAGCTAAAAGCCAGTTGCCGCGTATCACGGTGAATGTTATGAATTTAGGATATGTTAATTCTTCTAATACCTGAGAATTTTTGTCTTCGGCCGCATATAAAACTTTCTCATCTTGCTGCAAATCATTGAAAATTCTTATACCGTACGGTTTTCCGTATTTATAAAACAATTGTCTGTAAGTCATAAAAGCCGATTTATCATCGTTATATACCCAGCCCGTTTCGCCTGTTCTCTGGTCTAAATATACACGGTACCAGTCATTCCCCGGCATCAGATCCACCGTCAATAAAGCAATATTAGAAGAAGGTACATAAGCAACATATGAAACTTTCCTCATATCAATCGTATTAACAATTGCACTTCTTTTAAGCTGTTCAAAATTAACTTCTCTGATGATTTTAGAATCTTTATAGGGATATTTGTAGACCGTATAATTTTGCGGCATATTAATAACACCTATTCCGTAATATTTTATACTCTTTGTACTTAACGGTATTATATCTGCTTTGGACGGAGCGGCAGTTAAGAGTATAAATATGAAAAATATTGCGCTTAAAATTAATTTCTTCATATTCATATTATAGCAAAGCTTGAAATATTGTCTATTTATGAAGTTTTAAACAGTTTTTAAATAATGTTTTTTATTCGGTTCAAAAGTTTTGATACTGAATAATTTAAGTATTGAAGTAAGATGTTCTCAAAGATATTTATTTAACATATAATAAATTCTAAAAGAAAGGCGAAATATGATTATTCCAAGTATCGATTTAATGGGCGGAAAAGCTGTACAATTAAGACAGGGCAGAGAAAAAGTCCTTGAAAAAGAAAATGTACTTGAGCTTGCAAAATATTATTCCCGTTTTGGAGAAATCAGCGTTATTGATTTGGATGCTGCAATGAACAAGGGAAATAATGAAGATTTGATTAAAGAGATATGTAAAATTGCCCATTGCAGAGTCGGAGGCGGAATACGGGATATAGATAAAGCAAAAAAAATACTTGCAAATGGTGCAAAACAGATAATTATAGGTACTGCTGCAAATGAAGATTTTTTATCAAAATTGCCGAAAGAAAGAGTTATTGTAGCAATTGATTCAAGACAGGGAAAAATAACGGTTGAGGGTTGGACTACACAAATTAATGCCTCCCCCGAGGAATATGTTAAACGCTTTGATAATTTCTGTGCGGGATATTTATATACAATTGTTGATAAAGAAGGGATGATGCAGGGAACGGATATAGAAGCAATAAGAAAAGTTCGTGCTTTAACAAACAAAACCCTGATAGCTGCGGGGGGCATTTCTTCAATTGATGAAATAAAAACACTTGTAAAAATGAATATTTCAACACAATTAGGAATGAGCATATACACAGGTGCCGTCAAACTTGAAGATGCTTATATTGAGGTTTTGGATTTTGAAAAACAAAACGGATTAATACCTACGATTGTTCAGGATGTTGATACAAAACAGGTTTTAATGCTTGCATATTCAAGTAAAGAGTCGTTAAGAAAATCACTTATGGACGGTCTTGCCACATACTGGAGCCGCTCAAGAAAAGAACTCTGGACAAAAGGCTTAACTTCAGGCAATACTCAGGAATTAATAAGTTCCAAATTTGACTGTGATCAGGATACTTTGTTGTTTAAAGTTAAACAAAAAGGCAATGCATGTCATACAGGAAAATATTCCTGTTTTGAAGATAGAGATTTTTGTATAAATGAACTGTATAATCTTCTGTTGGACAGAAAAGAAAAAATGCCCGAGAATTCTTATACAACAAAATTGTTTAAGGATGAATTTAAATTGCAGCGAAAAATAATGGAAGAAGCATTTGAATCAGTTAATTTTAAAAAGGGCGACGGGCTTGAATGGGAGGTAAGCGATTTAACATATCATATGCTTACATATATGGCACTTTATGATGTAACACCGCAGGATATTTTGAATAATTTAGCTTCACGTACAAAATAAGTGGACAAAACAGGTGAGAATATGCAGATATATAATTATAATGAAATTACGAAAGATTTTTTCTCAAAAATTGAATTTGAAAGTATTGATTCCGTCAAGGAAATTATTAAAGATGTAAGGGCAAATAAAGATGTTGCCGTAAGAAAATATTGTGAAGAATTTGACGGCAAAATAACGGGAGATTTCAGGCTGACTCAAAAAGAAATTGACGATGCCATAAATTCAACGGATACAAAAACTGTTAGTGCAATAGAATATGCGATAAAAAATGTTGAAAATTTTGCAAAAGCACAATTTAACAGCATAAAAGAACTTGAAATTAATATAACCGGAAATGTATTGGGACATAAAATTGTTCCGTTAGAATCTGCGGGGTGTTATATCCCGGGGGGTAATTATTCTCTGCCTTCGAGTGCAATAATGACTATTGTTCCGGCAAAAGTTGCGGGAGTAAAGAGAATAGCGGCAGTTTCTCCGAAAATTCAGCCTGTAACAATAACTGCAGCTGCTATGTCAGGTGCGGATGAAATATATAAAATAGGCGGAGTTCAGGCAATAGCTGCTCTTGCATACGGAACTGAAACTGTTGAAAAAGTAAATAAAATAGTCGGTCCTGGTAATAAGTTTGTAACTTCCGCAAAAAAACAGGTATTCGGTGAATGCGGGATAGATTTTTTGGCGGGTCCCTCTGAAGTATTTATAATTGCGGATGACAGTGCAAATCCTTGTTTCGTGGCCGCTGATATGCTTGCCCAGTGTGAGCATGATAAAGATGCAAGAGCATTTCTGATTTGTTCTTCAAAAGACTTTGTTCAAAAAGTTAATGAAAAAGCAATTGAGTATTTGGAAACTTTGAAAACGAAAGAAATAGCAAAGGTATCTTTTGAAAAATCTTATGCCGTAATTGTAGATTCTCTGGATGAGGCAATTAAATTATCAAATGAAAAAGCACCGGAACATCTGGAAATTTGTTTTAAAAATGCAAAAGACTGTATCAACAAATTTACAAACTACGGTTCGCTTTTTATAGGTAATTATTCTGCTGAAGTTTTCGGCGATTATGTATCAGGAACAAATCATACACTTCCTACCAATCAGGTAGCAAAGTATTCAGGGGGGTTAAGCGTTTTTGATTTTATTAAAATACAAACTTATCAGATAATAAATGAAAAATCTATAATGCAGACCGCAAAAAAGGCTTCGGTTCTTGCTGAAAAAGAAGGTTTGTATGCACACAAACTGGCGGCGGATGTAAGAATTAATGAGTGTACAAATTGATTTTGTAAATCTTTATTTAGATTGGATATTCTTTTTAAGATTTTAACAGTGATTTGTGTTAAATTTGTAATGTAAAAAAGAGATTAAAAAAAATACTTTAGCGTTTAAATTTTTATATTTCGCAAGGTGTGGTTAATCGGAGTCAGTTTATCGATTTAGAGTCAAGGAGATTATTAAATTATGAGCGAATACTTAAGCAAAGAAGAAATTCGTAAATGGAGAAGCTCATTGGAACGCATAACACTTGAAGAATATGCGCACAGATTAGGAAAAATTCTTCAGGATGAAAAGCCTGATGACAGTTTGGTAGATTCTGTTATGTTAAGATCATTAAACTCAATGTCTGTTGAAAAATACACACCTAAAACAGAAAAAATTCAAACATTAGCAATTAAATCTTTTAATAAAGAGAAAGAAATAAAAAAAGAAGAAAAACCGGCAGTTAAGACAAAAGAAGTGTCTAAAAAATCTCCGGTTAATATAGAATCAAAAAGAAAAGAACAACCAAAAACAAAAGAAAAAGAAATAAAAAAATCATGTGATGAGAATGTAAATTTTTATTTCAAAAAAGATTTAACAGCTCGCGAGCAGCTTGTTTTTGATCATTTTTTTGCTAATAAAAATACAATCGTATATGCGAAAGATTTAGCAAAAATACTGGAATTACCAAGGGATTATGTGTATAAATATATTAAAAACCTAAGGAGTAAATTAACGGAAGATATCCTGCAAAATGCCGATAACGGCGGTTATTTATTGAAAGTCTGATATAATATGGGAAACAAAAAGCCGATAAAGGTAGCATTCCCGCATATGGGTAATGTTTATATAGCTTGGTCTGCAGCATTAAAAAAGCTGGGAGTAGAGCCGTTTATTCCTCCGTATACAAGTAAAAAAACACTTGAAAAGGGAACAAAGTATAGTCCTGATTCGATTTGTCTGCCTTATAAATTAATATTGGGAAATTTTATCCAGGCATTGGAAAAAGATGTCGATTATGTTGCAATGATTTCATCACCTGGAATATGTCGTCTGGGAGAATACGGACAAAGTATAAGAAATGTTCTCAAAGATATGGGTTATGAATCAAGATATGCGGAAATGCAGCTGTATGATGGTTTTAAGGGAATGTATAAATTTCTTAAAACAATATCGGATGTAAAAAATCCTATAACAATTATAAAAGCAATTAATATAGCTGTTAGAAAAGTGTTTGTACTTGACAGACTGGAAATCCTGTATTCATATTACCGCGCAAGAGAGATAACGCTCGGGAATGCTGAAAAACATTACAACAGAGCGCTGTCTTTTATAATTGATGCGGATAATACAAAAGAGCTGAAAAAAGCTGAAAAAGATGCAGTAGAAGAAATTAAAAAGACAGAAATTGATGTTAACCGTGAAGTTGTGATTGTTGATATAACCGGCGAGATTTTTCTCGTTCTTGATACTTTTGCAAATCAAAATATAGAAAAAGAACTTGGCAGAATGGGTGTACAAACAAGAAGAAGCTTGACTGTATCAAGTTTTCTGAAGGATGCAATTATCCCTAAATGGTTTAAAAAAGGTGAAACACATCTTGAACGTGCTTTCAGAATGGCAAAACCTTATCTTATGCGTGATATAGGTGGTGATGCATTGGAGTCGGTCAGTGATGTGGCTTATGCAAATGAACGGGGAATTGATGGTATTATCCATATCAGTCCGTTTACCTGTATGCCTGAAATAATGTCGCAGAATATATTTCCGACAATGAGAGAAAATTGTGAAATTCCTATTCTGACATTAATTATGGATGAACAAACAGGACGTGCCGGCTATATTACAAGGCTTGAAGCATTTGTTGATTTAATGAAACGCCGTAAATATTACAAACAAAATAAACCTCTCAAAAATGTAATTTGCAGTAATAATATGGCATAAAATAAAATCCGCCTGCTCCATGTATCCTTTGTACTTTTATTGACGGAGTTATATTTTTATTTTCCGATATCTTTCCTGTAATATAAATCTTTTGTTTTTATTGTATCCAAGTATTTATATATTTTATTGAAAGGATCCGTTTTATCCGTGCATAAAACGGATAATATTCTTTTATTGGTATATATTATATTATTATTGTCGGAGGGAATATTGAAATTTACTTTAACTTCGTTGTCTATAGGATTTAGACATTTGGTTAATATTAATTTACACTTCTGAAACATTTGCTTTGGATAGTTTTTATGAGCAAGAGCAACACATCCTGTTATACCTTCTTTATAAGTAATTATAGAATCTTTAAGATTGCCTGTTGCACAATTATATAATAATTCCAGTAAATCAGAATTAATGTGTTCAATTGAAGCTTCAAATTCGGTAATTCCGGGGCGCATATTTATTTCGAGAGTGTATATTTCATCTTCGGTAAATAATAAGTTAGCCGTAAAAATTCCCGTAAATTCAGGTTTGATTTTTTGAAAAATTTCTGTAAATTTCCGGTTATATTGTTCTAAAAGTGATTGTTCTTTTTTTGTTAACTCGACAGGGGTATAGCTTCCCATTCCGCCTGTATTAACTCCTTGGTTGTTGTCTTTCTCACGTTTATAATCTTTGACCGGTAAAAACGGAATTAATTTTTTTTCATCCCATATGTATTGCTGTGAAAGTTCTTTACCTTTTACAAATTTTTCAATTATAAAGATGTTATCAATATTATATTTTTTGGAGGTTTTTTTTATTTTTTGGATTGCATGTTCGCAATCTTTCTTATTTAGACATATATAAGTACCAAAACCCGCACGCAGATTATTATCTTTGATTACAACAGGGATTCCGAAAGATTTAATTACATCATCTGCTTTTTTTATATCGGTAATTATTTTATATTCCGGGGTTTTTATACCGTTTTCCATCATAAAACTCTTACCTTCAATTTTTGAAGATTCAATTTTAAACCATTTTCTTGTTATTCCGATTATCGGAATTTTTATAATTTCACGATAATAATCAACAAAGTCTTTTTCGCAGTATTTTTCGTTAAATATGATTACAAAATCAATGTTATAATTTTTTACGGCATCTTTTACCTGCCCAAATGTCATATTGCTTGATTTACCCAGATATGTACAACCGATGTTGTTTGTTAGTAATTACATATATATTATTCAGTAATTTTGATTCTTGAAACTTTCTTATAATTCCAAAATTTACAGAACCTAAATCATGTATTAATATATTTAGTTTTTTCTCATTATTTTTTTTCATATTTATTTTCTGCTCTGTTGATAATTGTACTAATATTAGTGTTTTTTATTTCATCCTTGTTATTTATTTCATAGGGCAATTTAAGCTTTGAACCTAATTCAAGATCAATATTATAATTAAGAAATTGCATCATTGCACTGGCAGGAGTAAATGTCATTTCTACTACATGAACATCGCTGCCGTCAATAGCAAAATCAATTCTGACATAAGAAAATCCTTGAGATAATATTTTGCAATATTCCAGCATTTCTTCAAATTTATCCGGACGTAAAATAGGTTCTTTCGTAAAATTGCTTGTTGCTGTAAAATTTTGCAAATTCCAGTTCATTTCCAAAATGGGAAAATAAATTTTATTATTGTACATTTTTCTTATTTCACAATAAAGCGGTACAGAGTTAAAACAATGTATCTGATATTCATTACAGCGAATTTCTTCTTTTGATTCTCTTAATTGTTCAACAAGCAGTTTCCTTTTATTATTACGGTACTGCGGTTCTAAACTAAATTTTTCATAATTGGTATTAAGCCAGATTCTTGTAACTTTTATTAATTTTTTATAATAATTTATAAACAAAATTCTTATTTTTTATCAATATATTCATCCGCTAGCCGTGGTTTACTTTTATAGCAATTTTATCGTGAAGAATTGAAAAATCAATTTCCTCAAAATCATCATAAACTCCATATAATTCAGCAGAATGATTTTTTCCTATTTTAGATGCAACGTAACCTTTAACAAGTATTTTATCCGTTAATTTTGTTTTAAGATCAAGTTTCTCATTATATATAAGCCATCTCACTTTTTCGTTGAATGTTTTGGGATTTTTATAATCATATTCATAGCCTAACAAGTTAAATGCTTTTTTTAAGATAGTAATCATGGTAAACGGACGGACAATATTTAAAAAACGGATAATATCCGTGTGTTTTGTCAAAGTACTTATCAAGTAAAAATTTCATTTTATACGATATCTAGAACTTATAATATTTAAAACTGGTTTATTATTCCATATGATAATATGAATAAATCGTATAATATATATAGCCTTTTGTCAATAAGGATAAGGCGAAGAGCATTTGTATCTTTTAATCAAGTATTAATTAAAAATATTATTTTGTGTATAATGTATCTGTTAAAGCTTTATTGAAAGGTCAATTATGGGAAAAATGAATTTAGTGTCCGGAATGCGTTCAACAGGGAAGCTGCATTTGGGGCATTATATGGGAGTTATTACAAATTGGGTAAAACTTCAGGAAGAATATAATTGCTTTTATTTTGTAGCTGATTGGCACGCTTTAACAACAAAATATGATAAGACGGAGAATTTAAGACAGGATAAACTTGATGTAGTTCTGGATTGGCTTGCCTGCGGAATTGATCCCGATAAATCTGTCATATATTTTCAGTCAGAAGTGCTGCAGATTGCAGAATTGCATGTCTTATTGAGTATGATAACACCGAATAACTGGGTGGAAAGAGATCCTACGCTGAAGGATATGGTGAAGATTCTGAGAAATAAAGACGGGGAAAATAGTGAAAATACACCTCAAATGAGTTATGGATTATTGGGTTATCCTGTACTGATGTCGGCGGATATTATGGCATTAAATGCGAGAGTTGTTCCGGTTGGAGTTGATCAGCTTGCTCATCTTGAAATTACGAGAGATATAGCAAGAAGGTTTAATAATATATATAAAACGAATTTGTTCAATGAACCGGCTCCAAAATTAACGGAAGTTCCGCTATTGTGCGGAGTTGACGGGCAGAAAATGGGTAAATCTTTCAATAATGATATAAAAATATCAGATGATGATGAAATCACCGCAAAAAAGATAATGCAGTGTATAACTGACAGAAGCCGTGTAAGAAAAGATGATCCCGGTCATCCCGATAAATGTGAGGTAGCTTTTAAATACTATCAAATTTTTGCGGATAAAGTCATTGTTGAACAAACTGAAGCGGAATGCAGAGCAGGAAAGAGAGGATGTGCAGACTGCAAAAGACAATTAGCTTGTATAGTCAACGGAAAGTTTGCACCTATAAGAGAAAAGCGAGAAGAATACAAAAAAGATATCAATAAAGTCTGTGATATTATAAAAGAAGGCAGTAAAAAAGCATCTTCGGAAGCCGAAAAAACAATGCAGCTTGTAAGAGACGCGGTAAATATATAAATGACAAAAATTAAAGTTTTAACAATTTTTGGAACAAGACCCGAAGCGATTAAAATGGCTCCTCTTGTTAAGGAAATAGAAAAAAATTCTGATATATTTGAAAGTATAGTTTGTGTTACGGCACAGCACAGGCAAATGCTTGATCAAGTTCTCAAATTATTTGATATTAAGCCCGATTTTGATCTTGATATTATGAAAGAAAATCAGAATTTGTGGTCATTAACGAGTGAGGTTTTATTAAAAACAAAAAATGTTATGGATGAAGTTAAACCTGATGTTGTTATTGTACATGGAGATACAACAACCTCCATGGCTGCGGCTTTATCGGCATTTTATGCAAAAATTCCTATAGGGCATGTAGAAGCGGGACTCAGAACTTTCGAAAAATATTATCCCTTTCCTGAAGAAATAAACAGAGTCTTTACTGATAGTATATGTACTTATCATTTTGCTCCTACCGATAAATCCTTTGAAAACCTTGTAAAAACTCAAATACCGCCGGAGAATATCTATAAAACAGGGAATACGGTTATTGATGCTCTTTTATATACGATTAAATATCATAATAAGGAAATTGAAGGATTAAATTTGAATCCCGAATTTAGAACAATTTTGTTAACGTCACACAGACGCGAGAATTTTGGCAGTCCGATACGAGAAATATGTAAAGCTGTATTAGAACTTGTTGAAGAAAATAAAGATATAGAATTTGTTTATCCCGTACATCCGAATCCAAATATACAAAAGCCTGTTTATGAATTATTAAACGGAAAAGAGAGAATACATTTAATAAATCCGTTAGAGTATGCACAATTTTGTTCTTTAATGAAGGGTGCATATATGATTTTAACGGATTCGGGCGGAGTTCAGGAAGAAGCACCCTCACTGGGAAAACCAGTTCTTGTACTTCGTAATACGACAGAACGTCCGGAAGCAGTTGAATATGGAACCGTAAAACTTATCGGTACGAATATGGAAAAAATTGTTTCTTCTGTTCAAAAACTCTTGGATGATAAAGAGGAATACAGAAAAATGTCCGAAGCAATAAATCCCTACGGCGACGGTTTAGCTTCAAAACGTATTGTTGATGTTTTGAAAAAAATAAAAGTTTGAGAAAATTTGCGGCTTATTTTTATTATGTTTTTTAAGAAAGATAACAATCGACCGTAATGTAATTAATTTGATATGGCGTGTTATTAATTAATCCTGATTTTTGTCCGGCGTAATAACAGAATTCCTGATTTATCTTTTTATATTTTTTGCATTTTAGACAGGGTATTTATGTAAAGAAATATTAAACCATACTCTTTAAAATTGATTTTAATATTAAAGTTCATTAAAAATATGCCGATAACATGTGTGTAACAAACAATAAGGAGGAAAGTAACAAATGAGCAACATTAATCCAATTAAATTCGGAGTTTCGGGAAATCAGTATTATAAACAGGAAAAACAGGAAGATCTGAAAAATAATAACTCGAAGGAACAAAAAACCGGCGGAAAGCAAAATACGCAGCTCCAATCCGGTGAAATTTTAGGTTTTATGGCTGCACAAAATGCAGATATTATTCCTGTTCAAAGTAAAAAAACATTGGAAGTTTCTAAATATGTCAATGAA
This sequence comes from uncultured Muribaculaceae bacterium, assembly GCA_964572355.1. Taxonomy (GTDB): domain Bacteria; phylum Cyanobacteriota; class Vampirovibrionia; order Gastranaerophilales; family Gastranaerophilaceae; genus Avigastranaerophilus. The sequence goes on from CAZNEN010000003.1 coordinate 134,310, forward strand.
GAACAGGAAGCAAGAATTGCAGATTTCATGAAAGGTTTTGAGGCAGATTATGATGAAGCATTCAATATAGCCTCAAATGAATTTCCGGATATTTCCGAGCAAGCAGCCGGAGATTTGGCACTTGCCTATATTGATTCTTCATATACGGTATAAATTATAAAAGCCTAATTATTGTTTGTTATTTTCACAAGACCGCAATAGCGGTCTTTATTTTATGTTATAATATTTTCAAATGACAAAAAGGAGGTTAAGAAGTGGGTTATAAGATACTGGACAAAATTGAATTATGCCCTAACCAATATGAATTAAAAATAGAAGCACCTTTTGTAACAAGGAATGCTCAGGCCGGACAATTTATTATATTCAGAGTGGAAGAAAATGGGGAAAGAGTCCCTATTACTATAGCTGATGTGGATAAAGAGCAAGGAATTTTAACCGTAGTTTTTATGGCTGTCGGATATTCTACAAAAAAACTTGCCATGCTTAATACAGGAGATGAAATTCTTGATATTGTGGGTCCGTTAGGTAAACCGACTGAAATAGAAAAATATGGTACGGTAGTGTGTGTTGCAGGCGGTTATGGCGCAGCTCCATGTTATTTAATCTCCAAAGCGTTTCATGAAGCGGGTAATAAGGTGCATATGATTATGGGTGCCAGAAATAAAGATTTATTATTTTGGCAGGATAAAATGGCAAAAGCTTGTGATGAACTTCATATTGCAACAGATGACGGCACTTTGGGGCATAAAGGTTTTGTAACCGAAGTATTGGCTGAAATCATGGATAAAGAAGAAGTAAATTATGTTATCGCAGTTGGTCCTATGCCTATGATGAGAGCAGTTGCAAATTTGACTAAAGATAAAAATATTAAGACTGAAGCCAGTATGAATCCGATAATGATTGATGGTACGGGCATGTGTGGAGCCTGCAGAATTACAGTAGGAGGAGAAGTTAAATTCGCCTGCATTGACGGACCGGATTTTGATGCACATAAAATTGATTTTGATGAAGTTATTAACAGAACCAGAATATACAAAGATGAAGAAAGAAGAAGAAGTGAAAGTTGTAATCTTTTAAAACAGGCTGATACAATTTTAAGATAAGAAGGAGAATATTTTGAGCAGTAAAATACCTATTTGCCCTTTAATGAGTGCAGGAAATGAAATCCACATAGTTTGTGCGCAGGAAAATTGTGCCTGGTATATGAAAAATTATAAAACTTGTTCCGTATATATACTTGCACATAATGCGGTACTTGACATAAAAGAAAAACAACAGGAAAAGAAAACACCTTAATAAAAGGGTGTTTTCTTTTCAGTTAACTTTTTCATTTATGATATTTTATTTCTGCTGCGAACTGCTCCAGGCTCTATGCTCAAGTTCTTTTATTTCTTTTAAAGCTTCTGGAAGAATCTGTTCAAAATTTTCTACAACTATAGGATCAAACTGTTTCCCGGCTAAAGATTTAATATGATTTAAAGCTTCAATCGGAGCAACCTGCTGTCTGTATATCTTAGGTGTTATCATACTGTCAAAAGCATCAGCTACTGCAATAATTCTGGAACCTATAGGTATTTCTTCTCCTTTTTTGCCGTACGGATATCCGTTGCCGTCATAAAATTCATGATGGTATTTTATTATTTCAACCACGTCTTTTAATTGTTTTATGTCATCTAAAATTTTTACACTGTGATGAACATGCTGTTTAATTTCATTGTATTCTTCCTGTGACAGTTTTTCTACCTTTGAAAGGATATCATCGGAAACACCTATCATGCCTATATCGTGCAGTAAGCCGGCAAGTTCAATTTTTCCTGTAGTCGTATCACTTAAATGTAGAGCTTTAGCCATTTTAACCGCATAAAAAGTTACTCTTCTGCTTCTTCCTAAGGTATAAGAATCTTTTGCATCCAAAGCTTCCACAATAGCTGTAATGGTTCCCGCAAAAAGTTCTTTAAGATCATTTATTAAATCACTGTTATCTTTTTTGAGCTGCCAGTATTCAAGGGCGTTTTCGACAATGAGCATTAATTCATCAGGGTTATAAGGCTTTTTTATATATCTGTATATTTTCGCATAATTAATTGCATCTATTAAAATACCTGCATCCGAATATGCGGTAACAAGTAATCTCATTGTATCGGGAGCAATTTCACAACAACGTTTCAGAAATTCCACCCCGTCCATTTCCGGCATTTTGTGGTCTGACAATATACATTGAAAACTTTCCTGTTTTAGCATTTCAAGTGCCATTAAAGGGGAGGTGGACTTGGCTATATCATATTTACCTCTGAGTGTACGGTATAATAATGCCAAATTATCCGGTTCATCATCAACAATTAATATTTTGTATTTATCCATTAGTTCCTCCACTAAGCATACTTGCATTTAAATTTTCTCTATCAATATTTATCGGCAGAGTTATTATAAATTTAGTACCCATTCCCTCCTGAGATTCAACATCTATATTCCCCTGGTGATTTTTAATAATTTTATATGTAATAGATAAACCAAGACCTGTTCCTTGTCCTACCGGTTTTGTCGTAAAGAAAGGATTAAATACTTTTCTTGTTGTTTCTTCATCCATTCCTATTCCGTTATCTTCTATTTCTATAATTAAGTTTTTATGTTCCTTATCTGTGTTAATTCTTATCCAGATATCGCCTCTTTCTTTTATTGCACCTATTGCATTATCAAAAATATTCATAAAGACTTGATTTAATTGTCCCCCGAATGCTTCTATGCTGGGTACATTTTCCATATATTCTTTATGGACTTCGGCTTTGTTTTTAATTTTGTTATGAAGAATATTTAATGTCATATCTATTTCATGCGGAATATCAACGTCTGTTATTGCAACTTCTTCCATTCTTGAGAAACTTTTTAAATCCTGAATAATATTTTTTGCTCTGTCGGCACCTTCTTTGCAGCTTTTTATTAAATCAGGCATATCCGATTTTAGAAACTCGTAATCTATATCCTGTTTTAATTTATCAATATCCTCTTTTTCTTCAGGCTTTAACGAACCGTCATATTTTGCATATTCTTCTATAATTTGAATTAAGTCATTTGAGTAATTACTTAAATGTGTCATATTGCCATATATAAAATTAATGGGATTATTAATTTCATGCATTATACCTGCAACGAGTTCACCCAGCGATTTCATTTTTTCCGAATGCACCATCATTGCCTGGGTATTTTGCAGTTCGGCATAAGCATTTTTTAACTCTTTGGTTCTGTCCTGAACTTGGGCTTCCAAAGTGGAATATAATCGTTGCAGGGCATTAACCATCATGTTATATGACTGTACCAGCTGATTAATTTCATAATATTTTGTATATTCAAGCCTGCCCGATAAGTCCCCTTTTGCTATTCTTGATATTGTTTCTTCCATTGTAGACAACGGTTTTGATATACTTTTAGCCAGCATAAATGCTATAATAATACTTATTAAGAGTACCATACTAAAAAATATTTTCACAAATTGTGTTATATTATCAAGATATTTATTATTGTCTTGTGACACTATATCAGAAGAAACAATCAGATATATATTGTAATAGCCTTTACTTTCAATTTTAGATAAAGAGGAATATTCTTTTTTTATATATAGACTTCTAAATTTTCCCGGGTCGCGATATTTAACTGAGGGTTTTAGTTGAAAAGAAGCCGGATCGCCTTTTATTTTATATTGATAGCTGACATCTCCGGTTTTGTATATTTCATTATCTCCCTGATCGGTGACAACAATATCCGAGATTTTATATTGTTTGGGAAGTATCTCATCAAGCTTATTCTTTATAGCGGGAATTCTTATGGACAGTGATTCTTTATCTTCAGGCAGGTTATTGAAATATGCCAAACTGCCTATTATGTCAGTAGGAAGTTTAATCTGAATTCCTTTGATTGAATCTCTTGAATATATAAACATTACACACTCAACAATACTGACTAATACAATAATAACAATCATTATACTAAGATTAATTGTATTATTAAACTTAAACAATGATGGTTTTGGTTGAATTATTTTCTTTTTTGGGGGAGCTTTCTTTTTCACAACAATCTTCCTGCCATATTATAATAGGTAACTACAAATATTTAACAATATTTTTAAATGTTTTACAAGTTTATTTATTACTGTTTTCAATTTGTTTTCTGAAACAATATTGTACGAGAGAAATTCTGTCAAAATTGGATATATTTTTAAATCTCCCGGAAGAAATAAATCCGCTGTTTTCGGACTCAATCCTTATCGGCTCAAAACTAATACAAACTTGCTTATTTTCAATATTTATATTAATTTCATAATCAGTTAACAATTGTAATTGTTCGGTTGTAATAACTTTAAGTCCTCCTGCGCTGATATCTATAATTTTAGCTGCTATATCTTTATTTTCGGCAGGTTTTAAAATTATGTCCTGTTCTAAACGAACACGTGAGAATTCTCTTCTTTGCAAATATTTGTAAGATATAGGATACCAAATGAAAATAATATCATTTTCGACTTCTTTAACTATAGTTTCAAAATAAAGCTGTCCGTTGGGGGTCATTGTAAATAATTCAACGGATTCATCCTTTTCATATTTATTTTTTGTTTCAAGTTTTACTTTAAAGCAATCTTCAAAAACACCCGTAACTATACATTTTGAAGCATTATCAATACTTCTTGAAAGTATACTGAATTCTTTATTTTCATATATTTGATCTCGCATAATTACCTGTTTCTTATCTACAACTGTATATGATTTTTTATAATTTTTCAATAGATTCTTGCGGTCCTACTATTGTAAAAACGTATGGCTGTGAGAAATACTTGTTAGCTGTTTTGATTATATCCTGTACGGTTACGGCATTTATAAGATTGGGGAATCTGTCTAAAAATGTATAATTCTGACCGCTTATTTCAAGAGAATTCATAACAGCTGCTTTATCCATATTAGTTTCCATAGATAATATGAAATTCCCGAGCAATTTATCTTTAGCTTCCGAAAGTTCTTTATCGGTTACAAATTCTTTTTTTAATTTGTTTATTTCTTTAAATAAACCTTCTTTAGCCGTTAAAGCGGTATCGGGATTTGTTGCTATGTAAAGAGCAAAGACTCCTTTATTAACATTTGCGGAAAAGCTTGAACCAACCTGATAAGCAAGCCCTTGTTCGTCTCTTAATTGTGTAAACAACCTTGAACTCATACCGGAACCAAGGATAGAATTAATTACCTGAAGGGATGCCCAATCTTTCTCATTTGTTACACCGTCGGTAAGCCAGCCCAAAAGCAGCCATGCCGCTTGGGAATCTTTATTTACTTTAACGATTTTGTTTTTTGTTAATGATTTAAAGACGGATTTAAAATCGGAAAGGCTTATTTTTGCATTATTTGAATGTTCCAATATATTTGAAAAATAATTGATAAATTCCTGTTCATTAACATTTCCGTTTATTGTAATAACTGTATTTTCCGCAGGAAACAGGGCTTTATAAAACTCTTCGACATCTTCTTTTTGTATTTTAGGAAGTGTATTTTGAAGAATTTTGCCGGTATTTCCGTAAGGAGTATTTTCCCACAGTGCTGTTTTAAACTCATCAAAAGCAACCGAATCCGGAGTATTTTTTTTATTCCGTATTGAATATATCTTGTCTGCTTTGACCCGTTCTATATCAAAAGAGTCAAGTGTTGCAAATTGAATCGTTTCAGATAGGATATCCAAGGCCAAATCTTTCTCATTTTTTGTAAATTTCATAGCAATATTAAAAGAATCGCCTCTTGCGGAAGGTGCCAGTTTTATTCCATTTTCTTCAAGCAGCTGTGATAACTCCTGATTTCTGTATTTTTTAGTGCTTTTCAGCATGGTTTCTGCCGTAACGGAAGCAATACCGGGAATTTTTTCCAGATTGTTTCCGCCTCTTGATGCAATTTCCAATGCTATAATATCATTTGCGGTATTTTTTGTTATAACTAATAAAGCACCGTTTTCTAATTCGTATTTTGTTGTATCTTTATCTTTATCTATGATTCTTGCCTCATAATTTTTATTTTCTTTTTGTTTTAACTCGGGCTTTTTATCTTTTGAAGGTAAAATTATTGATATAACTGCGGAATTAGAATCCAAATACTCTTTTGCAACTCTTTTTAAATCAGCTGCCGTAACTTTGTTTATATTATCAAGGTAGTTTTTATAATATGAAGTATCATTTGTTAGGGTTACGGTATAACCTATAGAGCCTGCTATATTTGATACGGATTCTCTTGAATAAAAGGTATCACGTTCAATGATGTTTTTTGCTTTTTTTATTTCTTCCTCGGTAATTTCATTTTCATAAAGTTTTTTCACTTCATCAAAAATAGCGGATTTTAATCTTTGTATATCCTCGGTAATATAATTAGCCGAAATATAAAAAATCGAATCATCTTTCATTGAAGAATGATAAGCGGAAATTGAATGAACAAGCTGTTTTTGTTCTTTTATATTTTTATATAATCTTGAAGATTTACCGTCGCCGAGAATTGTTGATAAAACATCCAAGGCATATGAGTCTTTATTTGTGATAGGATGGCAGCCTTTAAATCCAATTAGAATATAGCCCGTTTCTACATTCATATCAGTTTTATTTTCTATTTGTGCAGAGGGCTTTTTATCAAGTTTATATTTATGTTCATGTTTTTTTGTATTTAAATCTACAGGTTTATTAAATTTTTCTTTTACAAGTTCCAATGCTTTTTGTGTATTTACGTCGCCTATAATAACCGTTGTCATGTTTTGCGGAGTATACCAGTTATTATAAAAATCAAGAATTTGCTCCCTTGAAATTGTTTCTATAACTTCTTTTGTACCTATTACATCTCTTTTATATGGATGTATTGTATAAAAACCTTTGGTCATATTTCTGTAAAGTACAGTGGTCGGTTTATCGTTATTCTTAGCAATTTCTTCTATTACAACTTTTCTTTCTTTTTCGAGTTCTTTCCTTGGAATCAGGGGATTTAAAAGCATATCCGCATGTAAATCAAGCGCAAGTTCAAAATATTGAGAAGGAATCAGGATATAATAATGCGTAAAATCTTTACTTGTTGCGGCATTTGTAACGGCTCCTTTAGATTCAAGTATTCTGTCAAATTCTTTTGCAGGATGTTTAGATGTGCCTTTAAAGAATAAATGCTCAAGGAAGTGAGCTACACCGTTGTTTTCGTCTGTTTCATTTATTGAACCCGTTTTTATCCATGTATCTATAATTACTATAGGATTGTCATGAACCTCCTGTATAACAACGGTTTGTCCGTTATCAAGCTTAAATGCATTGTAATCGGCGGCATAAGTTATAAGTCCCGTAAAAATAATTGCTATTGCAATAAAAAATTTTCTCATATTATATCCTCAATTTTATATCCCCAATAATAAAACATTATACACTAAATTTTTTGTAAAATATTTTGCCGATATGTATATATAAATTAGTTATAAGAAGTTATTTAACAGGCAGAATTATATACAAGAAATTCATAAACAGAGTAACAAATCTTCTCGGACCTGCAAAAGATATTAAGCTCAATCCGTAACGCCATATTACGGATGGTCTCAGGTAAAATCTTTTATAAAATTCTTTTTGTTTTATTAAAACTTCTTTTGCTGATATTCCTTTTGGCTCAACAATAGATAACCAGGAGTTAAATTTTGTATAATCCAATTCCATTATTTTTTCTTTGGGAATTAAAGTTCTGAACTGTTCGGATCCCGGCATGGGTGTTGAAACGGTAACTACAACATCAGAAAAAGGAGTTTTTAGTGCAAATTCTATGGTTTTATTAATTGATTCAACAGTGTCAGTGGGATGACCGACAATAAAATGTCCTTTTGTTCTTATACCGAGTTTATAACACCATGTAATAGCTTGTTTGGCCATATCCAGCGAAATGTCTTTTTTAATATCTTTTAATACCCGTTCATCCCCTGATTCTATTCCGAATGCAATATGCCAGCATCCGTTTTCTTTCAGAAATTTTAAAAATTCATAATTAACATTGTCTACTCTTGAAAAACATGACCAGCTGAACTTTAATTTCTCTTTTTTGCAAAGACCGAATAATTCATATATTCTTTTTTTGTTTATCAAGAAAGTATCATCGTTAAAATGAATTTCTCTTATTTTGTATGTTTTTATAACTTCTTTTATTTCTTCAAATATATTTATTGCTGATCTTTCTCTGTATGTTCTGTTAAATACTGCATTTGAACAGAATGTGCATAGCCCCGGGCAACCTCTTGAAGTAATTATATTTGTAACAGGAAGTGTTTTATAATCACATAAAGTAGGTACATAGCTGTGTATATCTTTAACAAGATGCCTTGCGGGGAAAGGTAAGTCATCAATTTTTTTAATATGTTTTCTGGGTTTTGTATAAATAAGTTTTCCGTTTTTTCGGTATACAATACCGTCTACGTCATCTATGTTGCAGTTATTGTCAAGACATTTAAGCAGTTCATAAGTTGTAATTTCTCCCTCTCCGATAGTTCCATAATCAAAACAATCAAAAGACATTGCATGTTCCGGAACGGCAGAAACATGTGCTCCGCCCAATATTATAGGAATATTGGGGAATTCGTATTTAAATTTTTGGGCAATAGATAAAGCTCTGCTAAAACAGACTGTAGTTGAAGTTAATGCAATATAACAGTTCACCGTATTATCTATATATTGTCTTACCTGCTCCATTGTTTCTTCTTCCGTAAGCTGCTGATGTTCCGCATCAATGAACTTAACGTCATAACCGTATTTTTCCAGGTAAGAGGCTATATATAGAACTCCTAACGGTACCTGTGAACCGCCTGCTGCCCCAAGAAATTTTGATGAGTATCTTTCTGATCTTGAAATTGGCGGATAAATAATTACATACCTGCTTTGCATAATTATTCTCCTGCCAGGAGAATAACATAATTTGTAATATAATACAAATTACTTATTATACCAATTTACATTTCTTGTAAGATACATTATTGCGGACATTATTGCAAACAATCCCAAACTTCCTATTAAAAGTGCAAAGTCCTGCAACATAAGCAATACGTATAAGAAAGAATATAAAACTGCCATTATTACTGCAATTAATACCGCAAAACCTGTATTTTATCCGGGTATTTTATTAAATTGTGAATAAATATAAAAAAGCATTTATGGTAATAAAAATTCAAATGTTACTCTTTATTGAATATCGGGTACTCTATTATAAGAGCATAATTGCAAGTTTATAAAAAAAATGTTACAATCTGACACATAAAGTGAATGGAGGACAAAATGTCAAAAGAAGACAGCTCAATCAGTTTTGGAGTTGGTTTGCTGCTTGGTGTTGTCGGCGGCGTTATTGCTGCTGTTTTATATGCGCCAAAATCCGGTGAAGAAACGAGAAAAGATATAGAAAACGTTATAACGGATATTGCAGAAAAATATACACCCGAGATTAAAGAAGCCAAAAAACAGGCACTGACATCAATTGATGTTATGCGTTATCGTTTGGAACAGCAATACAATAAAATCAGCGAAACAATTAAAGCAAAACAAATTGCTAAAGCAAAACAAAAAGAATCAACTGATTATGAAGTAAACTAGGAGAAAATAATGACACCTGTTTTAGAAGTTGTTATTGCCTCTTTGATAATAGTATTAATAATCGTCCTGGTTGTTATTACGGTTTTCCTTGTAAAATTTATTCAAGAAGCAACTTTAACAATGACAAGTATAAAAGAACTTACAGATATAACAAAAAAAGAAATAGAGCCGGCCTTAAAATCGGTAAATAATATTTTAACAGCCGTAAGTAATGTTTCTACTGCTACAAATAAACAACTAGAGTTAATAAAGAAAATACTTACAACACTTTTAGGAGCATCGTGCGTTGCATTCGGTACTGTAAAAAATAAAGGCGGTTTTATAAGCGGTTTAATAAGCGGATTTAAAACATTTAGAAATAAAAGGAGATAAAAATGTCAATAGGTAGATTTGTAGCCGGTTTTGCCATCGGCAGTATTGTAGGCGGTATAATAGGTATTCTCTTAGCTCCCCAGTCAGGTGAAGAAACAAGGGAGATGCTTTCTGATAAATCAAAAGAAATATGCGATAAAGCACATGATGCAGTTTCCGAAATACAGCATAAAGCTGACGGTATTGTCAGTGATATGCAGACTAAAGGAGATGAGTTGATTTCTAAACTTCAGGAAGTAATTAATAAACAAAAAAATACGGAAGAAACATAGTAAAATGGAAAAACTGAAAATAATCCGGAATATAATTCCGGATTATTTTTTAATTGAAATATATTTGACCGTCTTTTACAGTGAAATCTCTTCCTTTTGTTATTGTTTTTAATGATTTTTTAAACTTGTTTGCTTCTATGTTAGATGCTTCATATTCAGCAACACCGAGTATTTTGGTTAAATTATTTTTATTATTTACGGCAGACAACTCAAATACCATATCGCCGTTTCTTACAAAATTCACAGCTTTTGTCGTATCAAGTATTTTACCTATCAAAATTATGTTTTTAGAAAGTAATATATGATGTTCATAATCAACAATATTATTAACAAATCTTGCCTGAAACATTTCGCCCGGAGCAGAATCTTTTGAGCTTATTTGACCTATTACGGTTATGGGCAAAACCGTTTTTTCAGGCAAAGTAACGACGTCACCTTTTCTTATAACATTTTCTATTATTATACCCTCTCCTATTTTAGGACTTTTTTCTTGTAATATTTTTTCCTGAATATACGAATCAGTCTCTCGTTTTAAATTTGCAAGAAAAACTGCTATTTGCGCTCTTGTAACATATTTATCATAATCAAGATAATTATAACTTCGCTTCTTGTTTATCTATTTGTTTATATGCCCAAAACCCATGCGGAATATCATTAAATTCCATT
>CAZNEN010000004.1:0-126399 GCA_964572355.1 uncultured Muribaculaceae bacterium
GCAAAATCCTGTATATGTATATTTAGGATGTTTGGAATAGTTTTGACAAGAAAAATTGATATAAGTTCCGTAAAAAAGCGGCCATGGAAAAAGCAAAAGTTACCGTCAATTAAGTCTATAATATCATCATTAGAAACAAACGAGTATCTCAATTCGTAAGACAGTACGGCTAAAAAACATAATAACAATAACAAGTTAGATATATGGATAAAGTATTTTTCTGATAATAAATTTTTCATACAAAAACCATCCGCCAATCTTTAAATAAGATAAAACATAGATGTAAAATAGTCAAGATAAAATACAAAGTATAGATTTTCCGAAAGACTTTTTGAATTTGTTTAAGTTCATGCTAGAATGATTTTTGGAGCTGTTTTTTAGGTGGAATATTATGAAGTATAAAAGTTGTAAATATATTCAGTGTGGTATAGCATTCAGGCATGATGCTGTTTCGATATGCAATAAACTTTGCGGTACAAAACGTTATGAAAAGTTTAATATACCGTATGATACAGGTTTTTATAATAAATTTATAACTGTCAGAGAAGAGGCAATAGATAATTGTAAGAAAGGCATATTACCTCATGAAGGGTGCCATTCCTGTCCGTATGTTGAAGAAAAAGAGTGGGACGAAGATATCAGGTTCAGAGAAATAGAAATAACACATTGGGTTCATTGTAATTGCAGTTGTTGTTATTGTGCGATGCTCCCCGTAACTAAAGGGAAAATGACTATGTTTAAGCAAGATTCTCCCTTTGTTAAGTTATTGCCCGTTTTAAAGCTTATGTTAAAAGAAAATAAAATACATCCGGATGCATTTTTTTCAATTACCGGAGGTGAGCTTACCGTGTTAAAAGAATTTCCTGCCATTATGAAGCTTCTGTTAAAGCAAAAAAATGCAAGTTATGGATTTTGTTTACAAACGAACGGAATAAAGTATGAACCTTTGTTATCAAAGGCATTAAATAAAGACAGAAGAACGTCTATTGTAATATCAATTGATGCAGGAAGCAGAGATTTATTTAAATTAATAAAAAAACAAGATAAATATAATAATGTTATAAAAAATATTAAACATTATTTGAACGATACAAAATATAATAAAGATAGAGTTGTAGCAAAATATATAATCGTTCCTAATGTTAATGATAATCAAGCTGAAATTGATAAATGGATTAAAACCTGTAAAGAAATCGGTATAAAAACTCTTCAGCCTGCCATTGAATTTTGTTCTCAGGTTGTAAATCCGGGAATATTTAGAGAAAAACAAGGTGAATTATACGAATATATGAAAGAACAAATCATTTCAAACGGTTTTGAAATGATTACGTATGATTTTCTTGAAAGTATTGTAAAAAATAAAAGCTTTGATATTACAAAGAGTAATAATTAATTATGAATAACAATTACTGTAATTTTTTAACGAATTGTTTAAGTTTTCATCAAAAAAATGTAAGATTTTGTACTACTTTGCAATTGGGAGAAATAATATCGGAATATAAAGAAAAGCCTGTAGAATTGGCTCTGAAAATTCAAACACTGAGAAAAAAAGTAAAAGAAAATTTAGACGGTAATATTGTCCCGGACGGATGCAGACATTGTATATACAGATGTAAAGACTCAACTAATACGGATAAAATAAAAAGAATCGACTTATATTATTGGTATCATTGCAATTGCGGATGTTTTTACTGTTCATACAGAGATGAAACCAAAGGTAAATTTTCGGATAAAGTATTAGAGGGAAATTCTGTTATATATAAGACTTTAAAAGAATTATACAAACTTGATGAAATTGATAAAAAGGAATTATTTGTTAACTTTGGGGGGGGGGAGCTTGGAGTACTGAAGGAATACCCTAAATTAATTGATTTGTTTTTGAAAAATAATGTGCAAAGTATTTGGTGTGAAACTTCGGGAATAAAGTTTTCGCATGCTTTGGCAAAAGCACTAGAAAAGGGTAAAGCCGGACTGTCGGCGGCTATTTGTAGCGGATCACCCGAGACTTACAAAAAAATAAAACAAAGGGATAAATATTATCAGGTTTTAAATAATATGAAACGATATGTAAATGCTGCTAAAAAGTGTAAGACAAACCCTCAAAACAGCTCAAAAGTGATTTCTAAATATATTATTTTGCAAGGTTTTAATAATAATACCGAGGAAATTGATAAGTGGCTTATTGATTCAAAGAAAATAGGTATTAAACAGGTAGAAATTAGTATGGAATTTTGCTGGGGCATACATACAAAAAAAGGAAAAAAAGTAGAAGAATATAATTATGAATTATTCGACTATGCGCAAAAAAAATGCATAGAATTGGATTTGGATTTAAAGAAAAATGATACATCTCTTGCAATAATGCAGCAAGGCGTTTATTAAAAATTATGTTTATGTCCAACCGTATTTTTTATAGAAATTTATTTTATTTTTTATAACATCAGCAAAAGAATTCGGTCTTAAATGCTTAAAACCGTCATTTATTAAAAAATCATCATTATCTTTAATAATCGGATTATTCATAATCTTAACAAAGTCATTATACTCGGGATGTGTCGGATTCGTGATTATGTATTTATCCAATTGGCTTAAAAATTTAGTTCCCTGTCCCATGTTTTTTGCAATCATAACATGAACGCAAGCGCCAAGTTCTTTTGCAAACTTAGTTAAAGGAATTAAATCTTTATAATTCCAAGAAGTTAAAACACAATTAATATGAAAAACCTTTATTATACCTTCTCTTTTTAATTTTGAAACATATTTCAGATTTTCCATTACACTTTTATAGTTACCGTTTCTTACAATTTTATTATATGTTTCTTCAATGCAGGAAGGTATTGAAATCCTTATATCCGTGATTTTATCGGAAATTCCCAATTTTTTTAGATTTTCCTCGCTGCATAAAATGCCGTTTGTAATAATCGCAAATCTGATATTCGGATATACTTCCGCTATCCTTTTTATGAGTTTTTTTGAATGCTCGCTTATGAACACTTCGCCCGCTACATTAACAGTAACCAATTTTGCTTTTTGAAGCATAGGAATAAATACCGGTTCTATTAAAGCATTCCATTTGTCTTGTTCTTCTTTTGACATAATATGCGGTTCATCTCTGCAATATACACATTGCTGAACACAGGTATTGTCATAACACAGGCTGACTTCTTCCGGATAATCGGCAATGGGTGAGTCAAAGCATTTGCCGGTAGGCATTATACATAAATGTGTATCACAATATTTATATGTCTTATCGATAATTGTCTTTCGAAACTCAGTTGCTTTTTCTCCATTCCATACTTCTTGAAAAGTCTGTTCCAGTATATTCCCTATACAGTAACTGTCATTCCATAATCTGGAACAAAAATAACAAAATCCGTCTGTACCTATTTCAAAAAATTCATATGGCTTTACACAAAATCTATTGTCCGTCATTATATTACCTCCGGAAGCTATATATTTTATAATACAAAAATTAAAAATAAACTGCAAATATTTTTCAGCCATTAGTTTGAATTTTAAAGTTGTGATATCATATAACTAACTATTAAAATATCTAATGGAATAAATATGAGTAGTCAAAAATTTTGTCAAAATCCTTGGAATTGTCTTGAACTGAATAATGACGGAAAATGTTTTTTTTGTAATCCGTGTTTTTCTAATTTTAATATAATTGGAAATATATTTGAAGATGAAATTAATGAAATATGGAACGGAGAAAGAGCCAGGAATTTTCGACAAGATGTATTGGAAAAGAAATATTCATTTTGTAATTTTGATAATTGTAATGGAAATAAGTGTGATGTTTTGCCATTTCAAGGTGTAATTGCTCCATATCCCGAGTATATAAACATGGGTTATGATTATACTTGTGCGCAAAAATGCATTATATGCAGAGATAAATATGATGCTCTTCCGCCGGATGAGTGTAAGAATTGGGAAGAAAAATTAGAATCCCATATTCTGCCAATTACATCAAAAGCAAAATATTTGTTTGTAAATTGCCGCGGTGAATTTTTTGACAGTAAATGGTATCTGCTATCTTAAGCAACAATCCGGATATAAAAGTTGATTTTATTACAAACGGAATAAAATGTAATGAAGAAAATTTAATTAAACATAATTTATTGGATAAAATTTTTAAAGTACATATTTCATTGCATGCCGCAACTCGAAAAACATATAAAAGAATATTCAGAACCGATAAATTTAATGATGTAATGAAAAATGTAAGATATATAAGTAACTTGAAGAAAAACGGAAAAATTGATGAATTTGAAATAATGTTTGTTATAACGGCCTATAATTATAAGGATATGCCTGCATTTGTGAAATTGGCGGAAGAATTAGATGCCAAGGCTGCATTCTCAGCTTGTATTGGCGGCTATGCGGAATATATAATGAACAGAGAAGACTATGCTGTTTTTTATCAAAACCACCATATGTATAACGATTTTGTAAAAATGATGAAGAATCCTGTTTTTAATTCATCGCACTGTTGGCTGCCGGATTATTTAAGGAATTTAAAGCCTGTGTCTTTTGAGAAATATATGAAGAATAAATTAAGGTACTTTGCCCGTAAACAATTAAAGATGAAAATTGAACAAACAAAAGAGAATATAAAAATATTCTCACATGATACCTATAAATAGTTTTAAGTATTTAGTTGAATTGGTGGAGACGGAGAGATTCGAACTCTCGTCCGGAATGGGATATAAACCTGCATCTACGAGTGTAGGCTTGTTGTTTTCGGTAATATTACGGCACAATCCTTTCCTTAAATATTACCAGAGCAGTTTTAACTGATACGCAGTGTGAAAGTATAACTTAATCCGGTTACTTTCATTGCCGGATTGCAGCTTGCATTCCTGCGCTATATCAAACGGCAAGCTGGTCTGATATAACGGCTGAACTGCTATTAAGCAGCAAGAGCTCTAGCTCTTGAAAAATCAGCTTTTACTACGTTATTTGTAGCGTTTATTTTATTTTGCTCGTTGATAACTCAGAACAGCGCTGAGACCCGCAGCCTGATTACATCAATCCACCCGTCAAATCCAAAACGTCCCCGTATTCAATTTTCAATGTACTTTTTTATAGTATTACATATTTTTATTAAAAATTTCAAGCTTTTTAAAGATAAATTATACTGACAAAAGCAAGAACAAATTAAATATAAAAACAGAACTGATAATGATAATATAAAAATTTGTACGGAATGTAATGTGCTGCGTCTTTCATATGTACTCGGAAAAAAATATATATGTCCGAAAGCTTAAATAAGATTTTTTCTATGCAAATCTAACATCTTTTCTTCTGTATTATTTCCTTTTAAGTTTCCGTCAAGCAATTTAGTCTCAAGCAAAGTTAATAAAAAATCCGACGAAAATTTTGCATTATTATTCTTCATAGCCGTAAAGTATTTTTCAACAATAATTCTTGTCAGACTTGCGGATTCGGCCGAAGCTTTTGATTCGGGAACTGCAATAATTTTCTCGCCGAATGCGGCGTCAAGAAGACTATATAAAACTTCGGCATATTGATTGCTGTTTCTGTTAAGTCTGTCATTTATATCGACGAAATTTATACTTTTTGCTTTATTATCTATCATCAAATTATATGGATTAAGAAAATCAATTTGATAGCCTTGGTTAGTTATATATGTAATATCTTTAATGCATTTATCAAAACTTTCTTGAGGTAATTCGGCTAAAACTTTTAATGATTTTAAGTGCGCTTTTATATTAATCTCATCAATATCATTTGAATACTTGTACGTTATTCCATGTGAAACTCCGTTTTGTCTTTTTAAAATAAAGTATTGTGAAACAAATCTCGGACCGTTGGGAACTTCAACTCTTGCAATTGCTTGACCTGCATTTAGTTCAGGAAGAATATCTTTTATTTGAATTATCCTCTTTGTTTCACCATTTACACGGATTAAGTTACTGCGCTTAAATTCTTTTATAACCCATTTATCGCACTCAGGTATTGAGTATGTGGTACCCTCAAATCCGGAGCCGAGAATTTTTCCTGTTTTTTCTGCTATTTCTTTTGCTTTTGAAAGAAAATCCGTTTCTTCTGCCCATTTTGCAAAACTAATAAAAGAATTATCATCATTTTGAGATTTAAAAGAAACTGTTTTTTCAAAGGAATCAGCAGAAGGTGTTCTTTGAAAAATATTTTTATAAGAATTCAATTGCGGTATTGTTTGACTACCGTTATTCAATAGTATGGGGCATATAGTGCTGTTTTTTATATTATTGTATATTTTCATTATGGCTATCTTTTCTTTTAAATATTAAAATGAAACAAAAATAAATTTGCCGAAAAATAAAAAATTTATAATTTTTGTAAACAATACTATAGAATTAGTTCTATAGGGTTATATTTTTTTTTAGTTTATGTTATAACAACAATGTAATTTGAGAAATTGGAGGATAATATGACAGTAGGTTCATTTGTATTTATGTTACATTCACACCTTCCATACTACCGTAAAGCAGGTATGTGGCCATTTGGTGAAGAAAATTTGTATGAATGTATGGCAGAAACATATGTTCCGTTGCTAAATGCAATTTCTGAATTGTATGAAGAAGAAGGTATTAAAGCAAAATTAACGGTTGGAATTACACCTATACTTGCGGAACAGCTTAATGACGAACACTTGAAAAACGGTTTTGTCGAATATCTGGACTCCAGAATATCGGCTGTTTCAAAAGATCTGGAAAGATATCCCGATCCGAAAGTTGAACATTCTCAGCATTTAAAATATCTTGCAAAATATTATTTTGATTGGTTTAATCATATCAAAGATTCTTTTGTAAATAAGTATAATAAGGATTTAATCAGCGCCTTTAAAAAATATCAGGACTTAGGATGTATAGAAATTACTACGTCTGGAGCTACACACGGATTTTCTCCGTTACTTGCTACAGATTCAAATTTAAATGCGCAATTTAAAGTAGGATCCGATACCACAAAGAGACTTTTCGGAAAAAAAGCAAAAGGCGCTTGGTTGCCCGAATGTGCATACAGGCAGGGTTATGAATATACAGGAAAAGACGGACAAAAAAAATGGCGTCCCGCTATAGAAGTAATTCTTCAGAATAATGATATTGAATATTTCTTTACGGAGTCACATGTAATTGAAGGCGGTAATTCCGTTGGTAACAGACGTGTAGTTGGTATATACGGTAATATTGAATATATTCCGCTTCCGCAAAGAGAAGCTACAGGTTATGATACATATTCCGCTTACTGGCTGCCGGATGCACAGGTTGCCGTAATGGGACGTAATGACAGAGCCGGTTTCCAGGTATGGTCTGCTGCTGACGGATATCCGGGCGATGGCTGCTACCGTGAATTCCATAAAAAAGATGATAAATCAGGTATGAATTATTGGAGAATAACTTCTCCTACTACTGATTTGGGAGATAAAATGCTCTATGATCCCGTACTCGCAATGAATCAGGTAAATTCGAATTCAGACCACTACACAACACTCTTATACCATTTATTAAATGATTATAAAAAAGCAACCGGAAAAGAAGGTTTGATTATGGTGTCTTTTGATACAGAGTTATACGGACACTGGTGGTTTGAAGGAGTGGAATTTATTAAGCAGGTTATCAGAAAAATTAATAATTTTATTCCGGAAATTGAAAGATGTACTGCAGGTGAATATTTAGAAAAACACCCTCCGGTTGATACAATTCAAATACCTGAAAGTTCATGGGGTCAAGGCGGTCATTTCTATGTATGGATGAACCATTTAACTGAATGGATGTGGCCTATTATTCATGGCTGCGAAAAAAGAATAGTTGATATTGTTTCTAATTATGAAAAAATTCCTGAAAACAAACTTTTACACAGGGCTTTAAATCAGCTGGCGAGAGAAAATCTATTGCTCCAAAGTTCGGATTGGCCGTTCTTAATTACGACATGGCAGGCTAAAGATTATGCAACCGACAGATTTATGGAACATGTTGAAAGATTTGAAAAAATTGCGGATATGATTGAGTCTGGTAATATTAATGATGAGGAATTAAAGAAAATTGAGTCAATTGACAATTGCTTCCCTGTAATTGATTATAGGGTATATTTGCCGATTGAGGAAGGCAGAATCCCTCAGCAGGAGGCAAAACTGGCTCCGTTGTATCAATAATAATCAAAACTGAAAATATTAATGAAAAGCGGTAAACTATTTATATTACCGCTTTTTATTAATTTATTTGATTTATTGATTCAAAATTACACCTTGGACTTCTTTTTGAAGATTTAAAGAATCTTGCAGACTATTTTTTAGTTCGGCAGCGGTATTGGCATTATAGAATCTGCCTGAGGTAACAAGCGCAACACATTTTAACTGATTATTTGCTTCCTGATCGCCGACTGCAAGTGCAATAACATCAATTCTTATATCTTCTCTGATTTTCATAAGTTCTATTACAAAATCACATGGGCTTTCATCGCAGTTTTCGCCGCCGTCACTTATAAGAATAATTCTTTTTTTTGATGTAGTATCATTAAAATCAAAAAATACGGCTTGTTTTAAAGAATATGTTATAGGAGTCCAGCCTACGGCATTTATTGATGTTAATCTGGAATATACATTAACGGTATTATTTGGTTGTATGGGTGCAATAAGCTGAGAAGCAGTGCAGCTCTGTTTTGGTGTAAAACCTGTTCTGTGACCGTATACACGCAAACCGACGGGCGTAGTCAGAGGAATCATCTGCAATGTTTCTTTCATAGTAGAAAGCGCAATATCAAGTTTTGTTTGGCTTCCCATTCTCTCATTCATACTATTGGAAAAATCAACAATAAACAGTATTTTTTCATTGGAATCTTCACTGGTTTGCGGTTCATATTTGTAATTATTTGGTGTTGAATAGGTATAATTAGGCTCTGCATATGAACTGCAAGATGATATAAAAAATAAAAGTAATGTTAAAATATAAATCTTTTTCATATAATACCCGTAAACTAATTTTTATACTAACAAAATTTTTCGGTTATGTCATTATCCTGTTGTAGGTTAATTTAAAAATTCATAAGAATAATTTTTATAAATAATTCCCGAATCTTTTCTTTGTGGGATTTGATGTTGTATTTCAGGTAATTTTTTTTCCGGCGGAATATTTTTAATTAATATCTGCGAAAAATTTGCTTTGATTTCCTCGGGATTATTTGCATTATATAATTTACCGTTTGTACTGTCAGCAATACATAAAAGTTCAGAATATGCATCTTTATTTATGGAAACACCTATAATATCAATTCTGATATCATTTCTTGTTTTCATAAGGTTTCTTATATACCGGCAGGGATCATCTCCGCAATTTTCAGTTCCGTCCGTAACTAATATTATACGTTTTAAAGATGCATCATTACTAAAGTCATTTTTCACTGCCTGTCTTAGTGAATATCCTATTGAACTTGCACCGTAGGGTACATACTCGGAAAATTTATTTATAATATTCTGGTTGTTATTTGCCGAAATCGGCAAAACCAGTTTGGAGGCCAGGCATCTTCTTTCTCTGTCAGATATTGTATTGTTGTTTTGTATCGAAAAATCCTGACTGTTATTTATACCGAACAGTCTTAATCCGATTTTTGTATTATCATCAATTGTTGTTAATACGCTGATTACGGCGTCAGTTGCTTGAAAAAGTCTTGTCGAATAGCCGGCACTTTTATTCATACTCTTAGAATAATCAAATATAATTAGTATCTCTTCATCAGGGAGTGTTAAGTTATTATTTCTGTATGTATATTTTGCCTGCTCGGTATCATATAAATGATATTTGTCTTTTTGATTTAAATATTCATAAGAAAAAGCTTGCTGTATTAATATTAATGAAATAATACATATAATTAATACAAGTAAGATTTTTTTATACAAAATTAACCTCTTTTCTTATTTATTGTGATGTTTCAATTAAGTAGTTTTTGTATCTGATAGCAGGTCTTGCTAGAGGAATTGTGTCGGGTTTTTGTTGCATATATTGATACTGTCCGGAAGAATTTTCCGGCTGAAAGACGGTAGAAAATGCATAATCTAACTCGTTATTACTATTAACTGTTATTATTTTTCCCTGTGTATTATCGGTAAGGCATTTAAGCTGATTATAATCATCCTGATTAACAGTGATGGCAATAACATCTATTTTGATATCATTACGTTGCTGCATTATATTTTTTATAAAATTGCAGGGATCAGCATTACAGCTTTCTGCACCGTCAGTAATTAAAATAATATGTTTTGGATTAGCATTGGTATCAAAATCATAATTAACAGCCATATTTAAGGCATATGTAAGCGGAGTCATTCCCATTGGGAAAATTGCATCAAGTTTCTTATTAATATTTTCAATATTATATGCTGAAATAGGTACGATGAGTTTTGTTGCTTTACATAAATTATCAGGATTAGTTAATAAAGAAATTAATGCTGAATCTATAGTAATACCTATAGTCCTCAAACCGACAGAAGCTTGAGGGTTCATTCTGCCAAGTTGTCTTTTTGCAGCATCTGCAGCGGCAATATATTTTTGTGTAACACCGAAAGGTTCTAACATACTTACAGAAGCATCAAATATAATTAATGTTTGTTCATATGCTTGTGCTTTATTAAATAATACAGCTGCCAGTATAAAAAAAATGCAAACTATCTTCTTCATTCTAATAAATAGTTTATCAGAAAAATAAAAAAGGAACTAATTGTTCCTTTTTTAACATCCTATTCCCAGCATCTTTTTGTACCAGCTGAAAGTTTCTATATCACAGCCGTTGAATGTGGCTTTTAGTGCTTGTTTTTTCAAATATTTTTCAAATTCTTCCGTAAATTTTGATGTAATAGTATTACTTTTTGATAAATCTGTTGCAATATTAGACATACAAGCCTCCTTTTATCTAGTACGACAGTTAAAACTATGATATATCCATACCTATATTTTAACATTTTTATTATCGGTTTTCACTCTATACCGGAGGATAATTTTTATACAATTAATATCTAACTTGCTTTAAGTACTGTAAAAAATAATTAATTAAATTGTTTTTTTAATATTATGGTTTATTTATATATTTGGGATTAATTGATAACCATTGATATTGATTGCCTTCAATATTTGAAGGTTTTTCTATTACAAATGTTCCGCCGTATCTTCCTCTTCCGAAAGTAACGTATCCGTCTTCTTCAAGATTAAGAAGTGCTTTTCGTATTGTATTAGTGCTGACATCAAACAGTTTTGAAAGTTCCTGCATTGAAGGAAGTTTATCTCCCGGATTATAATTTTTATTAATCAATAAAATTAATTTATTTTCTGTTCTCTGGTAGTTGTAAAGTGCTGCTTCATTAGCTGCAGCAAAAATAGAACTTTCCTTTAAAACGGAAAAGGCAGGATTTAGGGGGTTTTTAGCTAAAATACTTCCGTATCTGCCGCGTCTTGATATTATTATTCCTTCTTTTGCCATGTTTTTAATGCTGTCATGAATAGTCTTTATACTTACATTCAGCTTTTTTGCAAGAAAATCATGAGCAGGGATTCTGTCTCCGATTTTAAATTCTTCTGCAAAATATTCTTTAAGCTCTTTTTCAATTTTGTTAACTAGCGTATCTGACGAAATGCTTTCCAACGGAAATGTTTTATTTTTTTCTACAATCGGAAGAGCTTTAAGAATCCAGTTAGAATCATTGCCTCTTAACTGTTTTGATTCAATTATTCCTTCGGAACATAAATATTCATAAGCTAATCTTGTAGTATTCTGGGAAATTCCAATATATTCAGACATCTTTCTTGTAGAGGGAATCGTTTTCCCTATTTTGTAACCCTGATAAAGAATTATTCTTTTTATTGCAAGTACTGCTTTTTCTCTTTTTGATGTTGATTTTTTTATATCTGAAATCGGATTTGAGACATTTGAAATCATAGTGCCGACTTTTTGTTTTGATTTTAAAAATCCTTCATCTTCAACGTATCTGATTGCATTTTGAACAGTACCTATACTGACACCCAGATAATTTGATATTTCTGATTTCCCCGGGAGTATGTCATTTTCTTTTATTGTTTTTTTAGACAATGCCGATAAAATCCAATCTTTAATCCATTTTTTGACTATTGTATCTTTTGACTCAAAGCTTTCACTAAAATCAGGAATTTTTGAAGGAAATTCGTTTATATTAATCTTTCTTTGTTTTAGTTCAATATCAGACATAAATCCTCCGATTTCTAACAGCAAATATATTAAATCTGACAACTAATTATAAATCAGATTATAATTTTTTTTGTTATTTTTTTTATACAAATTAATATTTCGTTACTTTAAATAAAAAATTATTAAACTAAACCTTCTTTTATTGCTTTAACCGCAGCTTGTGTTCTGTCATCTACAACAAGTTTTTGTATGATATTACAAACATGAGCTTTTGCAGTGTGTTCACTAATACATAAAATTTGCGCTATATCGTTATTTGATTTGCCGTCAACCACTAATTTTAGTACTTCATACTCCCTCTGTGTTAAATTTGCGTGTGAATTTCTGAACATAGCACGTGAAGTTTGTTTTTGCGGAATGATTTTATCGGATTTTTCTCTTAAAATCGGTACTATTTTTGGATCAAGCCACATTGCTCCATTATATACACTTTGAACTATATATAATAGTATTTCCGTATTGATATCTTTTATAACATATGCATAAATTCCCATGGAAAGGCATTTTATAATTTCATTTTCATCATTTCTGGAGGATAAAACAATAATTTTTGTCTGCGGTTCTTTCTCCTGGAGTACTTTAATGACCTTCAGTCCCGACATATCCGGGAGCCCTAAATCGAGTAAAAGCACGTCAGGATTGGATTTTAAAGCTTTTTCAATCGCCTCTTTGCCTGTTTCGGCTTCTGCAATTACATTATATTGCCCAGACTCATCAAATAAAGTTTTAATTCCGACTCTTATAAGCTTATGGTCTTCAACAAGCATTATCTTTATGGGATTATATTTCATATCTGCCTCCCAATATATATTAATAATAATTCTTATTGCATATATCCCTCCTTGTAATTAATTAATGTACAATTTATCTTTTATAAATAAAAATTTATTAAATAAAAAATAAAATAAAAATTTTTTTTTAAAATCAAATCATTATTTAATATCGAAAAGAAATATAATAATAAAATAATTTTTAATATATTATATCGATTGAATATATAACGATAAAATATTTAATAAGATATCGATTTATGTTTTTGTATTTTTAGAAATTTAGTATGAGAAATTCTATCTGAAGAGTTCATTTCGTTTAATCTATTATTTATAATTTGAGCGGCAGACAAATTCAGCTGCTCGTCTCTATATGGGATCCCACTTCTTGTATTTATAAGATCAACGTCGTATTTTGAAAGAGGAAATTTGATTTTATTTTTATTAAGTGAAGCAACTGTTCCCATGTCAACACAATTAACGAAAGTTTTTCCGACATTAAACCCGAGTTGTAAAAGGGCGCTTCGGAAAGGAGTTGATTTAGAATATGAAAGAATTAAAGAATTATGGTTAATTTTTTCTTTAATATTTGACAGAAAATCTATAGTCCACAGTCTCGGATCAATTTGAGGAGAAAAAGCATCAAGAAAAACTATATCATAATTGGCTCTTAGATTAGCTATAATTTTTCTTGCATCTTCTATATAAAAGCTAATTTCACAATTCGTGTAATTATTGCCTTTTATGCTGTATTTAGTCTTTGACGATATATAATTATAATATATATTATGTAAAAACGTACGAAAATTTTCAATGGGTAGTTTTACATCTGCTAAATATGAAAAGCTCCTTAAAACGGCTGCTGTATCGTCAGAAAAAAATAGATAGTTTTCATTTTTGAAATACTCATCTGTTGTTTTTAATATATCTTCTATTTTGTTTCCGCTTCTCAAAATTTCGTATAGAATAAAAAGTTTCATCTCTACATTTTTTATTCCGTCATTTATGAAGGGAGATAAAAAAATTACGTCCGGATAAATATCAACACAGTCGATATTTATTTTTTCATTACCGATTAAACTTAATAATGCCTTTGTGTTATATCCTGTTCCATAACAAATATCAAGTACATTTATTTCATCTTGTTTTTTAATAAGCCATTTTACATCCGATGGATTTATAAATTTATCAAAGGCTTCTTTTAAAGCTCCGGTTTTAGAATGATAAATATCTTTAATCGTATTATCATATAATCCGCTTGTGCCATCGTCTGTCAATATAAATTTAATTTTGTTTGTCATTTTTACTCTTATTTATTTAAATATCTAAAAGATATATAGTGATAATTTATTGGAAATTTTATAGTTATATATCTTTTAGATTTAAAATTATAAAATTATTTTTTAGGGTATTTTTATATTATGCTATAAAAAAGGAAAATTTTTCATGAAATATGATTTAATTATTTTTGGAGGCGGCACAGCAGGAGTTGCATCGGCATATATTGCTTCTAAATACGGCTTAAATACTTTACTTGTCGAAAAATCAGATGTTCTTGGCGGTTCTATTACAAGAGGACTTGTAGTTCCTTGTATGAAAATTGACACCCAGGATATTAATACCGAATTTATAAATGATTTAAAGTCTTATTCTGACCGCTTTTCAGCACGTCATACATACCTTGACGGTAATGAGTACTGGTTTAATCATGAATTGTTAAAAATAATATTTGACGAGATGTTAAAAAATGTTAAGTGCAATATTTTATTTTCTACTGAACCGGTAAAAGTCAATTATTTATCAATGTCAAATTCTTTTGAGGTAACTTTAGTACATAAATTATTATCATTATATATCGATACGGATTATATTGTCGACGCAACAGGAGACGGAAAAATTTTTCAACTTTTAAACTCTGAATTTCAAGAAAAATCGGAATTTAGTCAAGCTCCTTCATTAAGATTTATAATTTCAAATATAAATATTGATGTTTTTTCTCAGTGGCTGAAAGAAATTGATACTGACACAAGTGTAACTACTATTGATGAAGCACAAAAACAAATCTATCTTTCGACTGCATATACCTGGGATAATAAAAATTGGGCTCTTAAACCTGTTTTTGAGCTTGCTGTAAAAGACGGTATACTAACATACTCAGATACAGCCTATTTTCAGATATTTTCAATCCCCTCAATGCCTGATGCTATTGCTTTTAACTGCCCGCGTATAATTTTGGACGATGATGAGGATTTAACAGATCCTTTTGTTTATTCAAGGGCTTTAAGACAGGGCAGGGAAAGAATATACAGACTTTATCAGTTTTGCAGAAAATATTTTCCCGGTTTTGAAAATGCATATATTGCACATATATCCGATATGCTCGGCGTTAGAGAATCATATAGAGTAAAGTGCAGATTTACAGTTACCGCAAATGATATAGTCCACTCAGAGAAAAATGAAAATACCGCATTTGC
Source organism: uncultured Muribaculaceae bacterium (assembly GCA_964572355.1). Classification (GTDB taxonomy): domain Bacteria; phylum Cyanobacteriota; class Vampirovibrionia; order Gastranaerophilales; family Gastranaerophilaceae; genus Avigastranaerophilus. Next base: position 15,461 of record CAZNEN010000004.1, read on the forward strand.
ATCTGATTATCCGATTGATATTCATTCAAATACTCCGGATAAAGGTCAGCTTAGATATACAAAAAGTACCTGCTTTATACCCATAGAAGCTCTTGTTTCATCTGAATACAATAACTTATACTGCGCCGGAAGAAATATAAGTGCTGATTTCTATGCACAAGCCGCACTCAGAACACAAATTAACTGTTTTTCAATGGGCGAAGCCGTTTCTAAAGACATAATTTCCAGAATAAGGTCTAATCCAGATAAAAAGCAGTAACAACTTTATGAGAATCTTCGGCATGTTGAATTGCTTTATGAAGCGTATTGGAAGTATGAGATAAAAAGCATATTAACTGCTGGCATTCGTCAATTATTTCTCTGTTACAAATACGGCTTGCATCAGCCAGTGTCATCATAGAGCGATCAGGATGCTCTATAATATTGGGAACTCCAATTAATTGATCTTGAACGTCAGAAGGTTGTTGTCCGATTGTTTGCGGCAGGATAACTCTCAATTTGTCGGGATTTGCTTTCATTGCACCTCGTATAGCTGCTGCATTCGTACCGCTTGAACCGCCGCTCGTAATTACCGTATTACCTTGGATTACCAGTGCATAAGATAAGATTTCTATAATTTGTTGATGAGTTATAGGCAAATTTCTGCTGCCAATTATAGCAACCTTTTTAGCAGATTGTTGAATTGTTGCAAGTTCCATTGCCAGTGCATCCAGAGCGTGAGGGTCATCAGATTCTACTTTATCTAAATCATCAAGCGGAACCATAATCTGCTGTTCATTTTTATTATCTTCTGACATATATTTTCCTATTTGTCTTATTAAATTTTCTATTTATAATATAAATATAATAGCACAATTTTATAAAAATAAAAGATAAATGTAAATAAAAGATAAATGTCAAATATTTTAGAGGGATTAAATGGGGAGCAAAAAGAGGCTGTACTTCAGGATAGAGGTACCGTACTTGTGCTTGCCGGTGCCGGCTGCGGCAAAACAAAAGTTTTAACTGCAAGAATAGCAAATTTAGTTAATTCCGGGACTTCTCCTTATGAAATATTAGCCGTAACATTCACAAACAAAGCGGCAAAAGAAATGGTTCAAAGGCTTTCTTCCATGATAGGTGAAGAAAAAGCTAAAAAGATGTGGATTGGTACTTTTCATTCGGTTTCCGGCAGAATATTAAGGACTGACATTCAAGAATATGTTGATGAAAACGGCAGGTCTTATAATAATAAATTTGTAATATATGACGATAATGATTCCAATTCCGTTTTAAAAACCGCTATTAAGAAATGTAATCTTGATGAGAAAATATATCAGCCAAAGCTTCTTAAAACAATAATTTCAAATGCAAAGAATAAAATGCTTGATTCATATACGTATGCGTCAAGGGCCAGAGATTTCAGAACCGAACGCTATTCTCAAATTTATATGGAGTATCAAAAACTTTTAATGGAAAATAATGCACTCGATTTCGATGATATGCTTGTTATGGCGGTAAAACTCCTTGAACAGTCTGAAGTTGTGAGACAAAAATATTTTAACAGATTTAAGCATATTCTTGTAGATGAATTTCAAGATACAAATCTGTGCCAGTACAAAATGGTAAAATCAATTTATGCAAATAATAAAAATGAAGATGAAATTCCAAATCAAAAAAGTCTTTTTGTAGTCGGTGATGTTGACCAATCTATATACAGTTGGAGAGGGGCCGATTATAGAATAATTTTAAACCTTCAGGCTGCTTTTAAAAAAACACATTTAATTAAACTGGAGCAAAATTACAGATCTGCCGGAATTATTCTGGAAGCTGCAAATAGTGTGATTTGTAACAATAAACAGAGAATAAGCAAAAATTTATATTCTAATCTTGGAAAGGGCTCCAAAATAAATATATATCAGGCTAATGATGAAGCTGATGAGGCATTAAACCTTATTCATGAAGTAAAAAGGCTTTCTGTTACCGAGTCTCTTTCTGATATGGCAGTGCTGTACCGGACTAATTCACAGTCAAGAGCAATAGAAGAAGCATGCATGGCGAATAACGTTCCGTATAAAGTTGTCGGGGGATTAAAATTTTATGACAGAAAAGAGATTAAGGATATTATTGCTTATTTAAAATTAATATATAATCCCAGTGATTCTCAGAGTTTACGGAGAATTATTAATGTTCCCAAGCGCTCAATTGGTCCAGCAACCGTCGAAAAACTTCTTGAAATTGCCGATTCATCGGGTATAAAATTTATTGATGTTTTAAAGGATATAAGTGAGTATGATGAATTCTCTCAAAGTATTAAAACCAAACTTCTTGCTTTTTATAATTTGATTGAAGATTTTCAAAATGCTTTTTATAAAATGGATTTACCCGCATTCATAAGTTATGTTCTTGAAAAATCCGGTTATTTGACTGATATTAAAGAAAATGAAGATGAAATGACTGCCGAAAGCAGGCTGGATAATTTACAGGAATTTATAAGTGTTGCACAGGAGTTTACTCCTCAAGACAGTGATTTGCTCGGTGAATTTCTGGCTCAGGTATCACTTGTTAGTGATATAGATTCATATAACGATGATTCAAATGCTCTGACTTTAATGACGCTACATAGCGCAAAAGGCCTTGAGTTTGATACAGTCTTTCTTTCTGGTCTTGAAGAAGGTATCTTTCCGCATAGCCGCTCTCTTGATTCCGTTTCTGAAATGGAAGAAGAAAGAAGACTTATGTATGTTGGTATTACAAGAGCTAAGAAGAATTTATTTTTAAGTTATGCTAAAAGAAGAAAAATGTGGGGTGACTATAAATACTATAATCCCAGCAGATTCATTTCGGAAATCCCTTCGGAATTAACAGAATATAATGAATCAGAACAAATTACATCTTCGCCTTCATATACTTTCAAAAAAGCCGTAGATAATATTAAAAACCAAAATCGTAAGAATGCTGATGAAAATCCTGACGGCAGCATAAAATCCGTATCATCTTTCGGTAAAAATTTTATTGCACCGCAAAAAAGAACTGCAATACATCATAATACTTCTTTTGTTATAAAGAAAAAACATACTGACGAGAATGTTAATATAAATAAAATTTCCGATGAAGATATAGTAAAAAATTTTCTTGATAATAATCCTATTAAAAAAAAGCTTGAAGAAAGGAAAAATAAAGAATTAATAAATAATTATGATAATTTTTCTGCCGGTTCCACAGTTTTAAATTTTGCTGTCGGAGACAGAGTTTTTCATTCAAAATTTGGAGTAGGGAAAATTACTGATATTAAAGAAATCGGAAGTTCAGCTATGATTATAGCAGATTTTGGAACACAGGGAACTAAAGCTTTAGATGCTGCTTATTCCCAGTTAAAGAAATTTTAATATGTTAATTTTTATTACATAATTTATAAAAAATATATACAATTTATGCATATTTTCCTTTTCGTTGGTTTTTATATAAATATAAAGACTGTTTAATTTAGAAAGAGGGAATTTAAATGGCCAGAGTTTTAATTTCAATGCCTGAAGATTTTTTATCAAAAATTGATCAAGTTGCTGAAGGAGAAAATCGTACAAGAAGTGAATTAATCCGCGAGGCGCTTAGAACATATATTCATAAACAAAGAGTTAAAGAAAATGCTCTTGCAATTAAGAACGCCGGCATTCTCGAAACGCTTTTGGATTAAAAATTCCATCAGCTATTCTATATTAAAAACTATTTTGATTATATTATCCTGAATTTTCCAATAAGACAACTGTTTCAATGTGGTGCGTATTAGGAAACATATCTACGGGCTGTACTATTTTCGGTATAAAACTATTTTCGGACAATATTGCTAAATCTCGTGCTAATGTTGATATATTACAGCTTACATAAACAATATACTTGCCTGTAAGTTTTGCAAGGTAATATAATGCTTCCCTGCTGCAGCCTTTTCGCGGCGGGTCAATAATTGATACATCAAATTTTGTATTATTGCTTATCAATTTTTCAAAATTATAAGCTGCATCACCGTTTATATTTTTTATATTATTTTTGTTGTTTAAATGTGTATTATATATTGCATCGGATGAGGAGCTTTTTGCTTCTTCAACACAAACTATCTCCGATGCAATATCACTAAGCCAAATGCCGAAGCTCGATACACCCGAATATGCATCTAATATTGAAGGTTTAACAATTCTTGATTGTATTTGTTGTTTAACAAAATTAAATATTTTTTCCGCACATGAAGGATTTATCTGAAAAAAACTTTCTGCACTTATTTTATATTTTATTCCCGAAAGATCCTCAATATAATAATCAGTTCCTTTTATGGATTCAGTTTTATCTCCTAAAATTACATTGGTCTTTTTTTTATTAAAATTAACGCAAACTCCTTTAATAAAAGGATATTTTTTCATCAATAAAGCTGCAATATAATAAAACTCAGGAGTTATTTTTTCTGTGTTTAATACAAAAATAATCAGCATTTCATCTTGTTTTGAAGATATTCTGTATATAATGTGCCTTAAAAATCCTTTATGTGATTTTTCGCAATAACACGGGATACCGGAATTTTGCAGTTCGTTTTTTACATATTCATTAATTTCATTTATTATTTTGGGCTGCATCAGACAATATTTAATATTAATTAATTTGTGTGAATTTTTTTGAAAATAACCTGTTAATATGCGTTTTGAATTTTTAGTTTGTGAAACGGGAAGCTGTACTTTACATCTGTATTCCTCAATTTTTGGCGATGGTATAATATTTTCAACATTTATGTCTGTGCCTGTGATTTGTTTGATGGTTTCTTTTACAATAATTTCTTTCTGCTTCAATTGCTCTGAATATGCTATGTGCAGCCAGTCGCAGCTCCCGCATATTTTATGAAATGGACATTTAGGCTTAACTCTGGATGTGGAAGGCTTTATTATTTCAATAATATCCGCATTTATATAATTTTTATTGATTTTTTTTAATGAAACCTTTAGAAAATCATTCGGGCATCCTCCTTCTATAAATACAGGAACATTGTCTATTCTTGCAATCGCATTTCCGCCGTTTATCATTTTCTCAACGGTAACCGTGTAATTATCATTTAACTTCATAATTTAAAAGCTCTTTTTCTACTCTGTTTATTACTTCATTCCAATTCCCCGGTTCTTTTTGCTTGAATATTTTAATGCTGTTATACCATGGTGTTGTTTCCGTATCGTTAAACCATCTCCATTCAGCCGTATATGGAAGCAGCAAAAACGTTTTTACTCCGAGTGCCCCTGCCATATGCGCTATAGAAGAATCTACAGTTATCAATATATCTATATTAGCAAGCAGTGCTGCCGTATCATTATAGTTTTTTATATATTTTTTTAAACAAATTAATTTACTATACTTCGTATCTTCATCATCTAACTGAAAGGAATAAAGCTTAATTTTCGGCATAATTGAAAGCCTTGAAAATTCTTTTATATCAATTGCCCTGTTTTTAAAGATTTTTTTATTTCCTTTCCAAAAAAGACCGACTTTTATCTTATTCGTTTTAAAAATTTCAAGTTTTGAATAATGATTTTCAAGAAATTTGTCAGTTTTAATATAACCGTCAGCGGATGGAATAAAGTTAAAATCCATATTTAAAGCATACGGTATATCCATTATAGGAATTACTACATCGTAATCGGAAATTTTTTTGGTCTTACTTATAATATTCAGTCCCGGGAAACTGTTTTGCAGAACGTTTATAAGTGTCTTATCCGTTTGCAGTGTTATTGTTTTCGCAACGTTTGCAAGAGATGTTAAATATCTTACAAACATTATGGTATCTCCTAATCCGCAGTCAGTAAAAACAAGTACATTTTTTCCTTTCAAAGAAGTATCGGGAGTCCATACCTTTTGTTTGAACAATTTTTGAAACTTCGTATCTTTACTTCTTTGAGAATACAGTTCCATACCCCGTTTAAAATCTTTTTCGGCTAAATACAGCATTCCGAGTGTTATTTTGCTTTTTACCGAAGTATCATCATGTTCTGCAACGTACTCTAAAAGCTCTCTTGCTTTATCAACGTCACCCAAGTATTTAAAACATACCGCTTTGCCATGCAAATAATTTAAATTGTCAGGTGCAATCTTTAAAGCTTTATTATAGTATGCCATTGCATAATTGTAGTTTCCCGTATCCATATAATTAAGTGCAAGTAAAGAATATATTTCCGGTGATTCCGTACTTGATTCCGTAGCATTTGTTAGTATATTTATACTTTCGGCATTTTTATACATATCTCTGTAAATACGTGCAAGACTCAAAATAACATTCTCGGCGTTCGGTGCTATTTTATATGCAATTTTTAAGTATTTTAAAGCAGTTTCGGCATCATTTTCCTTATATAATGCAGAAATATTAACATAAGATTCAACATGAATTTTATTTAGAAAAATAGCATTATTATATGCATTTATTGCTTTTTCTTTGTTGTTAATACGTGAATATAAAACTCCTAAATTATAGAAATACAGATAATTTTTATCATTTATAAAAACAGCTCTTTCCAGGAGCTTTATTGCATTTTTATAGTCTTTTTCAATTTCATAGTAGCCGGAAAGCAAAATACAGGCATCTTCATCTTTATCATTAATTTCAATACATTTTTTTGCATATAAAATGGCATTTTGTATATCGTCAATGTCTCTGTATGCTAAAGAAAGGTTATACAAAGCATTGTAATTTTTGGGATTTAGCTCTATTGCTTTTTTATAATTGTAAATTACCCTGTTTATGTCTTTTAATTTTTTATATGTTAGTGCAATAGAATAATATATATCATCCGATTCTCCTGTAGAAAGGGCCTGATTATACAATTGAAGCGCCTTTTGGAGTTCATTATTCATATAATATGCCTTGGCAAGATTTGTTGCAATATAAGAAGATTTTTTTAATATATAAGCTTTTGTTAAACTGCTGATAGCTTCTGGCAGATTATTTTTTGAGATACATAACAGACCGTATAAATTTAAAATATTAACATCTTCAGGGTTTAAAGTCAGCAATTTCTTATATATAGACTCTGCTTTATCAAAATCATTATTAGAGTGATAAAAATATGCTTTGTCGGATAACTCTTTATACTTTAAGTTCATTTTTTACTCTTGAAATAACCTCATCCCAGTCATTTGGATTTTTTTGTTTAAATATTCTTATGCTATCATACCATGGAGTGGTTTTTGTATCATGAAACCACCGCCACTCGGTTGCATAGGGAAGAAGCAAATAGGTTTTAATTCCCATGGCTCCTGCAAGATGTGCTATAGATGTATCTATAGTTATCAAAACATCAATGTTTTTCAGAAATGCTGCCGTATCGGCATAAGTTTTAATATATGGAGCTAAATCAATAAGCGGAAATTTATTTTTGATATTATGCGACTCAAAATCAACTTTTGATATCTGAAAAGAATATATTTGAATATTATCCATATTAAACAATGGCAAGAATTTTTTTAATTTTACGGAACGATTTACCAGAATACTCGGATTTCCCTGCCAGTATATTCCGACTTTTGTTTTATTCGTTTTAAAAATATTTAGTTTTGATTTCTTTTCATATATATTTTCATCAATACTTAAATATCCCGATGAAAATTCTATATTTTTCAAATCTATATTTAAGTTATAAAATAAACACAAAAAAGGAGTTGTATAGTCATAAGAATCCACGGAAATAATCTTATTCTCCGAATAAACTTCAACATCTTTAAAATTAGATTTAAACAGCTCCGTGCATGAAGGAGGAACTTGCAAAATTACTTTGGAAGCTTTTTCTTTAACATAGTTTATGTATCTTGCGCTCATTATTAAATCGCCAACGCCATGCATTGAATATATTAAAACTCTCTTCCCTGTAATATCCTCGTCTTTCCATCTTTTATATGAATATTGTGTATAATTTTTTAAAGTATCGGAAGACGAAGTGTTTTGAATATATGCAAATAATTCTTCAGAGACATTATAATGCTCTCCTACATTCAATTTATAAAACATTTTTCTGGCTTTTTGTTCTATCTGATCTTCTGTTAAAAAAACCGAATGCCACTCAAAAAAATCATTTCGCACTTCACTTAAGTTTTTATTTTTTAAACATAATATTGTATAATCTCTTTGTGCTGTCTTGCTTTCAGGATATTTCATCAGGATTTCGGCAGCTTCATTATCTCTGTTTGTGTATGAATAAACCACTGCAAGACCGATATTAAGCATTTCGTCGTCAGGTTTTAATGCCAGCCCTTTTTTATATTCGGTTACGGCTTTATCGTATTGATATGTTTCTGTTAAAGCATCTCCGTATAATGAGTAGTATACATAATTATCGGGTTCCAGTTCAATGAGCCTTTCTGCCGCAGCACAGCTTCCTGCGTATTCCATCATATCCAGATATAATACATACATGTTAAACAGCACCATTTTATCATCAGGATATTTTTCCGATAATTTTTTTAAAATTTCTTTGGTTTTATTTTTATCGTAATTTTTAAAAATAATAGCAATATTTATAAGAGAATTTTTATTTTCAGGGTCTATTTGCAGAATTTTATTAAAATATGAAACAGCATCTTCATATTTTCCTATTTGCTTCAACAATACAGCAATTCTGTATAAAATATCAATATTCTGAGAGTGTTTTGAAGCATTAATAAGGTATTTTAATGTATTCTCTTTATCTTTTTGTTCTTCATACAATGCCGCAATATGCAGACTAAGCTCTATATCATCCGTATTTTGGTTGTAAGCCGCTAAAGCATACTTTAATGCACCTTCAATATCACCGAGATATTTTAGGCATAATGATAAATTGTATAAATCTGAGAAGTCGTTTTTGCCTGAATTAATTAATTCCTTATATACTTCTGATGCCTCAGTATATTTTTGCAGTTTCATATAAGATAAAGACAAAAGTTTTAATGCTCCGGTATTTACATCTTTTAGTTCGTTTAAATTTTTTACGGCATTATCATAATCATTTTTAAATATATATACTTTTGCTATATTTATTTTTATTTCATCAAGACCTGTTTTATCATAGATTTGATTAAAAATCGCCAAAGCCGTATCATAATTTTTCAACGAAACATTTAATTGTGCATACAAATTAAGGACATCAATATTATCCGGTAAAACAGAAAGGAGTTTTTCATAAACAGCCTTTGCTTCGTTGAACTTACCTGAAACATGCATATTGTATGCAATATCAACTAATTTTGAAAAATTATCATCCATAAGTTAATGATAGTTTATTATCAAAAGATTAGCAAGTTTAAGTTTTATTTGACATCAGGCAGCATATTTCTGTCTATTCCGATTGCATCAAGATAATCAAATACGGGACCTTGCTTGCCTTTCTGTATCCAGCTGAAATCTTCCGCTAAAGAATCATTAACCATTTTATTGTATTGCTGCGGATCATTGAAGTAAATATCCAGACCTTTTTTCATCGCTTCATAAAATCCCTTTGCACTGAGCGGTTTTGATTGATCAGTAAGTACACCGTTAGTTTTGCCGTCTCTGTTAACAGTATCTACAATTCCGCCTACTGCACTTCCTATTACGGGAGTTGCAACTGCAAAAGATTCACCTTGCGTTAAACCGCACGGTTCAAATATACTGGGCAGAAGGAAGAAGTCTGAAGCTGCAGTCATAGCCGCCATAGGTGCAAATCCATGTGCAAATACTACTCTGTTTGAATCTTCACGTGATAATTTTTTATTTTTTAAATCTTCTATGTACTTTCTTTGTACACCGCCTTCTCCGTCTTGACCCGCAAGATAGAATATGGGTTTAGGTTTTCCGGGGAAATCATTTTCCCAATTATTGTACAGCATTTTTATTGCCTCAGTCATTATGCCGATACCTTTTTGAGAAACTAATCTGCCGCATGATGAAATTATTGGAGTTTTAGCAAGTTCTTCATCTGTAATATCGGGGAGAACAGTTTTAGAACCTTCATCAACAAATTCAAGTTTTGGAGATAGTTTTCTTATGTTTTCAACTTCCGGGTCTGTGTTTGTACTGTCATTTTTCTTTGAAAACGGTTTTATGTAGTTATTATAGAAATTTATTTTGTTATCTTGTCTGGCAGCCATAATATCACTTATATCCGACTGTTTGGAATAAGTCTTAAAATCAAGTCCGGTTTGTGAATTTATAGAACCTTTTTTAGCTTCTATTGATAAATTTTCAAAATCATTACCGTTAATAATACCAACCAGAGAATTTGCATCATTTCTTTGTTTCAATGCCCACATTAATTCACCTGATAAATCAGGATGTTCATCAGATATAATCTCGTTAGCATAATTCTGTGAAACGGGATGGAAATAATCACTTAGACATATACCTATATTCAAAAGGTTTGTATGATTTGAATAAGAATCGTGAGCATTTAACAGTAAAACATTGTCCAGATTTTTTAAACCATTGTCGCTCGGATCGGTTTCAGATGCACCTGTTTTGGCGTTCATTACAATATCATATGTAAAATTGTCGAATAGTGTATTCAGAATATTTGTTGTTGATTCTTTTCTTTGAGCGTCATCATTGTTATTTCTTGTTGAACCCTGATACATCGCATTATGACCGATTGTAATTATACGCATATCAGAAAGTTTTTTGGCCGTATCATCAGATAATTGTCCGTATGCATTTTCCATCGGAGCTTTGTATCTCGCTAATGCGGCAATAGGAGAGGCTTGCCAGTCATTTAGTATTAGTCCGTCAGGGAAGCCTATTGAATCAAATGCTTCTTTGTTTTCTATTGTAAGATCTTTAACGGCAGATTTATCATCTTTTGCCTTTGCAAATTCATATACTGCTTTTGAGAAAAATGCAAATTTTTCAGGTTCTTCGGTTTTTTCAGTACTTTGATATATTGTACCGTTGAAATATGTATCATTTTTTACAAAAACAAGCGGTTTGTCATTACCGGCAGCATCTTTTGAATTATATACATAAATTTCAACATTTTCTGTTTTTGATTTTCCGCCTTGATATGTGTCGAGTTTAAATGAAGCTGCTTTATCCAGTTCAAATTCTCTGCCTTTATATGTATAAATATACTTACCGTTTTCTTGTTTGAAACTTGCAATACCTTTTTGCTGGTACATAGGAATAAATGACGGAACTTTTATTCCGAGTTTAACCATATTATTTTGAATTTCAACCGGAACGGAACCCAATCCGCCTTCTTTTACAGGTGCAAATTCCGAAGTAACAGACCATAAAGTCGGATTAGATTTTGTTATGGGTTCTATTTTGGGTGATTCATATAAACGTTTGGGAGCGGCTGTTTGGATTTCATCGATTGCTCTTGCATATTTCTGAGCATCTTTATTAATAGAATCATTATTTTGTAAAAGTTGTATTCCGTTTAAATTTCTTACATATTTTTTAGATAAGCTGTTACTGCTTAAAGAAAGCGATTGCTGTGCATTTTCAAGTGCATTGCGAGATTGAGATTCAATATTATCAAATCTTGAGCCTATTTTTTCTGTTACATCTTCTTTATCTTTATTGGACATTTTGCCGGCTTGATAGCTGCCGCAAAGACCTGCCGCAGCAAGTATGGCTGACCATATTTGTGCATTTGATGATTGTGAACTTTCAGAAAATTTCTTCAAATTATCGGCAAATATTTTTGATCTCTCTTCATTTACAACCTGTAGTTTTGCAATCTCTCTCGTTAAATCCTTAATCTCCGTCTTTAAACCGGATACATTCTTACTAGCAGTTCTATATGCTATATATGCGGTTATGGGGATAGCGGCAATCGGAACAGCCAACGGAAGAACTGTTTTCACAGTGTCCATTTTGGTCTTCTTTTTATTCTCCTCAGTAATATTGGTATTACTATTACTTACTTTCACATCAGACTGAACATTTTGAACCCCTGACGGCTGACTGCTTTGAAAGTTTGAAAAAACGCCAATACTCATACTATACCCCTTTATAAACACATATATATAAGATACATAAACGCTATTATTTGTTACTATTAACACAATATATTAAGATATTGTTACAATAGAAACCGTAGACTCGAATACAAAAATATTCTTTTAAATTAAAACTTAAATAAAAATTAAATTCAAGAAATTAACTTAATTTAACAAATTATAAATTTACATAAATTTATAATTATTAATACAATAATTTTTTTTATCAATGTAAAATATTATGTATAATAGTTAAAAAATGAAGGTAAAATGAAATTAAAAGATACTCAGGCTCTTACATCCTTTAAATACGGCTGGTTATTAAAAAGGATTTTCCCCTATATAAAGCCGTTCTTTGGCAGAGTAATTTTGGGTTTTATAGTGGCTATACCCGTAGGACTGCTTGACGGTGTTGTTTCTTTTGCATTAAAACCTTATATGGACTATGTTGTAGGGCAGCAAAATCTTGTATTACTTGGAAGAGAAATACCTTATATATTTCTGGCTTATGCCATGCCTTTTGCTATTATATTTTTTGCGGCATTTCAAGGACTTCTCAGATATCTTAATTCATATCTTACCGATTGGACCAGCTTGAAAATAACTAATGCGGTAAAAAATGATTTATTTGCAAGACTTGTGTTTATGGATACGTCATTTTTTGATGAAAACTCATCCGGTCTGATAATAAATCGGTATTTAACTGATCCGGATGCGGCGTCAAAGGGCATCGTTGAGCAAATAAAAACATTTATAATAAGTTTATTCGGTGCAATGTCTTTAATTACTGTTATGCTGTACAGTTCCTGGAAACTGGCAATAGTAGGTGTTTTAGTTTTGGCCGTTGCATTTATGCCTGTTTTATTAATCAGAAAAAAAATAAAATCTGTTTCAAACAAAAATACTGTTATTACAGGTGACATTATGACAACTATGAATGAAACATACTCGGGCAATAAAGTTGTAACTGCATATAACCTGCAAAACAGACAAAAATCTCTTTTTACTGACGGTATAAATAAAAGTTTTAATGTTTCAATTTCTCTTACAAAAAGAGTGGGCTGGATGTCGCCTTTAATGTATTTAATTGCGTCATTCGGAATTGCTTTTGTTTTATTCTACGGTACAAAACTGATATATGACGGTCATATGACTGCTGGCTCTTTTGCTTCATTTGTAACATCCCTTCTTCTTTTATATAAACCTGTTAAGACTCTCGGGAATACAATGACGAATATCCAAAATATATTTGTTGCAATGGGCAGGGTTTTTGAATTGTTTGATTATATACCTCTTATTAATAATAAAGAAACTACCGTTTCTTTTCCCTCTGCAATTTCAAAGGTTGAATTTAATAATGTTTCTTTTGCGTATAATGAAGCCAATATGATATTAAAAAATATTGAGTTAACCGTAAAAGAAGGTGAAACTTTGGCAATAGTAGGTAATTCCGGAGGAGGAAAGTCAACACTGGTTAACCTTTTGCCAAGATTTTATGATGTTACAAACGGTTCAATAAAATTTAACGGCATTGACATCAGAGATTTTAAACTGGAGGAACTCAGAAATAATATTTCATTTGTTTTTCAGGATAATTTTTTATTTACCGGAACAATTAGAGAAAATATTGTGCTTGCAAAAGAAAATGCAACCGACGAAGAATTGAATATGGTTATAAAAGCTTCACATCTGGAGGAGGTTATCGATTCTCTGCCTGACGGAATAGAGACAATGCTAGGGGAAAGAGGTTTGACACTTTCAGGCGGACAAAGACAAAGAATAGCTATTGCCAGAGCTATGATTAGAAATACACCGATTATTATTTTGGACGAAGCAACCTCTGCTTTGGATAATGAATCGGAAGCAGTAGTTCAAAAGGCTCTTGACAATTTAATGGTAAATAAAACTGTTTTTGTCATTGCACATAGGCTTTCTACAATTAAAAATGCCGATAGAATTGCGGTTATCAATGACGGAAGACTAGTTGAGCTTGGAACACATGAACAACTTATTTCCATTCCGGAAGGTCAATATAAACATTTATACGAAATGCAGTTTAAAGGATCAGAAAAGGCAATAATATAAAGGAAAATAAAATTGAAACGAATTTTAATAACCGGCGGTGCAGGCTTTATAGGTTCTCATTTATCGGAAAAACTGTTAAATGAGGGTAATGACATTATTTGTCTGGATAATTTTTTTACGGGTTCAAAAAACAATATAAGACATTTAATAGGTAATAATAAATTTGAATTGGTCAGACATGATGTAATAAAAGAATTTTTTGCGGAAGTAGACCAAATATATAATCTGGCTTGTCCTGCTTCTCCGATACATTATCAGTACAATTCCATAAAAACGATGAAAACATCTGTATTAGGTATAATAAATATGCTGGGGCTTGCAAAAAGATGTAATGCAAGAATATTACAGGCAAGCACAAGTGAAGTATACGGTGATCCGATGATACATCCTCAAATAGAATCATATTGGGGCAATGTAAATCCTATTGGAATAAGAAGCTGTTATGATGAAGGAAAACGCTGCGCCGAAACTTTAATGCTGGATTATCACAGGCAAAATAATGTTGATATCAGAATTGCCAGAATTTTTAATACATACGGTCCAAATATGGCACTCAATGACGGACGTGTCGTTTCAAATTTTATTATTCAGTCTTTATTAAATAAACCGATTACAGTATATGGAGACGGCTCTCAAACAAGGTCATTCTGCTATGTGGCTGATATGGTTGATGCGTTATCTAAGTTAATGGAAAGCAATTATATCGGTCCTGTTAATTTAGGTAATCCTGAAGAATATAAAATAATTGAGTTGGCAGAAATCATTATAAAACTGACAAATTCTAAATCCAAAATTATTTTTGAGCCGCTTCCTTCTGATGATCCTGTTCAAAGAGAGCCTGATATTTCGCTTGCAAAAGAAAAAATCGATTGGAAGCCTTCGACTTCTTTAAAAGAAGGTCTATTGTTAACAATAAATTATTTTGATAAAGTACTGTCTGATAAAGTAAAAATTTAAAACGGAAATTTATTTTGAAAAAGATATTTCTGCTTCTGGTTATACTTTTTAATATTAACGTATGTCTTGCAATTGAAGAAGTTATAGAATTGCAGAAGGATAGTTTGAATTTTAATTATCTTTCCGATTTATACTACGGAAAAGTCGAAAATTATGATAAAGTATCTCCTGTAATAAAACTTTTTTCTCAAAAAGGTCTTACATTTGAAAATTCCAGAATAAATTCAATAAAAGCAACATTTCTTTATGAAGGCAGGCTAAATTTTACAAAATACGAACATAACAGCAGTCTTACGGCAATTCACGATTTTGTTACGGTTGAACCGATGATAACGGTTAAATTCAATGAAAATAAATCCAGGGCTGTTTTTGATATAAATTTAACCAGGAGCTTGGACGGATATTCGAACGGATTTACAAAAAGAATTTCACGAATATTTGTGTCGCATGAAATAGTACCGGGTCAAACAATTTTATTCGGACAAGCTGACAGACTTCCAAATTCTTATGACGGATCACGGAATGTTATGGGGCAAGATATGGTCTTGAAATCTCAGCTCGGAAGGACATTCGGTGAGGCAAGATCAGTGGGTATAAGAAATAAGGGAGCATACAAATATCTTGATTATGACATAGGTCTGTATGATGCAACACGATATATGAAAGATTTTGCTAAAGGGTTGGATTTTACGGGTTATATAATGCTGAAACCTCTTGCTGATTGTGAAGAAAAAACAGGTAGCCTTAAAATCGGTTCCGGCTATAATATCGGCGATTATAACAACAGTTATAGAATATATTCTTTTTTCGCCGGATATGATTATAAAAAATTTCACTTAAAAGCAGAGTATGCAAATGCTGACGGATATAACGGTATCTATGATTCTAATAACAAAGCTGAAGGTTTTTATACAATACTGGCATATGATATAACCGACAAAATAACTTTTCTTATCAGATATGACTTTTTCTCCCCTCAGAAAAATATTAACAGTTCCAATATTCAAGAATATACGGCAGGTATAACGTATAGAGTTTTTAAAAATATGAAATTTATGTTAAATATCGTCAGAAGAAATTATTCTGACAGAGCGGACTCTAATATGATATTATTTGCTACAAGATTTATTATCTAGTATAATAAATCTTATGGAAAACAATAACAGCATACAAAACATAGAGCAATTAATCAAAGAAATTGTTGGAAATCCAAATATTTCAGAAAATTATCTAAAACTGGCAAAATTATATTTATCCGCAAAAGAATATGATCTTGCAATTAACGTATATGAGAGTCTGCTTAGCATTGAGCCTTCTAACTTTATTGCTTTAACCAATTTGGGAAGCATATACTTTTGCAAATATGACTTTTTGAAAGCGGTTAATTATTATTCAAGAGCTGCAAACCTCGGAGTTGAAAATGTTTCGGTATACTATAACCTTGGCAATGCCTATGCAGAACTCGGCGAGTTCAAACAGGCTATGTCAAATTACATAAAAGCTCTTAATCTTGATAAAAATAATTACCGGGTGTATTATGCGATTGCCCTTTTATATCAGGACCAGCATAATTATAATGAGGCACTTGTTTATTTTGAAAAAGCATTAAAACTTCAGGGTGATATTCCTGAAAATTATACAAATATTGCCTTTGTTCTGATGAAATTAGGCAGATATACGGATGCTGCGGACTATTTCAATAAAGCATTGTCTATTCTTCCGCAAGATTATAAAATAATGCTTTATTCTGCCAATGCTTATTCTGCGGCAAAAAATTACAGGAAGGCCAACAGTCTTTTTGAAAAAGTTCTTAAAGCAGAAGCTTCATATTATCAGGCATATATATGTTACGGAATTTCACTGTATGAACAAGGAAAAACCGAAAAAGCAATAGATATGTATAACGATGCAATTTTAATAAATCCGGAACTTGTTAATGCATATATACTTATGGGTAATATATATTTCTCCGAACAAAAATATGAAAAAGCTGTTGAAATATACAAAAAAGCTATAGAGTTAGAACCTGCTGATGCCAATATATATACATTACTCGGAAACACATATGTAATGCTGCAAGATCTGCGTTCATCAATTTCATGTTACAAACAAGCTATTGATATTGACATTGATAATGATGAAATAAAATTAATATATATAGAAATAGTCCAGGAGTTTATAAATAATAAGGTTAATAATAATGCAGCATAGTAATAATTTTGTTTCTCCCATTGAAAAAATAATATCCGTTTTGTCATATATTACTATGGGAATTGCAGGGCTTCTTTGGTTTATACTTGCTTATTTTTTAAAGAAAAAATTGCGATACTTCTTAATGTATAATATAACTCAATCTATGACTTTAGCAATTATTCTTGCCATTTTTAAACTGCTTACCGATATAATTTTATCACTGATTGCCAAAATTCCTTTTTTAGATTTTATTGTTGCCGTTTTTAATATTATAATTTCTTTTAAACTTATAAGAATATCAAGTATAGGTTTATCTTTTACGATATTTGAAATATTCCTGTTCATACTTTTATCTTATATAATTTTTGGAATAATCCTGGGGAGAATATTTTATATTCCTTACCTGAGTGATTTTATGAAGAAA
Organism: uncultured Muribaculaceae bacterium; assembly: GCA_964572355.1. GTDB lineage: Bacteria > Cyanobacteriota > Vampirovibrionia > Gastranaerophilales > Gastranaerophilaceae > Avigastranaerophilus. The sequence continues at coordinate 33,069 of CAZNEN010000004.1, forward strand.
GTTATGAAAACATATAAGTAACTATTTATACTGGTATAAAATTAAGCTTTTTAGTGTTTTTATATCGCCTTTTTGTTTAAGAGCTTTAATTGTATTTTTTTCCTTACTGCTATCTTCAATCTCTTTTTTCTTATTCATTAACTCTATCTTTCTGTCGCATGATTGCTTTAATTTCCTTAGTTCATTAAAATCAAGTTCGGGAGGAACTTTACCTTCAAAACCAAGATCGCGTATTGACGGGAATTGACTTTGTGCCTTATTACCCGGAGGCAGTGCTCTTTGTGCTAAATATAATGCATATGTGTAATCTTCAAAAGCTTCTTTTACGTCACCTTTGTAATATGAAAGAAAATGTTCTCTAAAGGGTTTATACGCAATATGTATAGCATTTTTATTGTCTTTCAGTTTATAGCATAAATCCTCAATTTCTTTCAGTTGTAATACATCACTGCCTATAATCTGTATTTCGCCTTGATAATTATTATAAACTCCGCCATACGAATTAAAAATCGGACTTGATAAATCTACATTTATATGTATTGCCAGATAGCCTGATTTAGACTTGTTTCTAATTAAAGGTGCATCTGCAGCTTTTGCAAGAGATGCAAGCTGCCTGTCTGATGCGTAAACATAATCAGCAAGTTTTTTCCCTGCCGGAAGTTTTTTCGGATCAGGAAGGTTGTTTTCTATTGATGTTATTCTTAGTTCTCCTTTTTCCACAGCTTTTTTAAGTGCGTCAATAACAACAGCCGTATATTCGGGACCGGATTCCTTCATTACAATTCTTGCCCCTACTATATCATTTGCATAATATTTAGTCCCTTTTACACTTATAGGATCATAAGAACCGATTCCGCCTGCTGAAGCACTTTCTTCCATATCTTCAAGATTATCAATAATATCGGCATAAATATTTTTCTGTGTATTAGCATCAACTGCATCAAAGTCAATTCTATTTAATTTTGTAAAAACATTGATGATTTCTGAAAAATAAAAAACAGAATTGATAAATGGCGGAGTTTTCTTTCCTTGATTAGAATATTCAACTACTCTTTTTGCGTCATCAACCAGTAATTCTTTTTCAACACCCGGCATGGGCTTGAAATTCTTTAAAAGTTCATCAACAACATAATTAGTAAATTTATCCACTTCTTCGATATATTTTTTTGTATATCTGGATGCAACTTTTTCTCTGATACTGTGTGATTTTTTTATACGTGTAGAATATTGGAGCACAGGAAATGTTTTTGCATTGGCTTCCGAATTAATTTGTGTAAAAGGGCTTAAATATTTATTTAATATTGTTTCCAAATAAAATCTTGCAGGTTCTGCATTTTCTTCAACTCTTTTACATGTTCTTTCCTGCGGAGCATCAACCATACTGGAAGAAAGAAGAGTTCCACGTCCGGTGAATGAAACGGTATCCTGCTGCAGTGGTGCTAGATTATTGTAACATCCTTTTTTTATCGGATTGGCAGCATTATAATTTTTAAAAATATTTGTTGTAAATCTATTTAAACTTATATTCATAACAATCAAGTATAGTAAAACACATAAAAAAAAAAAATTTACAACAAAATTGTTTTTATTTACATAAATTAAATATTATTTAACTATTTTTGATAAGCCTCTGGGATTATCAATATCTTTTCCGAGCAATATAGAAATATCAAGTGCAAGCAATTGCAGTAATATCATATACGAAAACATTAAATTAATATTATTTTGCTCGTTTAGATAAATAATATTTTCTCTTCTGCAATCAAAATGTATATCATTGGAAAATATGAAGCAGGGAGCGGTATATTTTTTTTCTATTACGTTAATAACATTCTTTGCAAAAAAACTGCTGTCTGAATTATTCAAAATAATAACTACTGATTTTTTATTTAATAAGGCAATATGTCCGTGAAGAAATTCTCCTATCGGATAAGCGGATGCATTAATATATGATGTTTCTTTTATTTTTAATGCGCCTTCACGTGCCAGAGGATATAATTCACCAGTGGCCAAAATTACAATATTATCCGTATTTGATATTTTTTTTGCTAATGTATTAACGGCTTCTCGTTTCAAAAAAGTTTTTTTTGCGGTTTGAGAGATATTAATGAGTTCTTCTGTCAAAAAAGCTGAAGATGCATTTTTATCCTGCAATATTTTCCCTGCAAGAAGAAATAAACAAAAAAGCTGTGTAGAAAATGCTTTTGTTGACGCTATTGATTTCTCTTTACCTGCATATGTCAGAATCCTATAATCTGAATTCTTATACAGAGAAGAATTTTTTGTATTAGTAAGAGCCAATGTATTTTTTGTATATGTTTTTATTAAGTTCAAGGCTTTATTTGTATCTGAGGTTTCTCCCGATTGAGAGATAAATACATATAATGTTTTTTTATTAATCTTTATATTATTTTGTAATACAATTTCACTTGCATAATAATATTGTGAATCTATACCCGCTGTTTTATTAAAAAAGAAAGAAGCAATAGCCGCACTGTGATATGAAGATCCGCTTGCAATAAATACGACATTTTCAATATTGGAAGGAATATCTATATTCGTTATTAAGTTTCGTTTTATATATTTATATATGAGATATTTTATTATACGAGGCTGCTCATATATTTCTTTCTCCATATTTGTTTTTTTACTAAATAAAAAAACATTTTCGATAAAATCTTTTAAAATGTTCATAATAGGCTCTTTTCTAATATAAAAATACCTCAAAAAGTATAAAATTAATCATTAATAAAATTTCTTTTTATAATCTTTCAAAACATTTTTAGGACTGATAAGTCCTATATCAAATAATAGCTGTGTTTGAGCTTTATTATATTCAATCATATTTGATATTAAGTTAAGATTGGCTTGCACTTTCAAATTTTGCGAAGCAATAACGTCAATAAATGTTGCTTCTCCCGCCTTCATATTTGCAAGAGATAAATCAAGACTGACATTTGCAGATTCAACTTCAACTTTTGAAGCTTCTATTTTTTTAAGTGCGTTTAATGAATCATAATACGAATTTAATATATTTTCTTTTACCTGTCTTTTGAGATTAACTAATTCAAGTTTTTTTTGTTCTACAACTGCAGTGTCTGCTTTTATTTGAGTTATCGTACCCATCAGCATATTTTGACCTAAGTGTGCTTTGATATCTAGAGTAAGACTGTTATGACCTGACATTCCGCTTCTTTTCGTACCCACCAATCCGTTTTGATATGATAGTGTTATCTCAGGTATGATATCTGTATAATTTGAGCTTCTCTGAGCTCTATATGCGTCAATCTCCGCTTTTTTTGCCCTTATATCTTCTCTTGACTCAAGTGCTTGTTTGTAAAGTGTTTCTATATCTATATCCGGATTAATCAATTCTCTTTGATCAACTGATATTTCAAAAGGATAAATCGCATCTAATATATCTACACCCATTATATTTGCAAGTGCAGCCTGAAGCAGCCTAAATGAATTAAGAGTTTCCGTGTAGTCTTGCTGTGCGCCTGCCAGTTCTGCTTGTGCTCTTTTTACGTCATATAATGTTCCCAGTCCCGTTTCAAATCTTGCCTGTGTATATTTTAACTGTTCAAGCCTGTCATATACATTAACCTTTTGTACCTCTATTTCTAATTTCTTAGCAAGTGTATCATAGTACGCGAGTACAGTGTTTAAAAGAATTTCTTCTTTTGTATATTCTAAGTTAGCTCTGTTTGATTTTAAAATATTCTTTGTCTGCGCCAGATTAAAGAAATATTTTCCCTGATTAATAGTAGACCATTCAAATTTAAATAAACTCTGAATAGGTACTTCATGTGTTGTTGTTGCTACAATACCTCCGACAAGATATTCACCTTCAAGATTTTGAAGATCAAAATTATAATATATGTCGGGGAGAAGTTGAAATTGAGAATTTTTATACAACCAATATGACTCACGCTTAACCGCATCCTGAATTTTTATATCATAATTTTCTTCGAGTGCTATCTTTATACAATTTTCAAGATCCATATAAACAAATGAAACACCAAGCTCATTTGAAATTTCTTTGTCAAGTATGTATTGTTTTTCAATGTCTGAAATACTCGCATTCCCTTTTATAATTTGTGAAAAAGACTTATAACTTTCATTTTCACAACATTTTGTATATTCTTCAATATACTGTGAAACATCTGCGGAACAGGATAACTGTAATATAAAAAAACATAATAAAATTATGATAATTTGCATAAAAAAATTATGATTCAAATTTATATAAAAACATGCTAGCCAATATACCAGTATAAATAGACTATTTATTTTCAAGTTTTTTTGTTCTGACCTGAATATCTTCAAGCAATTTTCTGTTTATAGCCATAAGATCCGCAATTATTCCGAATAAGAATGTCTGAAATCCCGTAATAACCAGCATCGAAGAAATAATTAACGATTGTACATGCCCGTTACCTTCGTCAAGAAAATATAAGAACAAGAATCTCGCTACCAATATAAAACCTACCAAAAATATTGAGCCTCCGATTAAAGCAAAAAAACGGAAAGGTCTGTATATTATAAACATTCTTAAAATTGTAAAAGAATTTTTTTGTATATATGTGAAAATATTCTTTACAAGGCGTGACTTCCTGTAACAAGAATTTACCCTTATGGGGACAGACATTATATGAAGCCCTTTAATCTTTGACTGAATAACAGTTTCAATCGTATAAGTATAATTATCAAATACGTTAATTGATAAAGCAGCTTCTTTTGAAAAAGCCCTAAATCCGCTCGGTGCATCTTCTGTTGACGTAGAACTCAAAAGTCTTACTATTCTTGAACCTATTCTCTGTAATATTTTTTTTAAGAAAGAGAACTCTTTTATTTGATTTATGGGTCTTGTTCCTATTACAATGTCTGCTTTTTTTTCAATAATCGGACGTACAAGTTTCTCTATATCATCGGCATTATACTGATTATCGGCATCAGTATTCACAATAATATCGGCACCTTCTTCGAGAGCTTTTTGCAAACCCGCTATAAATGTTTTCGCAAGACCTCTGTGATGAGTTGTTGTTACAATATAGTCCACACCGTATTCTTTTGCAATTTCAACTGTCCTGTCCGTACTGCCGTCATCGGAAATCAAAATTTCAATTTTATCTATTCCTTCAATTTTTTGAGGCAGTTTTGATAATGTAACAGGAAGCGATACTTCTTCATTATAACAAGGTATTTGTATTATTAATTTCATACTCTCCATTCTGTTATATAATAAGAATATCACATTTAATACATGTATCAAAGAATAATTATGAGAAGCAATACTACTTTTAAATTATTTCTTATTATCATATTTGCACTTTTATTAAGATTATGGTGCTTGGATAAACCTGAAGGACTCTGGAATGATGAATATGTAAGCTGGTATATTGCTTCAAAAAATTCCTTTTCTGACTTTTTAAATACAATGCTTAAAAACTGCCATATGCCGTTTTACTATGTTTATCTTAAATTATGGATGTTCTTGTTTCCGGATTCTGATTTTTCATTAAGATTGTCTTCCGTCGTGCCGTCTGTCTTAAGTATTATTGTAATGTTTTTCAACGGAAAAGAATTGAAAAACGTTAATATGGGGCTTTTTACAGCTTTATTAACTGCTGTTAGTTCTTTTAATATCTATTTTGCCCAAGAAGTAAGACTATACAGTCTGCTCTTCCTTTTTAGTTCATTAACAGTCTTATTCTTTATAAGAGTAATCAAATACCAATCTAAAAGAGATTTTATACTGTATTTTTGTGCTAATGCTTTTGTTTGTGCAACTCATACTCTGGGAATAATTTTTTCATTTTTTAATATAGCCTGTCTGTTATTTTATTTATATAAAAATAAAATTGACTATAAAGATAAAATAAAAAATATTATTTATGTTCTTAAATATATTTCTCCGTTTCTCTTCGTTTTATTAATCTTATTACCGTTTTTATTTTCAATAGCATTTTCAAACTCACTGTCACAATTCTGGTCTAAATTTTCCTATTCCAAAATTCTTTTTACGTTTGTTGACTATTTTTCACCGATACAGACAAATATAGTAAATTCTCCCGATGCTTTTTCAACATATATATATTCAAAAACTCAATTAAATCATATTTTTGTATTTTTTGCGTTAATACCTTTAATTATAGGCATAATAACTGTGATTAGAGCAATTTTAGTAAAAAATAAAATAATCAATTATCTTATTCTTTCCTGCATATTATTTTTTGCTGTTCTTATAATAATTTCCTGGAGCGGAAAAATAATATTAATAACAAAATATTCAAGCGAAATTTATCCTATTCTTATTTTGGCTTTAGCCTTCGGATTTTTCAGTTATAAGAAAAAATCATTAAAATATTTTTATATTATTAGTTTTATCGGTTTAAACTTATTTTATTTGTGCTTTTCTCCGGATTCCGCACCCAGAAGAACGCGGTCGGAAGGTCATTTAGCAGTTGTTCAACTGTTAAATAATTCGAGACTTAGACACGGAGAAAATGTTCTTTTGACCTATTATGACAAAGACAAGTTTGAAAGATATTTAACTTCTCAAGATAAATATAAGTTCAATTCTGTAAATAAATTTAATTTTAATTATTTTATGTTCGGTAATGCTGATTATACAGAAACAATTAAGTATGGAAAAACCTTGTATAAAGATTATTTTTTACAATTTCCAAATCCTGTTATACAGAAGTATTCAAATGATTATTACATTCAAAAAATGAAAAAGGGCGAGAGAATTGGTATTATATTTTTAGATACAGTATCTTTTTTATCTAACGATAATATACAAGAAATTATAAAAGATGAAAAAATATATAAAGATACACCGTTTATATTTCTTGTATTTTCAACTTTAAAAAATAATATGTTATTATCATTTAAGGATGAATATAAAATTGACAGTATAACACAGGCCGGCGATTGGACGCTTTTTGTTTTTGAAAAAATACGCTAGTTATATATTCTTTGAAACGATATTGGATTAATCCGGATTCATCATATCGGAAAGTGAATTTAAACCCGAATTAATATATTTAAAAAGAGACGGAGAAAAATCAGAAATATCATTGTTTTGTAAATACTCTTTTGCATCATTGCGGGCCATTTCTAATATATATAAATCTTTTGTTAAGTCGGCAAGGTGCAGTTCCAGCAATCCGCTTTGTCTGACGCCCAAAAATTCACCGGGTCCTCTTATTTCTAAATCTTTTTCTGCTATTACAAAACCGTCATTAGTTTGGACTAATACGTTTAAGCGGTGCAGCGTTTCATCATTTTTTGAAGATGAAATCAGCACACAATAAGACTGGATAGAGTTTCTTCCCACTCTTCCTCTCAATTGATGCAGCTGTGAAAGTCCGAAACGTTCGGCATTTTCTATTACAATTACAGTGGCATTAGGAACATCAACACCAACCTCAACAACTGTTGTACATACAAGAATATCATATTTTTTATTTTTGAAGTCATTCATTACTTTATCTTTCTCGTCGGTTTTCATTTTTCCATGTAACAAACCTATTTTTAAGTCGGAAAAATATCCGTTTTGAAGATTTTCTGCTTCTTTTGTTGCTGCTTTTGCCGATAAAGTCTCGGATTCGTCTATTAATGGGAATACAATATAAGCTTGATGACCTTTTTTGACTTCCTCTTTTATTAAATCCAGTGCTTTATTTCTTTGCCTAAAGGGAATAAGCGCTGTTTTTACAGGTTTTCTTCCCTTCGGAAGTTCATCGATTATTGTTAAATCCAAATCGCCATGAACCGTCAATGCAAGAGTTCGAGGGATAGGAGTAGCAGTCATTGTAAGCATCTGAGGAATTTCAGCTTTAATTTTTAGCATATTTCTTTGTTTTACACCGAATCTGTGCTGTTCATCAATGACAATTGCACCTAAATTATTAAATTCAACATTATCTTGTATTAAGGAATGAGTTCCGACAGCAATATTTATCTGTCCGTTTCTTAAATCTTTTTCCAATTGAGTTCTGAGTCTTTTTGAGTTAGAAGATGTAAATAGTGCAACATTTATGCCTAAAGGTGCAAGCCATTTGATAAAATTATTGAAATGCTGTTGTGCTAAAATTTCTGTAGGTGCCATAATTGCGGTTTGAAAACCATTTTCAATAGCAGCCAGAAGCATAATACATGCAACAACCGTTTTTCCGCTTCCAACATCACCTTGAAGAAGTCTTTGCATTGGTTTTGTGGAATTGATATCATTTAATATTTCGTTGACTGCTCGTTTCTGCGCACCGGTAAGACTAAAAGGAAGGTTCTTAATAAAAGTCATTACAAGACCGTCATCTTTTACATCCAATGACACTGTTTTATATGACTTTGCATTTTTTTCTTTCATTAATAACAATTTTAACTGCAGAAGAAAAAGTTCCTCATATACCAGAGTAAAACGAGCTTTTTCAAGCAGTTCTTCATTGTCAGGGAAATGTATCACTTCAAGAGCTTTTTTTCTGTCAAGCAAGTTATGTTTTAATATAAGTTCTTCAGGTAAAAGATTATCTATTTTATCTTTATACTTTTCGATTGCATAGTGAATTATTTTTCTTAGTGCCTTAATATTAAGATTTTCAACCAGTGGATAGATAGGCACGATTCTGCCGAGATTCAAGCTGGAACCATCTGTTTCATCATCGCCTGCTATTTGAAACTGGGGTTTATCTATTGTAATTTTTTTTGAATATTTATCAAATTTTGTTGTACCGGATACAAAAATATTTGCATACTTTGGAAATTGTGCTTTATACCTTTCTATAGAATACCTGTTAATTTTAGAGTAAAAGAAATTAAGCTCCAAAGAACCTGATTCATCCGTGACCGTAACCTTTATTATTGTTAAACTGTTTTTTGCGGTATATGTACTTACGGATGTTATTCTGCCGTATATGGTAACATTTTGATTGAGTTTAAGATTTCTGATAAAACACCTTGAAGAATAATCAATATATTTTTTCGGATAATAACTGATTAAGTCAAAAACGGAAAATATCCCCGCTTTATTCAGAACATATCCAAATTTTGGACCTACTCCTTTTAATGTCATTATATCCGCTTCAAATAATTCCTCATTATCATTTATATTATTCTTTGTTTCAACGTGTGTGTTTTCTTTCTTATAAGAAGACATCTCCGATTTTAAAAGAGCAACAAATCTGGTAATTGTTTTTTTTCTTTGGAAAATATTTTCCTGTGAGTAATGTTCAAAAGCTTCAATAACGGGAATCCACTTTACATTTTTTCCGGATTTTTTATATATTAATCTGAGTTGTTTAAGCATAAAACCGGAAAAAGCAGTTTCTTTTCCCATTATATTTATAAATTTATATTTTTCTTCTACTTGAATAGCACGTTTTATCTGCTCTATGTCAATATTGTCAAAATAATTTTTATTTATCATTGTCCTTAACTTTTAAAATTTCATAAATATCAATAGGATTAGATTTTCCCTTAATTTTCATTTGGCTTAATTTAATAACTTCAACACTGTCTTTTACATACTCATACGTGTATTCACTTATTAAAAACTGTGTTTTTAATATTTTATTATAAGATTCAATTCTTGAAGCAAGATTAACATTATCACCTATAACCGTATACTCGAGTCTTTCTTCGGTGCCGATATTCCCCGCAAAAACTTCACCGGTATTAATCCCTATACCTACAGCAATTTCAGGTTTTCCTTCAAGAACTAATTTTTTTTTCAAAACGCTGACACTATCAATTATTTCAAGACCGCATTTTATGGCATCCAAAGCATGATAATCATTTTTTATAGGTTCGCCAAATACAGCAAGAACGCCGTCTCCTATATATTTATTAACAATACCCCGATATTTGCCTATTATAGGCTCTATTATAGAAAAGTATTCATTTAAAATTGACGAAACCTCTTGCGGTGAAAGTTTTTCTGATATTTGCGTAAAATTTCTTATATCAACAAATAATATTGTAACAACGGCTCTTATACCGCCAAGTTTAAGCTTGTCAATATTTTCAATAACCTTTTTCATTACATCTTTAGAAATATATTTCCCCATCGCATATTTTATCATTTCACTGCTTTTATCTGTTGTTACAACGGAATATATTTTCTTTAAAACAGCAGCCGTGTACATAGACAATACCGGTGTTACAGGCGGAACATAAATATTACAAAAATATTCATAAAAATAATAAAACAAATATAATATCGACAAAATTGTTGTGAATATAATATTATTCTTAAAATTCCGGAATCCTCTTATTATAAAAAAACAAAATAAAATAGTAATTACCGGTGTAAAATTATTTTTTTCAACCGTCTTAAATGTATTTGAAAGCATATTATTTATCATTGTTGCGTGGACATCAATATCGGCCTGTTTATCCATAATTGGAGTTTCACTAAGCTGTTCCCATACATTTTTATCCGCATTTAAGCCGACCACTACAATCTTATTTTCAAATTCTTCGGGATTAATCTTTGGTTTTTTTCCGTTTTTAAAATCATAATATGAAACTAAAATATCAATAGCCGAATATGTTTTGTGTGTATAATAACCACTGATTGGCGAATACCAATTATAATAGGCAAAAACTCCGTTAACGTTATTTCCGATATAATCTTTTGAGGTTTTTTGAATAACCGGTATTTTTAAAATTTTACAATTATCATCGGAACATAAATAATTATCATACAAAACAAACGAATTAATGCCTGTATACATGGAATATGCACTGAGTGCTATAGAAGGATATAATTTATCTCTGAACTGTATAACAGGCATATAGCTTCTTACAAATTCATCGTTATCCTCCGGAATAATTGAGAAAGCAAGATTTTTTGAGTTTTCCAACATTTCTTTAGGAATTTTCATAATTCCTTTATATAAAGAGGGAAGTGGTTTTTTTCTTTGATCGGATATCCTAATATTTGTTTTCGATTCAAATATTTTGTAATATTCGGAAGGAAGAACATCTCCGGCCATGTTTGAGTTTAGAAAAAAATAGCTGTTTATCAATTTTTCCTGACCCGAAATTCGTTTATAAAATATTGAATCATTTTCAGGATAATAAGTATCGGGAATCATAACTACATTATGAAAAACTACCGATTTTGCCGATGAAATATTTTCTAAATAATCAAAAATGTCAGAAAAAAGATCTTTCTTCCAAGGCCATGAAATTTTATCAAGCGATTGATTATCTATAACAACAAGAACAACCTCATTAGATGCAGAATTTTTTTTAATCTTAAGTATATTTTTTGTAAAACAGTCATTTACTTTTACATCTAAATGATTTGATGATAAAACATATACTGCATAAAACACTAATAAAAAAATAAAAAATATAATAAATTTTGGAGTTAAATTTTTGTACATAAAACAATTTTAACTAAATTAAATGATTTTGCAAAAATTTTACTTATATTAACTAAAACAATTTTGTGTTTCGTGACATAAGAATGTCTTTATATTAGAATAGAATATATACTTGAGAGGAATAAAAAATGAAAATATCACTGGAATGGCTGAACGAATTTGTTGATATAACGGATTTATCAGTAGATCAAATTGTAAATGCTCTGACAATGAGCGGTTTAGAAGTAGAAGAAATAGAAAAAATCGGAGCAAAATTTACAAATATAACCGTTGCCGAAATAAAAAATATAGAGCAGCATCCTAATGCTGACAAATTGCATCTTGTTGATATCAACTTGGGTACGGAAATCAAAACGGTAGTTTGCGGCGCACAAAATATACAATCAGGACAAATTGTTCCCTATGCCGCTGTCGGTTCAAAAGTTTTTTCAAGAAAAACCGGTGAATTATTTGAATTAACACCTGCCGTAATTAGAGGAATTGAATCACAGGGAATGCTATGCTCTCAAGATGAACTTGGACTTGATGGTTTGCAGGAAGAAGACGGTATTTTAATTTTGAATAGATTGTATAATAATCTGACAATCGGACAAAAATTGGAAGAAGTCCTAAATATAAAAGAAGATACAATCCTTGATGTTTCTCCCACCCCAAACCGCGGTGATCAAATGTCTGTTATAGGTGTTGCCAGAGAAATTGCAGCCTTATTTAATAAAAAATTAAATTTCTCAAAATTAGAATGCACGAAAGATATGTCAACCGATAAATTTGAAGTTGAAATTATAGATGAAGATACCTGCAAATATTATGCTGTAGGTTTATTAAAAGATATTACAATAAAACCTTCTCCCGATTGGCTAAAAAGACGCCTTGAAGTTTCAGGAATACGTTCAATTAATAATGTTGTTGATATAACAAATTATGTACTTCTTGAATACGGAAATCCGCTTCATGCATTTGATATGGACAAACTTGACGGTTATATTTGTGTAAGAAGAGCTTATGAAGGAGAAACAATAGTAACTCTTGACGGCATTGAAAGAAAACTGACTCATGACTCTGTTTTATGTGCTGATAGAAATAAGCCTGTCTGCATAGCCGGTGTCTTCGGAGGCGAGAATTCCGAAATAGATGATAATACAAAAAATATTGTTTTAGAATCTGCCTGCTTTACTCCTGCTACTAACAGAAAAAACGCCAGAAGTGTCGGCTACAGAAGTGAAGCTTGCGCAAGATTTGAAAGAGGAGTTGATATAACAAATACAAAACCTGCACTTTTAAGAGCCATGCAGCTACTGACCGAATTAGCCGACGCAAAAGCAGAAGGTATTGTTGAAACAGGATCCGATGAAAGTGAAAATATTGAAATAACACTAAGATTTAATCAGGTTAAAAAAATTCTGGGAATTGATATTCCTTTACAAAAATGCATTGAAATTCTTGAGAATTTGGGCTTCAAACTTCTCGGCAAAAATGATATAGCGGCAAAATTTACAACACCGAGCTACCGTGTAAATGATGTTATGCAGGAAATTGATTTAATAGAAGAGATTGCAAGAATATACGGTTATGACAAGATAGCGCCGACATTACCGCAAAAAACAAAATCACCTGATGTGACCCATCAGGAAAAACTAATGAAAACTGTTAATAATATACTTATCGGATTCGGTTTTAATGAAATAACAACTTCTTCATTAATCGGAGAACCTTTGCTTAACCAATTCGGGCTGACTTTTGATAAGGAAAAGGCAGTATATGTTCAAAAGCCGCAGTCTGATGAACATACAATGTTAAGACAAACAACAATTGCAAATATATTAAATACAATCAAATTTAATTTCGATAACGGACAAAAAGATATCTGGGTTTATGAGTCAGGCAAAACATATACAATACAGCAAACTCCTACTGAAAAAGACAGCGGAGTTAAAGAAACACATGTATTGTCCGGCGCTCTGACGGGAGATTCCAATTGTAATTTATGGAAAAAAAGACAAAAGCCTGACTTTTATGTTTTAAAAGGTATTATTGAAAATTTATTTTCCGTACTAAAGATTTCATCACGAATTAAGATTATTCCTTCACAGAATTGTGAATATTTGCATCCGGGAAGAAGTGCAGAAATTATTTTACTCGGGAAAACCCCGGAAACTATAGGATTCTTTGGTGAAATATACCCTCTGATTAAGGACAAAATGAAAATAAATCAAGATATATTCTTATTTGAAATTAATATCGGAAAAGTTATTAAATCTGTTTCTGATAACGTTATAAAGTATAAGCAGTTGCCGCAATATCCTGAAGTACAAAGAGATATATCTTTTGCTGTTGACAAGAACATTTGTAATGAACAGATTATGCTGGCAATCAAAAAATCATCAAATCCCGCACTATTTAAAAATGCTAATTTATTTGATATATATGAGGGTGAACACATTCAGGACGGTTTTAAAAGTTTAGCTTACAGAATCACATTGCAGAGCGATAATTATACTTTAACCGATGAAATAATCGAAAACGAGATTTCTTCAATTAAATCCAAGCTGAAAGACAAATTCAATTCCATTAATTTTAGATAATACTAAACAAATAAATATCATATACAAATACAAATATTAATAATTTTGTATCATAATGTAATAATTGAATAAAATTTCTTGAAATACCCAAATAAAAAGATATAATTATAATATCGTGATTAGAGAATGTACATGCTAAAAAGCATTACAAAATCATTTTTGGGGATTATTTCAAGGAGGAATTACTAGTGCTAAAAACCAAAGAATTGGGAAGACCTATTGCAGTTAGAAGATGGACCAACACGGCTTTAGAATGCTATAAACGCGGTTGTGTTTGTGAGGGATGTTTTTATACGGACTTTTTTAACGGCACTTCACAGCGCTGTCAGATGAAAGCTTCCGTATTAGAGCTGGTGAGAGTGCTTGGTAAACCAAATGTTGAGTTACAACAGGTTTTGGTAGATTGATTTAAATACCAATTTTAAGAGACTCCATATTTATATATGGAGTCTTTCTTTTATTCTAATACAAATGACTGATTATATAATTTCCTTATATTCGTCAGTATTATTCAATAAATTATAGTCAATTTCATTTTCATTATCCGCAATTACTGCAGCTACAACAGCATCACTGCAAACATTAACCGTAGTTCGTATCATATCTACGATACGATCTATTGCAAATAAGAAAGCAAAACCTTCAACGAGCTGTTGAGGAGACAGACCCAAACCGTTTAAGACTAATGCAATTGTAATAAGTCCCGAGCCTAAAATACCAGCACAAGTACTTGATGCAATAATTGCAAGAACCATAATCTGAATAATCTGAATCGGTTCAAGAGTAATTCCGTATGCTTGAGTCAGGAAAATAACAGCAACCGTTTGAAATAATGCAGTACCATCCATATTTAAAGTTGCACCTAACGGAAGTACAAAACTACAAACTTTATGAGAAATACCTCTTTTTTCGCAGCAAGCAATAGTTAAAGGAAGTGTAGCACTGCTGCTTGCAGTACCGAATGCAACAAGCAATGCTTCAATTATTGCCGTATAAAAAGTGCCGATAGGAACTTTACTGAAAAATTTAAGTAGTAACGGATAAACGACAAAGAACTGCAAGCAAAACCCAACAAAAACAACAGCAAAAAACTTTGAAATTGTAGAAAATATACTTAATCCGAATGTAGAAACAGCAACTGTTGTCAAAGCAAAAATACCGGGGGCGGCAAACACCATTATCCAATCCGTTACTTTCATTGTAGCCGCAAACACAGATTCAAAAAAAGAAACAATGGGTCTGTTAATTTCACCGACTTTTGATAATGCAAGCGAGAAAATAAGCGCGAAAAAAATTATCGGAATCATTTCACCTTTTGCAAGAGATTCAAGCGGATTTTGAGGTATCATACTTAAAAACAGATAGCCGAGCTGCGATCTTTGATCATGCAGAACGCTATTAACCTGATTTTGTATTTCAAGTGCAGAAGACTGACTTATGTATTCCTGAACACCTATTCCCGGTTTTATCCATAATACTAAAAAAGCTCCTATAGAAACAGCAAGGACGGTTATAATTCCATAATACAGTATCATTCTTTTGCCGAATTTACCTATTTGTTTACTGTCACCTATACTGGAAATTCCAACAACAATAGCACTGCAAACTAACGGAATAACAACCATTTGGATTACTCTTATAAAAGCCTGTCCTATTATATTCAAAAATTTTACGAAATGTGTAAGTATACCGGGATTTTCATGTAAATAATTTCCGAATATAATACCTGCTATAATTGCTAAAAATATATGCCAATTACGTTTTATACCTAAACCTATAGCAACAAATAATGTTTGAACGTGTAATTTCATAAATACCTCTTATCCATACTAAAGTGTACTCATTGTACAATTATTTAAATAATAATTCAACTATTTAACAAATTATATAACACGAACTGATTTTTTATAATAGAATGTTAAAAGTAATCGGTTAATAAAATTTATGTTCATGTCAGTTAATCAAAAAAAGGGTTTTTATTTCATAGCTATAGGCGGAGTCGGGATGAGTGCACTTGCAAAATATCTGGCAGAAAAGGGCTGTCATGTTTGCGGTTCTGACTCGACGGAAAGTAAATATACTCATTTACTTGAGGATAAAGGTATTAAAGTATTTATCGGACATAATGCCGCTAATATTAACAAAGATATGATTATAGTGGCAAGCAGTGCAGTAAAGCAAAATAATCCGGAAATACAAAAAGCTCAGGAACTAAACCTAAAAATAAATCATCGTTCTGATATATTAAAAATGATTTCGGATGAATTTTCCGAACGTAAAGATTCATATTTTATAGGATTTTCAGGCACGCATGGAAAAACAACCACAAGCGGATTATGTTCATATATTTTAAATCGTGCAGGTTATAACCCGTCTTATGTTGTCGGCGGAATAATTCCGGAATTAAATACAAACGGAGAATACAATCAAAACAAATATTTTATAGCCGAACTTGACGAATCGGACGGAACAATCGAAAAATACTCTGCGGATATTTCCGTAATAAACAATCTGGAAGAAGATCATCTTGATTTTTATACAAACGGTTTTCAAGATATTGTAAAAACGTTTAATAAATTTCTTCTAAATAAACCGCGGCAAAAAGTAATAATAAATATGGAAAATACAGGCTGTCAAAAATTTATAGCCGAATATCCCGACTATAATTACATAACTTTCGGTCTTAAAAATGGTGACTATACGGCTGAAAACATTAAATATAAAGGGCTTGGTTCTTCTTTTGATATTTTATACAAAGGTAAAAAAGAAAATACAATATCACTTTCCATTCCGGGGGAACACAATATTTATAATGCAATTGCCGTTTATGCGGCAATAAAAGAAGCCGGTGTTGACACAAAAAAAACCATAAAATATTTTAAAGAATTCAGCGGAATGGGAAGAAGATTTCAAAAAGTATGCGATATCAATAACATAAAGATTTATGATGATTATGCACATCATCCCAGCGAAATAAAAACAACACTAAAGAGTATTAAAAACGCATTAAAATCAAATCAAAGACTTATTGCAATATTCCAGCCCCACAGATATACAAGATTAAAATCTTTGTGGGAAGAATTTAAAACAGCTTTTGATTATGCCGATAAACTTCTGATAACGGATGTATATTCTGCCGGTGAAGATGAAATAAAAAATATTTCTTCAAATATTTTTGCAAAAGAAATTATGCATAAGGATGTTCAATACATACAAGGAAATATGCAGGAATGTGCTGATAAAATTTTTCCTCTGCTTAAAAGCGGGGATATAGTAATTACACTAGGTGCCGGAACAATAACCAAACTGGGATCTTTATTAGAAAATAAGTATAAGGGCGGTAAATAAATGGCAGATATTTATGAAAATTATTCCGTAAAAAATGAATCAACATTTAAAATCGGCGGTATTGTAAGAAAAGCAGCGTTTCCTTATACTGTTGAAGAAATGATAATTCTTTTAAATTCAAGAGAATATGACGTTGTTCTCGGAAGTTGTTCTAATGTTCTATTCAGCTCGGAGAAAATAGATAAAAATATAATTTTTACAAAATATATAAAAGAATACAAATTTGAAGGAACAAAATTATTCGTTTCTTGCGGAACTAAAGGTCCGATTATTTCAAAAGAATGCAAAGATAGAGCCTTAACAGGGTTTGAGTTTTTAATCGGTTTTCCCGGAAGTTTCGGTGGCATGATATTTATGAATGCTTCCGCTCATAACCAATCAATTTCTGATTGCTTTTCAAAAGGACGCTTATATGAAATAAAAAGCGGTAAAATAATAAATTTTTATAAAGACGATATGGGTTTTTCTTACAGAAAATCAAAACTATCAAACGGTGATTATATTCTTTTGGACGCCATTTTTAACTTGAAAGAAGGAACACAAGAGTCTATAAACGGCTTGATGAAAAGAAATATTGAGTTCAGAAAAACAAGGCAGCCGTCTTTAACATACGGAAATGCCGGAAGTATATTCAAAAACCCCGAAAATGATTCTGCGGGAAGACTGCTTGACCTTTCCGAAGCAAAGAAAGAAAAATTTGGCGGTGCATCTGTTTTTGAAAAACATGCAAACTTTATAATTAACACGAATAATGCAACCTCATTCGATGTTGTAAATTTAATGTATAAAATGTATTCAAAAGTAAAAGAAAAATATACAATAGAATTAGAACCGGAAATAAAATACATAGGAAATATAGGAACGGAAGAATATAAAATATGGGAATCAATGACTTCAAAAAATATCCAATAAATACAAAGATTGCGGTTTTGTGCGGCGGAATGTCCAGTGAAAGAGAAGTTTCACTTCGTTCCGGAAAAAATGTATACGAATCCCTAAAAAGACTTGGATACACAAATGCAGAGATAATTGATGTTGATGAAAATATTGCCAAAACACTTTCTGATAAAAATACGGAAGCCGCTTTCAATGTTCTTCATGGCAAATACGGAGAAGACGGATGTATACAAGGTGTATTGGAAATACTCAAAATCCCGTATACCGGCAGCGGTGTTATGGCAAGTTCCATTTGTATGAATAAAGAGTATACAAAAAGAATACTTTCTAATTGCAGTGAAATTCCTTTGATAAATTCAGTATTTGTAAAAAAAGGCGATGATATATATGCAAAATGTAAAAAAATGAAATATCCTTTAATTACAAAACCTGTTTGTGAAGGTTCTAGTTTTGGTATTACAAAAGTAAATTCCGAAAATGAACTTGAATATGCATACAATGAAGCCGTTAAATTTAATAATGATGTTCTTGTTGAAGAATTTATAGACGGTTTTTTCATCACTGTCGGTGTTCTTGAGAAAGAAGGTAAAGTCTTTGCCACAGAAATTCTTGAAATAAGACCAAAGAATGAATTATATGACTTTGAGGCAAAATATACAAAAGGAATGTCCGAATTTATTGTTCCCTCCTCATCTCTTTCAAAAGAGAGTACTGAAAAAATAAAAGATCTTGCCGTTAAAGCTCATATAACAGCCGGCTGCAGCGGTGTATCAAGAATTGATTTTATGGTAATGAATGATAATCCGTATTTTCTTGAAATAAATACCAGCCCCGGTATGACTGATATCAGTGATTTGCCTGCACAAGCAAAAGCTATGGGAATATCTTATGATGAACTTGTGCTGTTAATTTTGAATAGTGCGGGACTGAATAAATAAATGTCAGATGAATACATTATAGAAAGAAGAATAAGGCATCAGAAACTGCGCAGAAAAGCCCGTCGCAACGAAATAATGTTGAGAAGGACATATAAACTTATAAGATTTTTATTTATATTATTTATTTTTTATTTTATATACAGAGTATCTTTTTGTCATCATTGGTATTTAAGCTCAAATGCATATAACGAGCCTATTGGTACCAGCATTGAAATATTGGGAAACGAAATTGTTACAAACAATAAGATTTTAAATGAAATAAAAAAAATTCCGATAGAAAGAAAACCTGTTTATATGATAAATCCGGCAGAAATTGCAAATCAAATAGAAACTCTTACTCCCATAAAAAGAGCATATGTTAGAAGATACTGGTTTCCGGCAAGATATATAATAATGTTAGAGGAAGTTACGCCCGCAATTGAAATAGCACCTGCGGAAGATGTTCCTTCCGTTGCGGCACTCGCTTTTACAGGAGAACTAATCACAAGAGAATATCTTCCATTTAACAGAAATTTTAATACGGCAAAGGTATTAAGTTACGGAACAAAAGGTGATGATTATGAAAATTGGGATACCGAAAAAATAAATAATTTATACAAATTGTTTATTCTTTTAGGCGAATATTCGGGAGAAAAAGTTCAATATATTGATTTAAGAATTCCTCATAACGCATTTGTACAACTCGAAAGCGTAAAGATAAGGCTTGGTGAAATTGATCCGTCTGCATTTGAAAGAATAAAAGCAATATATGATATTATGCCTGAGATTTCTTCAATGAAAAAACAAATAAAATATATAGATTTATCCTGGAAAGACTCCCGTTATTTAAAATTGGAATAATACTTGAAATATTTTTTTTATATATTATTATTATTCTGTCAGAAAATTTAAATCCAGTATATAACATGCAAAAGGCTTCTTTTATACAAGAAATATAAGTCTGTTTACATGTTTTTTATTTTTTTTAGGATTCTAAAACAAAGAAAGGCAATTAAAGTGGAAGAAACAAAATCAAAAAGTAAAAAAAGAAAAATTGAAACTGCAACAGAACCCCAGCAAAATGAATGGAAAGAACAGGTTATTCAAGTAAGAAGAGTAACTAAAGTTGTAAAAGGCGGTAAAAAGCTTAGTTTCAGAGCGATTGTTGTAGTAGGAAATAAAAACGGGCAGGTAGGTGTCGGCTGTGCTAAAGCATCGGAAGTAATTGTTGCAATACAAAAAGCAGTAGCAGACGGAAGAAAAAATTTAATAAATGTTCCTATATATAAAACAACTATACCTCATCCTATAACAGGATGTTCCGGCGCAGGCAGCGTAATGCTAAAACCCGCATCACAGGGTACCGGAGTTATAGCCGGCGGTGCAGTTCGTGCTGTACTTGAACTTGCAGGAATTGAAAATATATTAAGTAAATCATTAGGATCTAAATCGCCGCTAAATGCTGCAAATGCTACGTTAAATGCGCTTTTGGCATTAAAACCGTTTGATGTTGTTGCAAAAAGACGCGGTTTATCATTGAAAGATATGCTTAACTAAGAGGACTAAATAATGACAAAGAAAACATTAAAAATAACATTGATAAAGAGCCTTATAGGTTCAACCGAAAAACAAAGAAAAGTTGCAAAAGCTCTCGGCTTAACAAAAAAAGACCAAACGGTAGAACATTTGGATACTCCCGTAATTCAGGGGATGGTTAAAGCAATTCCTCATTTATTAAAAATAGCCGAGTAATAAGAAAGGTAATTAAAAATGGCAGAAAGAATAAAATTAGAAGACTTAAGACCGGCAGAAGGTTCAACCGGCAAAATTAAAAGAGTAGGACGCGGAAGATCCTCCGGTATGGGTAAGACTTCTTGCCGCGGAAATAACGGAGAAGGTCAAAGATCCGGAAGATCTTCAAAAAGAGGATTTGAAGGCGGACAAATGCCCGGCTACAGGCAAATGCCCAAATTGAAAGGTTTTAAAAACTTTAATGCAATTAATTATGCACAAATAAATGTCAGTGAACTGGCTAATATGAAATCTGATGAAATCTCATTAGAATCATTAAAAGCGGAAGGGAAAGTGCCTGCAAAAGCACAGGTATTAAGAGTACTGGGTAACGGAGAAATCAATAAAGCCGTTATTGTTAATGCAGGATATTTTACACAATCGGCAAAAGAAAAAATTGAAAAAGCAGGCGGAAAGGCACAGTTAGTATAATGCAGCAATATACACCAAGCCAGCAAAATTTACAGGCAATGCTCTCAAATCTGAATATAGCAGGACTAAAAACAAAAATCATTTTTACTCTTGCCATGATAATGATTTTTCGTTTATGCGCTCAGCTGCCATTATTCGGTATTGACTCAACAAGTTTTGCAAATTTGGCGGCTACAAATAACTTAATAGGTTTTTTGGATATGTTTTCGGGCGGCGCACTCGGAAATGTATCCATAATTGCCTTAGGAATAGGTCCTTATATTACGGCATCAATCATTATGCAGCTTTTAGCAGTTGTAATTCCTCATCTGGAGCAATTGCAAAAAGAAGAAGGTGAAGCCGGAAGAAGAAAGTTATCTCAATATACCCGTATTTTTACAATAGTAATTGCAGCTGTTCAGTCGATTGTTTTCGTAATATATCTGTTAAAAACAGCCCGCGGTGTAATAATGCCGGATGTTAACATTGTATCATTTGCAATAGGTTCAGTTATAATTTTAACGGCAGGTTCTGCTTTTACAATGTGGATGGCTGAATTAATGACGGAAAGAGGTATCGGAAACGGTGCTTCTATGCTTATTTTCTGCGGTATTATTTCTAAGATACCCTTTTATGTAAGTCAAACTGCAACTTTAGTCGGAGGAAATTCTTCTCTGCAGCCCGGCTTATTTTTACTGTTGTTAATATTCTTTGCAACTATGATTTTTATTGTTATTATGCAAGAAGCTGCAAGAAAAGTAATTATAGTAAATCCGAGAAGACAGGTTGGAAATAAAGTATACGGCGGAACGAACACGTTTATTCCGTTTAAATTAAATCCCGGCGGAGTAATGCCGATAATCTTTGCAATAGCAATATTATTATTTCCGACCACAATATTGGGACTTGTCGGGCAAACAAATATTTCAAACGAATATTTAAGAAATATAATTGTTTCTTTGTCTAATTTTCTGAGTCCCTCTGGTTGGGCATATAATCTCGTATATTTCTTATTAATATTTGGCTTAACATTCTTTTATGCTTCAATTATTCCTAATTTACAGCCAAAAGAAATCGCAACAAATCTAAAGAAATACGGTTCATCAATACCCGGAATAAAGCCCGGACGCCCTACTGCAGAAGCTTTAGATAAAATATTAAGCAAAACAACTTTTATTGGTGCTTTAGGTTTAGCTGTTATCGCTTTAATTCCCTCTATTGCCTGTCACATAACAGGAATAACCACCCTACAGGGAATAGGAGCAACTTCTTTAATAATTATGGTAGGGGTTGCACTTGATTTCATAAATCAAGTCAGAACAAATCTACTGCCAAAAAATTATGAGAGTTTCTTAAGACAATAAAAAAGAAGAGCCGATTAAGGCTCTCTTTTTTTATTCAAAATGGTTTAATGTGTTATAATTATTAATGTAGCTAGTCAAAAACAGGTAAATATAATGAAACAGGAATTTATTTTTATCGGTCCTCCGGGAAGCGGAAAAGGAACACAAACTAAATTATTATCAAAAGAGTATAATCTTCCCCATATTGATACGGGGTCTTTATTAAGAGAAGAAACAGCTTCCGGAAGTGAAGAGGGACAATTGGCAAATAGTTTTATGGAAAAAGGCCGGCTTGTTCCTATAGAACTTGTTTCAAAAATTATAAAAAACAGGTTAAAAAAAGTTGATTGTAAAGACGGTTTTATACTTGACGGATATCCGAGAAGTCTTGAACAAGCTGATGCTCTGAACAAAATTCTGAATGAAATAAATGCAGGTTCACAAGTAAATCTTCAAGTATTCTATTTTAATGTTGCAAAAGAAAAACTTATAGAAAGACTTGTAAATCGCCGTTCATGTCCAAAGTGCGGTATGATATATAATTTAAAAACAATGAATTTAAAAGATGGTGAAATTTGCGAAAATTGCGGCAGTATATTAATTCAAAGAAATGATGATACAGAGGAAATTGCAAAAAAAAGATTTGATACATACTTTGTACAAACTGAACCTCTAATTGAATTTTACAAAGAAAGAAAAATATTGACAGAATTGGATGCAAGTTTATCCATCGAGGAAATATACAAAAATCTTACCGAGGCAATAAAACATTATGGCAATTCATAAAAAATCAAAATACGAAGTAAATGTAATGAAACAAGCCGGTAATATAGTTGCACTTGTTCACGCAGCTATGAAGGAAGCCGTGAAGGAAGGGATTACAACACAAGAGCTTAATGATATTGCTTATAAAATAATAAAGCAAAATAAAGCCGACCCGACTTTTTTGGGTTATCACGGGTTTCCCGCAACAATTTGCGCTTCCGTAAACGAGCAGGTTGTACACGGATTTCCTTCGGAAAATGTTATTTTAAAATGCGGTGATATAATAAGTATAGATGTCGGAGCTACCTATAAAGGCTTTGTAGGTGACAGTGCCTGGACGTATCCTATCGGAGAAATTTCTGATGAAAAGAAAATGCTTCTTAAAGCAACGGAGGAATCTTTATTTTCTGGTCTTGAATTTATGAAATCCGGTGAAAAGCTTGAAAATGTTGCAGGTGCTATAGAAGATGTTGCAAAAAAATACAATCTGGGAATTGTAAGACAATATGGCGGTCACGGAGTCGGAAGACAAATGCATGAAGAACCGTTTGTTTTTAACTACAGAACAAACTGCCCTGTTATATTGCAAAAAGGTATGACAATTGCAATTGAACCAATGTTGAATTTAGGCTGTGATGATGTTTATGTACTTCAAGATGAATGGACTGTCGTAACAAAAGATCATAAACCTTCGGCACATTTTGAACATACGGTACATGTTACGGACGACGGACCTGAAATACTCACAAAATTATTATAAGGAAGAAAAAATGATAGAAATGAAAGTTATGGGTATAGCTATAGATACGGCAAGCGGCTCTCCGATAATAGTATTAAATGATAAAGAGAACAGAAAAGCACTGCCTATTTGGATTGGCAGCGCTGAAGCAAGCGCAATAATAAGAAAAATTGAAAATATAAAAGTTCTAAGACCAATGACGCATGATTTAATAATAGACGTTATTGAAAAGACAGGATATGAAATCAGCCGTGTTGAAATAAATGATGTTGAAAAAGAAACGTATTATTCAACAATTTTTATTGTTAATGAAAAAGGCAATGAAATAGCAATAGATTCAAGACCATCTGATGCCATAGCCGTTGCAATAAGAGTTGACGCTCCTATTTTCGTTTCGGCAAAGGTGCTGGCTGACGGCAGTGTTTCCTGCGACAGTGAAAAAGATGAAGCGGAATCTCAAGAATTCAGAAATTTCATTCAGAGTATAAAACCGTCTGATTTTGAAAAACTTCTTAAAGATGATAAGCAATCGGATCAATGAATTTCTGATTATAACCGCCCAAATTCCGACTGTTTTGTTTAAAAAGTCTCATTTGATTATTTTTAAACAATTTATTCTTATTTAAATCGTCAATCTGGCATAATCCGATAATCGTATCATTACAAAATATATCTAATATGTATTTAATCATATACACCTTTCCTAATTCTTGATGTATAATTTTTAATAATAATTTTAAAAAAATCAAAAGAAAGGTATAAGATAATGGCAAAAATTACAAAAGAAATGGGTTTAATTGAGATAGTACAAAACTACCCTGAAACAATAGAAATATTCCAAAAATACGGTTTGGGCTGTATAGGCTGTGCAGCTGCAAGATTTGAAAACCTCGAAGCAGGTGCAAAAGTTCATGGCATAGATCCTGATAAAATGGTTGAAGAATTGAACGCCGCAATCATAAGTTAGTTAACAAAAAGCATAATAAAAAGGTCATGAATAACCTTCATGACCTTTTTATTATAGTAACACACTAAATGACTGAGTATCACACGGTTAGATTTCATTTCAAATACATACACTTTCTTGTCACATAATTTTTTTTTCTGTCTTTTAAAAACTTCACTTATTATTTTAGTGAAAATCATATTGAACTAGTATTCTGAAATTTTATATAATAAAGATATAAAAAAATATCTTTTAATAATCCCGCCATACTATCTCTCTTCAACGCCGGCTATTGCTCTTCCTTCACTGGCAGAACAATTAAAAAAAAGAAATTATATTACAAAGTTATATGATTATAATCTGGATTTTATTTATTACATTCATTCTGCCGGTGTAAGAAAAAATATTCTTAAAAAAGGATACGAATTGTATAAAAGATTAACTCCGTATTTTGAAAAAGATATGACAATAGAACAATATATAAAATTAAGAGAATTTTTCAACAAATATAATAACATACAATTTCTTCAGCCTTCTGATACAGATACCCGTATTTTAAAAAATTCCGATTTTAATTTAAAAAATATACAATATGCGGATTTATGTTTATTAATAATATTTTATATCCTGATTTGTATTTTAACTCGGATATTTATTATCCCTATAATAACTATGAACAAATAGAAAATATTGTAAATACAGAAAATATATTTGATGAATTTTATGTAAAAAAATTAAACAAATAAAAGTTATAAATCCCGATTACATTGGTATTTCTATAAATCATTATGTTCAAATTACAGGTGGATTGAAACTGGCAAAAAAATTAAAAAAAGAAACCAATGCCCATATCAACATTGGAGGAAATACTTTCAGTAGATTAACCGATACTTTAAAAAAATACCCTGTTTTTTTTAATGAATATGCAGATAGCATTTCTTATGGTCCCGGAGAAAATTCAATTTTAGAAATGGCTCAATAAATAGAAAATAAAATCCCGCTCAAAAAAGTTCATAATATCATATATAAAAACTCTAATAATGAAGTAATAATGAATAAAACAGGTAAACCTCCTCTATTATCCCAAATAGCTCCGCCTGATTATTCCGATTTGCCTTTGGATAAATATATAAAAACACTACCTCTTCAAACCCACAAAAGCTGCTATTGGAATAATTGCGCATTTTGTGACGGGACATATTTACAGAATTTCACCGTAAAAAAATTTCGGATTTAATTTTAGAAATTAAACAAAATATAAAAGAATAAGAAATAACTAAATATGTAATTATTGATCCTGCCGTATATCCCAAATATCTGAATTCGTTTTGTGATGAAATAATAAAGAATAAAATAAACATATCTTTTGATTTTGAAGCACGTCTTGAACCGGAATTTACATATGACCTCTTAAAAAAAGCAAAAGAATGCGGGGCAAATTGTATTTGGTGGGGAATGGAATCTATTAATCCAAGAATTTTAAAACTTATAAATAAAGGAATAAAAGTTGAAAACATAAAAAGAATCATGACTGATTCGGCCAATCTCGGAATTAAAAATATTGTCTTTGCATTCATTGGCTTTCCTTCGGAAACAGAAGAAGAAGCAATGGAAACTGTGAAGTTTTTGTTGGATAATAAAGATATTCTTGAACCCATATTATATTCTTTTTCGCTTGGTAAATATTCGCATGTTTATAAACATCCCGACAAATACAGTATAGAAATTTCCCCTCATCAGGATGAATTTTCGATTTTCGTCAGGTATACTTCAAAAACGGGAATGAATAAGAAAAAAATTACGGAGATTCTTGAATATTTTTATATGGAAATGAAAAAAGATAAATCCTGACAAAATAAATACTATACGGAACTTTATTTAAAATTAAATATATTTTGAATTATATCGTAAAAATTTTTCCTGAAAAATTAATACATGCGTGACATTTGTTTATGTTTTTATTATTATCAATATACAAAACTGCAATTATATTAATTAAGGAGATATAAAATGGAAGTAATTCTAAAAAAGGATGTACAAAATATCGGTGAAGCCGGTGATATAGTTAATGTAAAAGACGGTTATGCAAGAAATTTTTTACTGCCCCAAAATTTTGCCGAAATTGCAACAAAAGGTGCAAAAGAAAATAGAGAAAAAAATCTTGCAAGAATAAAAGCAAAACAAGAAAAGCTACATGCGGAAGCTTTAGAAACAGCTAAAAAGATTGAGGAGCTTGGAATTCTTGAATTTTCCGCAAAGGCAGGCGAAAGCGGCAAATTATTCGGTGCTATTACAACTAAAAAACTGGCGGAAGAAATTAAATCCAAATCAGGTATTGAAGTTGACAGAAAAAATATTTCTTTAGATGCTCCCATAAATAAATTAGGAAGCTTCAATATGCAAATAAAGTTAACTTCAAAAGTAAAAGTTTCATTAGGCGTAAATGTCACTGCATCTGAGGTTTTAAAAGAAGAAATAGCCGAAGAAGCAGAAGAGGAAAAAGAATAGGCTTTACAAAATTTTATTTTATGTTAAACTGTAGTCAAAAGGAGCAGATAATGTTACACATTCAAAATCGACGTTATATTATTAAAGGAGGCTTTACGATATAATCGTATTTATTTTGATGTGGACAAAATATATAAAAGCCTTCTGTACAACAATATGCAGAAGGTTTTTTAATGTAAAAGGAGAAAAAAATATGCGACGAATTATTAAAGAAAATTTAGCAAATGCCCCGTTTGTTAAATTTAGAAATCTAATCTGGGGCTTGTGATATATAAAATGAAAAGGGAAAAAAATGTCGATACAAGCAATAACAACGAAAATAGTTTCAACACTCGGGAATAAAGAATCATTAGTTCCCATTATGATAAAAGACGGAGTAGACTCAACAAGCCTTACATATAAATCATTTAAAGAAGGCGGCGCCGTTGAAGGAATGGACAGATTTATAGATGAATTCGGGACACAGGCAATTTGGATAGGAGGTATTCCGTTTTATAAAAAACTTATTGATAAAACAGCATACAAATTTGCAAAAATAAATCCGGAAGTTGACCCGAGGGTTATAGCAAATAAAGAATATGCATCCTGGACAAAAGAAAATGCAAAAGGTTTAATGTCAAATGATAAAACGCAAAGTGTACAGCAGGCAATCCAAGACTGCTTAAAAGACGGCGGCAATAAAGCAAAAAATCTTTTTAAAGGTAAAATAATTGCAGCAACAGCTCTTACACTAGCAACCTTTTTTCTTTTGACAAAAACAAAACAAAAAAATACAAAAGACACTGTTATAAAAGAAATAAAACAAGAAATGGACAGTCCGTTTAAGCAGCAATTGGAATCTTCTGAACCGGAAATATTTTCTGACATTATAGAAATTACAAAAGACAATAAAACAAAAAAGAATACACCAAATCCCGCTTTTAAAGGAGGAATAAAAAATCTTTCCGAAGCAATTATGTTTAATCCCGTACACAATATGAAAATTATTGATGCAGGCATAACAACCGAGAGATTAGCCTGTTCAAGAAATAAAACTGAATTTTGCGAACATGCAATAAAAGAAGGCGGATTCTTATTTTTTATATACGGTTTCGGAAACTTAATTGAAAAAGGTATTAGTAAATTTTCTTCAAAAGTATTAAAAAAACCGATTGATTTATCTATAGATGTATTAATGGATAAGAAGCTTGCAGATGCGCTTTCAACAGGAAAAATTCCTGCCGATGTTGCAAAGCTTCCCGCTAAAGATAAATCTCTTACGGAGAAACTCAATTTTATTGTGCAAAATCCTGATAATATAATTGTACAGGCTGCTAAAAAGTCGAAACTTGTGTCAACAGTTAAAGATAAAAGCGGTAAAAGCTTTGTTGATACTTCTAAATACATTGATACAAAGGCAATAGAAGAATTAAGCGCAAATTTAACAAATTTAGATAAAAATTTTAAAGTTTCAAACGAATCCGTTAAAAAATTTTTAAATAAAACAAAAGGACTAAAAGTAGGCTCGGTAATGGCAAATATAGGAATTTCCTGTTTTGTATTAGGATATTTGATTCCCAAGTTCGTATACAAATACAGGGAAATAAAAACAGGCACCACAAAATTTCATGTTGCAGAAGATATTAAGAAAAACAATAAGAAAGACCTTTAAATAAGGTCTTTCACTTTTTAAAACTGTTATGATAAAATTATACTTAAAGAGGGATTAGTCTTGCGATATAAAAGCTGTTACTGGATAGAGTCAGGAATAAATTTTGATATAGATTCATATAAAGTTTGCTGTTTATACAGTGCAAAAGGCGGCGGCAATACCATTATAGAAGATAATTATAAAGGCACTCCGGTTAATTGGGAAAAAGTTTTTGCATTTAAGAAAATGATGAAGGATCTCCATAAGAAAGGAGATATATATCCTAAATGCGAGGGCTGTATTTTTCTTAAAGAACAAGACTGGTCTGATGATCACTCTAAAATTAGTATGATAAATCTTGATTATTGGACAAAGTGTAATTCAAGATGCTCATACTGCCATACAATGCTGGACAAAGAAAAATATAATAAATTTAAAAATTATAATTTTCTCCCTATATTAAAAGATATGATTAAACATGATTTATTAAGACCGAACGGACATATCAGCTTCGGAGGAGGCGAAGTAACTTTATTAAAAGAATTTGATAACCTTCTCCACATTTTTATGGATTTCGGTTTTCCTCTTACAAGAATTCACTCCTCCTGTATAAAATATTCCGGGGCTATTGAAAAAGGACTTAAAAACGGATGCGTTGATCTAATAGTATCGGTTGATTCTGGTTCAAAACAAATGCATCAAAAAGTAAAACAGGTAAAATCATACGATAGAGTCTGGGCAAATTTAAAACGATACGCAAAACACCAGAAAGATCCGTATGCAGTCAAAGCAAAATATATTGTAATTCCGGGAGTAAACGATATAAAAGAAGAACTGGACTTATGGCTTAAAAATGCAAAAGAAAACGGTGTAAACTGCGTATTTCATGAAATCGAATCAAAATGGTTTTATGCAAGAAGAGATAAAATACCTGACGAAATAATTACCCTTTTTGATTATGCAAAAGAAAAGGCAGAAGCTATGGGACTTAAATATGAGCTATATGAAAGAGCCGAACATATGATGAAATATAAGTTTGAGAAAGAAAGGTCATTATAATGCAGGAGTATACAAGCTGCCATTGGCTGCAACACGGATTAAGCTTTGAAAATGACCACATAGAAATGTGTTGTTTATGCTGTCATATAGGCGGCGGAAGACTCTATATTAAAGAAAATTATAACGGCCGGGGAATAACCTGGAATGATATATTGGATCTCAAAGAAAAATTTATAGAAGAAAACAGAAACGGGATAATTGATAAAAGGTGTGAAGGCTGTTTTAATCTTGTAAAAAGGAACTGGGAAGAAGGAAAACACTATATTAATTATATTCATTTTAACCATTGGACACACTGCAACAGCGATTGCATTTACTGCTATACAAAATGGGATAAAAAAGCATTTAATTCCAAACCGCATTATAAGGTGCTTCCGATGATTAAAGATTTATTTAAAAAAGATCTTTTCAGACCCGGCGGTGAAATTACTTTTGCAGGCGGAGAACCCACTATATTGAATGAATTTGAAGATTTAGTCATGTTCTTATTAAAAAACGGAGCCGACCGTATTACTGTTCACTCTTCGGGCATAAAATATTCAAAAGCAATTGAAAAAGGAATCAAAGAAAAGAAACTCTCCGTATGCCTTAGTGCAGACTCAGGAACAAAGGAAATATACAGAACAGTAAAACGTGTCGACAAATTTGATAAATTCTGGCAAAATACAAAAAAATATGCTGAGGCTCAAAAAGATATAAAAGACAAAATATATGTGGAAACAAAATATATTCTTATACCCGAAGTTAATACAAAAAAAGACGAAATTGACAAGTGGCTTGAATTGACAGTTAATGCAGGAATAAAATCAGTAGTTGTTGATATTGAGAATGACTATTGTAAAGAACTAAGAGCTACAAATCAAACAAAACCGGATTTTCTTATAGCCTTGGGCAATTATATAATACAAAAGACAAAAGAATATGACTTAAATCTTGTTGAATATAATAACTTCAGATATTTAACAACAGAATTCAATTTAACATAAAAGGAAAAAACATTGGAAGGATTTGAAAGCTGCAGTTATATAGAACACGGAATGGTTTTAGACCATTTAAACCGTATACGCTCATGTAATAACTTTAACCCCAGATATGGAGGCAGACCGATTATATATGAAAACTATCATGGAGAGAAAATAAATTGGAAAGAATTCTTTGATATAAAAAGAGAATTAAGAAAAAAGTACCGTGAAAATTCCTGTCCTGAAATATGCAAAGATTGTGTAAATACTGCCTTTAAAAATTGGGATAATGAAGATTATATTGACTATTTACTTCTGACTCCATGGGTTCCTTGCAATTCCAACTGCATATATTGCAGCGCTCCTAGAGATTCTGAAGTTCTTAAAAATACAAAAGTATATAAAGTTCTGCCTTTAGTAAAAGATATGATTAAAAATAATATACTGAAAAAAGACGGAACAATTGATTTCGCAGGCGGCGAGCCTACTATATATACAGAATTTGAAGCACTTCTTCACGAATTCATAAAAAATGATTTTACAAAAATAATTATACACACAAATGCAATTAAAAAAAGTAATGCCATTATCAAGGGACTAAAAAAAGGTGTTGTAAGGATACTTGTTTCAATTGATGCAGGCACTAAAGACATACATAGAAAAGTAAAACAAGTTGACTCTTACGATAAAGTATGGAAAAATTTAAAGGAATATGCAAGAAATCAACCGGTAAATTCAGATTTTGTAAAAGCAAAATATATTATAGTCCCGGGATTAAATGACTCAGAAGAAGAAATTAACATCTGGCTGCAAAAATGCAGCGAAATCAATATAAAAAGTGTTGTTTTAAACCTGGACTTTAACTGGATAATGCAAAATGTCGACGGTGATTTAATGCCATTATACAATCTTATGAAATATACCCAGCACAAAGCGGCAGAGATGGAAATAAACTGTGAATTGTACGGTCAGATTTTTCAGGTAAAATGTGAGGTAGAAAAGTCAAGAAAAGAGAATATAGCAGGATTTTAAAATGAAGATTACAGTATATGAAAAAAGACCATATGAAGAAGATTTCATAAAAGAGTTTAGCAGTAAACATAATATAGAAATTATATCAACGGATGAAATATTAGACGAGAAAAGTTTATATTTGTCAAAAAATGCAGATGCGGTAACAACGTTAGGATATAGCACGCTAAACGCCGATTTGCTTGATAAAATTAAAGCAAACGGGGTTAAATTTCTATCAACAAGAACTATAGGCTATAATCATTATGATGTGAAATATGCAAAACAAATAGGATTAAAGGTTGCCAATGTATCATATGCACCAAACGGAGTTGCCGATTTTACGGTTATGCTGATGCTTATATGTATAAGAAAATACAAACCTGCAATGTGGAGACAAAATGTTAATGATTATACTCTTAACGGATTAATGGGTAGAGAGATGCGTCATCTTACCGTAGGAGTCCTGGGAACGGGAAGAATAGGCTCAACAGTAATAAAAAATCTGTCAGGGTTTGGCTGCAAAATTTTAGCTTATGATAAATATGAAAATGAAAATATAAAAAATATTGTTCAATATGTTGATTTTGATACGTTATTAAAGAACAGTGATATAATTACAATTCATATGCCTCTTACACAAGAAAACTACGGCATAATAAACAAAGAAAATATAGCTAAAATGAAACCCGGAGTTATTATTATTAATACGGCAAGAGGAGAATTGATGAATATCACCGATTTAACGGAAGGTATTGAATCTAAAAAAATAGGAGCCCTGGCTTTGGATGTGTTTCAAAATGAAGACGAAATATACCACCATTACCTTTCGACAGATATCATAAAAAACCGGGATATGGCTTATATCAGACAGTTTCCTAATGTTGTACTGACCCAGCATATGGCATTTTTTACCGATTCTGCAGTAGAAGAGATGATTTCCAACAGTCTTAATTCTCTTTTAAGCTTTTATAATACCGGTACATGTAAAAATGAATTATAAAAAGAGGCCACTAATAACGACCTCTTTTTTACTATAATATATTTATCAAATTATCTGTCTCTTAATCTTGATAATAATCTTAGGATTTCAATGTAAAGCCATACTATCGTAACTAATAAACCAAATGCTCCATACCATTCATATACGGAGGGCAAAGGAGTTTGTACGCCTTTTTCAATAAAATCGAAATCAATAATTAAATTAAGTGCCGCAATAATTGCAATTACAACATTAACTCCTATTGCCAAAGGCGAATTACTGTAAAAATAAGGTATATTTACATGAAATAACATCAATATAAAAGAAACAAGATAAAATACAAATATAGACGCGGTTGCAACAAGCAATATACTTCTAAATTTTTGAGTCGCTTTTATAGCACCTGCTTTATATAAGAGAGCCATAACAAATACAACCAGAAACGTCATAGAGATAGCCTGAATAACAATTCCCGGCAGTGAAGCTTCAAAAAAACAAGAAATACCCGACAAAACAGCACCTTGAGAAAATGCATATACGGGAGCAATATAAGGTGTCCAATTTTGTTTAAAAGCAATTAAGATTACGGATATAAAACCTACAATAATGCCGCCTATCATCAACATATTAACAAAGTCAAAATGTTTTAAAGAAAATTGATAATATACAGCAGCTGCCGCACATATCATAATCAATGACAAAATCATCAGTTTGTTCATAGTACCGCCGATAGTCATCGGTCTTTCCGTAAGAGCATATGTTTGCTCTAAAATACTGTCGCGCAATAAAGGATTAGAACTTTTCATTTTACCTCCAAAATATATACATGTAGATTATATCACAATCTAAGAATATATGGGACGCTCAAATAAACACAAAAGGGGGATTATATGAATTCGGTAATAAAGATACTAAAGAAAGACTTAATCAATATATTAAACAAAATTTGCAAGTAAATATTTTTTATTTTAGAATATATAATGCCGTGCTCCACGGGGACATTGCGGATCTCTTGACCCGAACGCATAGCGGGGTGCAGAGCCTACCGTGAGACTTGTATGAATACGGCGGACTAAAAATCAATTGTTGATAATAACGTCAGCTGCGGCATAGACCATCGAACCGTGTCAGGACGGGAACGTAGCAGCACTAAGGTGTAATCTGTGGGTGCAGTTGTCTTTAGAGTAGATTGTTTTTTAGAAAACTTTATTTATACCTGCCGATAGGTAGTGGCACGGCAAAAATGAGAGCTTATAAAAAGCTCTCATTTTATTTTTTCTCTAAAGCATGGATTTCTTCCGCAAGTTGATTTTCATCACCTGAAAATGTAATTTTTCGATTTAATGTAAATTTCAAATATTTAAGGTAATTCGTATTATTTTTCAATTCTTTATATACCTGAGCAAGTAAATAATACAAATCAGCCTCTTGAGGCATTTTTAAAGTTGAATGTTTTAAAATCTTTTCGGCTGCAGAATATTTTTTATTCTTAGCAAAAAGTTTTACAAGCAGTTTTATAGCTTCAATATCATTTGCATTTGTTTTTATCGTATTTTCCAGATATAAAATAGCAAGATCTTCTTTGCCTTGGGAGAGAAAAATTGAAGCCAAATTAAAATATGCCCAGCTGTAATCGGGATTTTGCTTAATTATTTCTTCATAAAGACTAATTGCTTTTTCTATACTATTAATTTTTTCATATTCATAAGCAAGATAAAATTTTGCAATAACATCTTGGGTATTCAATTCTAAAGCCTTGGTTAAATAAGAAATAGATTTGTCATGTTCTTTCTTTTTTGAGTAAATTTCACCAAGATGAAAATAAGAATTTTCATCTTGACTATCTTTTTCTATAACTTTTAATAACAATTTCTCAGCTGAATCTAAATCATTTAATTTAATATAAACAACAGCCAAATTGTACATTATATCTGTATTAGATGACTCTAACGACAATGCTTTTTCATATGCTTCTATAGCTTTTTCATAATATTTCAGCTTTTCTAAAATAATTCCGATATTATAAATAATCTTAGAATTATCCGGAAATTTTCGATGAAGAAATAAAAAATTTTTCAATGCTTCTTCATTTTCACCCATATCGGATAAAGCAATTGCATAAAGCTCAATAGCTTCAAAATCGTTAGGATTATTATTCAATCTTTCCTGAAGAAGCTTTATTTCGTTATCAGTCATATATAAATCCTCAATCGTCGGCGATAAGTTCTTTAATCGCAAAAGGAAGATAATCAATTATATCAGAGGCAAGAACAGAATATTTTGTAAAATCCTCGGAAGCAATATCACCTGCAAGCCCATGAAGAAAAACACCCATAACTGCAGCATCTACGGGCAGCATTTTCTGTGCAAGGAGTCCGGAAATAAATCCGGTCAGAACATCTCCGCTGCCTGCTTTTGCCAGAGCAGAATTACCCGAATTATTTATATATATTTTCTCGCCATCAGTTACTATAGTTTTATGTCCTTTCAAAACCGTTATACATTCATAAGTCTGAGAAGTAATTCTTGCATATTTTTCTCTGTTATCAATAATTTCTTCCGTACTAACATTTAATAATCTGGAAAGCTCTTTTGGATGTGGGGTAATTATCATATTCTTTAAAGAAATCTCTCCTTTGTGGTTAGCAAAAATATTTATACCGTCAGCATCAATAACAACTTTTTGTCTTGTATTTAATTCTTTTAAAAACTCAAATAAAAATTTTCTGGTTTCATTGTCGGTAGAAATTCCACATCCGAATGAAATTACATCATAATCGGATAAATCTTTAATTTTATTATTGGCGGCAATTACACCGGCTTTAGATGATACCAAAGGTTCAAAAGTAATTTCCGGAGTCATGGAAGCAATAATGGGAATTATAACTTCAGGGCAAGCCAGTCTTAAATATCCGGCACCAATTTTTAAGGCTGCAATTGAAGATAAATATGCAGCTCCCGAATAATTAGAAGAACCCGCAATATTTAAAACTCTTCCAAAAGTACTCTTATTGGAGTCTTCCGGGCGGGAAGGGAGTTTCCCGTATACAAGTTTTTTATTTATTATCTTAACCATTTTGTCTTATTGCCTCATATAATACAATTGCCGCAGAATTAGACAGATTCAAGCTCCTTTGCCCCTCTTTCATAGGAATAGTAATAGACGAATCTTTGTTTTCATTTAATATATTTTCAGGTATTCCCCTTGTCTCCGGACCAAAAACAAAAAAATCGCCGCAGTTAAACTTTATATCAGTATAAAGTTTTTTTGACTTAGTTGTCAAATAATAAAATTTAGAGGATGAAAAATCATTAATTAGAGATTGTAAATTATCATATTTTTTTATATTTACAGTGTTCCAATAATCAAGACCTGCACGTTTAAGATATTTATCGGTTAAAGAAAATCCCAGTTTACCGACTAAAAATAAATCGGAACCGGTACATGCGCATAACCTGGCTATATTCCCTGTATTCTGGGGAATTTCAGGCTCAAAAAGAACAATATTAAACCTGCTTATTATCATTTTTTATAAATCTCCTGCTTTCAATTAAAACAGGAATACCTCTGATAACACACATTGCAACGGTTATATAAACCAAGATATCGGCAACTGATATCAAATATGGTTGAATTAACGTAAATTTAATAAATCCGTTAATTGACATTCCGTTAAAGTATTCAAGATTCGGTATATATGCAATTATCAAAAATAAAAATACCAAAGATTTCGCAATACCGTATACCGCTCTTGAAAATCTTGAAGCTGTCAAAAAATGGCATATTTTGTTTTTCATCATTGTAGACGAACCAAATGCCGTATATCCTTTTGAAAGAGCAATACTTCTTAAACCATCCGTAATAATTCCTCTTGCTACAACAACCATCGGTACCCATATTCCGACACAACCTATCACTGCAAAAGCTATCCAATACAAATTTTCAACAACTCTGTCACCTATAATATCAAAAACAGAACCAAATTCGGAAGACTCGTTAAAAGTTCTTGCGACATAACCGTCAAGCCCGTCCAGAATAATAACAAATAATGTTATAAAAGCAGAGGCTATACACAAATCAGCTCTGCCCGAAAACAAAAATTCAATTGCAACAACAGCCATTATCATTCTTAAAATTGTTAATATATTTGCCATTATAAACCTCAAACTATTTTTTACTTCTTGACAATGCAAAATTCACTGAATCAAGCGCCTTTACTTTTTCACCGAGCATTATTTTTTCAGCTTCTTCTATAACTTTTACAACATTAAATCCGTTATGTCCGTCGCTTCTTGCTTTTTTCCCTTGGGAAATACAAGACAGAAAATGCTGGCATTCAAGCTTTAACGGTTCTATTTCAATATAATCCAAAATTTCATTTTTAGATATTTTAGGTGATGTACTTTCAAAAATTTGCAGCTTATTTTCAGCCAATGTATCATCAAAAATAGCAGTGGCTTTAGTTCCTCTGACAAGAAGATTAACTCTTTTTTGAGGATGTATCCAGCTGTCAGAAATATGAACGATTATATTATCCTCATATTCTATAGTAACATGAGTTATATCCATTATATCGTTATTGTCAGAAGATGCACCAACAGCACTTATAACCCTGACAGGTTCTTTTCCCAGAATATAACTTGTCATTGATACATCATGAGGAGCCAGATCCCACATTACACTTCTGTCATTTTTGAAATGATTTATATTGAGTCTGTCACTTTGAACATACCTTATATCACCTAAAACTCCGTCTTTAATTAACATTTTTAATCTGTTAACTGCAGGATGGTATAAAAGCAAATGCCCGACCATTAATACTATATTACATTTATCGGCTAATTCCGTTAAAGATTTAGCTTCGGATGAAACAGTAGATATCGGTTTTTCCACATAAACGTGTTTTCCTGCTTCTATAGCTTGTTTTACAATTTTATAATGTGTGTGGCTCGGAGTAACAACCGCAACGGCATCTATATCTTTATTATTTAAAACTTCATTAGAATCATCGGTAATATTAACATCAGGATATGTTTCTTTTAAAATTTTTCTATTTTCCAGGTCTAAATCACATACAGTATGTAATGCATTAAGATTATAAAAATTTCTTACAACATTCTTTCCCCATATACCGCAGCCAATTACCGCAACATTAACTGATTTCATTTTTTACTCCAAACAATTTTTATAATGCATGTTAATAATTTACATATTTAATTGTAAAAAATAAGCAAAAAAACGTCAAATTAATATTTATAAAGACTTAAAGAATTTTGATTCTGTTATCTTTTCTTACTTCAAAAGGCTGGGATAATGATTTTATATAATCAATTGTAACTTTATCTTTATCAAACGTATATCTTTCTACAATATCTCTATCTTCTCTTTTAAGCATTTCAAGATTATCGCCGCCGCCTATTAAAAACTCATCATATACTGCCGTATAAATCTTATTAGGATCGGGATTATTAATATCAATAGCCCTCTTATTTCCCTGTTTATCAGTATATGTTAATTCGATCAAATTGCCTTGAGAATCAAGAGTATAAGTCAGACCCGATACCTGCATAATCCCCGGTTTTGAGTTTTTAGCCGATAATGACTTGCCGCAAAGTTTTATTGCATCTACCAAGTCCTTTTCGTTAAGTTTTACCTTAAACAGTTTGTTATTAAACGGAAATATACTTGTAATATCTCTTTCCGTAACTTTGCCGGAATCAACACTGCCTCTGAAATTTGCCGAATTTACGAGAACAACATCAGCATCTAAATTCTTTCTTAAAGCATCTGACACAAAATCCGCCCATGGATTTTCTTCAACAAGATTATTCTTAGGAATCGGATCCACATGCTTCAATACACCTATTTCCGGAGATTCACCCAAAATAGAATCAATCGTCTTTGACATTATAAGATTTGGCGAATATAAATTAGTATCCATTACATTATTTTGAACATATGTAACTCTGCCGTCTTTATCAAATTCCAAATTTAAAAATCCGAAATGGTTACCGTCACGTCCAGCCTGAGTTATAACAACTGGTTCACCCGTGGGAGAATATAATAAATTTTCACCTTCTTCAATACCTTCAATTAAGTCATGAGAATGACCGCCGAGTATTACGTCTATTCCGCTTACTCTTTGCGCTATTTCTTTTTCAACAGCGTTTCCTTCATGAGAAAGAAGTATAACCTTATTTATACCCTGACTGCGAAGTTTATTTACTTCTTGCTGCAGCTTATTTATAGTCTGTTCTTTATCGTCAATTGTAATACCTTCCATTATTCTCTTATCTTTAAGTCTTTCGTTCATGTCAGAAGGCTGAACACCAATCAGACCATATTTTTCACCGCTTTTTCCTTCTGCAACAGTCGAAGTGAGAACCTTCTGCGATAACAAAGAGGAATTATCGGGGAAATTCATATTCACACCGAGAATTTTTGTCTTGGAATCTTTTAATAATTTACCACATATTGAAGCCGTTACATCAAATTCATGATTTCCGGGCGATTCAGCATCAATTTTTGCTATATCCAAAAATTTTGCTGCTGCAAGATTTCTTTTTTCATTCGAACCTATAAACGTGTCGCCGGAACACAATTTTAATAAGTCAGAACCAGATTGTTCCGCTTTAACACTTGCATGCTCACCTGCTGCCACAAGCCTTTGCATTTTGGGAACCTGTCCGTGTAAATCATTTATATAAAAAATTGATGTTTTCGTTGTAGAATTCGGGTTTTTCAGTGTTTTCGAATTACCATTACTCGTGCCTTGTATCGGTACTGTCCGTGTATAACCAGAAATATGCTGTGTAAGAATATTCATAACTTATTCCAAACAATCTATACATTAGCTACAAACATTCAAAAAGAATTCTTTGCTGTTTTTACAAAAAAAATTTATTTTTATTTACATTTTTACATCAGACAATGTAGTAATCTTAAAATTTGAATACTCTCCCTGAACAATTGCCACAGGTTTGTTTTCCTTTTCAAAAATACAAGCATCATCGGTAAAATCATAACCAATATACTTTTTATGAAGTTCGAGAATTTTCTTATAATCAAAGATTTGCGGAGTTTGAGCGTTCCATAATGTTTTTCTGTCGGGAGTTGAAATTATTACACCGTTATCGTCAACTATTTTAACCGTATCTATAGTTTTAACCGCTACTATGGCTGCTGATGTTTTATATGCTTTATTTAAACATTTTAATATTGTATCTTTAGTAATAAAAGGTCTTGCCGCATCATGAATTATGACAAAATCAGGTTCGGAACAATTAAGAAGCCCCTTTAATACTGACTCTTGCCTTGTTTTACCGCCTTCAACAATTTTTATTTTTGTGTTATTTCCATATAATTTTTTCAAATTCTCTATTATTGAAATGTTAGCGGAAATTACAATTTCGTCAACACAGCGTAAATCTAAAAAAGTTTCAATTGAATAAGAAATAACAGGCTTTCCCTTTAATTCAAAAAGTAACTTATTAACACCGTTGAATCTTGAAGAGTTGCCGCCTGCAGTTAAAATTACACTATTCATAATTCTGCTCCGAAATGGTTAA
Source organism: uncultured Muribaculaceae bacterium (assembly GCA_964572355.1). GTDB lineage: Bacteria > Cyanobacteriota > Vampirovibrionia > Gastranaerophilales > Gastranaerophilaceae > Avigastranaerophilus. The sequence goes on from CAZNEN010000004.1 coordinate 73,928, forward strand.
AAGAATTTTTTTGAAATATTTCATCCGTTATTTTTTCGGTAACTGCCTCATCTTTTACGAATACACAAGGATTAATATCCTTATTTTGAACTTTACCTATTAAAGTAAACATTTTTTTATCTAATTTTGAATATATTTCAGACGAAACACAAATAACAAGTTCAAAATCTTCACCGCCCCATTTAATAAATTTCTTATAATCCAGATTATTTCTTTTAAAGAATTCAATTGTTTGACTTTTTACAGGAACTTTGTTTATATCTATTGAAATATTATGCTTGGAACTTACAGCGATTTTGTATAACGCATCAGCTAATCCGTCCGATGCATCCATAACTGCCACATTAGAAAGTATTGATTCAGCAAGGATATTAGACTCTTTTAATCTTGGAACAGGATTTAAATGCGAGTCAACAAGGCACTTTTCAGCATATAAAAAATTTTCTAATGCAAACAACCCCGCAGCACTTGAAGCGAAATCACCGGTTACAAGAATATAATCATCTTTCTTTGCATTACATCTGGAGGAAAAAAAGTCGGATACTTTTTTACCTATGGCACAAACCGAAATTACAACCTTATCACTTGAAGTAATGTCGCCTCCGGCAACTTTTACCCCGAACTCACGGCAAACGTCATTAATTCCTCTGTATAATTCAGCTACAAAAGAAGAATTTATATGTTTAGGTAAAGATATGGAAAGCGTAATATAGCAGGGCTGTGAAAGAGAAGCAGCTAAATCGCTCAGATTTACGCTTACCGCTTTTCTGCCAAGCAGATATGGATTTGTTGTGTATAAAGAAAAATGAACATTTTCCACTAACGTATCCTGAGTGATAAAAATACCAAATTCTTTGAGATAGGCGCAATCATCGCCGATATATGACGAATTATCTAAAGCATTTTTTATTATATGTATGAAATCCAATTCTTTCATAAATAAATTCTATCATCAAAAACAAAAAATTTAATTATGTAACATATGATATCAGAACGTCTTTAAAATATTTTATAAGCATGTACAATTATAAATGGCAATCTTTGGCTCGGTCGAAATTAATATAACAAAAGCGAGGCTTAAATGATAGAACTAAACTATCGAAACATTAAAACTGAAGTAATAGGTGAAGAAAACGGTTTAAATATTGAAGAGGAATTTAATAATTACCGTGAGTCAATTCATAGAATAATTGCAGATTTAAATTCAAATAAGGATAAGCCGGGTCAGCGTCTGCAATGGATGAATCTCGGCTACAACGAAGAAACAATATGGTATGTTAAAGAATTTGCCGCAATGGTTGAAAACCGTTTTGATAATATATTAATCCTCGGAATGGGCGGTTCATCGCTCGGAGGTATGGCTGTTTGTGAAGCATTATTACCTCCGTATTGGAACTTTTTAACAAAAGAACAGAGAAAAAATTATCCAAGAATTTTTTTCCTAGATAATATAGATCCCGATCAAATGAATTCTTTACTAAATATACTTGACTTAAAAAAAACACTTGTAAACGTTGTAACCAAATCAGGTTCAACCGCCGAAATAATGGCTCAGTATATGATAGTAAAAGACAGATTGGAAAAAGAACTCGGCGGTGATTACAGAAAAAATGTTATTGCAACAACTGACAAAAATGTAGGAATATTAAAACAATTATCCGATCAGGAAGGATACAAGATTTTCTATATACCTGATGATGTAAGCGGCAGATTTTCGGTTTTTTCGTCAGTCGGGCTGCTTCCTTTTGCTCTTGTCGGAATTGATATTGAAGAAATCACACAGGGCATAAAGGATATGGATCTTGCACTTAAAAATACTGATATTCATTATAATATTGCCGCACAAAACGCATTAATTCATTTTCTTATGAATACAAAAAAAGGTAAAAAAATATCAGTAATGATGCCATATTCAAACAGACTGCGCTTTGTAGCAGACTGGTACTGCCAACTGTGGGCCGAATCATTAGGTAAAGAAAAAGACAGAAATAATAATATCGTAAACACGGGACAAACCCCTATAAAAGCAATCGGTGTTACTGATCAACATTCACAAATTCAACTTTATAATGAGGGACCTAATGATAAAATAATTAATTTTTTAAGAGTTAAAGAATTTGATACTACACTTGAAATTCCTAATATTTTTGAATATACCGGTATCAGTTATCTGGGGGGGAAAACAATAAATCAGTTATTTAATGCCGAAGCTGATTCAACAATGGCTTCACTAATTGATTATAAAAGACCGAATGTAACTCTTACAATACCTAAAATTACCCCGTATTATATAGGACAGCTTCTATATATGTTTGAAGTTCAAACCGCAATTTCAGGTGCGTTATACAACATTGATGCATTTGATCAGCCGGGTGTTGAACAGTCGAAAAATTATACATATGCATTAATGGGGAGAATAGGTTATGAGGATTCCGCAAACGAATTAAAAGAAAAATTAACCGATTCTGTTACAATATAGTATTAATCGGATAATATGATAAAATTATAAAATGGAAAGAAGAACGGAAAAAGTTTTAGGATATGATGTAGATTTAATGACTTTCAATGAAGCCGTTTCTTTTGTTATGGACAAAATCGAAAAAAAAGAAGGAGTTCAGATAGTTACAATCAACCCGGAAATGATTGAACTGGCAAATAATAACAGAGAATTTGCTAATGTTATTAAAAATGCCGAACTGATTGTCCCTGACAGTTCCGGAATCAAACTGGCATTAAAACTAAAGGGAATAAAACAAGAGCAGATTCCGGGAATTGATTTAGCTAAAGAACTCATTGATTCTTGCAGTTTTTTAGGTTATTCAGTAGCTCTTATCGGAGCAAAAGATCATGTAATAGAAACAACAGTTAAAAGGTTAAAAGCGGAATTTAAAAATCTTGATATTTGTTATTATAGAAACGGTTATTTTACTATACCTAAAGAAGATGACATAATAAAAAAACTAAAAGAAGCTGAGCCTAAGCTTGTACTGGTTGCACTCGGTGCGCCAAAGCAGGAGCTGTTTATACAAAAATGCAGAAAAAAAATGCCTTCTGCTGTTTTTATCGGAGTAGGAGGAACTTTTGATGTGTGGTCTGGCGAGGTCGAAAGAGCACCCGAATTTTTCAGGGTAATGGGTTGGGAGTGGATATACAGAACTTATAAACAACCGGAAAGATTGAGAAGAATCTATAAAACTTTGCCCCTTTTTTTATTTAAAGCTATAATAGATTCGGTAAAAAAAAATAATAATTCTGCACTAAAGGAAAACTGATGAATAACAAACTTTCAGAAACAGAAATTGTAGAAATTCGAGAAACTTCAAAGAAAATCAGAAGAGAAATCTTAGAAATGATACATAATGCAAAATCGGGACATCCAGGAGGTTCTTTATCCTGCGTGGATATTTTAACCGTTTTGTATACAAAATGTATGAAACATCATCCTGAATGTGAAAAGAATCCTGATTACAGGAATCGAGACAGATTTATCCTATCAAAAGGACACGCCTCTGCTGCTTTATATGCAATTTTAGCACACTGCGGATATTTTGACGAATCAGAACTCTTGTCGTTTAGAAAATTAGGGGCAAAACTGCAGGGGCATCCATGCTGCAACAAACTTAAGGGTATAGAAATATCAACAGGCTCTTTGGGGCAGGGACTTTCTATAGGCTGCGGTATGGCATTAGGTTTAAGATTGGACAATATTAAAAGTAAAGTCTATGTTTATATGGGCGACGGCGAACTTGAAGAAGGCAGTGTCTGGGAAGGTGCTATGAACGCCGCACACAATAAACTAAATAATCTCATTGCTTTTGTAGACAGAAATCGTTTACAAATTGACGGTTCAACAGAAACGGTCAAATCAATCGGAGATATAAATGCAAAATTTCTTGCTTTCGGATGGAATACAATAGAAATAGACGGTCATAATATTAATGAAATATATGATGCAATAGAAAGAGCAAAACTAAGTGATAAACCTGTCGCTATAGTTGCGAATACAATAAAAGGCAAAGGTATTTCTTTTATGGAAAATAATCCGAACTGGCATGGAAAAGCCCCGAATGATGAAGAACTTAAACTTGCGCTGCAGGAATTGAAATAAAGGAGTTATATGATAAGAGAATATAAATCTGTCAGAAGTGCATATGGAAAAACACTTAAAGAACTGGGAAGGGAAAATAAAAATATTGTTGTGCTTGATGCGGATTTATCATGTTCAACACAAACACAAATATTTGCAAAAGAGTTTCCAGACAGATTTTTTAATGCGGGTATTGCCGAGCAAGATTTAATGACTACTGCTGCTGGACTTGCATGCACCGGAAAAATTCCGTTTGTTTCGACCTTTGCCATGTTCGCTTCCGGAAGAGCCTGGGAACAGATAAGAAATACTATTTGCTATTCAAACTTAAATGTAAAGATAGCTGCAACACATGGCGGTATTACCGTTGGAGAGGACGGAGCAAGTCATCAAGCTCTTGAAGATATTTCCTTAATGAGGAGTATTCCAAACATGACGGTTATAGTTCCTGCCGATGAACAGGAAACTATCCAGGCTATCAGATATGCAGCAGCAAGCTACGGACCTGTTTACATTCGCATTGCAAGAACAAATCTACCGGATATTTTTAATTCCTCATATGAATTCAATATCAATAAAGCTGTTATAATGCAGGAAGGAAATGATGTTACTTTAATTTCCAACGGAGAAACATTGGTTGAAACTCTTGATTGTGCTAAAATATTATCAGAAAAAGGGATAAGTGCAGAAATAATAAGTATACCCATAGTAAAACCATTGGACAGCAAAACTGTTATTACTTCAGCAAAAAAAACAAACAGAATTTTCACCATAGAAAATCACTCTGTTATAGGTGGTTTAGGAAGTGCAGTATGTGAAGTTTTAAGTGAAAGCTATCCGGTTAAAGTTACCAGGATAGGAATAAATGACCAATTTGGACAAAGCGGAACAGCAAAAGAACTTATGTCTTATTACGGACTTAATTCCGAAAAATTAGCAGAAAAAATTATAGGACAATTAAAAAATGATACAGATGAGAAATGTATACAAAAAATATAAAAATACCTATGCGCTTCAAAATATTAATCTGGATATAATGTCAAGTGAATTTGTTTTCTTAACGGGTTCATCGGGTGCAGGTAAATCTACTTTAATGAAATTATTATACAGGGAGGAAGTACCAACATCGGGAACAGTAATGATTGGCAACATAAATATAGCAAAATTACCGAATGACAGAGTCCCCAATATAAGAAGATGCATGGGAATTGTTTTCCAGGATTATAAACTGCTTCCGAATATTAGCGTATATGACAACATTGCTTATGTTATAAGAACACTCGGGATGAGATCTAAAGAAATTCAAGGCAGGGTAACCGGTGCATTAAAGGTTGTGGGACTTTTAAACAAAATGAATGCTAAACCTCTTGAACTTTCAGGAGGAGAACAGCAAAGAGTCAGTATTGCAAGAGCAATAGTAAATGGTCCCCCGCTTCTGATAGCAGATGAGCCGACAGGTAATCTGGATCCTAAAAATTCGATGGAAATTATGCAAATACTTGAACAAATTAATGAAAAAGGTATCACTGTTATAGTTTCTACCCATGACAGAGATATTGTTGATTACTTCAGAAAAAGAGTAATTACAATGGAACAGGGGCTGATAATCAGAGATGTACAGGCAGGTACATATGAATAATAAAAAGAAAATAATAAAAGAAACAGTAAAAAAGCATATACCTCAAAGACATTTGTCTTCTGTAAGAATTATGTACAGAATTGTAATGGAAACAATTTACGGTATAAAAAGAACAGGGCTTATAAATATAGCTATAGTTGCCGCTATGGCTGCAATTTTGACTATTTTCGGAGCACTGTTCAGAACAAGTTTCTCGCTTAGTTCTTTTGTTGACAAACTTGGTGATGCATTTGAAATATCCGTATATTTAAAACCAAATGTTGACCCTGTTTATATGTCTTCAAGAATACGAGAGATAGAACACGTTAAGAAAATAACAATAATAACAAAAGAACAAGCCTGGGAAGAAATGAATAAAGACATTGATGTTTCCGGGATGGAAAATCCTCTGCCGGACACTTTACACGTAACCGTAGATGATCCTGCAAACATATCTGCGGTTTGCGATAATATAAAAAAAGTATCAGGCATAGAGAATATGTCATATGCACAGGAAATGGCGAGAAAACTGCAAACAATAACTACGGTATTTAATACCGTAACAATTTTGGTTCTTTTTGCAGTGGCAATGTTAACAATTATCATTATAAATTGTACAATTCAGCTTGTAATACAATCAAGAAAAGATGAAATTGAAATTATGAGATTAATGGGTGTAAGCAACTGGTATATAAAAATCCCGTTAATTCTTCAAGGTGCAATATACGGATTTCTAGGTGCAATAATATCTTTAGTGCCTTTAAATACTGTACAGAATGCTTTATTAAAATTGCACAATTTTTTAAATGTTGCGCCGTCTGACTTCGCAATGAATATAGTAGTCTTTTGTTTATTCATAATGGCAATATTTTTCAGTGCGGGCGGAAGTATGCTTTCTATAAAAAAGCACCTGCAAGTATAGTTTATAAATTAAAACTTGAATAAAAGAATATATTTATGCTAATATTGTGAAAGCACTTAAGGAGAAGTGGCCGAGTAGGTTTAAGGCGGCACCCTGCTAAGGTGTTGTGTGGAGTAATCTGCACCGTGGGTTCGAATCCCACCTTCTCCGGATTATAATTGATTTTTTGTTTTTAACTTTTTGTACTCAATGCATTTTAGCGGTATTTTTTCAAGCACGTCTGAAATTGCAAATACTTTTAATGCACTCCTCAAACGCCCTAAAATTAGGGTTCTTGCTGTTTATTTTAGTCGGCATTTTAGTTTGAGCAAAAGTACTCAAAAGTCCAGGAAATGGACACCAATTGTCCTCAAAAATTTTTGCCTTTAAACAAAAGAAGCCTGCTTTTTAGCCACAAGTGGCGATTTTGCTCAAACTATCTGCAATTTTTTTTTAGACTTTTGAAAATTAACAAAAATTCTGTGAAATATTTAACAACAAGTCGGTACTTTTTTGTTGTAAGTCGGAACAAATATTTTGATAAAAGTGAAAAACGCTCTGTTTTATTTGTTGAAAATCTACATAATATTTTAAATAATAATACTTCTTCAAATACAACTATTGCAGAGATGAAATCACTTTTGAGTGATATTTCAGACGATAAAACGCCTGTAACAATTATTTTTGATGTTGATGATTCATCAATTTTAGACAGAGCATTTACAGGTAATAAATCCAGAATATCATTAAGTATAAAACTTGATAATCAATAATTTATTTATTGGTATTTTGCTGTTTAACGGCTTCATAATATTTCTTCTCTGCTATTGATTCTTTTATTGCATTATATATGGAAATACCTGCTGAAACAGCAGCTACAGGAATTAAACACAACATAAATTTATCAAATAATGAATTTTTTTTACTGTTTTTTATCACATTAGCAAAAGCTCCGCTTGCAGTTCCATAGGTCAAAAAAACACCATCCATTGCAATTAATGCTGCATTATCTTTTAATTGATCTCTTGCTTTTGTTCCCGGCGGAGTCAATTTATTTTCTGTTTGTGCCGCAGACTTAAAAGAACATGATTCTGTAGTATTTAATGCAACTTTCATAATTCTTTTCCTTGCAGAATTTCTTTTTCTGTTGTAAATTTAGCCAAGTCTTTTTCTTTTATTTCAGGCATTGTTTTTTCTATTAAGTTTAGCATAAATTCTTTTTTATTTGAATTGTTTTTTACATTTGCATCTGTGCATATTTTCTTTATTTGGGCATTACTGTATGCAGAGTTTTGAGATTGCTGTCCTAATTTATCGACAAGTTCTTCAAGCTCTTGCTCTGTTAAATTACCTGCATAAAATTTTAAAACTTTTAAACAATTTTTTTTGTCAGACGGATTAACAGCAATAGTATATAAATCTTTTAGCAATTCTTTATCAATATCAAGAGGATTGTTTGTTGTTAATAACAAGGTAATATTATTATCATGTATTTCTGTTTTATCTTTGTTAGAAATAATAAAACTTACCGTTAACTCACAATATTTATATATTTGCCTAATCGGTTTTCTTATATACAATTGCTAAACAAATAGCAATAATCCAAGTTATTCCCGCAAAAATTCCAAGCCAAGTTAGTATTCTTATTGTTGAAATTGTGTTACTGTCAAGATTTTTTCCTTTTGCAATACTAATAGGCAAAGTAAAAACTTTAAATATTATAATTATTGCTATTATAATCAATAATAAACTTAATAATGTATTTCCCGTATTAGAACTTATTGCTTCCATATAATTTCCTTAATTGATAATATTATTTTAATTATAGCATCAGATTTATTTAAACCGATGTTAAAATATATACACTTAAAATAATTTTACTTCCTAAAGTAATTATCATTTGTATTTGAACCTGCCGGAAGTGTCCGAAAATAATCGAATAATCTGCAACATGCACTACTATATATTTACTATTTGCAATGGTTATTTGAAATTTTATAAGGCTCAACATTTTCAAATTCTGCGGAGACATTTCTCAGTAGTTTTCTTATAAGCAGTTTTTGCGGAGAATTATTTTCATAAGTTCCGCAACCAATGGAGCCTGAAACTTTTCCGCCAGTCATTGTAAAATTTATATAATAATTATCAATACTGCTTATATAACCTGAATTTTTTAGTCGTTTTTATTGTTATAAACAGCAAAATAACCGACAATTGTGATTAAGTTTAAACCTATTTTACTATCTTAAGCATAATGAATTTTATATAAAAATTTAATATTGCAAAACATATTAATTTTATTTATTTTCAAGAATATATTGCTTAAAAATTGCATTAATCTGAATTTTGCAAAATCTGTCAGTCCAATCAAGCGGTTCAAATTTACCGTCTGACATACACCAACAGGTCATCATTCCGTAAAGTTCAGATATTATAACATGCGTTAATAATTCTACCGGAGTATTTTTTTTCAATTCTCCGTTTGTTATTGCGTCCTTTAGAATATTTTCAAGCATCTCAACATCATATTTCCATTTCCGTCCGTCCCGATTTTCAGGAGCATTATTAGGATCTAATGAATCTTTTATCCATTGCCTGCAAACATTTATTCCACATGATTCAACACACTCCATAAATCTGTAAAAATAATGCGGTAATTTCTCAGTTATTGCCAGTCCTTTCATTTCCCGCAGTTCATCCGCAATTTCACAAAACGGAACCCTGCTTATATCAAGAACAATATCTTCTTTTCGTTTAAAATAAGTATAAAAAGTTCCTTTCGCAACACCTGCTTTTTTTGTAATATCTTCAACATTTATTGCATCGAAACCATTTTCCTTAATGAGTTCAAGACCCGCAGTTATAAGTTTACGTCTTGTTTCTTGTGCTGATGTTTGTCGTTAATTCATAATTTACTCTCCAATTTTTTAAAATAGAACATAATCGACTTACAGTCAATGACCCGTGGTCATTTGGCACGGAAAAATCTACTTACTACAAAAGCTTTAATGTAAAAAATCTGTTTATGAACACATGAGTACTATACTTATATAAAATTTTTGATGTATAATAAATTTATGCTGCATACAAATGCAAGCCAGATTAGCGGAGGGTGTCTTTTATGACCGTAAAGGATTGGTTTGAGCAACGAAAAGAAATGCAGATTGCGCGTAGAACCAAAGAAACACAAATAGATGACAGTATAGGTAAACTTTGGGTCAAATGTTATAATTGTAATTCTCAGCTTTTACGGAAAGAAGTTGAAGAAAATTTTGATGTATGTCCCAAATGTCATTATCATTTCAGAATTAATGCTAGAACACGTATTAATCAGTTATTTGATGAAGGAACTTTTCAAGAATTATTCGGAAATATAACAACAGCTGATCCTTTGGATTTTGTCGATACTGAATCTTATAAAAAAAGAATAGTTCAGGCTAAGGCAAAAACAAATCTAAATGAAGCTGTTATATCAGGAGTAGGAGAAATCGGCGGGAACCTTGTAGCTGCGGCAATTATGGATTTTGAATTTATGGGCGGTTCTATGGGAAGTGTTGTAGGAGAGAAAGTCACTCTTGCAATGGAAGAAGCTTTAAAAAGAAAAACCCCAATGATAGCCGTTACTGCTTCAGGCGGAGCAAGAATGCAAGAGAGCATATTAAGCCTTATGCAGATGGCTAAGACCAGTTGTGCAGTTGCAAAATTAAATGAAGCAGGTTTATTATATATTACAGTACTAACAGAACCCACTTTTGGAGGGGTTACAGCGAGTTTTGCAACACTCGGAGATATAATTATTGCAGAACAGGATGCAAGAATCGGATTTGCAGGCAGAAGAGTTATTGAACAGACTATAAGACAAAATCTTCCTGCGGATTTTCAGACGGCAAACTATTTAATGAAATATGGTCAAATAGATATGATATCATCAAGAGCCGAATTAAAATCAACACTTACAAAGTTGATTAATCTGCATAAGAAGTAGGAGAAGATAATGACTATATTGGAATTTGAAAAACCTTTATACGAAATACAGGAAAAGATACAAGAATTAAAGAAAATAAGTGAGTCTTCAGGAATGGATGTTTCTCAACAAATAGAAAATTTTGAAAAACAGGCATATGAATACAAAAAAGAGGTTTACGCTAACTTAACCCCTTCTCAAAGATTGCAAATTGCAAGGCATTCAGACAGACCTAATTTTCTTGACTATGTAAAATTAATTACGACAGATTTTACCGAACTTCACGGAGACCGCGAAGGAACGGACGATAGAGCTATAATCGGCGGTATTGCAAGAATTGGCAGCAAAAGTGTAATTATTATAGGAACACAAAAAGGAAAAACAACAAAAGAAAACTTAACTTATAATTTTGGTATGCCGCAGCCGCAAGGCTACAGAAAAGCCTTAAGACTTTTCTATCACGCAAATAAATTTAATTTGCCGATTATTACTTTAATAGATACTCCGGGAGCATATCCGGGGATGAAAGCGGAGGAAACCGCACAGGGTACCGCTATTGCGGTTAATTTAAGAGAAATGGCAAAATTAAATGTTCCGATAATTGCAGTAATAACCGGTGAAGGCTGCAGCGGGGGTGCATTGGGTTTAGCCGTTGCAGACAGAGTTTATATGCTTGAACACGCATACTATACCGTAATATCACCGGAAGGCTGCGCTTCCATATTATGGAGAGATGCATCAAAAGCCGATGTTGCGGCAAAAGCTTTAAAAATTACAAGTGAAGACTTATTAAGTCTTGAAATAATCGACGGAATTATAAAAGAGCCTTTAGGCGGAGCCCACTGCGACTATGAAAAGGCTGCCTCTGAGCTTAAAAAAACAATATTAACTTCTATTGAAGAACTTGAAAAAATAAAACCTGATAAATTAAAAAATGAAAGATATAATAAATTCAGAAGAATGGGTGTATTTTGTCAGTAAAAGATAAAATTTATTGGGAAGTATGTATTGAAATAAATTCAATCTGCACTGATATTCTTTGCGATATAATTCAATCCGAATTTAATTGCGAAGGAATTATCACGGCAGAAGAAAAATATAAAAACTTAGAGCTTACGGAAACAACCGAAAACATGCTTAAAGCATATATCGTTGCTGATAAACTTGATTTTAGTGAACTTAATTCGTTCTTCCAAAACAAAAGAAAAAATTTAATTCAAAAAAATATATTTAAAGAAGATATAGGGACTTGGAATATAACAGTAAAGAAGCTGGAAGTTATTGACTGGTCTAAAAAATGGAAGGAATATTGGAAACCGTCAAAGATTTCTGAACATATTGTAATATGCCCGACATGGGAAAGTTTCAGTCCAAAATCAGATGAAATTATTATAAATCTTGATCCCGGCAATGCATTCGGTACGGGAAGTCATGCTACTACTCAATTATGTATAAAAGCTTACGAAAAATATATGAAAAAAGATGCTGTTGTTGCAGATATAGGCTGCGGATCGGGTATTCTTGCAATATGTGCATTAAAACTGGGTGCAAAGTCGGCAGATGCCGTAGATACAGACGAAACCGTTATTGAAACAGCAAAAAATAATGCTGACATTAATAATGAAGATAAAATAAATTTCTTTAATGCTTCATCTGATATTCTGCCAAAAGAAAAATATGATTTTGTTTTTGCAAATATTCTGCACAATGTCCTTGCTGCTATCATGCCTGATTTAAAAAGAATTATGAAAAATAACTCGTTTATAGTTTTAAGCGGTATACTTGAGGGCAAAGAAGATATTGTATTAAATGCGGCGGAAGAAAATAATCTTAAAATAATTGAACTTAATAAACAATCGGAGTGGATTGCCATTACGGCAAAGAAGGAGGATTAAATGTCTAAAACGGCAATAATAATACCTGCAAGATATAATTCAACAAGATTGCAAGGCAAGCCCCTTATAAAGGTATGCAATAAACCGATAATCCAATGGGTATGGGAAAAAGCAATAAGCGTTAAAAGTGCTGATTTAGTCATTATAGCAACGGATAATGATGAAATTTATAGTACTGCAAAGTCTTTCGGAGCAATTGTTGAGATGACATCAATACATCACAAATGCGGCAGTGACAGAATTGTAGAAGCAGCGCAGAAATACCCCGATATTTCATATATTATTAACCTGCAGGGTGATGAACCTATGATAAATCCCGACTGTATAGAAGAAGTTATCAGACTTATAAAAAATGATGAAAAAGCTGACATATCTACTCTTTTAACTGAAATCGGCGAAAATGATGATAAAGATGACCCGAATACGGTTAAATGCGTAACTGATATAAACGGCTATGCACTTTACTTCTCACGTTCAAAAATTCCTTATGAAAGAAATTTAGGAATTGCCGGATTCTATAAACATATCGGCATATACGGATACAAAAAAGAATCTTTATTTAAAATGACTCAGATGAAACAGCCTAAAATAGAACAAGCAGAAAGCTTAGAACAATTAAGGGCATTATATTACGGTATGAAAATTAAAACATCTGTAGTTAAATATGACTCAATAGGAATTGATACAATTGAAGATTTGAATAAGTTCAGAAAGCTTGCGGAAAATAAAGAATATGGAAGAAAATAAAGAAACAGCGCAAAATATTTATAAAATAAATGAGAAAAAAACACTGATCGTAATAATATGTACAATAATAGCAATGATTATAGAAATATATTGCGGCTATAAAACAAAATCTATGTCATTACTTGCAGAAGGCTATCATATGATAACACACGTAATAACTTTTTTATTGGCATATATAGCTTATGTTCTTGCAAGAAAATTAAAAGATTCCCCTATTTTTAAAAACGGAACGGAAAAAATAGGAGTTCTTGCTGCCTATACCAGCTCTGTTTTTCTTGGTATAACAGGTATCTGGATAGTAATAGAGTCAATTTTAAGATTTTCATATCCCGAGGAAATTCAATTTAACGAAGCACTTTTTATTGCCGTATTCGGATTTGTTGTCAATGCAATATGTATTATTATTATGGAGGGAAAAGCTCATTTTAACAATCATGAACATAAGCATGAAGACTACAATTTTAAAGCGGCATATTATCATATTCTGGCAGACGTAATGACATCAATTCTGACAATAATAGCACTTTTAATCGGCAAATTTTATGATTGTATACACTTAGATGCATTTATAGGTGTGATTTGCGGTCTTTTAATACTAAAATGGGCAGCAACAATCATTAAACATACAGTAAAAATACTTATTGATATTAAGTAAAACTACATATATTGTTCTTCTTGAAGCGCAACCGCACATATTTGAGAAGCTTGTATACACACTTTTTTAATCGGACCCAGCGTATTTTTCTCAATCATTTTTCCGGTCGGAGAATTTAATTTAACAATTTGGGATAATTCATCATATAATTCTTGAGGATTTTCCACATATAAAACCAAAGGAGCCGTAGTTCCTTTTAAAAATACAAGAACCGAAATTCTTTTTTTTATTTGAGTATTTTGCGCAAACGGCTGGGACATAATATCTCCTGAATTCTTATAATTATAGTAAACAAATAAAACAGAAAGGTCAATAATTATAACTCAAAAATACGCTCTATTTTTTCATACTTTTTTTTAATAGACGTCAGAATTCTTTTTAAAATAACAAGAAGATTTGCTTTATCTGTTTCTGAAATTTCAATTACATCAACCGTACTGCCATTTAAAAAATTAACTAAACTGTCAGCCAGCGAAATATCGATTCCTATAGAAATTAATTTATTTTCAATTTTATCCAAATCTATTTGTTTCAACCTGTTCATAGTTCCTGCTTTCCTTATATATGATAATTATTTTTTAAAATACTAACATATTTTCTTATATACTTCAAGTATAATATTAACTTTTTGTTATAAAATACTGAAAAATAAGTTTTATGAATGTATTATTTAATAAAGGAAAAGCGAGGATTTTATATGATAAAAACAGGAGTAACAGGAGCCCTTGGCAAAATGGGGAAAGAAGTTATCAAGGCTGTATTAAATTCCGAAGATACAGAACTTATTGCAGCAATTGATATTGCCGGTGCGGGACTCGACATAGGAGAATCTGTTACAGGCAAAGCATGCGGGATAAAAGTTGAAACGGATTTAGAAAAATCAATAAGAGAAAAACAGCCCGACGTAATAATAGACTTTACACAGCCTGCAAATATCTATAACAATATATGTATTTATATGAAAAATCATATTAAATCCGTAATAGGAACAACAGGGCTTAACACAGACCAAATAGAAAATATAAAGAAATTATCAAAAGACAATAACACTGGATGTATAATTGCACCCAATTTTTCAACGGGTGCCGTATTATTAATGATGTTCGCAAAACAGGCTGCAAAATATTTTAGCAATGCCGAAATAATAGAACTTCATCATAATCAGAAAAAAGATGCACCCTCAGGTACGGCAATTAAAACAGCGGAACTTATGGCGGAGTCTAATACTGATTTTACTTTAGGCAACTGTCTTGAAAAAGAAACAATTGAAAGAGCAAGAGGTGCGGTATCTGATGCAAATATCCATATACATTCCGTAAGAATGCCGGGATTTATTGCTTCTCAGGAGGTAATATTCGGTGCATCAGGTCAAATTCTAAAAATAACACATGATACAATGGATCGTTCCTGCTATATGCCTGGTGTGCTCCTTGCCGTAAGACATGTATATAATAATAATGAATTTGTTTACGGACTTGATAATATAATGTAGTTTACTCAATAATTGACGTGTTAGTTTGATTTCAGGGTAAATTCACAAAACAGAAAACACGCCGCAATTAATATCCGGTTTTATATTCTTCGTAAAAAATCCGAAATTGCAATTAATCCCAGTTTATAACTATCGGCGCCAAAGCCCGTAATTTGCCCTATGCATACCGGTGCTATTAAAGAATTTTTTCTGAATTCTTCTCTTTTATGGATGTTTGAAATATGTATCTCAACTGCGGGAATTTCTACCGCAAGAAAAGCATCTCTTATTGCAACGCTTGTATGTGTATATGCAGCCGGATTAATGACAATACCGTCAAAAACACCTTTAGCTTCCTGTATTTTATTTACCAGTTCCCCCTCGATATTACTCTGAAAAAAAGAAATATGAATATTTAAGGCAGATGCTTCTTTTTTTACATAATCTTCAATATCTTTAAGCGAAAGAGAGCCGTATTTATCAGGTTCTCTTATCCCGAGCAAGTTTAAATTTGGTCCGTTTAAGAATAATATTTTCATTTTAATTCTGCCTTTATTTTCTCTTTTGTTAATTTTCTGATTTTTTCATCTTCTTTAAGAATATCATCTATATCCGGATTGTAAACCGGTGTATACGTATCAAAGATACTTTTTGTTATATTATAAATATTTTTAAAATTAATTTTGTTATTTAAAAAGGCCAAAACAGCTTCTTCATTAGCAGCATTAATGCATACAGGATACGTAGCACCCTTCTTTCCCGCCTCAAACGCCAATTTAAGAGAAGGAAATTTTTCATAATCGGGTTCAAAAAATTCAAGTTTTCTTGCTTTTATAAAATCAAAACTTTGCGTTTCAATTCCTTCTGTTCTTTCAGGCCAAGTAAGAGCATATTGTATGGGTATATGCATACTGGGAATACCAATTTGTGCAATAATACTTCCATCGTTATATTCAACAGCAGAGTGCATATAACTTTGCGGATGAATTACCACTTTTATAGCTTCATAAGGAACGTTAAACAAATGATGTGCTTCTATAACTTCAAGACCTTTATTCATCAAAGTAGCGGAATCAACCGTAATTTTTCTGCCCATATTCCACCTTGGATGTGATAATACTTTTTCAATTCCGGCATTTTCAATTTCTGATCTTGAAGAATTTAAAAAAGGTCCTCCAGAAGACGTAATAATAATATTCTTTACACTTTTTCTGTTGCTCAAACATTGAAAAATTGCCGAATGCTCGCTGTCCACCGGGATTATATTTACATTATTTTCCTTGGCGAGGTTCATAACAATTTCACCTGCCATAACAAGTGTTTCTTTATTTGCAAGCGCAATATTTTTTTTATTTTTAATGGCTGCTATTGTCGGGGTTAAACCGTTTTTTCCAGAAACTGCAACAAGAAGAAGATCAATTTCTTTAAGTGAGGCAATAGTAACAAGTCCTTCTTCTCCATACAGAATTGAAGTTCCCGGAAATTTTTTTTGCAAAAAATCCGCATGTTCTTTATTTTTTACAGCAGCATATAAAGGCTTGTATTTTTCAATTTGTGATGAAATAAGAGGAATATTCTCACCTGCAGAAAGCGCAATTATCTCAAATCTTTCTTTTAATATATCCGTTACTTCTAATGCCTGGGTGCCTATTGAACCGGTAGAACCTAAAATTGCAATTTTTTTCTTCATACTTATACTCTGCCGTATATATCTTCTAATCTTTCAATATCATTTTCATCAAGAATATCACCCTGTTGAACTTCTAACACTTTTAACTGTTCTTTTCCGAAATTTTGAAGAGAGTGAATTTCTTTAACCGCAATATCTATACTTTCTCCGGACTTTAAAACGACAGTTTTATCACCCAGAATAACAGTCGCTTCACCTTCCAATATTATCCAGTGTTCGCTCCTGTGATTATGAAGCTGCAGACTAAGTTTTGCATTCGGATTTACTGTAATACATTTTGTAAGAAAACCGTGACCGTCTTCAAGAACAGTATAATATCCCCAGGGACGGTATACAGTTTTATGGATTTCTTTTGTTGCAGAATTCTTTCCGTTCAATTTTTTATAAATGCTTTTTACTCCTTTTATATTTTTTTTATCACAAACAAGAATTGCATCTTCCGTCGTTATAACAATGGTATCTTTTAACCCCATTGAAGTTGTAAGTTTAGAAGTAGAATATATCATTGAATTTTCAGAACCAAAATCCACAACATTACCCGAAAAGTAATTGCCGTTTTCATCCTTCTTAGATATTTCATAAACCGCATCCCAAGAACCTATATCTTTCCATTCTGTAGAAAGAGGAATCAATGCAAGTTTTTTGCTTTTCTCCATAATTGCATAATCTATTGAAATATCAGGTAATTTTTCATATACGTTTAACGGTATCGCAGGAATTGTATCCGCAATATTGTTTTCGGATATTACATTATAAATTTCAGGTGCATATTTCTTCAGTTCAGCAAAAAAAGTTGAAATACTAAACATATATATACCTGAGTTTATATAAAATTTTCCTTTTAAACTTGTTTTTTCTTCTTTAGTTGAAGGTTTTTCTATAAAACCGGAAACTTTTAGTGCATCCGGTTCAATTTGCGAAATTTTTGCATTTGCTCTTGTTTTCATGTAGCCGAAATTCTCGTTAATAACCTTTGTTTCACTGCCAAAAGCTACAATATATCCGGACAGAGCAAGATTGACTCCCTTTAATATAAGTTCCGAAAATTTTTCTCTGTTTGTAATCATCTGATCCGAAGGAACTGAAATAATAACAGGTTCTAAAGATAAATAATTCACTTTATCTTTTATATATTTAACAGCAAGAGCCAGTGAAGGAGCCGTATTTTTAAATGTAGGTTCAGTTAATATTTTATACGGAGCTTTTCTGCAAAATTTCTCCTGCAGCTGCTGCAACTGTTCCTTTAATGCGGAAGAATACTTAATATTGGTTGCAGTTATTATGTTTTTATCATCAATAAAATTCGTTAATTTTAAAAATGTCTGTTGAAAAAGTGTATATTCATCATCTAATTTAAACATTTGTTTAGGATACATAGCCCTGGATAAAGGCCAGAGTCTGCTTCCTGTACCACCTGCTAAAATTATGGAATATAATAATGTCATATTTCCCCTCGCTAACTATAGATTATACAATAAATTCAAAAAATATAGTAATTGTAAAAATCTTTTCCAATCTTTAATGTAATCGTATAATCTTTTTATGAAGAATTATAAAACTGTTATATCATTAATGTCCGGTACATCTTTGGATGGAATTGATGCCTGTCTGGTTAGAATTTATGATGATTTATCTTTTAAAATATTAGAGGATTTTTCATTTGAGTACCCGCCTGATATAAGAAAAAAATTATTAAAAATGGCAAACAATAAAGGAAATATAAAAGATATTTGTTTTATGAATTTTGTTTTAGGAGAGTTATCCGCAAAAGTTGTAAACATGCTAATTGAAAAATCAGGATTAAAATCAAACGATATTGATTTTATTTCTTCGCATGGACAAACTGTTTTCCATATTCCATGCAATAAAACCATATCGGATATTACAACCAAAAGTACACTGCAAATAGGAGATATTTCGGTAATATCTCAGAAAACAGGCATAATGACCGTAGGTGATTTCAGACCTAAAGATATTGCGGCAGGAGGACAGGGTGCTCCTTTAGTTCCCTTCGCCGATAAAATTATTTTCGGAACAGCAAAAAACAGGCTTATTCAAAATATCGGCGGGATATCAAATGTTACCGTTTTATCCGATAAATGTGATATCTTCGCTTTTGATAACGGTCCAGGAAATATGCTTATAGACTATTTTTCAAAAAAACTTTTCTACAGACCTTATGATAAAGACGGAAAATATGCAGCTAAAGGCAATATTGATGAAATCTGGCTCAATAAACTTTTAACCGAGCCTTTTTATAGTCTTAAACCGCCTAAAACAACGGGAAGAGAATTGTTCAATGATAATTACGCCGAAAATATATATTTATCTGCTCCCGACAATAAATATGATGTACTTGCAACTATTACAGCATTGACGGCAAGAGTTATTTCGGATTCATACAAAAAATTTGTATTTCCTAAAACAGAAATTGATGAAATAGTTTTAGGGGGCGGCGGAGCTTACAATAAAACATTAATTATGTTTTTAAAAAAATACCTGCCGCAAATGATTATAAAAACTCATGAGGATTTTGGCATTCCAAGTAAATTAAAAGAAGCTGTTGCATTTGCCTATCTGGGTTATTTTACGATTAACAGACAATATAATAATATACCTTCCTGCACTGGAGCGGCACAGCCTGTAATCATGGGAAAAATTTCATATTAAATTTAATAAATATGCCTTTACGGGTTAAAATAAAGAAAATTACGCAAAACTAAGATTTACATAAAGCTTCAACTAATTTATATCTACATTCTTTCAGGAGCATCAACGGCTATAAGATTTAACGCAGATTTAAGAATTATTGTTACGGCTCTGACTATACCCAGTCTTGCAATCATTAATTCTTCATCATTAACAATTACTTTAGAAAAAGCGTAAAATTGATGAAAGCATGCGGCAAGTTCTTGAAGATATTTAGTAAGAAGATAGGGAGTTCTGTTTTTTGCCGCACTCCAGACAACTGCTTTATACTCTTCCAGTTTTAAAATTAATTTTTTAGTAGTTTCAATAGATTTTTCATCATTTGAGTTCCAGATAATTGCATAATCATCCGGCTTAAGATTTTCTATTCTTTCTTCAAAATTCTTTACTTCCGATTTTTGCACAGCACTATTTATAACATCATATTTTTCCTGCATTGCATGTCTTAAAATAGAGCATGCTCTTGCATGTGCATATTGAACATAAAATACGGGGTTTTCATCCGTTTTGGACTTTGCAAGTTCTATATCAAAATCCAAAGTGGTATCAATACTTCTCATTATCATCCAATATCTTGTCGCATCAACACCAACTTCATCAATAAGATCATCAAGAGTAATCATTTTTGTTCTCTTACCCATTCTGACTTGTTCACCATTCATAACAAGATTTACCAGCTGACCAAGCAAAATTTCAAGAGAATCCGGATTATAACCTAAAACTTCTACTGCCGCTTTCATCCTGGGAATATATCCGTGATGGTCTGCTCCCCATATATTTAATAAAATATCAAAACTCCTTTGGAGTTTATTATAATGATATGCAATATCAGCCGTTAAATATGTGAAAGAACCGTCTGATTTTCTTATTACTCTATCCTGTTCATCCCCGTATTTGGATGAAGCAAACCACAATGCACCGTCTTTCTCATATATTACATTTAATTCTTTTAGTTTATTAATACAAGCTTCTACCTGTCCGCTTTCATGCAATGTAAGTTCACTGAAAAAATTGTCAAAATGAGTATTAAAGTTTTCTAAAAGCTCTTTTTGTTTAGAAAGCATTTTTAATCTTGCATACTTTGATAAAAAGCTGAGATATTCTTCATTAAAAGAATCATTAAATTTTTGTTTTATCTCTTTCGCCTTCTCAGGTTCTTCCAGAACAAACTCTTTTGCTACAGGAATCAGATATTCTCCCGTATAGAAATTTTTTGCAAGTTCTTCATCTTCCGGAAATTTAATTCCAACGCCTAATTCTTGCAAAATTCTTATATATAATGACTTACCGAGTTTTTGTATCTGGCTTCCCGCATCATTAATATAAAATTCCTGATAAACATCATATCCGGAATATTTCATAACATTAGCAAGAGTACTCCCCATCGCTGCCCACCTGCCATGCCCGATATGAAAAGGCCCTGTGGGATTCGCACTCACATATTCAAGAATAACCTTTTTACCCTTACCCCGGTCATTTTTAGCATAATCCAATCTTTTTTCCGATATTTCGTACAAAATATTATTCAAAAATTCATTATTAATCTTAAAATTTATAAAACCCGCCGTAATATTTATATCAAAATTCTCTCCGGAGATATTTTCAGCAACAAGTTCTGCTATCTTCTCAGGCGAAAACTTTGCAAACTTTGCAAGTGAAGATACATTAACCGCAAAATCTCCAAACTGCACATTCTTAGGAACTTCAGAAAAAAGTATAAAGTTATCCTCCTCTGACATTTGTCCCAATTGATGTTTCTTAACCAAATCATTAACTGAACTAATGACTTTATCCAAAAAATATTCTTTTAACATTATTCTCTCTTTTCTTTGATATATTAATATCCGGCAGTTATGTCGAAATATTATATCATAGAATATAGCAGAAAAATGCCGATTTAACAAAACTGCTTACATTTATAATTCCTTTTAACAAACAGAAAAAGCCGCAGCATAAAATAATTATAACTAACAATGCTGCGACCTTCCGGTTAATTGTGTAAAAAAGGAAAGTTATGTCCCGTAGTATAAAAACATAATCAACTGATTATATAAATAATTCTTATGCTTCTAATTTTCCACGGAGTTTTTGTCTAATGCATAGCGAGTATAAATCAACATTTGATCCCAGCGAACCAAAACTTCCGAGAAGAGATTTCAACTTTTCTATTGTATTATTATCTAATGTAATTTCTGTGCTCATTTCATCTCCCGTATTTATTAAAATGAAATTTTTCTTCTTTAATAAATATTCCCATTTTTATTTTTATATAAACAATCAGTCTTTACATTATTAAATGATAATAAACATCATTTTACAATATTAAATGCTTTCTATCAGCATTTTCTCTTCAACAAGAACACCGTACAAATCCACATCAACTTTAATATTCTCGATATTTTCAAGAAGTCTCTTTAATTCGAGATCAAAGTCATTTGCTTCTGACAAATTGTTATTCATTTATCTTCTCCAAAAAACTAACTATATTGTTATCGGATTTTTCAGCAGATAACTTTAGAATTTGTTATTATAATCTTTACAAAACATTACAACAGTTTCTTAACAAATATCAGTTTTTTAATAATAATCCCAATTGAAAAAAATAACGTCTTTTGATATTTTAAAATAAACAGTTTTGGAGATTTTTTATGACAACACAAATTATTGAAGCAAGAAAAGGCAATATAACTCAAGAAATGGAATATGTTGCAAAACAAGAAGACATTGATATAAACCTGCTCAGAGAAAAAATTGCTCAAGGCAGAGTTGTTATATTAAAAAATAATCAAAGAAAAAAAGTAATTCCTACAGCAGTTGGTGAAGGACTTACTGTTAAAATAAATGCAAATATCGGAACTTCTTTTGAAAGAAGTTCAACAGAAGAAGAAATTCAAAAAGTCAAAGTAATTGAATCATCAGGTGCACATGTCTTAATGGACTTATCAACAGGCCGAAACATAGATGAAACAAGACTTGCCATTTTAAATGCAACAAACCTGCCATTGGGTACTGTACCTATGTATCAGGCCGGAAAAGAAGCTATTGACGAGTATAAAGATATAGGAAAGTTGAGTAAAGACAAGTTATTTTCCGATATAGAGAAGCATTGCAAAAGCGGAGTTGATTTTATCACCGTACATTGCGGAGTTACCAAATTTGTTGTGGACGTTCTGGAAAAACAGGGCAGGATAACGGATATAGTGAGCCGAGGAGGCTCTATGCTTGCTTGCTGGATAAAATCAACCGGAAAAGAAAACCCTTTATATGAATACTATGATGACTTATTAGACATAGCAAGAACATATGATGTTACATTATCCTTAGGCGACGGTCTGCGTCCCGGCTGCGGGCATGATGCAGGAGACCATGCACAAGTTGCGGAAACCTTGATATTAGGAGAACTCGTTAAAAGAGCAAGAGAAGCAGGAGTACAGTCAATGGTGGAAGGTCCAGGGCATGTACCGTTAAATAAAATCCCTGCAATGATGGAAACAATAAAAGTACTGACCGATTATGCCCCTTTATATGTTCTGGGGCCTCTTGTTACGGATATCGCCCCCGGTTATGACCATATAACTGCGGCTATAGGCGGAACGCTTGCAGCGTACCACGGCGCAGATTTTCTTTGTTATGTCACACCGGCCGAACATATTGGTTTGCCCGATGCAAAACAAGTAAGAGAAGGTATTATAACAAGTTTAATCGCCGCTCACGCTGCTGATGTCGCACGCGGAAATAAAAAAGCAATTGAACAAGACAGGTTAATGTCAATTGCAAGAAAAGACTTGGACTGGGAAGCACAGTCAAAATATGCCATTGATAAATGTGTTTTTGAAAATATTAAAAACGGAAAACCCTGCACTATGTGCGGTCAATATTGCAGTATGAAAATTTTTAAAGAATATTTTAAAAATTAATTTTAAAAATATAAATCTGTTCTAATTTTTACTGTTTATAAACAGTTCATAAAAAATTATGGAAGCACTTACGGACAAATTAAGTGATTCCACTTGTTTTTTCATATCAATTATAAAATTCTTATCTGCAATTTTTATCAATTCATCCTGAAGCCCTGACGACTCAGAGCCAAACATTATAATATATTTTTCAAAATCGGCAAATTCTTTTATGGAAATATTATTCTTTCTATATAAAGCAGTGGCTATTTTAACATGGTTTTTGAACATAAAAGTTAATTCTTCTAAAGTTTTAACAACTATTACAGGAATTTTAAAGAAGTTACCGGAACATGATCGTATTACTTTAGGTGAATACAAATCAACACAATTCCCGTATAAGATTATCCCTTCAATACCAAAAGCCACGGCACTTCTTATTATTGTCCCCAGATTCCCGGGGTCGCTCACGGAATCAAGCAAGGCAATTTTTTTCAAACTTACGAATTTTAAAATATCCGCTTCTTTCTTTTCAGCAATTATAGCAACTTTACACGGTGAATCAGTTGTAGTAATTTTTTTTATTATATCTTCACTAACAGAAATAAAAGGCTTTTGTATTTTTTCACTATTAAAATTTTCTGATACAATAATTTCTTTTATATTAACATCCGCATTTAAAATTTCATCAAGAGCTTTCTCTCCTTCAACAATAAACAATCCGGTTTTATCTCTGTATTTTTTTTGATGAAGTTTTATAATCTCTTTTATTTTTGCATTGGATAAACCTAAAGAATGCATGCGTTTGCCTGCCACTTCATATAATAATATTTTTCATAATCATTCATCATTGATAAATCAACAAGCTTAATTTCAAACGGAAAATGAGACAACGACTCAAAAACAATTTTATCTTCTTCATGTTTCGCAAACACGGTATTTTCAAGCCTTATACCTCCCCAGCCTTCTTTATATGCCCCCGGCTCTATTGAAAAAACCGTATTCGGAATTATTTTTGTTTTAGCACAATCCGCAGAAGAAACTCTGGGAGGATTTTCATGAACAGAAATACCCACGCCGTGACCTGTACCATGTGCAAATTGATATTCCTGCGGGACAGATTTAGCGATTGTTTCTCTTGCTATTTTATCAATAGAAAAATATGTCGATTTCTTATTGTATTTATTGAAATAAGCATTCAAAAATGCCTTTAATACGGCAGTATACACTGTCCTTTGCTCGGCTGACGGAGTACCTTTAATAAAAGTTCTTGTTGTATCGGTAGCCAGTCCCCCTTCATAATATCCGCCGTAATCAACCAACAAAAAATCACCGTCTTCAACCAATTTATCTTTTGAAGGCATAGAATAATGGATGACAGACGTATTTTTTCCGGATGCAACTATCGGTTTAAAGCTCAAAGACAAAGCACCGTTTTTTTTCATTGAATCCACCAATGCCATATAGTAATCATATTCGGAATATATTTTATCAGAGGATATCATTTCGTATATAACACGCAATGCTTGATCAGAACGTTCAAAACAGGTTTTCAAATGATTAATTTCATTTTCGTTTTTTACTGTTTTAAACAAATTAAGCCTGCTGGGCAGAATTTTGTTATTCTGATTTATAAGTTTAAAATCATAAACATTTAATGTTGCTTCGTCTATAAATAACTCGGAATTTGTTATATCTTCAATGTTTTTTTCAAATTCAGGCAAAGGAAATACCTTATAATTTTTTCCGATAAAAGGAAGTTTGCAGTCAGAGAATATCTTTACTTCTTTTTCGTTAATTATTGCTTTTGCAGGAAATACAGCACTGTAATCAAAATCATAAGAACGCAAATTAGTAAGATACGCAATATCCTCAAGAGATGTAACTAAAATATTAAACCGTCCTTCAGCATATTCTTTAATGATATGAAATTTTTCGTCAGGAGTAATTCCCGCTATTTTTGTATTCACGGAAAAAACATTATATTCCTGAAGTTTTACGTTAATTTTTCTATAATCCTCTATAGGATCTGAGTTAAATATTTTTATAGTTGTATTTTTTAACTGTAGTTTTTTAGTAAGAACATCTAAAAATTGTTTGGATGTTTTCTTAGAAATAATACCAATTTTAAAATAAGAAGGAATAATTTCCGCTAATGAAACTATATATGATTTATCAAGAGGTATTTTTACAACTTCAACATAGTTATGATCTACTTGATTGTCTGCCTGCTCATGATATCTTGTATCAACAAAAAGAAATATCTTATCATTTGTAAATAATACATCACCCGCAGAGCCTGAAAAATTCGTAAGAAAATATCTGGAATTTAAATCAAGCATATTATATTCAACCAGAAACTCATTCGTCGAATTAATAATAATACCATCTATATCATTTTTAGACAAAAACTCTTTTAAATATTCAATTAAATCAGTATTCATCAGTCTTTTTTATCTGTTAAATATATTAAATGATAACCGAACTGTGTTTTTATCGGATTTGACACTTCGCCCACTTCCATAGAGAACGCAGCATCTTCAAATTCTTTCACCATTTGCCCTCTTGAAAAATAACCAAGATCACCGCCGTTTTGCCCCGACGGACAAAGAGAAACTTCTCGTGCTGCGGCTGCAAAATCTTTACCTTCCATTATTTCTTTTTTTATGTTTAACGCTTCATCTTCAGTTTTTACCAGAAGATGACTGGCCTTTACAAAATTTGCCATAATATCTCCTTTTTTGAAAGTATAACACGAGATTTTATTTTGAACAATTATAATTTATCTGTTTAAAGTATAATTATTTTATGAAAAATTTTTATATAGAAACTCTCGGATGCCAGATGAATAAATCGGACAGTGAAAGGATAGCGGGTATTCTTTCCAATTTCGGTTATTTTGAAACAGAGAATGAAAAAGAGGCGGAATTATTAATCATAAATACATGCAGTATACGCCAGCTTGCGGAAGACAAAGCATACAGCAAACTGGGAGTATGGGGAAAACGAAAGAAAAATAACCCCGGGATAAAAATTGCAATATGCGGCTGTGTTGCACAGCAGGACAAAGAAAAAGTAAGAAAAAGGGCGCCTTATGTCGACCTTGTTTTCGGGACTCACAATATATATGAATTGCCCGATTTAATTAAACATATTGAAAACGGCGAAAAAGTTTGTACGATTACAAGCACTCCGATTATGCGTGACAACAATGATTTTAAAATTATAAGAAAACCATCCGTAAATGCCTGGATACCGATTATTGAAGGATGCAATAATTTCTGTACATATTGTGTTGTTCCCTTTACAAGGGGGAGAGAACGAAGCAGAAAACCCGAAGAAATTATAAGAGAAGCTCAAAACATCATAAACGAAGGATTTAAAGAAATTACACTGCTCGGACAAAATGTTGACAGTTACGGAAAGGACTTTAAGGACAAAAATATCACTCTTGCAAATTTATTGAGAAAGCTAAATGAGCTGGAGGGAGATTTTAGAATACGTTTTGTTACTTCATATCCGTCTGATATTACCGATGATTTAATTAATGCCGTTGATGAATGTGATAAAGTCTGTAAATATTTTCATATTCCAATGCAATCAGGAAATTCAAGAATATTAAAAGAAATGAACAGGCATTATACAAAGCAGCAGTATTATGAGATTGTCTCCAAAATACGTTCGCGCTTTCCTGATGTTGCTATTACAAGCGATTTCATTGCCGGTTTTCCGGGAGAAACCGAAGAAGAATTTCAAGATACTCTAAAAGCTATTGAAGAATTAGAACTTGATTATTCAAATACTGCAGCATATTCGCCTCGTGAATTTACAAAAGCAGGTAAAATGACAGATAAATTTTTATCAGAAGAAATTAAATATGAAAGACTTGAAAGACTAAATGAAAAAAATAAACAGGCATGCTTAAAATCCAATAAAAAATTTATAGGTAAAACACTAAAAGTTCTGATTGAGAATAAAACCGAAAAAGGCGGAAAAATTATTTTAAATTCACGAGCAGATAATAATAAAATTGTACATTTTTCTGATAAAACAAAGAGTATTGGCGATTTTGCTTTTGTTAGAATTACAGAAGCACAAACATGGTGCCTTTTCGGCGAACCTGCCGTGTAATTTCTTATTTTATACATGTTGTGCTAATCTTAAAATATGAAAAAATTTAGTAGAATAATTTTATTACTTGCTGTTTTGCTTTTGGTTTTAGTTTCATGCTTCAGAATTGATAAGGGTGCAAATGAAACATTGCTGTCTCAAAATAATGATAATTCGAAACCGACATCTTTAAAAAAAGCTTATAAACCATACGGAACCATATATTATAACGGAACAGATTATAAAATGTCACGCTCCGGGGTCGGAAAATACGGAGGACAAATTGTAATATCCACCATAGGAGAAGGACCAAAAACCTTCAATCCGTGGGTATCAAAAGATGCAACCTCTTCACAAATCGGAGATTTAATGTATGATTCTTTATTCACTACAGATCCTGATACAGGCGAAGTTATACCAAACCTGGCAAAGGAACTATCAATTTCTCAGGATCAAAAAACATATACAGTTACATTAAGAAAAGGGGTAAAATGGACAGACGGCAAAGAAATTACCGCTGATGATGCTGTTTTTACATGGAATGAAATTATTCTGGCAGGATACGGAAATACTTCTTTAAGGGATTCGGTCTTAATAGACGGTGAATATCCTAAAGTAAAAAAAATTGACAAATATACAGTAGAGTTTAAAATCAAAAAACCGTTTGCTCCTTTCCTCAGATTCGTTGGAGTACAAATAGCACCCGCTCATATTTTCAGACCTGTTGTTGAAAAAGGTAAAAGATATTTTGACTCATACCTGAGTACAGCGGTTAACCCTGATGATATTGTTGCATCCGGCGCCTTTATTCTTGACGAATATATTCCGGCACAAAGAGTTGTACTTAAGCGCAATCCGAATTACTATGCAATTGATGAGAACAAAAACCTTCTGCCCTATATTGATAAATACGTCATTTTAATAGTGGGTGATTTGAATAATGAAATGTTAAAATTTGAAGCAGGAGAACTGGATGTAATATCTGTTCGAGGCAAGGATTTACCCAGATTTAAAGAGAGAGAAAAACATTCCGACTTTAAAATATATAATCTCGGACCAAACACCGGTACTATGTTTCTTGCATTTAACTTAAATTCAAGAAAAAATAAAGAAGGAAAATATTATGTAAATCCGATAAAACAGGCATGGTTTAATGATATAAATTTCAGAACTGCAATAGACTATGCAATAGACAGGAACGCAATGGTATATAATGTTGCAAACGGAGTTGCACAGCCATTGTTTACATCAGAATCACTATCATCTATTTTTCTCAACGAAAAACTGGCATCAGGTCATCAGAGAGACATTGAATACGCAAAATCTATTCTGAAAAAATCAGGTTTTTATCTGGATAATAAAGGTTTTTTACATGATAAATACGGTAACTTTGTTGAATTTGATTTATACACAAACGCAGGACAAACGGAACGTGAAGCCTGCGGAGTTATGGTAAAAGAAGACTTAAAAGATTTAGGCATAAAAGTTAATTTTAAACCAATAGAATTTAATTCGCTTGTAAGTAAAATAATGACAACATCTGATTGGGATATGGTTTTAATGGGACTAACCGGCAGCCCGCTGGAACCGCACAGCGGTAAAAATGTCTGGTACTCAAAAGGACATCTCCATATGTTTAATATGAGATTTAACGGTGATACAGAAGATACCATTTTGCCTTGGGAAAAAGAGCTTGATGATATTATAGAACAAGGTGCGCTTGAACTTGATTATAATAAAAGAAAAATTATATATGATAAATATCAGCAAATTATATATGACCAAAGACCTTTTATATATTTATATTCACCCTTAACAATAACTGCAGTCAGAAACAAAATAAAAAATCTTCACCCGACTCCGCTAGGCGGAACAATGCATAATCTTGACGAATTATATATAGACAAATAAAATAATTTAATAAAATAAATATAATTCAATTTATTTTTCAGAATATTTTATAAAAATTCCGAAAATACAGCCGGTAATCTTTTTTGAGCATAAAAATCGGAAAAATCACTTCCGTTTTCTGATGAATTATCAGCGAATAATGTAACATCCTGCAAATCTTTTATTGCAAGCATGGCAGCTATTTTTTCGGATAATTTTTGCTGTTTGGTCAACTTTGCCTCTATAATTGCCGCAGGTATAAAAGCTATAACTGCACCTAAACCTGTCAGCATGCCTGAAAACTTTTTATTCGGATATTTTTTAGCCATTTTACTCCCGATTGTTCCACCTATAGCCGTTGCTGCTATATCTAAAGGACCAAGAATTGTTTCCGATAAAGTTTTTATTCCTAGAGATTGCTCGTATAATTTTTCTCTTTGATTATTTATAACCATAGAAGTATTTTTTTGAAGCAGCCTTGCCTCTTTTTCTTGCTCCGGAGTCAATTTAATCTGCCTTTTTGCATCCATTTTTGCTTTCAATTCAGGAAGTTCATTTTGTGCAAATTTATCATAATTTTTCATATCTTTTAATGTATTTTTAATAAATTTTATCGGATTTTCTTTGTTTTCATCCTGAGATTTGGAGTAATAAAGCGGATTTTCCGAAAATTGTTTAAGATGTTTATATTTTGTTGCAAGTATAGCTTTATTTTCTATATCAGATATATTCTTATTTAAAATAAGATATGTTAAAAGTGGAACACCAATTTTAATACCCATTCGAAGAACTCTGTTTTTTATTCCCAGTACATCTACAAGCTTATCTGATATAAGATACTCTAAAAATCCTCCGGTAAACATAGCAGAATACGATATATTTGAAATTGTTTCAACTTTTCTCAACGGTTCCAGTACGTCATGTTCAACATTTTTTAAAAGATTTTCAAATAAAAGTTTATCCTCTTGTGCCTTTATATATTCCTGATAAGACAATTTCTTTTTTTGAGTTTTATCTTGGTTTTTAAAATACTCAGTCTTTCTTCTTATATAATCTGCATGAGTTTTTTTGTATTCACCTACTGCTTGAAAAGAAGAATTTATGTTTACTTTATCTTTAAGTTTATCTACAAATGCATTTCTGTGTTTTTCATTATAATTTATAATAGAGTCTACTTGTTTTTCCTGCTCGGGAGTTAGTACCGCAAATATTTTCGGATCATTTATCAAATTCTGAGTAGCATCAAAGCTTGCTTTTCTTATCAAACCCAATTGTGATTCCATTGAATTTTTCATACCTTTAACAAGAAAAGTTGCTGCGCCTATTGAAGAAAATAATGCGGTAATTTTAGGGAATGAAATACTTTTTCCCGCAATTTTTAAAGAAGTATTTTTATATTTTGTTAAAAAAGAAACTATATATTTAATAATGTTATTTCTATCCGCATATTTATTTAAAAACGGAATTAATTTTGTAATTGTATGAGGAATTGAACATAACAATCCGGTAACAGACATTAATTCAATATTTAAAGTTTGGAAAAAAGTTTCCGAATCCTCTGCCTTTTCATGCTGATAATTGTCAAGCAGCAATAACGGTTCGGCTATTGTTGTCGCTTTTTGTTTTAACAAATTTTGAGAAACAGATACAGAAGGCGTATTATCAGATGTTTTTACAGACTTTAAATCTTTTTTCCATCTGTTATATTCGTCTATATGCTCTGCATATTTTGTATAATAAGAAAAAATACTGGTCATTTAAACATATAAAACTTTCCGCTGTCGTTCTATAAAAGTTTAAAATACTCTAAATTTGTTAATTTTACTATTATTTATTTATATATTTTTACAAAATTAATTATTTTTCTAGTACAATAATTATGGCTATGTAGAGAGGGATTTTTAATGTCTTTAAATTCATATTTGGGAATAGATGTAGGTTCTGTAACAACAAAAGCGGCAATAGTAGATGAAAACGGGAAATATATAGACGGATTTATGACAAGAACAGCCGGTAAACCCGTTGTAGCAGTTCAAACTTCTTTAAATAATTTAATAAAACAAGCCAAACAGGAATATAATATTTTAGGGGTAGGTACAACCGGTTCGGGACGTAATCTTGCAGGAGCATTAGTCGGAGCAGATGTAGTAAAAAATGAAATAACGGCACATGCTGTTGCGGCAAGCACTTATGTTCCCGGTGTTCAAACCATTCTGGAAATAGGCGGGCAAGACAGTAAAATTATTATACTTCGTGACGGAATAGTTACTGATTTTGCAATGAATACCGTATGTGCAGCAGGTACGGGAAGCTTTTTGGATCAACAAGCCTCCAGATTAAATGTCCCCATTCAGAATTTCGGAGAACTTGCATTAAAATCCAAGTCACCCGCAAGAATAGCCGGACGCTGCGGGGTTTTTGCCGAAAGTGACCTTATTCACAAACAGCAGTTAGGATATCCCGTTGAAGATTTATTATACGGCTTATGTCAGGCTCTTGTCAGAAATTATTTAAGCAATCTCGCTTTGGGTAAAGAACTGCTGCCTATAGTTACATTCCAAGGCGGTGTGGCAACAAACACGGGCATGGTAAAAGCTTTTGAAGAAGCTTTAAATACAAAAATAGTTGTCCCCGATAACCACCAAACCATGGGTGCCATAGGTGCGGCATTACTGGCAATGGAAAATCATCAATTCAATAATAAACAGACAACTTTCAAGAGCTTCAGCATCGGAGAAATGGCATTTAATTCATACACAAACCAATGCAGCGGATGTTCCAACAATTGCGAAATAATAACTATAGTAGAAGGTAAAATTACATCTCCGGAACTGTCTAATAAATCTGATAAAATAATTGCACGCTGGGGCGGTACCTGCGGAAGATGGGATATAGGATAAATATCCGGTAAATTAAAGATAATATGCAGACATAATTACGGGCATTTTAATTTATGAATATTAATTAATTCAGATTAAAATGAATATACGATTTTATTTTAAAATAAGAAAAGATTTTAATTTTCTTGCTTGGTTATCTTTCTCTGAGAAAATATGTAATTCCTGACTATCAAAAGAAGTAGAGCCGCCGCCGTCAAATGCCATTGATTTTTCCATTCCCCATTTTCTTGTCAAATCCGCAAGTTCTTCAAGAGTCATTGGTGCTTCATTTGTAACTATAAATAAATAAACATTATTTTCTCTTATCCCAATGGCGGTTCTGGCATATTTATGCAAAGCAGAAGCCGATTCACTTATTATTTTTCCGTCTTTTACAAGTACAAAAAATTCCTCTTCCAATCTTAAATCGGGAAATAACATCGGTCCTGCCTGTACGGAGTGTAATAATGTCAGACCATCCTTCACTGCTTCGTTATGAGGAGCAATATCATAAAATAATTTGCCTTTTGAATCGGTTAAAATTCTAAACTCAGATCTGTTTAAAATCTTAGGAAAATAAGGTTCCAATATTTTATTTTTCATCAAATTTTCATTATTTTTAGGATCCAGAGCAGTCATTGAATCTACTACAACATATGAAACGGTCTTTTGATTTTTAGGATCAAAAAAACCTGCATTAACAACAAGTTTAGCATTTGTCTTATTATAAATGTCTAAATTTGTTTCAAGTTCATCAGTATAATACGGGACTAATCTGCCTTTTGCCTTGGTAGTATTTATTTCAACAACATACACACCATCCGGATCCTGCACAATTCTGTATGCGGAAGAATTAATTTTTGCATACGAACAAGTTTGAAAATATGTAAAAAGAAATAGTACTAAACAAAAAATAATAAATTTAATTTTCATTATAAATCCTTCATTCTTTTTAAAATTACAATCAATATTAAAGCAGAAACAGGAGCAATCATAGAAGTTAACCACGGTGATAAAACAGCCTTTTCCGCAAGTAAATCAAAAAAGGGTATTGTAATATAATATGCAAATATAACACCAACCGCAATGAGCATACCCATAAATTTTTGTTCCCTGGGCTTTGAAAAGCCTAATAAACAACCTAAGACAGCAAATAATACACACATAAAAGAATGTACAAATCTTTGAATATACTTATTTAACATAAACCTGTATTCATCATCCATTCTTTCTTGTTTCAGAAGTTTAATATACTCGGAAATTTGCGGATTTGTAAGCTCTCTGTCCCGGTTAACCGAATATCTCATAAGTTTATAAGCATTAACAGAACTTGAACCCGTAAGAACTTTTAAATTTTTTACATCATCAATGTCTTCAAAAACACCTTCTTCAGAAATTAAATATTTTTTTGCAGTATTTAAAATCCAACCGTTACTATCGTATTTAACATAATCAGAAATCAAAATACTTGATAAAAGACTCGATGTACTTGTATTTTCATCATAAAAATTCAGAACTATAACATCTCTAATATTATTATTATCAAAATTCGATACAATAAGAATTTTGTTCATAGAACCGTCATTGTTTTTAACGGGAAAAACAAATTGAGATACCCTGTTTTCTCCCTTTATATCTTTTAATTTACAAGCAGAATAAGGAAGAAATTTAGAACCGACAATAAAAGTAAATACCGAAGCAAAAACACTTAAAACAATAACAGATGCAATTATTCTGAAAAACGTAAACCCAGAACCTCTCATAACCGTTATTTCAAAATCTTTGCTTAATTTATCAAAAGTAAGAATTGCACCCAAAAGCATACCTACAGGCAGAGCAATATTCAAAACTTTAGGCAGTTCATACACTAAAATTGAAATTGCCGTTTCTATTGTATATTGTCCGCTTATTGTTCTTTGAACGGTTTTTAAAAGAATTTCAGGCATTATCCAAATAATCATAAAAATAAAAATACAACCGAAACAAGCAGCAAATACCTGTGTAAATATATATTTATCAAGCAATTTAATTTTCATTAAAGAGAAAAATCCTTTCCTAAATAAAACTGCTTTGCAACACTATCATTTGCAATTTCTTCTCTTGTTCCCTGAATTTTTATTTTTCCGTCAAAAATTACATATGCTCTGTCTGTAATAGAAAGAGTTGCTTTAGGATTATGATCGGTAATTAAAACACCAAGACCTCTGTTTGAAAGAATTTTTATATTATCTTTAATTTCACCTATTGCAATCGGATCAATACCTGCAAAAGGCTCATCAAGCAATATAAATTCAGGGCTTGCAGCCAGCGCTCTTGCAATTTCAACACGTCGTCTTTCACCGCCTGATAACGAAACTGCAGCAGTATCTCTGAGTTTTTTTATACTAAATTCTTCCAATAATTCTTCAAGTTTATCCTTTTTTTGCCGTTGATTCAGTTTATCATTTAATTCTAACACCAGCTTGATATTATCCTCGACAGAAAGTTTTCTGAAAATAGATGCCTCCTGAGGTAAATATCCGATACCATGTTTTGCACGCTTATTCATAGGCATTTGAGTTAAATCAATATCATCAATGTATATTCTTCCGGAATTAGGACGAACAAGCCCGACTACCATGTAAAATGTAGTAGTTTTACCGGCACCGTTAGGACCTAAAAGACCAACAACTTCTCCTTTATTTACGTCTATAGAAATATCATTAACAACAGTTCTGTCATTATAAATTTTTACAAGGTTCTCTGCTCTTATCTTCATATATTAAATCCCTATAATATTATTAACTTTAAATAAAACAAACATTAAAGTCAAAAATAAAAATAAAAAAAACGCCCTTAAAGGGCGTTTTTTAAAATCTATGCATTAATCCGCTTTGCCTGAACTTCATTGACAGGCTTCCAATTAGCAGTCATTATCTTTTTAAAAGATTTTAATGCCGTATCTTCGAGTTCACCAAGTTCTTCTGCTTTTACAATAAGCTCTCTGAGAGGAAGTAATGCTCTTTGATCACGAAGAACACCTAACGCTGCAGCAGCACCAGCTCTTACCAAATCATTTTCTTTTTCATTCTTCATAACTTCAATTAAAGCGGGAACTGCTTTTCTGTCATTAAGCTTACCTAAAGAAGTTACAGCATATATTCTGACATTTACCCATTCATCTTTGAGCATCTCAATAATATAATCTACAGCCTTAGGATTTCCTATTTCACCTAATGCTCTTGTAGCATCACATCTTACATTGACTTTTTCGCTTGATAATGATTCTATTAAAGAATCGGTAGCAACATCACCTATTTCAATCAACGCATCGGTAGCTGTAATACAAACCTGAGGATTTTCATCATTTAATGCTTCAACAAGGGGTTCAACAACTTCACGTCCGCCCAAACGTCCGAGTGCTCTTGCTGCACGAACACGCACATCAACATTTCGATCTTCGCGTAATGATTCAATCAAAGGAATAGTCGCCGAAACTTCTCCCAATTCACCTAATGCACGGGCTGCATATAATCGAACTGAACCGTTTCTGTCATTTTTTAATACATCAATGAGCGGTTCTACGGCATTTGCATCACCCATTTCACCCAAAACTCTTGCAGCATTATATCTCACTTTCTCGGAATTACTTGTTTTTAAATCATTTAATAATTCATCAAAAGACTTCTTAGCCTGTTTCTTTCTAGAGTTCACACTTATTGTCATTCTTCCTCCGACAAAAAATTTACTTACTTACCTTCACTTATATATAAAAAAATATTTTAATAAATTATTGTCAATTTACGATATTTTTATTACAAACAATTAACATATTTACTATCGATATTCTTTCTTCAAATTATAAAATGTACTTTTGACACTTTATTGACTTCAGTTCTAACATAATACCACA
This sequence comes from uncultured Muribaculaceae bacterium, assembly GCA_964572355.1. GTDB lineage: Bacteria > Cyanobacteriota > Vampirovibrionia > Gastranaerophilales > Gastranaerophilaceae > Avigastranaerophilus. Next base: position 110,332 of record CAZNEN010000004.1, read on the forward strand.
TTTTTTATTATATTTCTACATTTCTAAACCTCTTTTTTATAATTTTTTTCGATTGTTTTATTAATATTACATTATTTTTAGAAATATTTTGATTTTTATTTTAACAAATTTTAACAATTATTCTTTATTTTTGATGTATGCTTATAGTATATTGGTAAAGTTTTGTCTTTTTTATGTCTAAATTATTAAATAAAATTTTAATTTGGAAGCTTGCTCTAAGAGCATATTCTCTGCCAATTTCAGTAATGTCGTGGCTGGTTCCTTTTTTATATGCCATACTCGACGGCGGAAATATTGTAAACGGATTAATCGCACTTTTGGGAATAATCACAATGCATCTGGGAACAAATATATTTGATGATGCGGTTGATTATGTTCGTGAAGATAGAGAAATTAAGAAAGGTATAAAAAAGAATTTTAATTTTCAGAAAGGAAAATGCGAATGCATATTTAAGGGATTACTGACAATAAAACAATATTTCTCTGCGGTATTTGTATTATATTTTATTTCTTTTTTAATTGGTACATATTTCATTTATACAAAAGGAACGGATTTATTATTTATAATTATTCCTTCCTTAATATTATGTATACTGTATCCTCTTCTGGGCTGTCTCGGATTTGGAGAAGTTATTGTTGCAGTTATTTTTTCACCTTTGCTCTATCTTGGTGTTTATTTTGTTATGACGGGGGAGTTTTCTTTCAATATTCTGATTCTGTCAATCTCAACGGGGCTTTTATCAGTTGCTGTTCTGCATAATCATATGCTTCTGGATTTTAATTATGATACCGAAAACAGAAAAACTACATTATGCCGTTTATGTAAAACTCAAAAAAAAGCTCTTTATCTTCTGGGTTTAATAATAACAGGAGCTTATGCAAACATTATTATATGGATATATTTTGGGCATTTAAGTATTTATTATTTAATTATTTTATTCAGCATACCCACTGCGGTCACTTTATACAAAGTAATGACCATACATATAAAAAATCCTGACAAAGAAATAAAACGCAGCATTTTCATGGGTTCTTTAAAAGAGCTTGAAAAAACAGAAGCAGAACAGCAAAACTTTATGATAAAATTCATTATAGTAAGGAACCTGCTTTCTTTCTTTACTGCATTATTATGTATTGCTATCATATTGACGGTAATTTTTTAATGTATATTATAGAAAAACTGGTAAAATTATATTTAAATCTGTCAAAAAAAAATAAAAGTACAGCTGTTATAGAAAATACAGAGGATAATGAATACGAAGATATTGTAACATGCAGACACAATTTTATGCCCGTTGATTCTACCGGTCAAGTTTTTGCGTGTTCCAAATGCGGTTATATCATATCCAAAAAAAGACTAAATAAAAAGAAATAAGAAGCTAATAAGGATTTCTTTTAAATAAAACAATATATTTATCTTCTCCGTAATATAATGTCATTATAAAATATTTTTGTTCTGTTTCAACGTATACAACAGAATTCGGAGGATTTATCCTCATAGAATCTTTTGCAGTATTATAGAATTTCTCTCTTACCTTAGAAGCAAATTTCTGCCAGGCATTTTTCTTTATCTGAGGTGTATTGGCTTCATAAAAATTCAATGGTGTTTTCTCTTTTTTAGCTGCAGGAATAATAAATACTACTTTTCCATTTTGCTTAAAAAGAACATAGTCTTTTTCTCCCAATTTGCGAGGAGTAATTATATAATATCCGGGTTCAATGGTATAATCTTTGAAATACATAAAAGCTGACGTCCTGAATAAAGGGTAAGGCGACCAAGCGTATTTTATATAATCTTCATCTTGGAATGGATCGATATCATTATATAACTTAGACTGAAAAGGCTGTGCCGCTTCATAAAGTGCATCATATTCCGCATCATTGGCAAAAGAATACAAAAACAATAAAAAATAAGAAAACAAAAATATCAATACTTTTTTCATAATTTATATAATAATACTTTTTAGTCTTTTATCAAGATAAAAATTCTTTATGTTAATATAGAAATGTTTGCATTTACAAAATAAGTTTAAACTAAGGAGAGGTCATGAAAACGGCAAATCAAAGCATTAAACCTGTTACAACAAAAATCAATAAGAACGGAAATATAGAAATAGGAGGATGCGATCTTGTTGAACTTGCAAATAAATACGGAACTCCTTTATATGTTTTTGACGAAGAAACGATACGTACAATAACAAGAGAATACAAAGAAGCATTTAAATTTTATCCTAAAATAAATATGATGTACGCAGCCAAAGCTTTTATGACACAAGCTGTTTGCAGGATAATGCAGCAAGAGAATTTCGGACTTGACTTATGTTCGGGGGGCGAAATATATACGGCAAAATCGGCGGGGTTTGATATGTCTAAAACTTTATTTAACGGAAATAATAAATCTTATGATGAATTGACTCTCGCCGTTGAATGCGGAATAGGCACAATTTCCGTTGACAATTTTTTTGAGCTGGCTCTTTTGAATAATATTGCCAAATCATACAACAAAAAAATAAGAATTTTACTAAGAATAACCCCGGGAATTGAATGTCATACACACGAATACATACAAACCGGACATTTAGATTCCAAATTCGGTTTTGACTTAACACAAATTGATGAAACAATTGAACTTATAAAAGATGAATATACAAATTTAAATCTTGTCGGATTACATGCACATATAGGTTCTCAAATTTTTGAAAAGCAAGTCTATTTCGATGAAATTGATGTTATTTTTAAAGAAATAAAAAGAATACAAGATAACTTCGGAATTATATTAAAAGAAGTTAATCTCGGCGGCGGTATCGGTATTAAATATACTGAAAATGACCTGCCTGTATCAATATTTGAAGTAGCACAAACAATTATTGAATCAATAAATATACACGTTAAAAAATACGGAATTGAAGAACCTGCCATATATATTGAACCGGGAAGAAGCGTTATAGGAACATCCGGTATAACATTATATACTGCAGGAAGCTCAAAACAGGTACCTAACGGAAGAAAATATCAGGCAGTAGATGGCGGCATGGCTGATAATGCACGACCGAGTTTATACCAGGCAAAATATACCGTTGAAATAGCAAATAAGCCAAATGGTAACTGCGTTGAAAAAGTCACTATTGCAGGCAGATTCTGCGAATCCGGAGATATTCTGGCTAAAGATATAATGCTGCCTGAAATTGAAGAGGGTGATATCATTTGTTTTTATGATACAGGAGCATACGGATACTCTATGTCAAGTAATTATAACCGTGTTTTAAAACCTGCCGCAGTACTTGTAAATAACGGAAAATCTGATATCATAATTAGTAGGCAGTCTTATGAGCAATTATGTGAATCCGATGTAATTCCGGATAGATTGAATTAGGTAATTAATGCTTGATACAATACTAAATCTTTATAAAAGTTTTTTCGACAACGGTATTTTTGTAAACAATCCGGCAACTTTTACTTTAAAAGATTTTTTACAGATTCTGGTTGTAATTCTTGTAACGGCATATTTTTATATAAAGTTTATAAAAAACACACAAGCGGAAAAACTGGTAAGAGGAATATTATTTTTTATTATAGCAGCGTGGATATTCAGTGCGGTGCTTATTGCTCTTGAATTTCAAATTTTAGGACAAATCGCACAATATTTATTGAGCGGTATTCTTCTTTCTTTAGTTATCGTGTTCCAGCCCGAACTAAGGAAATTGCTTGTACATCTCGGACAGACCAAATTTGTTGCAAAAAACTTCTTTTCTTTAAAAAACGGAAATAAAGAGCAAAAAACAAATGTAATAAAAGAAATCACTGAAGCAGTTAAATATTGCAGCAGGGTCAAAAGAGGCGCATTAATAGTAATACAAAAAACACCGGATAAATCATTATATAATGAAGTCGGAACATCAATTAATGCCGATATTTCGGCAGAGCTTATTTTAACCGTATTTTTCCCCAATACTCCTCTCCATGACGGAGCTATGGTAATATACGAAGATAAAATATTAGCTGCAGGAGTACTGTTGCCATTGACTGAAGATCCTAAATTGAGCTGGAGATACGGAACCCGTCACAGAGCAGCTATCGGGGCAAGTGAAATTTCCGATTCTGCCTGTATAGTGGTATCGGAAGAAACAGGAGATATATCTATAGCCATTGACGGGATATTGCGTAAATATGAAGATATAGCAAAATTTAAGGAAGATCTTGAAAAGTTAATTGGCAATGATAATTCCGAAAAAAATGAAAATGCTTTTATATTGAATTTAATGAAATTAAGAAAGAAATAAAATGGATTTTATTGAAAAGATTTCCGCAGAAAAGGTTTTTGCAGTATTAAGAATGCAAGAGCAAAATAAAACCAGAGATATAATCAGTACTATCACTGACAGCGGAATTAAAATTATTGAACTTGTAATAGATACACCTCAAATGGTATCAGTTTTAAAAGAAATAACAAAGAGCAATACAAGACCTCTTATAATGGCGGGAGGTATTATCACTCAACGACAGGCTCAAATTGTAATTGATGCCGGTGCTGATGTTATTGTATCGCCTATTTTTCAAATGAATCTTGTAAGATTATGCAAAAGCCAGAAAATACCGCTGATAATGACTGCAACAACACCCAATGAAGCATATTCTGCATGGAAAGCAAGAACACAAATAATAAAAATTTCTCCCGCTAATCCGATGGGCGGAGCAGAATATATAGAAGATATTTTAAGACCAATGAATTTTATAAATGTAATAGCAACAGGAAGCATAAAAATTGACGATATACCGAATTATTTAAAAGCCGGAGTAAAGGCTGTCGGTTTAGGACGTGCATTATACAAAGATGCTTCTTTGCATGAAATAGCAATAAGAGCAGTGAAAGCCTGCCAGAAAGCACATTACGAATATAGGGAATAATATGACAAAATTAATTTTTGAAAAAACGGTAAAAAATACAAACGGAATAAATCTAACCAACGATAAAACAGACTTTTCTTTTATAGACAATAAATATATAAATAACGACGAATTAACCATACTTCCCGAAATATCAGAACTTGAGGTTATGAGACATTACAAAGAATTATCTGATAAAAACTTCTGTATTGAAAAAGGATTTTATCCTTTGGGTTCCTGTACGATGAAATATAATCCTAAAGTAAACGAAATGATGGCTTCATTAGATGATTTTTGCACTCTCCATCCTCTTCAGGATGATGAAGATTCTCAAGGATCTCTGGAACTGATGTACAATCTTCAGGAAGCAATTAAAATTATAACGGGTATGGATGCAGTAACTTTACAGCCGGCAGCAGGTGCTCATGGCGAGCTATGCGGTATGATGATTGTAAAAAAATATTTTGAAACTATAAACCAGAACAGAAAAAATGTAATAATTCCCGATTCCGCCCACGGAACAAATCCTGCAAGTGCAGCCATGTGCGGATATAATATCATAGAATTAAAATCAAATGAAAAAGGGCTTGTTGATATAGAAGCTTTAAAATCAATTGTCGACGAAAATACTGCCGCTATTATGCTTACAAATCCGAATACACTGGGACTGTTTGAAGAAAATATACTTGAAATATCGGAAATAGTCCACAAAGCAGGCGGATTATTATATTATGACGGTGCAAATATGAATGCGATAATGGGATATACAAATCCTAAATTAATGGGATTTGATATCGTACACTTAAACCTGCATAAAACATTTGCAACCCCTCACGGCGGAGGCGGTCCGGGTGCAGGTCCTGTCGGAGTTATTGAAAAATTAAGGGATTTTCTGCCTGTCCCGATAATTGATTTTGACGGAAATAAATATTTCAGAAATTATAATCTGAAACATTCCATAGGAAAGATTAAAGCTTTTTACGGAAACTTTTCCGTATTAATAAAGGCTTATGCATATATTCTTTTAATGGGCAAGGAACTTAAAAGAGCGAGTGCCGACGCGGTATTAAGCGCTAATTATATGATGAGTAAGTTAAAAGAATATTACATGCTTCCATATAATACAAAATGTATGCATGAATTTGTATTATCCGGAGATAAACAAAAAGAATACGGAATAAGTACGCTGGATATTGCCAAAAATCTTATGGATTATAATTTTCATCCGCCTACAATATATTTCCCTTTAATAGTACATGAAGCCATTATGATAGAACCTACAGAAACCGAAACAAAAGAACGTCTTGATGATTTTATAAATGCAATGATACAAATAGCTCAAACAGCAAAAACTTCCCCCGAAAGCTTGCATAATCATCCAGTTCACACCCCGGTTACAAAGGTAGATGAAACTCTTGCGGCAAGAAAACCTGATTTAGCTTTTACGACAAAACAGTAAATGATAAAAGCAATTTTATGTATCAGCTTGTTTTATTTAAAATAGTATAACTAACAGGTAAGTGAAGAAAATATATGCAATACGATGAAGGAAGAATTCGCGGCAATTCCGGATATTCGCCAAAAACAGGCAATCGGTCTTTGGACTATCCGTATATTCATGTGCGTCAATCAGGAGTATATGATTTTGAGAAGGATAGATATGTTATTCCCGACAAAAGACTCGAAAGAGATATATTTGAGAAAAAAGAAAATAAAACAACAAGAAGACCTGAAAATTACAAAACAAAAAGAGAAGAACGAAGAAAAAAAAGAAAAAGACAAGCATTAATGCGCAGAATCGCTGCGGGTGCTGCAGCCATAGGTATCGGCATAGGTACAAGTTCTCTGATTCTGAAAGCTGCACCCAAACAAAATACCGATTCCAATATTAATACGGCACCGTATATAACAGAGGCACCTCAAGATTATGAAGCAACAGAGAGTTTTATTGCCGCAAATTCTGATGAAATTGCGCAAAATATAATAAATAGCAATTCAGAAGTAAGAGAAGTTTATTATAATATTACCGAGTCTCTTGACAGATTTTCTTCCCAACTGGGGACTGACGGATTATCCTTAATAAAGAATAGGGTAAATACAATAGGTGAAGGAGAAATTGAAGTAATAGATGTATTGAAAATTCTATATATAGAATCAAGCGGCAGAATATATGACAATAACGGAGAGTACCTTGTAAGCTATACCGGAGAAGCATACGGACCTTTTCAACTGACTCCTGACACCATAGATTATCTAAATTACTATTACGGCTTTACGGGGACTGAGAATGAACTTGATATTATGAATCCTTATGACAACCTTGATGCCTGTATTTACAACTTAAAATTTTTAAAAGAAAAAAAAGAAAATGACCTGAAAGAAAACGGCATTCTCCCCACCGGAAATGATATAATGGAAGCAGTTTTCTGGGGGTATCATGACGGAGCATGGGCATCTTCGATAACTGATAAAGGCGAATATTACTTGGAACAATACAGAAATTTAAGCATAATTGACGAATACCCCGAAGTGATTTCTTATATTACGGAGGATTCATACTAAAAATTTAAATTATGTTAATAACTTGACCGCTTTAATAAAACTATGTTCAAATTAAACTATGTCGGATAATAAAAATGATAAAATAATAGATATATTCAGGAAACCTTCTCAAAGCGGAGATAATATTCGTCACCGATTTTTTAAAGGATTTCAGTATGTAAAGATAACAAAAGACGAAAACGGTAATTATTATAAAGAAGAAGCACTAAGAGAATATGCAAAAAAATGTTTTTACATAATCAGCGTAATGAGAAAAAACGCATTAGGTGTCGCTTTATATAAATATAAGGTACCCTATGATTCCTTGCTTAATTTCTTTAATAAATTCAGAAATACCGAAGCATACGGAGAAATTATAGACATTGAAAGATATATTCCGGAAGATTTGGCATAATGGAAACCCGGCTGTCTGTTGATATACAAAACTTATTATATGAGGTCAAAAAACCATACCAATATATAGGTTCAGAATATTTAAGTTACAACAAAGATTTTAATTCCGTAAAAACCAGAGTTGTACTCGCTTTCCCTGATAAATATGAAATAGCAATAAGTAATTTGGGACAAAAAATTCTATACGATATCGTAAACTCAGATGAAAGGTTTATGGCAGACAGGGTATATGCTCCCGATATTGATTTTAGAAGTATTCTGAGAAATAATAATATTCCTCTTTACGCTTTAGAAAGTAAAAAACCGGTTAAAAATTTCGATTTGATAGGATTCTCGCTTCAATATGAACTTGCATATCCTACTGTTTTAGAAATGATTAAATTGAGTAATATTCCTTTATTAAGAGAAGAAAGAAAAGAAAATTTACCAATAATTCTTGCCGGAGGTCCTTGTTGTTTTAATCCGAAACCGATTCAAAATTTTATAGATTTAATTATGGTTGGCGACGGAGAGGAAATTTTAATCGATGTATTAGAAACATATTCAAAATTAAAAGAAAAAAACTTTTCCAGAAAACAAATAATTAAAGAATTATCAAAAATAGAAGGAATATACAATCCTGAAGAACCCAAAATAACCAAAAAGAGGATATATGACATATCAAAGAACAATAAATTTACGCAATGCCCTATCCCATACTCATCAGGAATACATGACAGAACTATAATAGAAATAAGACGCGGATGCGGCAGAATGTGCCGTTTTTGTCAGGCAGGACATACAAATTTACCAATCAGAGAAAGAAAAGCCCAAGATATAATAAATATGGTTGAAGAATCCGTTCTTAAAACCGGCTATGACGAATATTCTCTCTTATCATTATCTTCAAATGACTATACAAATATTGAATGTGTAATAGAATCATTATGTTCAAATCTGCAGAAAAGAAAAATATCCGTATCACTTCCAAGCCAGCGTATTGACAGATACAGCCAGAAATTAGCAAAAATGGTAAGACAGGTGCGCTCTACCACGGCAACTTTAGCACCGGAAGCAGGCAGTCAAAGACTCAGAAATGTTATAAATAAAAATTTAACTGAAGAACAAATCATTGATACAATTTTAAACTGCTATAAAAACGGTTTTTCACACATAAAACTGTATTTTATGATAGGATTGCCGACAGAAACATTTAAAGATTTAGATGAAATGACAGAACTTTTCCTCAAGATAAAAGAGAAAAGCCATATTATAAAAAAAGAAAACGACTTTAAAGATAATTTAACCATAACCTGTACAATTTCAATATTTGTTCCAAAACCGTTTACTCCTTTTCAATGGTTTTCTCAAAATTCAACAGAGATGATTAATGAGAAAATTAAATATCTTATTGAGAAAACCAGAAATATAAAAGGAATAAAACTCAATTACCACAACAGTTTTACATCAAAAATCGAATGCGCCGTAACAAGAGGTGATGAAAGATATAATGATTTTATACTCTCTTTGCACAGAAAAGGAGTTTATCTTTCCACATGGGATGAAAATGTTGATGAAAATTTATGGGCGGAAACAGCACTTGAATGCGGTATTAATATAAATAAAGAAGCACAAAGGAACTATAATTTGGAGGAAAAACTGCCATGGGATATTATTGACGCAGGAATTGACAAAGACTGGCTGAAGAAACAGTATAAAAATGCCCTGGGTGCAGTTAATATTATTCCTTGTGAATTTCAATGTTCAAACTGCGGCGTATGCAAAAATTTGAAAACACGTAAAATAATTGATAAACCGTATATAACGGAAAAAGTCTATACTCATGAATCAGCCGCAACAACTAAAAATACAGACTCTTTCAGATACCGTTTAAAAATAGCAAAATTAAATGAAATGCGCTACATTTCACACCTTGACTGGCAGAATACAATAATAAAAATGCTCTTTCGTTCAGGTCTTGATTTATGTTTTTCACAAGGATTTAACCCGAGTCCGAAATTCTCTCTCGGCATTGCACTCCCTATCTTTGTTGAAAGCGAATGTGAACTAATAGATATTGAAATATATAATAATATTGAAACAAATGAACTTATTAAAATACTTAACAGAGTTTCACCCGTAAATATTAAAATCATAAATGCCGAAAAAATAGAAAAAAAATTGCCTGCTATTGATATAACGGCGCAATGGGCATTGTATTCATTTACTCCGATTAAAGAGGGTATTTTAAAAAATGAAAATTTGTTGTATATTGAAAATGTAATATCTTTGAGTAATGAAATATTCATTGAGAAGATAAATAAAAAAGGTATAAAAAAACTTGTTGATATAAGAAAGTCAATAAAATCAGCAGAAGTTGAAGGAAATAAGCTTTATATGGTTTTAAAGACAGGGCAGTCGGATGACATTCCGTCAGTAAAACCTGAAGATGTAATAAAGATATATTTGCCTGACATAAACTTCAGAATAGTTAGAAAATGTTTTTATGACACAAATATGAACAAGTTATAAAATAACAGATTTAGAAAAGGAAATAATATGTCAAAGGCGATAGTTGTAGCAGAAAGAGATAACATAGCAGCCGTAATAGAAGACGGTAAAATATGCGAATTTTATGTACAAAAAGGAGATATGCTTTTAAATGATGTATATCTTGCAACCGTTGATAATATACTGCCCAGTATAGACGCCGCATTTGTTAATGTGGGTTATGATAAAATGGGCTTTTTACATGCACATGATGCTATAGGAAAAGGAACTTTAAAAGAAAAATTATCACCAAAACAAAAAATAATTGTTCAGGTTGTAAAAGAGCCTGTTGGGCATAAAGGACCCAGAGTTTCAACTTTAATCAGTCTTCCCGGCCGTTTTCTGGTATTAATGCCTCAAGAAACAGGTATTAATGTTTCAAGAAAAATAGTAAGCCAGAAGGAGCGGGCAAGGCTAAAGTCGATAATAAGCCTGTTAAAACCCGTAGGTATCGGTGTAATTGTAAGAACAGAAGCTGAAGGTCAGTCGGATGCGGATATTCAAGAAGATATGGAAATTCTTCTTGAAAAATGGAATACAATTATCACTGCAGCGGAAACAAGACCTGCTCCAAGTCTTTTATATCGGGATCAGGATCTTTTATACAGGGTTTTAAGAGAAGCTTGCAGCGAAGATGTAGACGAAATTATCCTTGATACTTCATACGGAGTACACAGAACTCAGCAAATGCTTCAAAACTGGAATATGAATAAAAACATTGAAGTAAATGCATATAAAGGTTCGGAAACGCTTCTTGCCGCTTCAGGCATTGTAAAGGAGATAAAATCCGCATTGCAGACAAAAGTAAACCTGCCGAGCGGAGGATATTTATTTATACAAACAACAGAGGCTTTAACGGTAATTGACGTTAACAGCGGTAAATTTGTAAGTTCTAATACTCAGGATGAAACAATTGTTAAAACAAATCTTGAAGCCGTACATGAAATAGCAAGACAACTAAGATTAAGAAACATAGGCGGAATGGTTGTTATTGATTTTATTGATATGAATAACAGAAAAGATAAACTTGCAATTATGGAGGAGCTTGAAATAGCTCTTGAAAAGGATAAAGCAAAACCGCAGGTCGGCCAGCTTTCCGACTTGGGATTGGTTGAGCTTACAAGGCACAGGCAGGGACAGAGTTTATATGAAATATTCGGCAAAAAATGTCCGCATTGCCAGGGAACAGGATATATCGCGGATGATTTAACTTTTTCTTCGCCGGTAGCAGAGGGAGAAGCTAAAGCTAAAGCTGCAAAGTTAAAAGTTTCTGTACAGCAAATTAAGAACAAAACTCCTAATTATAAACAAAATAAAGTTTTTAATAACCCGAACAATAATCCCCTAGCTGAAAATGAACAAAATGGCATTAATAATCAGCATAATCAGCAAAAGAAAAATTTTAAATATAATAACAGGGGAAATCAAAAACCCGAACAAACAGAACAGCAGACAAATCAACAGTATACCGAAATAAAAGAAAATATTAATGAAACATCGGAGCAAAAAGAACTTTTTGATACAATTCCATTAATTCAAAAAGAAGAACAACTCCAAGATGAAAAACGCGAAATTAAGACGGAAGAAAAAATGCAAAAACCTCAAAGAAAAGCAAGAGGTAAGAAAAAAACAACTGTTAAAGATGATTCAAATCAGGAACTCAAATCAGATTCGGGCGAAATAAAAACAGAAAATAATATTTTAACGGAAGAATACGTTTCAAAAGAATCGGAAAAAAACACAAGAAAAAAACCCGGAAGAAAACCGAAGAAAAAACCAGAAAGCAATTAAAATAAATGACTCCTCAAATTCATATAGCAGATAACAATATAAAAAATTTTCAAATTCCGTCATTTGATACAGGAATTGAAATTTTGCCTCCGCCGCAAGAAAATTTTAATGCTCAAAGTGAATTATCTTTTGTTTCCAATAAGTTGTTTATATCCTTCGGAACAATGATAATATGTGCAATTATAATTATTTGTTCATTATTATTATTGCGCAAGAGATTTCAATCCGACATTAAAAATGAAGAAGACTCCGTTGCAATTCATAACGAAATAATAGAGAAAAACTCCGGAAAAAAGCATAATAAAAAATTAAATACACCTTATACAATTAAAGAATGTATTTTATCTTTTCTTGAAAATACAAAAAGTGATTAGTTTGTCAAAAACTCTTGTATTTTTTCCATTATTTTTTGATTATAGAAAGAATTTGTTTTTGAAAATGGGAACACCTGCAGATTCAGTTTCTTCTCAAACTTATTACATACAGATAAAACCTGCGATTTTGGTATTTGATCTACTTTTGTAGCAATAACAAAAGACGGAAGTTTGTTATATATAATCCATTCTGCCATTTGTAAGTCATTTTGCTGTATATCATGTCTTGAGTCAATAAGTTGAATTAAAGAAACAATTGATTTTCTGTTCAGAAGATAATTTTCCAAATTTTTTTTCCATTGATTTTGGAGTTTTGCACAAACCTTGGCATATCCGTAGCCGGGCAAATCAGCAAATATAAACAAATCATTTATATTAAATAAATTAATAAGTTTAGTTTTACCGGGAGTATTGCTTGTTTTTGCCAAACCTTTTATATTTACTATAGAATTGATAAAAGATGATTTACCAACATTTGATCTTCCTATCAGTGCAAATTCCGGCAAGTTAAATTCCGGACACTCATCCAATGAAGGTGCGCTAGTTACGAACTTTGCTTTTGTTATTTTCATCTTTTAGTCTTTTCTTATATATTACACTTGAAAGCAGTTTATATACTTTAGGATTATTATATACGGTTAACTCAATATCATCATCAAATTTAACATCAACAGGAAGTTTCTGCGCAAAAATATTTGTTTCAACATGCATAATTTTTATATTTCGTTTATGAATTATACTTATAGGCGCAGCCAAAAATATTTCAAATGTCTTTAATATATCCATTACTATATAATAGCAAAGTTAAAGATTTTTTTGTACAAATATCAAATATTGTTAATTACAAAGTTAACTATTAAGTTTTTGAATTCTTAATTTTGCATACTCAAGCTTTTCGCTTTCTCCAAATTCGTCTTCGGGAAGAAGCTCAGTAAATTTTTTGTAATACATTAAAGCGTTTTTAGGTTCGGATAAATTATCAAAAGTTATACCCAGATAAAAATATGCCAATACATTATTTTTATCAAGTTCAAGACACTTATATAAAGATGCGGTTGAAGCGGCATAATTATTTTGTGCAATATAAGTTAATGCTTTATAATAATACAAATTTGCATCTTTAGGATTAACTTTTATGGTTTCATCAATTAACCTCATAGCCTCAGAATAATTTTGGGTATCGAATAAAGAAATAATCTGATTTATATTTTTATCAGCTTCCGCTTTATCAATCATATCCGACAAATCCAAAGCGGTTTTATTATCGGGATAAATTTCTAAAGCTTTATTAGCATATTTTCTGGCAGTAGCTATATCTTTTTCTTTTAAATAAATATAGCCAAATGCACAAAAAACATCAGAATTATTGGGAAAAAGTGTCATTGCTTTATTTAAAAGCTGCAAAGTTTTTTGTTTTTCTGAAATAAGATAATTAGCTCTTGCCTGAGTAAGAATAACATATAAACTCTCTTGATTAGCAGCAGAAAGAACTTCTAATGCTTCTTTGTAAAGTCCGTTTGCGATAAGAGAATTAGCTTCACTTACAGGTTCATCCGATAATTTTGCCAACAATACATTATATTTAGATACCGCTTCATTAGTATTAATTTTATCCCGTCCTTTTTCCAAAACCTCATAAGACTCTTTAAGTTTTCCTTCTTTTCTGTATATATCGGAAAGCAAAATATATCCCTCCGCATTATCGGGGTAGTTTTTCAGTAAAGATGAAATAAAAATTTTTGCTTTATCTATATCGTTATTCATAACGAGTATATTTGAGATGTCTGAATAAGCATATTGAAGATTATTTTTATAGGGATTGTTATATATAATATTAATTATTTCTTTTTCGGACTTATTTTGATTTATAAGCATTTTAAATAAGAAATATTTAGTTTCTTTATCATCCGGATGAGCTGATATAATATTTTTACATTCTGCAATTGCCTCATTAGTGTTCCCCTGCATAATTAAATACTTAGCCTGCAATTTCAATATTTCAATATCATTCGGAAATTTTTGTTTTAATCGTGCAGCAACCGTAGAGCCAAGACTGTAATTTTGAGTATAATCAATTATTTTATTAAGAGCATTTTTCATAAGCTCCGCATCATATATTTTTGAAGAAGCTATTTCAAGATATGTATCAGCTTGATCTTTATCATGTAAAATCATTGCCATAACAGACATATCTAAACTCAATAATGAATTATTACGATTTGTTTTTAAGGCTTTTTGGCAAGTTTTAAACAAATTTTCAATTTGTTTAAGAACCTGATTATTAAGTTTCTCTTTTTTTTCAAGATTATACAGGAAAATTAATTCCTCATAAGCACTATCGTACTGTTTTATTCTGATATATAAATCAACTAAAGAAACATATAAAGAGTAATCATTCGGGGACTTGTCAATTTTGCTACGTATTTCTTTAACAGCAGGAGTTAATGCATTAGAATTCCAATCATCCGAATAATTGGTTTTATTTATGTCAAAATTTGAAGATTGAATAGCAGATGTACTCGGTTTTATTCTATGCTCAATAATGGCATCCGCAAAAGCACAAGCCCCAATAAAAAACAAAACAGACAAACAATATATTTTTATTTTCATAAAATAATATCCCCTATATATGTATTATGTTAACTTAATCCCATATATTTAGTCAAACAAAAAGGAGCCTTTTTAAAGACTCCTTTTTATTGGTGTTATTATTAATTTTTATCCTTCTTCGTCATCTACTATTTCAATCTGGCTTGCTGCTGCAAATACATCTACAAATGTTGTTCTTCCGTTATTAATAGTAGTGGCATTATTGAATGTTTCAGGTTTACGCGGTATTTTGTTCAACATTTCCGATTGATCTTTATTGACATCAATAGTAGTATCATCTTCTACCGGAGGTGCAACATACGGTCTTTTGTTTACTAATAATATCTTTTCTTCACCGTTGCCATACTCGATATGATGTCTTTGCATATATTTACCGTCTTCTGTTAAGTCAGCCGATTTTGATACCACGTAGCTGTCATTTGCAGTATTTGAAGTAAATGTACCGCCTACTTCTATATATGCACGATCGGAACTGTCCCCTGCCGTTTCTAAAGATTCACTTGTTTTCGGATAACCGGAAATTACTTTATCTGCATTTATTGTCATATCATTACCCGATATTAAACTTGATACGGACAATGTACCGTCTGTGGTAACAGTCATATCACTACCGGCTTTTGCAATTAAACCGTTATTTCTGTTTCCAACATTTGCAAGTACAACATCAACATCATTTCCTGCATTAATATTTGTCTGGCTTTCTTTTAAGTCAATTTTACCTGTTACATTTGTAGCTGCATCTAAAGTAATTTTATTAGCCTGCATTACGGAATCTTCAGCCCATAAATAACCTTTTGTTGCTTTTGCATTAATCTCGTTAGCAGCTTTTAACTCTGAATTGCGGAACCAAACATTATCTGCGGTAATTTCAACATCTTCTTCAGCATTAACTTTTGAATCGTTAACAACTTGTGCTCTGTCTCCG